>JAHDIN010000012.1:55424-76772 GCA_020630775.1 Saprospiraceae bacterium | reverse complement strand
TAATAAAATATCCTCATATTTATTTGGTTTAACGTAGAAATTCTAGGTTTCTAGGTTTCTAGGTCCAAATCATTCAAGATATGGAAAGTGTCTTATCAACTAAATTTTCCGAGCCAGCCGAGACAACCGAGCCAGCCGAGACAACCGAGTCAGCCGAGACAACCGAGTCAGCCGAGATAGCCGAGCCAACCGAGTCAGCCGAGCCCATCACACCTCCCCCACAGGCAAATACAAATTACCCTTTCTTATATTCCTACTGATAACCAACTTTTGAATCTCCGAGGTACCTTCATAAATCTGGGTAATCTTTGCATCGCGCATCAATCGTTCGACGTGATATTCTTTTACGTATCCATAGCCTCCATGCACTTGGATAGCTTCATTGGTAATCGTCTGTGCGATATCTGAAGCATATAATTTAGCCATCGCTGCTGCTTGGTCGTAAGGCATACCATTGTCTTTTAACCATGCTGCACGGTAAACCAACAACTTTGCTGCTTCTATTTGAGTAGCCATTTCAGCTAACTTAAAACCAATCGCTTGATGTTCGCCAATTGGCTTACCAAATGCTTTTCTTTCTTTAGCATATTTATCAGCTAACTCATAGGCACCACCTGCTATACCTAAAGCTTGAGAAGCAATACCAATCCTACCTCCGGAAAGGACTTTCATCGCAAACTTAAATCCAAAACCTTCATCGCCTATTCTATTCGTTTTCGGGACCTTGACATCCTGAAACATAACCGAACAAGTATCAGAAGAACGAATACCTAATTTATCTTCTAATTCTCCAGTTGTAACGCCTTCTGCATCGGCATCCACTAAAATAGCATTGATACCTCTATGCTTCAATTCTGGATTTGTCTGAGCGATAACAATATAAACCCCAGCATGCTTCCCATTGGTAATCCAATTTTTCGTTCCGTTTATGATATAGTGATCACCTTTATCCTCAGCTGTTGTTCGCTGGCTTGTCGCATCACTCCCTGCTTCAGGCTCTGAGAGACAAAATGCCCCTATCATTTCTCCACTTGCCAGTTTGGGTAAATATTTCTGCTTTAGTGCTTCTGAAGCGTACGCTTGAATCCCAGCACAAACCAATGAATTTTGAACTGACATGCAAACCGAACAAGAATTATCAACTTTTGAAATTTCTTCCATAGCTAAGGTGTAAGCCAACGTCCCCATTTCAGTTCCACCATAATCTGCACTTACTAACATACCCATAAAACCTAATTCACCCATCATTTTAAGTTGCTCAGTAGGATGCTTTTTGTGAGAATCTCTATCTATCACACCAGGTTTTAAATCATTTTGAGCAAAATCCCTAGCCGCTTTCTGAATCATTAATTGTTCCTCCGTCAATCCGAATTCCATAGTAGTTGTTATTATTTGTGCAAAGATAAATTTTGTAAATAGAAATTTAACAAAGAGTATAATTTCTAACCAATAAACTAAAGGCTGCAAAATTGGTTCTTTGGATTCTAATATTTCTCAGTTTGTGTATATTTTTTCTATTTAAAAAACATGAATACACTTTCTAGTTATCACGATTCCTCTTGCATTTTAAGTAATTGTAAAAAATACACATAGCCCAAAAGATCAATACTCAATCAAAATCCACAATATAACATCCCAATCTTCCACTTCTACTTCAACTTCACCTTCAACTTAACATCCCAATCCCCCATTTTTAACGATATTTGGGACAAGATTTTTTTCAATATGATCCAAGTTGAAAAGTACCAACCAAAGAACAAAATCCGCATAGTTACTGCGGCATCTCTCTTCGATGGCCATGACGCTGCCATTAATATTATGAGACGTATTATGCAATCCACTGGGGCGGAAGTTATTCACCTTGGTCATGATCGCAGTGTAGAAGAAGTGGTTAATACAGCCATACAGGAAGATGTACAAGCCATAGCTATGACCTCTTACCAAGGAGGACACAATGAATACTTCAAATACATGTATGATCTCCTTAAAGAAAAAGGCGCATCGCACATCAAAATATTTGGTGGCGGTGGAGGTGTCATACTTCCTGAAGAGATCAAGGACCTTATGGATTATGGTATTTGTAGAATCTATTCTCCAGACGATGGTAGAGAGATGGGATTGCAAGGCATGATCAATGATCTTTTAATGCAATCAGATTTTCCTTTGGGAGAAAGTCTTAACGGTCAATTGAAAAAACTAAATCCAGAAAACCCTTCAGCTATTGCAAGACTAATTTCTGCAGCTGAAAACTTTCCAGAAAATGCTAAAGACTCTTTAGATCAAATCCATGAAAAAAATAAATCACATACCGTACCTGTATTAGGTATCACAGGAACAGGCGGTGCTGGTAAATCTTCATTGGTCGACGAATTGGTACGAAGATTTTTATATGAATTTCAAGATAAAACAATTGGAATAATTTCAGTTGATCCATCAAAAAGAAAAACAGGAGGCGCACTACTTGGAGATAGAATCCGAATGAATGCTATCAACAATCCTCGAGTTTATATGCGTTCACTAGCGACACGCCAAAGTAATTTAGCATTATCAAAGTATGTCAAAGAAGCTCTTGAAATTTTGAAAGCGGCCAACTTTGATTTAATAATTTTAGAAACTTCAGGCATAGGACAATCAGACACTGAAATACTTGAACATTCTGACATGTCCATGTATGTTATGACTCCAGAATTTGGTGCGGCTACTCAATTGGAAAAAATTGATATGCTGGATTTCGCCGACATTGTCGTAATAAATAAATTTGACAAGAGAGGTGCATTAGATGCACTAAGAGATGTAAAGAAACAATACCAAAGAAATCATAACCTTTGGGATGTAGACGTTGAAGCACTACCTGTATACGGAACCATAGCATCGCAATTCAATGATCCTGGCATGAATACACTATTCAAAAAAGTCATTGAAACAATAGATGAAAAAACGCAATCTTCATTTCAATCTGATTTTAAAGCTAGTGGCGAATTATCAGAAAAGATTTTCATTATCCCGCCAGCTAGAACCCGTTACCTTTCTGAGATTTCAGAAAATAATCGAGGATATGATAAGCGTACGCTGCAGCAAGTAGAGGTTGCCCATACCCTCTATGGCATTTACAAAACTATTGAATCGATCAACTCAAAGACTCCTAGTTTAACCACTGCCGGAATTGAAGTCGAAGCACATGACAATGAATTGGTTAAACAACTACTGAAGCAGTTTGATAAAGTAAAAATGGATCTCGATCCTTACAATTGGGAAATCATTACTCAGTGGGACGAAAAAGTAAAAAAATATAGAGATCCTATATTTAAATTTCAGGTACGTGATAAGGTACTTGAGATTGAAACACATACTAAATCTTTATCCCAGTCTGACATTCCTAAAGTTGCGCTACCAAAGTATAAAGGTTGGGGAGATATTCTCAATTGGTCTCTACAAGAAAACGTACCAGGCGAATTTCCATACACAGCAGGTCTCTATCCATTTAAACGACAAGGAGAAGACCCTACTCGGATGTTTGCTGGAGAAGGCGGTCCAGAAAGAACAAACAAACGCTTTCATTATGTAAGTTTAGGACTCCCTGCTAAAAGACTATCTACCGCCTTTGATTCAGTCACGCTTTACGGACATGACCCAGGCTACAGACCAGACATCTATGGTAAAATTGGTAATTCTGGTGTATCAGTGTGCTGTCTAGATGATGCAAAGAAATTATACTCTGGTTTCGATTTAGCTAATCCAAAGACGTCAGTAAGTATGACCATCAATGGTCCTGCGCCAATGCTGTTAGGTTACTTTTTGAATGCAGCCATAGATCAACAATGTGAGAAGTATATCAAAGAGAAAGGTATTGAGTCCCAAGTTGAATCGAAAATAGCAGAGATTTATAAAAACACCACAAGACCATGCTATCATGGAGAACTACCAGAAGGAAATGACGGTTTAGGTTTAATGCTTTTAGGTGTTAGTGGAGACCAAGTACTCGACAAGGAAGTATATGATTCTATTAAAGCAAATACCTTAAATAAAGTTAGAGGTACTGTACAGGCAGATATATTAAAAGAGGATCAAGCTCAAAATACCTGCATTTTTTCTACAGAATTTGCATTGAGATTGATGGGCGATGTCCAGCAATATTTCATTGATCAAAATGTCCGAAACTTCTATTCTGTTTCGATATCAGGTTACCACATTGCTGAAGCCGGAGCCAATCCGATTTCTCAATTGGCTTTCACTCTGGCTAATGGCTTCACATATATCGAGTACTATTTGTCGCGAGGTATGGACATCAATAAATTTGGACCAAATCTCTCGTTCTTCTTTTCAAATGGTATCGATCCTGAATATGCGGTCATCGGAAGAGTAGCTCGAAGAATCTGGTCTAAAGCACTAAAGCTAAAGTATGGCGCCAATGCCCGTGCCCAAATGTTGAAGTACCACATTCAAACATCTGGACGTTCTTTACACGCGCAAGAAATTGACTTTAACGATATTCGGACCACCTTACAAGCGCTTTATGCGATCTACGACAATTGCAATTCATTACACACCAATGCTTATGATGAAGCCATAACCACGCCTACTGAAGATTCAGTAAGAAGAGCGATGGCTATCCAATTAATCATCAATAAGGAATTGGGATTAGCAAAAAATGAAAATCCACTTCAAGGATCATTCATCATAGAAGAATTAACAGACCTTGTTGAAGAAGCTGTGTTACTAGAATTTGATAGAATCACAGAGCGTGGTGGTGTTTTAGGTGCTATGGAAACCATGTATCAACGTAGTAAAATCCAAGAAGAAAGCATGTACTACGAACACCTTAAACATTCAGGAGAATATCCAATAATAGGTGTCAACACCTTCTTAAGCAGTAAGGGTTCGCCTACCATTATCCCTACAGAAGTCATCAGAGCAACTAAAGAAGAAAAAGAAGCGCAAATCAATACGGTCAAGTCCTTGCATGACATGTATGAAGAAAAATCTGAACAACAATTAAAAGACCTTCAAATGAAAGCCGTTAATAACGAGAATCTTTTTGAAGCTTTAATGGAAGTGACCAAGACTTGCTCCTTGGGACAGATTACAAATGCTTTATTCGAAGTTGGGGGTAAGTATAGGAGGAATATGTGATTGGGGGAATTGGAGATTGGAAATTGGTGGATTGGAAACTGGAAATTGGAAATTGGAAACTAGAAACTAGTGGTTTAGAATTAAACTCGATTTAATATTTCAAATGTCTAATTTTTATTAATAGATCTTTGTTTGGCGAAGTTGTTTGATATTATAAATCGGAACTGGGTCGCAGATTCTAGCTTGAATAAAAATATTCCGCTTCAACTTCAGCTTCAGCTTCAGCTTATTAAAACTCCAACTTCATAAACGGATCACCTTCAACCACAAACGCCGCCCAATATTTAGGATGCCGCAAGGATGGACGACTGTTTTTGATCATATTTAGTTTGGTTTGGCGCATCGCTTCGGAGACGGGGTGCAATTGCAATTGCTTATAATACTCTTCCATAAATTCGGCGGTATACTGATCGTTTACTTTCCATAAAGACTTACATACTGATGGTGTACCATTCTCGAGAAAAGACCGAGACAAAGAAAATACACCTTCGCCAATTACATACTCGCCTACCCCAGATTCGCATGAACTTAAAACGACATGCTTTAAATTACTTGGTATATATTTTAGCTCATGCGCATAAATTTTCTGAGGTTTATTTTTGCTATCTCGGACTACAAGATAGTTGTCCAAATAAGATTTCTTACCAGATACGCTATGTCCCGCAAAATGCAATAGGTCCTTAGAGAATTGAGCTTTAAACGCTTTCGCTTTTAGTTTCTTACCTGAGATCAATTCGACATTATTAAAATCAGAATTTTCAATGATGTTTTTGGCTTCTTGATAAGAATAACGCAATTCAGAAAATAGAGTATCGGTCAGATTTTGTGTCTTATCATCTGAATAAACACAGAAGGAAACATTATCAATAACAGTGTTACTGGTATTTTTATAATTTAAAAAGTCTAAATCTGGTGTGATCGAAATATTGTAATCTTCTATAAGAAATTTTGATTCTGCTAAAGTGGATGCGGTATCTTGAATGAGGGCATCAAAAGGAATATTTTGGGTGATACCGTCGGGAAGAATAATGAGATCTTTGGATTCGGCTTCAATACTTCCATTCAGAAAAAAATTATAAAGTCTATGTAAAGTATGCTTTAAATTCTGATCTCTTTTAGAGCCGATAAGTTGATTTAAGTTAGCTACTACCTCATCTAAGTCGTCAATTGGAATCCTCATTAACTTTTTTCTCTTCAAAGTTAACGAGAGCACATATAGAGCATCCTCACCTTGAAATAAATCAAGAACATGATATCCACGAGATAAAAGATCTGACAAAGTTGATTCTTTTCTTTGATCATAAACATCTTTACCTAACCTATCTAAGGTAACTTTAGAATCTTCCTTAGACAGGAAATAAGAAATTAAATAATCAATATCTTGATCAGTAAGCTTTTCAGGCTTACAAAGATTTTCACTTTTTGAAAGTAAAGTAGCAATTTCGAATCCTTCATCATTTACCAAACTCACTTTGCTTGCTACACGATTAAGAGTACTCTTTAATGATCTATATTTTGAACGTGTAAATTGAACTTGTATTAAATAATATATGGAGTCACTAATTTCAAAATTATCCTGCATCCATAGAAATACTTTTAATTTCCGCTCAGTCAATGAAGCTATTACATCTGAATAATGAAAATACTCTTCTATTGACATTTCGTTATCATAAATAGACTCTATTTGGGTTATATAATCTATTGCTGCATAACATTTTTTAAGCGATTTACTTTTTTGACACTCCAAAAAACAAATATCAGATTTTGTATTTAGGAACTTATACTTTTCCGAGTTAGTAGTAGACTTACGATTAAGGTAATCATCATTAACTGCTAAATTCCAAAAGTATTTTGAAGAATCAATATTAGATTCTATCAAATAACAATTAGATAAAAAATCCAATGATCTTCTTATCTGTGAGTGCTCAATATCAAATAAACTAATTGATTTTTTGAAGGCCTTTTTAGATTTTTCTAAATCACCTTTTGCGAAAAAATATTCGCCATAAAACTGCTGCCCAAATGATTCACATAAATTATTTGATTTTATCGATATAGCTTCCCTTAAGTTATTTTCAGCTTCTTCAAAGTTATCTTGCATGTAATTGGTTAAAGACAAAATGCTTAAAGCATTTGTTTTGATACAATTAGAGCTATTATATTTTGTCGTCCAATTAATTGCTAACACTAAATGCTCTTGAGCTTTTTCCCAATCATACCTATCTAAATAGTTGACAGCTAAATCAACATTTAATTGAACATACTCATCTTTCAAATGGGTTTCAAGTTGTTGCTTTTTTAAAATATTTAGTGCTTTAATTAAAAAAGATATTGCTAATTCACTTTTACCTTTATATCTACATTTAGTAGAAATAAAGTGATAGTTTCTAATTTGAAAATAGGTATCAATAAAACTATTATTCCTTTCAGTAAAAGCATGCTCATTCTCCACTAGCAGATTCAACTGGTTTTGACTGAATTTGGTTTGATTGAGTAAATCAATGTAAATCATTGAATCAAGCCTGTTCGTTTTAGATAATTCTTTGGAAAAAAATCGAAGACTGAAACTCCCACTATCAATTAAACCCGATTGCATATTTTTTAATGCATTGAGGTATAAATAAACTTTGAACGAATCTAAATTATTAGGATTATCAATATCATTTTGTCTTATGTAGCTAGCAAGAAACGAATCTTTCTTTGATGCATACTTTATAAGTATTTGTCCAAATGGAGAGGAAATATTTTCACTATTTTCTGTATTTTGAGGTAACGGTTCTTTATTGCATGACACTATACTTATGTACAAAAGAATTAAACAAATCGAATACCTCATTTTAAACCAGCTATATGTCTAAATTAATCAAATTTAATCTCAGAAAAAACACATATCTATTTCCACTATCCTTTTTAATTTTATTTGCATCATGCGAGTGCGAGTGTGACAAAAAAAAAGAAACAACCCTTTTTGATAACAAATTAGTTACTGGACAAATTTGGGTATCTGCAGATGACCAACACCAAACTGGAGTTATAAAAATTGACTTTCAGAATGACACTCCTGACGTCAATGGGGATGTACCTCATTATGAACCAACAGTTTTCTATAATATAAAAGATGTAAATCAAAGTGCAAAAGTAAATGGCTTGCCTGGAATTAAAATTGAAGTTGAATTTACCGTAGTAGATAACGGTTATGTATTAATGGCAAAAAATATAAATGCAAAAAAACAGAATACAACAAATTCATTTAATAAGGCAGAATATCAAATTGCACAAAAAGGCATGAATTGGATGTATAAACACACCATGATTCCTTTTGGCGCTCACAAATTTGGACATGCAAAAACCATCAATTTTGCACAGACCTTTACCAGTAATGGAAAAACTTATTACAGAGCTTCTGACTTAATGGTAGGTGGCAATGCAGTATTTAGCAATTTTTTTATTCCAACTCACTTAGCAGACACAGGTGGTCAAACTCAAGAAGGAGAAAATAATAATTATTATCTAGACTATAACGAAGACTCTACTTTATCAATTAATGGTGTTACTTTGAATTTCGTTGACCAGGTTTCTGCATCTCATCCTCCTCACGATTAATTTAGCAACTCATGAAGAAGGCCCTTCCCTTATTTGTCGGCGTTGCTTTTATTTTATTTAGTGCCTATTTATTCTTAGGTAGAAAATGCAAATGCACGATTACTATTCCATCAAATGAGTTTTCGCACCCCTCAATAATTATAGATGGTTGTTATGAAGACTCCAGTTCTATCTGTAAAATTCTAGAAGTTCGCCCTGATGTACAGCTTGAATCAAATAACTTAAATCCATTTCTATTTAAAAAGAATGGGACAATACAATACTGTGGTATTAGTAAATCGTATGAAATTAACGAAGTCTTCAACAGGGCCGTCCTGCATTTTAGTAATGGTAGTTCAACATTCAATAATTGTATTGAGAATAAAAAAAACAAACAAAATATAGAATTAAGAATTTACTCGGATTCTTGTTATCTAAACTTATTTGAAGACTACGATAGCTTTATTCAAAAAGCAGAAATTGGTGTAAATGCACTATCCCGAATTTTATTTTTAAATACAGAATATACTCTTACAAATGAATTCGCAAAATTTGATTCATCAAATGGATCTATAATTTCGCCACTACCAGAGTTTTGTTTAATTAACACGATTGGATCACCAGAGTACCCACATTTTATAAACTTTTTTGTTTACTCTGTTTTTTCGAATAGCCATCGAGCAGGTTATGGCGCAGGGAACAATACGGTTCAAGCTAAATTAGAAATTTTCAAACCAAATTTAATATTGCATGAAGTGCTTCATGCGCTTGAATTCAGAGAGGAAGATAATCATGATACAATTGGTTATATTTTTAATAATTGGTCGTCAATTGGTGCTATTAAATTACCACTCTTTAGAGCCCTTAAAGTCAATAAAATTTATGGTGTGAAATTAGATTCATTAAACGCTAAATATAATTTACCCCTAGATACAAGCATTAATCAATTATTAAGAGAGCGAAACAATTTACAAAATGGAATAGCCCAATTAGATGCCAATTATTTTAGAGATCCACCGCATGAGGATAATAGTGATGAAGAAGGCACAGATAACCTTCATGAAGATTTATTTGAACTACAAGGTTCTTCCCTCAATGCTACTATGAACTATTATTACCTCATAAGTGAATTAGATGCAATTTATGATTACGAAGGATCTTTAGATTGTAATAGAATAAGTCAACTTCAATCAAGAAGTGTAATAGATATTTTAGAAGAAACAGTTGATGGAATAGATAATACGATACAAAAAAATATTCCAATTTTTATTCCCTTAATTAAAAAGAATAAAGAAATATTAAAGAAAGAATATGCAATGATTACAGCGTATATGACTAGTGAAGAAAAGTCTAAATATTATTCTGAAACAGATTATATAACCTTGGGCATGTATTCCTTTTATTCTAAAAGAAAAGACTATCTTTTAAGTCAATTAGAGTCTTCCATCCAAATTATAAACAAATCCATGTCATCAGGGGGGATAAAAAAAATCAATCCTAATCTAGCTTCTACTTTCAAAAAATTTATAAGCAACAAACCACAGATTAGCAAAATTAGAGGTTTAGAAAACACTAACCCTAGGGGCGACGACTCAGATAGAAATAAACCACAACCAACCAGTTCTGATGGAAACGGCTCTGGACCTTTGACTCCTGGTCCATCTGGCGGACCTAATGTACCAACTGGACCACTTGGTGGACCAAAGCCGCCAAGAAGCCCAGATGTAAAAAAAGAAGATTTTATTGACGGATCTTTAATTGATACAACCAAGCGAATTAAAAGAGATACTTAATAGCTTCATCTAACTTACTAAGCCTAAAAACTGAGGAAAGCGTTACATCTATAAGAACAGTACATAACTCATATACATAAAGCGGCTTTTCGATAAAATCCTAAATTTCAAAGACCAACAACAAAATCTCCGAAACTCCCTATCTACATTGTGGTGTTCTATATATACTACAAAGATTGTAGTATATTAAACCATACAAATCAATACCATCATGATCGAGATACTCACTTGGACATCAATAATCGCAGGCGGTATTTTAATCCTTCTACTGCTGCTCTCAATAATTGGAGGTTTAGACTTAGACCTAGATGTTGGATCAACTGATGTTGAGACGGATAGTGGTGGATTAGGTGTTCTAAAAGCTATTTTAACTTTTGTATCAGTAAGCTCTTGGATAATCAAAGTATTATTAGCTGCTGAAAAACACATGGGGGTAGCGTTAGGTATTGGTATCTTCTGCGGCATATTAGCTATCCTAGCATTAAATTATCTTTTACGGTTTTTAATGAAAGGAGAATCCAATGTCAATTGGGAAATTACAGATGCCTTATACCAAAATGGAGAAGTTTATTTAAAAATTCCGGCAACAAATGGCAATGGGATTGTTAATGTAAAAGTAAATGGTGTTGTCCGTGAATTAAAAGCTATTTCTGCTGAGAAAACAGAAATAAGCACAGGACAATCAATAGTGGTTGTAGACGTAGATGGAGAATACGTTAAAGTAAAAAACGCATAGAACTTAAACATTCATAATATAAACTATTAGATATGATAAGCCAAACATTAATCATTGTAGGATTTCTTGTCTTTGTGGCACTCTTGCTTATTATCTTCTTTATAAGTAGATATAGAAGATGTCCTTCCGATAAGATTTTAGTCGTCTATGGTAAAACTACTGGAGATCAATCAGCCAAATGCTACGCCGGTGGTGCCGCATTCGTATGGCCAGTTATTCAAGATTACCGATATCTTGATTTGACGCCCATCAGTATTGATGTCAACTTACAGGACGCTTTATCAAAGCAAAACATTCGTGTATCCGTACCCGCTCAATTTACTGTCGGTGTCAGCAACAAACCACATTTGATGCTTGCAGCCGCAGAGAGATTACTGGGACTAGAAAGACAAAACATACGTTCATTAGCACACGATATCATTATGGGTCAGATGCGTTTGGTCATCGCCAATATGGATATCGAAGAATTAAACACTGATAGAGATAAATTTGTCGAGTCTGTATATATGAATGTAGGAAATGAGTTACATAAAATCGGACTTGAGTTGATTAACGTTAACGTAACGGATATTCAGGACGAGTCAGGGTACATCCAAGCATTAGGTAAAGAAGCTGCCGCTAAAGCCATAAACGATGCAAAGGTAAAAGTAGCCAACGAAGAAAGGGTGGGTGCTATTGGTCAAGCTGAAGCACAGCAAGAACAAAGAATCAAAGTATCAGATGCAAATTCTAGGGCCGAAATCGGAGAAGCAGAAGCTTTCCAACAGCAAAGAATTAAAGTTGCAGATGCTAACTCAAGAGCTGAAATCGGGGAAGCTGAAGCTTTACAATTGCAAAGAATTAGTGTTGCAGATGCCAACTCCAAAGCAGAAATCGGAGAGGCTGAAGCACAAGCAATAGCCACTGAAGGTAAAAATACTGCAAGCATAAAAATTGCCAACTCTAATGCTGCAAGAGACATCGAAGTCGCTGAGGCTGATAGA
This sequence comes from Saprospiraceae bacterium, assembly GCA_020630775.1. Taxonomy (GTDB): domain Bacteria; phylum Bacteroidota; class Bacteroidia; order Chitinophagales; family Saprospiraceae; genus RFSX01. Next base: position 64,548 of record JAHDIN010000012.1, on the reverse strand, counting down.
AAAGCTACTGCCGCTAGAAAAGTTGCAGCCGCAAAGGCCTTACAAGAGGCTTATGTAGCAGAACAAGCTGCGGAGACAGCCAGAGCTCAAAAAGAGTTAGCCAAGAAACAAGCTGATGAAGTCGTCGATGCGGATATTGAAAAACAAAAAGCTGTCATCGCCGCACAAGCTGAAGCTGAAAGGCAAAGAGAAATAGCGAAAGGTGAAGCTGACGCCATCCTTGCGAAATACATGGCTCAAGCAAAAGGTCAGGAAGAATTATTAACGAAGCAAGCTGAAGGTTTTAACAAATTGGTTGAAGCTGCCAACGGAGATCCACAAAGTGCCATAGGTTATTTGATGGTTGATAAATTAACTGAATTAGCTACCATTCAAACAAGCGCTATTAAAGATTTGGATATCGACAAGGTTGTTGTTTATGACAATGGTTCTGGAAAAGGTGTAACCAATTTCGTCCAAGGTCTTTACAGTATGATGCCACAATTAAGTGACTTCTTGCAACAAAGCGGGATGTCATTACCTGATGCCCTAGTTAGAAAATCTGAAAATGGGATTACAGAAGAAGCTGAAGCTGAAAGTGATAATGGCGAGGTAAAAGAATGACTTAAAGATTGAACCCTGGTCACGGTGTCACAGTATCACTGTGCCACCATGTCAGGGTTTCATGGTGTCAGGATTCAAAGGTATAAGGGAACAAGGGAAATGACTTTGAAAATAAATACAAATGAGTTCAAGGTGATAAATAAGCCTAAACATGAAAATTTAGTTAACTATACAAGAAGAAAAAAGCTTCCATGCGAAACCCCGAAACCTGGACCAATTGACCACTTGACCACTTGACCACTTGACTCTTAAGTCAAATGTCATTATATTTATGTCAAAAGGCAAATGACCATACAAGCACTTCTAGAGTCTCAAGCCATATATAGGCGTACTGATCTAATCGAAATTGCAAGAAATGGGATTAAAACTAAATACATAAAACAGATTAAGAATTACACGTCTTTATCTGACAAAGAATTGAGCCATATTTTGCCTATCTCACAAAGACAGTTAGTAAGATATTCGGAAGATCATATTCTTAATAAAGAAATATCTTCTCACCTCATTCAAATACTCGAATTATTTCAAAAAGGATTCAAAATATTTGGTGAAGACAAATTCAATTTATGGATTAGAACTATTAATAAAGTTCTCAATCAAAACAAACCAATTGAAATCATGGATACTTCTATCGGCATCGAGATGATTGAAGATGTATTAGGTAGGATAGAACATGGCGTCTACAGTTAAAGCATGAGACTCTTCAGAATTACCTCATCTGAATACATAGATGATATTAGTGGAACAGGGGCTAAATTATTTGGAGGAAGATGGAATAAAAAAGGATCTGCACTTCTTTATACTTCTGAAAATATATCGTTGGCTATTTTAGAAATCCTCGTCCATTTTGATGGACTAACAGTTCCTCAAAACCTAGAATTATTAGAATTAAACCTAAAGGATGATCTCATTCAAAATTTCTCGTATACCCAGTTTAATAAAATAAGAAGGTCCAAAGACTCCGAATACCAATTTAAAGAAACAGGTGATAAGTGGATTGAAAAAAACAAGGTACTTGCATTGAAAGTACCATCTATAATAAATCCATACGAATACAATGTAATCATCAATCCCAAACACGAAAAATTTAAATTACTTAAGAAGAAGAAAAAACAAAAGCTAGAATTAGATATAAGATTATTTAAGTAGTCCTATTAATCATCAAAACAACACACCATATCCCCAAATCTCTTCATTACCTTTGAAACCGCTACACCTTGAATCCTCGAAACCACAATCCCCCTCACACCCCAAAAAAGGTGTTATTTTTACACCCAGACCTAGCGATATGAAATTTAAATATGGAATCGATCAACTGAATGTTGAAACAGCTATTAAATTAGCTCAAGGAAGTGTAAAAGGCTATCTAGATTCTAAAGCCATTAAGCAAATAAAAAAGAGCCGTTCTAACTTAGATGTACTAGCTCAATCTAAAGAAGCTGTCTATGGTGTCAATACAGGGTTTGGGCCTTTATGCGACACAAAGATATCACCAGAAGAGACCAGCCTTCTACAGAAAAATCTGCTTATTTCACATGCAGTAGGTGTGGGTTTACCTATTGAAGCCATTCTATCTAAGTTGATGATGGTTTGTAAGATACATGCATTAAGTCAAGGTTATTCAGGCATACGCCTAAAGGTGATTGAAAGACTTCTTTACTTCGTAGACAATAATCTTATTCCAGATGTTCCCGAACAAGGATCCGTTGGAGCTTCAGGAGATCTAGCACCCTTGTCACATTTATTTTTACCCTTAATAGGAGAAGGACACTTTGTAGGTAAGAATAAACCAATTGCTGCAAAGACGATACTTAAAAAGCATAATTTAAAACCAATAAAATTAGCAGCCAAGGAAGGATTGGCACTTATAAATGGTACTCAATTTATTTTAGCTCATGCCATATATGGATTGCATAAAGCCAAATATATTCTTGATCTAGCAGACTTAGCTGGTACTATGAGCTTAGAAGGTTTTCAAGGAAGTGCTTCACCATTTAAAACAAAATTGCATCAACTACGGCCCTTCAAGGGCACCAAGTTGGTAGCACAAAGAATTAGAACCTTCTTGAAGGGATCTCAAAATTTAAAATCACACTTTGAGTGTGAAAGAGTTCAGGACCCCTACTCTATCCGTTGTATGCCCCAGGTACATGGTGCTTCTAGAAATGCCATCGATCATCTTGAAGAGCTTGCAAATATTGAAATGAATTCTGTTACAGATAATCCTATTGTCATCAATGACAAAGAAGCTATCTCAGGTGGAAATTTTCACGGACAACCTTTAGCTATGGCCTTAGATTATGCCACGCTTGCAGCTGCAGAAATGGGCAATATTTCAGACAGAAGATGCTATCTTTTACTAGAAGGAAAATATGGTTTACCTAGATTACTAACTGATAAAGGTGGCTTAAATTCAGGATATATGATTCCACAGTATACCACTGCTAGTTTGGTCACTGAAAATAAATGTTTGTGCTTCCCTCCTTCCTCAGATAGTATACCTACTTCTCTAGGTCAAGAAGATCATGTCTCTATGGGCAGTATTTCTGGACGAAAATTCAAGCTGGTTCTTAAAAATCTTGAGAAAATCATTGCAATAGAATTAATGTATGCTGCTCAAGCCATGTACTTCAGAAGACCTAATACTTTTTCAGAAATTCTAGAAAAAAATTACAAAATCATTAGAAAAAAGGTCAAACCGCTCACTGATGATAGAATATTAAAAACCGATATTGATGCTCTAATCGAAATGGTACGCGATCGAGTTTTTATTGTTAATTAATTAGTAGACATGACGTTTAAGGAAAAGATATTACAAGGAATTCCAAGTGAATTACCTCCAAAGTACGAGGTAAAAGAAGGCATCAATAGAGCACCTGTTAGAAAAGATATTCTAAGCAAACAAGAAAAACAACTGGCACTCAAAAATGCTTTGAGATATTTTCCTAAGGCTTGGCATGAAATCTTATCAAAAGAATTTATTCAAGAATTAAAAGAGCACGGCAGAATATATATGCATAGATTCAAGCCCGATTATGACATTTATGCTCGACCGCTTTCAGAATATCCAGCCAACACGCCGCAAGCCGCCGCGATCATGCTGATGATTCAAAACAATCTAAATCCTGCAGTAGCTCAGCATCCAGAAGAATTAATCACTTACGGTGGCAATGGAGCTGTATTTCAAAATTGGGCACAATACCTTTTAACGATGCAGTATTTAGCTCTGATGACCGATGAACAAACATTACACATGTATTCGGGTCATCCTATGGGCTTGTTTCCTTCTTCGAAAGACGCTCCACGCGTTGTCATAACTAACGGCATGATGATACCCAATTATTCAAAACCTGATGACTGGGAAAAATTCAATGCTATGGGTGTTACGCAGTATGGTCAAATGACTGCAGGTTCTTACATGTATATTGGCCCACAAGGAATAGTACATGGCACCACCATTACAGTGATGAATGCATTTAGAAATGTACTTAATCAAGATGAATCGCCGAAGGGCAAAATATTTTTAACAGCCGGCCTAGGAGGTATGAGTGGCGCACAGCCCAAAGCTGGGAATATAGCTGGATGTATCACAATATGCGCAGAAGTAAATCCCAAAGCAGCTACGAAAAGGCACGAACAAGGATGGGTGGATGTTTTGATAGACAATATTGATGACTTGGTGCAGAGAGTAATTACAGCGCAGAAAAATGAAGAAGTTGTTTCAATTGCATTTATTGGGAACGTCGTAGAAATTTGGGAAAGATTTTTCGAGGAAAATATATTTATACACCTTGGATCGGACCAAACTTCATTGCACATTCCTTGGACAGGCGGTTATTATCCAGTAGGATTAAGTTTTGACGAAGCCAATCAACTCATTAAAAATGATCCAAAGCTCTTTAAAGAAAAAGTTCAGGAATCATTAAGGAGACATGCTGCGGCAATTAATAAGCACACAGAAAAGGGCACTTACTTTTTCGATTATGGCAATGCTTTTTTACTAGAGGCTTCGAGAGCTGGAGCTGAAATAATGGCTGAAAATAATATAGACTTCAAATACCCGTCTTACGTCCAGGATATCTTAGGACCTATGTGTTTTGATTACGGTTTTGGACCGTTTAGATGGGTTTGCGCATCTGGAAAATCTGAAGATTTAGACAAGACGGACGAGATAGCCGCAAAAGTACTAGAAGAAATAAAAGCCGAATCACCTCCCGAGATTCAATTGCAAATGCAGGACAATATTACCTGGATCAAAAATGCAAAAGCGAACAAATTGGTTGTAGGTTCTCAAGCTAGAATACTATACGCTGATGCTGAAGGCAGAATAAAAATTGCTAAGGCTTTTAATGACGCGATATCAAATGGAGAGATAGGACCTGTTGTATTAGGACGTGACCACCATGATGTAAGCGGAACAGATTCTCCATACAGAGAAACATCCAACATATACGATGGGAGCAGGTTTACGGCTGACATGGCCATTCATAATGTTATAGGAGACAGTTTCAGAGGAGCAACATGGGTATCCATCCACAATGGTGGAGGAGTCGGTTGGGGAGAAGTCATTAACGGAGGATTTGGTATGCTCCTAGATGGCAGTCGAGAAGCCGAAGAACGATTACAAAAGATGCTTTTCTATGATGTCAATAATGGTATCGCCAGAAGAAGTTGGGCGCGAAATGATGAGGCCATCTTCGCTATTAAAAGAGAAATGGAAAGAACGCCTAGCTTAAAAGTCACATTACCCAATATTGTAGATGAAGACTTAATCGATAACTTATTTTAATGCAGATACTCTTTAAAAATATCAAGTCACTTCTACAAACTAGAGGAGAAAATGTAAAAAAGGTTGCTGGGCAAGATATGCATCAACTGCCCAAAATCGATCAAGCATTTCTATTGATAAAAGATGGGCTCATAGAATCTTTTGGCGAAATGGATCATTGCCCTAAGCCAAGCGATACTAAAATTATTGATGTATCAGGACAAATGATTTTACCGAGTTGGTGTGACTCCCATACACATATTGTTTATGCAGGAAATAGAGAAGGTGAATTCATAGATCGTATCAACGGATTGACTTATGAAGAGATTGCAAAAAAAGGAGGTGGGATTTTAAACTCAGCAAAAAAACTTCAAAACACTTCCGAATCTGATCTATATACACAAAGTAAAACCAGATTGGAAGAAGTCATTAAATTGGGGACAGGTGCTATCGAAATTAAGTCTGGTTACGGCTTAACAAAAGAAGCTGAATTGAAAATGCTAAGGGTTATCAAGCAATTAAAGTCAGCATACAATATTCCAATCAAAGCCACTTTTCTAGCAGCACATGCATTGCCTCAAGCATTTAAGAATAATAAAAGTGCCTTTCTGGATCTTATGATCAAAGATGTACTACCTACCGTCGCTAAAGAGAAACTTGCAGAGTACATCGATGTATTTTGCGAAAAAGGATATTTCTCAGTTGAAGATACAGAGCGTGTTATGCAAGCGGGTATTCAATTGGGACTTACTCCAAAGATCCATGTAAATCAATTTAACGCCATTGGAGGCGTGAATGCTTGTGTCAAACATAATGCACGATCTGTGGATCATCTTGAAGTTATTTTAAATGAAGACATAGAAGCACTTAAAGGCAGCAACACTATGCCAGTAGCTCTACCTGCATGTTCGTATTTTTTGGGAATTCCTTATACACCAGCTAAAGAAATTATTTCGGCAGGTTTGCCCCTTGCATTGGCATCAGATTACAATCCAGGTTCTTCACCTACAGGCAATATGAATTTCGTTGTTTCAGCCGCATGTATAAAAATGAAAATGACGCCTGAAGCTGCCATTAATGCCGCAACCATAAATGGTGCTTATGCCATGGACTTGTCAGATAAAGTTGGTTCGATAACGCCAGGAAAAATAGCCAATTTGATCATTACTAAACCTATTCCATCCTATGGTATGTTGCCATATGCTTTTGGAAGTAATTTAATTGATCAAGTTTATGTTGCTGGAAAGTTAATCTCATAATGTAACCAAAAAACATACATGCTCATTTCTGAAAGTTTCGAATTCGAAGAGATAAAAGGATATAGATTTGGTTATCAACCCATAGGTCGTCCGAAACTCATGTCACAAATTTACTTTATTGATGGTTTATTAATTGACACCGGTCATAGGCGCGTTAAAAAAGAAGTATTAAATAAAATTAAGGATCTAGATGTCCAGCATATCTTTGTTACACATTACCATGAGGATCATTCAGGCAACATCGATCTGCTTCAAAACCATTTTCATTGTAATGTTTATGCGTCGACAGAATGCTGCACTCTAATGAAGGATCCACCAAAAATCAGTCTACCTCAAAACCTATTATGGGGTACACGTCCAGCCAATAGCAATCTCATTCCCATAACTGAATTAATTGAGACACCACATTACCAATTTGAATTAATACCTATTCCAGGACATGCTTCAGATATGCTAGCCTTATATGAACCCAATAAAAAATGGATGTTTTCTGCAGATCTCTATCTCATTTCTTACATAGATTATTTCCTCTACAATGAAAGCATCGTCCAACAAATCAAATCTATAAAAAAGATACTGGAATATGACTTCGATGCCCTACTCTGTAGTCACAACCCACAATTTAAAAATGGTAAAGAAAAATTAAAAAAGAAATTAAAATTCTTAGAAGGCTTTAATGAAAGTGTTTTGGAACTTCATAACGAGGGTTATTCCGAAAAACTAATCATGAAAAAATTAAAGCTTAAAGAGAATTGGGGTTTAAGATTTTTTTCTGGTGGAGATCTATCTAAGTTGAATATGGTTAAGTCAGTAATTAGGGATACTCATATTCTTTAGCATCATTCTAACTAGCTCTTTGTAGACTGTATGGCTTTAAGAATGCAGCATAATTTACATTAAATTCTTCAGCTAACTTTATGGCAATATTTTTTGTTATCTCTCGTCGATATTTGATTATGTCATTGACTAGTTGTGGAGAAACAGTTATTCGCTCTGACAATTCCTTTTGAGATATTTTGTTGTCTTTAATTAAACTTAGAAGTAATTCCACAGGATTAAGCTCACTAATGAAATTCTCCATTTGTTCATCGTTATATTTTTGTATCAAATAAGACAAAAGCTCTCGCTCATCTTCATTAACTACCGTAATAGTTTCAGAAAGCTTTTCCAACTTATTACAATAAGATTCGTATTGTTTCTTGTCTTTAATGATTGTATATAACAACTTCTTCATTTCTTAAACATTTTTACTTTACACACATCAATTTTCTCATATTCAGAATGAGTACCAACAAATTTCACATATAGGTCTACATAATTTCGTCCAAAGTAAAATCCTGCAACCATTCTGAATTTAATGCCTCCAATGTTAAATACAATTCTATTTAAAGGAACGCACTTCACAATATCTGCATGATTGAAAGTTTTAAAAACATCTTCAGGTTTTCTCCAGTTTACTACTTTCAATTTACTATAAAAACTTAAGAAAGCTTTGTTCATTATTTGATCATCCTTTACACGCTGTCTTATATTTTCCCACCTTATTAAATGAACATTCATCTTAAATCATTAAAGTTAAATAAAATATGCAATATGCGTATTTCCTCATTATTCAGGGAATATATATTTATTACAAAACATTAAATTGGTAAACCATTTATATAAAAATCCTTCAAGTAATTTATTTTCTTGTCCATACCTTCGAAGTATGAAAATCATTTCTACCGTTCCATCGCAAACTGAACTTTTAGCTGATCTTGGATTGGATAAAGAAGTTTTAGGCATAACAAAATTTTGTGTACACCCTGAAGATTGGTTTAAAAACAAAATAAGAGTAGGCGGAACAAAAAACCTTGATCTAAAAAAAATAGATGCGCTCAATCCATCACTGATCCTAGCTAATAAAGAAGAAAATACCAAAGAGGAGATCCTTGAGCTAAAGAAAAAGTACAAGGTAGTTGTTACCAACATTAAAACTGTTGATGATAACTATAATTTAATCAGACAAATAGGCAAACTAACCAATAGAGAGATTGAAGCGGCTATGTTGTCTAACCGATTTAAATCTGCAGTAAGCTCTATCAAATCTTCACAAAAAGCATCAGTAGCATATGTCATTTGGCAAAATCCATACATGGTAGCTGGAGGAGACACCTTCATTAATAACATGTTGGAACTTTGTGGCTTCGAAAATGTCTTCAATCAAGAAAATAGATATCCTGAAACAACAATAGAAAATTTAAGACATCTTAATCCTGAATATGTTTTCTTAAGTTCTGAACCCTACCCTTTTAAAGAAAAGCATTTAAAAGAAATAGAAAGCCTATTGCCTAATTCTAAAATCATGTTGGTCGATGGTGAGGCATTTTCTTGGTATGGCACTAGGATTATAAAAAAGGCGACTTATTTGGCAAAGATGGCAGGGAAGCGTTTTGAGATAATGAGTTGATTGCTCCGCGACGTAAAGTCGCAGGTTCCGACTGAGACGTCGGAC
>JAHDIN010000012.1:0-55324 GCA_020630775.1 Saprospiraceae bacterium | reverse complement strand
GGTGGCTCGGTGGCTCGGTGGCTCGGTGGCTCGGTGGCTCGGTGGCTCGGTGGCTCGGTGGCTAAGGAAATTGATCTCTTTGAATTTCGTTCAATTTTTGCCCAGAAAGAACTAGTCTTTCAAATAATACATTTTTATTGCTCTTCCATTTTTGGTTACGAAATCTTTATGGTAATAACAATCATATTCATCTTTAACCAAATCAAATGTATACTCGGAAATATTTATGCGCCCTACTTCAGAATTGGACTCCATTCTTGAGGCCATATTGACGGTGTCGCCCCAGATGTCATAAGCAAACTTTTTATGACCTACTACTCCTGCTACAACAGGACCAGAGTTGATTCCGATACGAATATCAAACGGCACACCCTCCGCTTTTTCTTTTTTCATATCAGCCACAAATTGTTGAATTTCTTTAGCTACAATGATTATTTTTTTGGCGTGATTGGGTTCTTCTTTATGCAAACCACTAACACACATGTAGGCATCTCCAATAGTTTTAATTTTTTCTAAGCCATACTTCTCTACGATGGTATCAAATTTTGAAAAGTAAAAATCTAGTTGATCAACAACCTCATTAGGGGATAAATTTTCTGAAAATTTTGTAAATCCGACGAAGTCAGAAAAGAATACAGATACACCTTCATGACGTTTAGCTAGCACCTTACCATTTTGTTTTAACTCTTCAGCTGTTTCTGAAGGTAGAATATTGAGTAATAAATTATCGGATTTTTGCTTTTCGGCTTCAATAATTTTATTGGTTGCTTTGATAAAACGATTTCTTCGAAACAAGCCAATAGCAAAAAGAACCATCGCTCCCAACCCGGCCAAAGTACCGTATATGGTCAAACGCTGGTTCTTTTTTTGTTCTTCTAGCAAATCTACCTCAAATTGCTTTTCAGCAACTTCGAATTCTGTACGTTGATTCGCCAGCTGTTCTACTGTCTCTAGATTGATCAAACTGTCTCTAAAGGTGATATGATCTTTGTAATACTTTAATGCTTTAACTTCATCACCCATATCTGTGTACAGATTAGACAGCACTAGACTTGCGTCACTGATCTGTTCTGTCAAGCCATACTTCTGACCTAATTCTAAACTTCTATTAGCGTACTTTAAGGATTTTTTATATTGATTTTTAGTAGCATATATATCGGACAAATAGGTCAAGTATACAGAGATAAAATAGTAATTCTCAGACGCTTCAAGCAGTTTTATACTTTCGTTCAATTTGGATTCAGCTAAGTTGTCCTCACCTAAACCTGCATAAGCAATACCTTCATTGCCTAATGTAAAAGCTTCACCTAATTCATCTTTTACACTTGCAAACAATTCTTTTGATTGTAAAAAATATATTAAGGAAGAGTCATATTTTTCTTGAATCAAATATTCGTCACCTTTATTACTGTAAACGGAAGCTAATGCACTAGTATCATTTGTTTGTAGTAAAGTATGTATTGCCTGATCATAATAAGATAATGCATTTTCAGAATTTCCACTTATTGAATAAACATCAGCTATTGAAGAAAGAATACGTCCCTCAAATACCATAGAAGTTGGAGATTTTAATGCCAAAAAATAATAAATCAATGAAGAATCTAAGTCTCCATTTAATTTCTTGGCATTACCCATATGTAAATATCCATCTTCTAAAAAAGAATAATTAGATATTGAAGATGCTAATACTATTAACTTACTAGCATAGTATTCAATACTATCTGGACTTTGCTCATAACTAGCAATTAAAGATAATTGACTTAAATAATTCGAATCAATGCCTTTATCTTCTACTATTTGTCTTTTCAAACTATCTGCAATTCTTTGATCTTGAGAAAAAAGTACCGTCGAACACAGAAGTATTATGCTAATTAAAAAAAATAGATGCTGATTCAAGTTTAGTATTTATGCGCCTTTGCCTTTCATCCGAATCTTCGGATCTTCGTCAATAATACCTCCGGCTTGATTCTCATAAGTCACAAAGTAATTCTCATGTAACTCACCGTGGTTCATAGAAGCTGGTGTAAAGACTTTAACAGACATTACTTCTGCTCCTGGTTCTACATTCCGAAGCATATCTGTACCTGTGGGATCATCTGTATACATTTTTATCCCTTTAAATGATTTGATCTTTCCACCAGAAGCGTTATGAAAAATTAAAGTATCTCCAGGTTCTACAATTGTTTCGAAGTTAATACCATCAGCTTCATTCGAGCCTTCTCGAAAATGCAAATGGGGGCCATCTCCGACCATGCTAACGTAAATGTTATGTGTAGTAGCCATAATTAAAATTTTTTGAGGTTTATAATAAGTATACTAATTCGCGAACATACTTCTGAATTTATTGACAATACTTTGAAGTATTGAGAAAATAGCATCAGAAGAAAATCCACCCAATAATGCAAGGGTCATTTTATGAATGACTAAGAAATTATTTTCTATCGTATTATCATTTAAGGTAAACAACTCAGTCACTACAAATCCAGAAATGATTCCTATAATGATCGAAGCGTTTAATTGTATGGAGTCATAGGGCAATAACGTTGTACTCTTAATCTTATCGCCTAAAGTTTTAAGCAAATAAAACATCACGCCTAATAATGAAGCCGCACAAATAAAAACAAGATTCAGCAATAAGGTATACCCTGTTGAATCTAACAAACCAGAATTTTGATTAACCTCATTGACCAAAGGATGCATGGCCACAAAAATTAAAACACCTAAAGCAAGCAATGCCAATACGATACACTTGGTATAAATGGGTATCAAATACCATTTTCCATCCTTTCCAATATTTGTTAGCTCTGCGTTGAGGTATAAAATGGATTCCGGTGTGACAGGCTCAATGACTTTAAGCAAGGTATTATAATCTGCTATGAGGTTTTCATAGTTATCCTCTTCATCGAACTTTAGATTACCAGGAATGTGTTTACCAGTATTTACGGCAAACTTAAACATTAGATCTACGTCTGATTTAATGACATCGAGATTTGTGATGTCTACATTAGATTCTAAGCGGATATCTTCCAGACGGATATCCTGCTGAATTGATTCAGTGGTCTCGGGCATTTTCTAGGGTTATATCCAAATATAATATTTTTCTGAATTAAGAAAAAAAGCTTTAAACCCTTAATCCATCCTAAAGAATGTTTTGAATTCGAATGTTATCTTTATGACCACAACCTCATTAATCAAATATCAATTGTGTCAAAAAACGATCAACTAGATTGGGGGCAGATTCTGAATCCCAAATCCATGCTTATAAGAATCCTAGGTATAGCCTGTGCCATAATCGCATTTAAAGGATTTTTGATTCCAAATAAATTTCTAGATGGAGGCGTAACAGGAATATCTATATTGATTAATAAGTTGTTCGATATTGATATCTCTATTTTGCTTTTAGTATTAAATCTCCCTTTTGTCTATATCGGCTATAAAAAGATCGGGAAGAACTTTGCTTTCAATTCATTGATCTCAATCTTGCTCCTAGCTATTGGTTTGCAAATTGTTGAAGTACCTACTATCACGACAGATAAGTTTTTGATATCCATCTTTGGAGGAATATTTATAGGTCTAGCCATTGGATTAATTATTAGATCTGGAGGCGTTATTGATGGATTAGAAGTTATCGTTGAATACACCAACAAAAAATTGGTTTTTAGCAGCACTGAAATCATCTTGGCCATCAATACAACTTTGTTTCTTATTGCAGCTTATAAATTTGGTATCGAAAAGGCTATGTATTCAATCATTACGTTTTATACTGCGATTAAAACTGCCAACTATATTGTTGAGGGTGTTGAGGAATTTACGCAGCTGAGCATCGTTTCGGGCAAACATGATCAAATTAAAGACTTAATAGTCAACCAGTATGAAAAAGGCATCACTGTATACAAAGGTGAAAGAGGTTATTTGCCAGGCAGCTTTGATATAAAATCTGATTGTGATATTGTGGTTACCATCGTCACGCGACTAGAAATTTTCCATCTCAAAAACGATATTTTAAAAGTAGACCCCCAAGCGTTTATGTCTATTGGAAGTATCAATGAAGTAAGCGGAGGTGTTGTGAAGCAAGTTGGACACCATTAGGGGTTTAGGGAATAAGGTTTATGGAGTATGGTTTTAATCTTTAATGCACAGTTGCATAGAAAAATAAAAACCGGTATCCTATTGAATACCGGTTCATTCGAATCAAACCTTAAATTTATCTAACTAATCTATTTTATGACGCTATATTAAATTCGTATACCTCTCCTTGAACGCGGAAATAATAATGACCACTCTTTAAATTATTTAATGTAATAATCTGCTCTTGATTAGAGATATGTCCACTTTGGAAAAAATTTCCGTTTTCGTTCGTAATGAACCAAGAAAATGGCTGCTGGTACGGATTGTCTTTAACGATGATACGATTGGTAGTCGCATCAGTGACAATGTTTAGAGCTTTGGTTCTTATTTTATTAATCAAATTCATTTCTACACACTTTCAAGACTTAATGTCTTAGTCAAGTTATTGGTTATTTAATCAGTGGCATTTAATTTTAAAACGTTACCCCTCAAATTTTCGCTGCAAGGTCTCTAACGTTTGTTCATATGTAATATGTAACTAAGCGCCTGAAGGTTGCTTCCCCTTTTGTTAATAATGTGTAAAAAGTGAATTTGTAAACAGATTTGTCCCTTAATAGACTAATTCCCGACAGTTGAATATCAGTTGCAAAAGGAGCAGTAAATAATATTTGGAATAGTGGCCTAATTCGAACTAGAGACCAAATGATATTTGGTAAATAAATTGGCGTCAATCCACGCTCTATTTTTATCTTCTCCAGGGATAGGCATTGATCCAATGAAGTTTTCTCGCTCTTTGCTTTCATCGTTGTCACAATAAGCAATAGCAAATCCAATTTGTTGGCCTTCTTTTAACTCCACTGCCCTATTGGATTGTCCATGGAGAAAATCTTCTCCATACATGGGCATGTATACTTCCCAAACGGAAAGATTATTACTTGTCGTACGTCTCGACCTAATATGATTATATAGATGCGGCAGGGAATCCTTACCCATATCAGCAACTCTATTATCTAAACTTATATGGTAAGCAAAAGCATTGTTGTTAAATTGATGATTACCGCCGGAAGCATCTACATCTACGAAAATTTCAAGACAGTCATCATCCCAATATTTTTCAAGTGGATCGATATATTGATCCATTAGAATATCATCTTTTATTTCAGACAACACATAAAGGCCATCATTCTTCCACAAGACTTTATATCTACCCTCAAAATCATCACTAGTAGGTTGATCACCAAGCCATACATGATTCATGGGTTGCCAATCGACCGAAGACCATGCTTCTTCATTACCAATCCCATCTAATTTAAAATTGCCCTCCATAGGCTGAATGACTTGATCTTGTTTACAGGCCATAAAACAAAATACAATAGATATGAGTATAAACTTTCGCATAATCGATCTTTAGTAAATTTCAACAATCATATCAATCTCTACACAAATATTTCTTGGAAGAGAACCCATACCTACAGCTGCTCTCGCATGTTTTCCTTTCTCACCAAATACTTCAACCATAGTATCAGAAAAGCCATTTATGACTTCTGGTTGATTTCCGAAATCATCCGTTGCATTTACCATACCCGTTACCTTTAATACTTGCTTTACTTTATTTAGATCACCTAGATGATCTTTAAGTACTGCTATTTGTGAAATCGCCACTCTTCTTGCTGCAGCATATCCTTCCTCAATGGTTAAATCTTGACCTATCTTACCTTTTATATACTGATCATTTTCGTCTTTCGGTCCTTTACCTGCGAGATAAAGCGTTTTTCCAGCTTGTCTAATATTTACATAGTTGGCAATTGGTTGCGCCACTTCAGGCAAATTGATACCCAGAGAATCCAACTTCTTATCAAAATCTATGGACTCAATCGTTTGAGCTTGTTTTACCATATCTTGCTTTGGCATATTGCATGATACCAGAACGAAAGTGGCAACAAAGAATAGCTTAAAAATTAATTGAATCATTACAATTTGTATGAATAAACAATGAATCGGTATCAATTTTAGGAATAACTATCGAATTCTTTGCGACCCAACTCGAATTTTTCATATTTTTCTCAAAAATACACTACATGTCTAAACCAGGTTGGGTTACTTTCATTGGAGTCTTAATAATTTTGATTGGAGGATGCGGTGCTATGAATAGAGTCAGCGATATCAATACCGATAAACTTATGAAAGTTGTAGAGCAGTCAATAAATGAATCATCTGCGAATGTGGACAAAGACTCTATCCGACCTCCTAGAAAAATAGAAGACTTAGATAGCAACGCTGTTAAAAATATAGAAATGTTTAGCGACAGTATCGTCACTGACAGTGCTGGAAACATAGACTTTAAAAAAACCATGATGTCTCCTTTAAAGATGTCAGACTATCGACTTACTTGGTTAAAGCGATTGGGCTGGATAGGTCTAATAGTCTGTATTGTTTACTTGATTGTTGGCTTCTTGCTTGTTATAACTAATAAAGTGCCTTTAAATGCTTTATACCTTACTATTAGTATTGGGTTATTCTATAGTATTTTTAGAATGTTTATAATGAATGCAGATGCTGAATCTGGCAAGTTTATGGTTTGGGGAGAGAATATCAATGTTGTTTTTGGAATGATTATGAATGTAATTGGTCTTATCGTCATTGGAGTATCTGACAAAAGTTTCTTTAGACCTAAAGAGGCAACGGAGGACTATTACGATGATATGGTTTAAGATTTTATCAATTCTGAATAATGCTTTTTAAGATTTTCTAGCTTGACACTATTTAAAAAAGAAGAGTAAGCTAAATAGGTTAGAAGAAATCTGATATCCTTCATCCAAGGAGGTAAGTATTCTGGCGGATTAATCAATCCTAATTTTTGCATTTTTATTAAAACGCCAATATCGTCTAAGGCAATTTTTCCAATAAATAATAAAGGTAGAAGATTAGCTTTACCTGCGGCCACAACAACTCGAAGAAAATTATGCACGCGCAATAGACCATCTAAATACACCATGTCTTTTGTAAAAGGTGCACCTCCAGACATAACGCCTCCTCTGAATACACGCCGTGCACTCTCAAAAGCATTTTCTTGATTCTTAATTCTAGAATTATAAAATCTGTAGACCTCCATAAAATCAGCTCCATCTACGGCCATTTGAATTGCAATAACCCTATCTGACAATCTTCTTATCCTTTCTAAATCAATATGACCTGTTATAAACTCAGCAAAAACCGCCAAACCCTCTTGTGTCTTTGTGGTACCTGGATGACTGGCTCTTAAAATCTTTAGATGATCTTGTGAAAAGCCATTTATGGAAGTAGCTACATGAACAAAAGCTTCATGATGTATTAACTGCTCAATATCGTTATCATCAAATTTTGCTGTCTTCCTAATTCTTATACGTCGACGCCCGGCAATAACCTTTGATGAAACTTCTTCATCAATTTTAATCTCTGGCGCATCAGGTCCGAACATAGTATTCACTTCTACCAACATCCGATCTGCAATATCCTGAGCATCATAATTTTCTGGATAGTTGTCTTCGATTCCCAACTCATCAATATTTTCATACATCTCCTCAAAAAACAAAGCTAAATCTAAGGAGTTACTTTTTCCATCTGGCAAAATATCTTTTGGAGTACCGTACAAGGCCCTAGAGTATGTGTAAAATTCAGGTGTTCCCAAAACAGATAATAGCCGAGCACCATTCTCTAATTTATCGGCTATGCGCATGGCCCAAGACTTAAATGGACCTAGTCGCTCAATCTTCTTTTTTATTTTAGAAATTAATTCGATCGTATCCTTGGGATTAAAACTAGGATACTGGACGACAGGTATTTTAGAAGCATTATTATTAAAAAAGTCATACATGACCTGGGCAGGCCAATTTATAGATCGCAATATCCTTATACTTCGCGAAGCCTGATACAAGTCATCACTTACTTCAATCAATAATGCTTTTAATTTTTCGTCAGACATTAGACCCTGCTTTAGCTATACTTATAGACAAATTCAGAAAGACAATCAAATTTAACCACCTCAATTCATAATTTAATTTTGAGGATACGCCTTCGTATTCTTCTCTATTACCTCCTTTAAATTATTCAAATTTATATCCTCTTGTTTTTTCATCGATCCACCCATAAATGCAACTATACAACGAGCCATAAAGCTATTGCCTTTTGTTTCTGTTTTTGTTTTGATTAATGTGCTTCCGTTTTCTTCAGATAGATACATCTCGTAATCCATATCCATAAAGTCCATAGAAAAATTCATAGCAATCATTTTGTCAGGTTCAATTTTAGTAATAGTCTCCTTCATGACCATTTCTTTACCTCCCTCATCAAAGTAAATATTTGAAACAGCGCCTACAGTATTTGCTGTACCACTTATTAATTCTGACTTTTTAAATCCTTTAATCCACTCTGGTGCCTTAGTTACATCTGACATTACAGCCCAAGCTTCTGATTGAGGTTTATCTACTTTGATTTGTGTTTCATAAGAAATTCGAGGTGTTAAGAGCACTTTAATGATAATTAAAACCAATAGAACCGCAATAATTATAAGAATGTACTTTAGAATTTTCATAGCCAAATTTTCACATAAAGTTATAAGAATTGAATTCAAAGAGAATAAAAAGTATATTTTAGGTCTTGACAAAAGATCAAAATCTAATCCAAATCTGTTTGCTTATTTTTAGTGTAAATACATATATGAAAAAGATCACTTACATCATATTATTTTTTGTGTTCGCTTCTTGCTCCAATACGAACAATAATGTTGAGATCAACAAAACCATTGAGCCTGCAGAAGAGAAAATCTCAAAAATCAAACTAGACTTAGATCAAGCCAATCGTCTAGCGCAGCTTCCTATAGCATGCATTAAAAATCCATTACCTTATAAAGCAGGGCATACTATTGCTAAAGAAGAAGATTTAGATTTACCACAAAACCATCACCCTGCATTCTATGGCTGCTTCGACTGGCATTCAGCTGTGCATGGACATTGGTCTTTAGTTTACTTATTGAAAAAATTTCCAGGACTAGAAAATCGAGATTCAATAAAGATCATGCTCGATCAAAACTTAAGTGCTAAAAATATTTTAAAAGAAGTTGAGTATTTTTCAATGAATAGATATACCAAATCTTTTGAAAGAACTTACGGATGGGCGTGGCTTTTAAAATTAGCTGAAGAGTTGCATAGCTGGGATGACGCAGATGCGCAAAAGTGGTATAATAATTTAAAACCTTTGACCAAGTATATATCTGAAGCCTATATAGAATATTTGCCTAAACTGGTCTACCCTATCAGAGTAGGCGAACATAGTAATACTGCTTTTGGCTTAAGCTTTGCCTATGATTATGCGATCAATTGCAACGATATTCCACTTGCCAACAGTATTAGGAAAAATGCCATTCGATTCTACAACAACGATAAAGGTTGTCCTATTACATGGGAACCAAGTGGGTATGATTTTCTATCACCATGTCTTCAAGAAATTGACATCATGCGCAAAATATTAAACACTGAACAATTCGATGCTTGGCTAAATGACTTCATGCCTGAGCTAGCATCTTCTGATTTAGAATTAGAACCAGGAAAAATTATTGATAGATCAGATGGAAAGCTTGTACACTTAGACGGCTTAAACTTTTCGAGAGCTTGGTGTTTATATCCGCTTGTAAATAATTCAAAGGCTCAATCCTTAGCTGATCATCATCTGACTTACTCACTCAATAAAATTACAGATGGAGATTACGCCGGGCAACACTGGCTAGCATCCTTTGCCTTATATGCTTTTAAGACACAATCAAACTAGACGCCATGCTTAAAAAGCTTTTTGGACCTAGCACGTTAATAGCTGCAGCATTTATAGGCCCTGGCACCATTACCACCTGTACTATTGCAGGTGTACAAACTTCTTATGAATTAATCTGGGCTTTAGTATTTTCAATTTTCGCTACAATTGTCTTACAAGAAATGGCAGCCCGACTAGGTTTTGTTACAAGAAATGGACTCGGCGAAGCTATCAATAATCAATTTCCAAAAGGCTTTTCAAGAATTCTAGTTTTATTCATTGTCATAGGTGCTATTATAATTGGGAACGCAGCTTATGAAGCCGGCAATTTATCTGGAGGCGTACTTGGTGCAGATTTAATCATCGGCGAATACAAATTCTGGCCGATTGTTTTGGGAGGGATCGCTTTTTGTTTTCTTTATTTTGGCAAATACAAACTGATAGAGAAATTTTTAATTGCGCTCGTCTTACTTATGAGTATCAGTTTTTTGATTACCGCTTTTATGGTACAACCTAATTTGACTGCCATATTGAAAGGTCTGTGGCCATCAAATTTTAATAATGAATCTTACAAGCTAATACTTGGTCTGATTGGAACCACAGTGGTGCCCTATAATTTATTTTTACATGCTTCTACTATTCCCAAAAAATGGTCTTCGGATGCATCACTTAAAGATGTCCGTATTGAAAATACTTTTTCAATACTCTTAGGAGGTCTCATATCGATCTTGATAGTTATTACTGCAGCTGCAAGTAACGAACAAATACAAGAAGTATCGAATGCAAAAGATCTAGCCATCCAACTTCAACCTGTTTTTGGAAATTACGCTAAAGTACTTATGGGTCTAGGACTTTTAGCAGCTGGTTTGAGTAGTGCTATCACTGCACCGCTAGCAGCTGGCTTCGCAGCTCAAGGTATATTTGGATGGCCAAAAAACCAGGACCATAAATACTTTAGATTGACTTGGATAATAATTTTAATCTTTGGCGTTTTCGTGTCAATGACAGGCTTTAAACCTGTGAAGATTATTCAATTTGCTCAAATCACGAATGCAATTCTTTTACCGTTTATTGCTATTTATTTAATGTATATATCAAACTCTAAAAAGCTTCTTCACAATTTCACAAATAGTATAGTGAGTAATGTCTTAGGTGGTATTGTTATAATAATCACCCTTATTATTTCATTCAAATCTTTTAATAGCATTTTCAATTGGCTATGATAAAATCAATTGATCTAAATAGTGATGTAGGAGAATACTCGCCGATAGATGGCTCTGATTACGATACGGCCATTATGCCATATGTATCATCCTGCAATATTGCATGTGGCGTACATTCTGGTTCAGATCAAAAAATAAAAGAAACAATTGAATTAGCAATTGAACACGATGTAGCCATTGGCGCACATCCATCTTATAACGATCCTAAAAACTTTGGAAGATTAAGCTTAAACACACCATTAAAAATATTAGTAGATCAAATTGAAAGACAAGTTTTAAAAATAATGGAAGCTTGTGCTAAAAAGAATAGGACCCTTCATCATGTAAAACCACATGGTGCTTTATATAATGACATGGCTAAAAACGAAGATCTCGCACTAGCTATTATTGCAAAATTAAAATCAATAAAAAGTGATTGTCACATTTATGGCTTGGCTAACTCTAAAACTATATCTGCTGCCATGACATTAGATATGACCTCAACCCATGAGGTATTCGCAGACAGACGTTACGTTAATTGTAATCAGCTACAAAGTCGATCTATTAAAGGGTCAGTCATTTCAGAATCAGACAAGGTTATTGAACAAGTCTTTGGTTTCTTAAACAATGAACTCACTGATATATATGGAAATAAGCATCTCATAAAAGCCGAGACTATCTGCCTTCATAGCGATACGCCTCATGCAAGAGTGCTGGCTAAACAAATTTTTCAATTTATAAAAAAGCAAGGTGTTGCAGTCGGTTCAAATAGATAGATTTAAGTTTACTGTCCGAAATTTTAATAATCATTTTTTATTATTAAAATGCGCCCAACCAAAAGCCCATCAATTGGTTGGCGAATCAATTTACAAAAGCGCTTTTCAGTTTATAGATGAAGTCATAGCTTCCGAAGCAGAAATCTATTTGAAACTAAATCAAAAATTTGATAATCGATCGATTCATATATTAAGTGAGTTAGACATTAATGAAGATCATCTTAAGAGAGACATCACTTTACCTGTTTGCTTTTCGAATGGAAAAGATTGGCATGATGTAGTTAATCAATTAAAGCTTTCTAAAGAAGCGATTATTCAAAAAATTGAATCTTCCAAATTGACAATCGCCATGTTTGGTTTTATTCCAGGCTTCACCTATTTATCTGGCCTTGATCCAGAATTAAAGGTTAAAAGAAAATCTAATCCTGAGATTCACATACCCGCTAATAGTTTTGCTATTGCTGGTGACTATGCAGGTATTTATAGCTTAAGTAGTCCGGGCGGCTGGCAAGTGATTGGCGAATTAGTCTTTCCAGTTATTGATATGGATAAAGAAAATTTCTTACTCATAAAATCAATTGATCAAATTAAAATTACGGCTGTTGATGATATGGAAATGCAATCTATGAGAAACAAATACATATCACTTATCCAATACAATGGGCAAGCTTAAAGTCATAAAACCCGGAATCCTTTTGAGTATACAAGATACAGGAAGAAATGGGTATGCTTTTTATGCAAGTCCAATTAGCGGCGTGATGGATGGGCAAGCTGCTCAAATGGCTCAATTAATCTTAAGTAATGATTTAGATTGGCCTATCATTGAATGCACCTCTATTGCACCTCAGTTGGAATTCATAGACGACGCGATAATTGCATTAACAGGAGCAAATGCAAGATGGAGCATTGATAACAACTTGGTGCCACTTAATAAAAGAGTCAAGGTTTCGTCAGGTGATGTTTTGAAAGGTGGGCCGATGATTGATGGTCTTAGATCCTATATTGGTATTCAAGGAAAAATTAAAGCTCAAAATCACTTAGGATCTACGGCAACTTATCTTCCAGCAAAATGGGGAGGAATAAATGGCCAGTACTTAAGAAAAAATGACATAGTGGAGTGGGTATCTGATACCAAAGCGTTTGATGCATTCACAGAAATAGAAATTCAAAACTGGAACAAACAGTTTAAGCTTAATATTTTTAAAGGACCAGAATACGATTGGCTATCTGATTCTTCAAAATTGTTATTGACTCAAAACAAGTACCTGATTACAAATGCGACCAATCGTATGGGATCAAAATTAAAAAGTGACACGCCCCTTGAAGCATTTAAAACTGAATTAGATAAAAGTGCACCTACTTTTCCAGGCACGATACAATTGTTACCAAATGGCCAATTAATACTACTTCTTCAAGATGGACAAACGACTGGTGGCTACCCTAGAATAGCATATATGACAGAAGAGGAAACTTGGAGATTCAATCAAATGAAAATAGGTACGCGCATTAATTTTCAAATGCATCCTTAATGCATGCTCACAAAGAATTCTTCAAGCCTATCCATTAGCGTTTTCCACTGAGATCTAAAATTCAGGGACATTCTATTTAAAGACTTTTTCTTAAACATATTATCCGGTTTCATGAATTTATCTAACGTGCAAGTTAGATCAAATGTTGACCTAAATAAATAGCCACACAGAATAAAATTTGTTAAAAAAATCTGAAAATGACATTTGCCTCAATAAATTATGTTCAAGTTTCACAATTCCAAACATTATATCGAGATCCAAAAACTAAACATATTAAATTTTTATTTAATATGTGTTAAATTTTTAAGTTGTTTGTGCCTTAACTATCATTTTTCTGAAAAGAGATGGAAAAAACTTAGATACCCATATCGCCATCTTTGTTTCTCGAAATCCTCCGATTAAAACTTCAGGCTTTTTGCTATCAATAGCCTTAACTGCTTTCTTGATGAATGCAGGCAGAGCCATGCCATTATTTGTCAGCTCGTCCATAGAATTTTGAGGACTCCCATCTTTTGTCAAAGCATTAAACGAAATATTGGTCTGAATGTATCCTGGACAAATCATTGTGACATCTATATTATTACCATGCATTTCAGCTCGTAAGGCGTCAAAATAACCATGAAGGGCAAACTTAGAACCCGAATAGCCTGCGCGACCTGGGACACCAATCTTGCCAGCAACAGAACTTATTACCACAAACTGCCCACCTTTGTGTTTTAAAAAATGCTTTAGGACAAGCTGGCTAATTTGAACCGTTCCTAAGTAATTAATATCGACCAATCTTTTGAATACTTTAAAATCAGAATCAACGACTTGAGATCGTTGAGATATTCCAGCGTTATTGATGAGGATATCAACTTTATGGTTACTTAAAACAGCATTAATCTCTTCGGTCATACCACTGTGATCCTCAAGGTCCAAAGGAACAACAGTTACATTTTCAGGCTGAGGAAGTTCACTCTTAAGTTTATTCAACACCTCCTTCCTTCTAGAAGATATGATCAATTTAACGCCCTGTTTAGCATAATGCTTGACCATGGCCTCTCCTATTCCAGAGCTTGCGCCTGTTACCCAAATTGTTTTTACTGACATAGTTGCAAAAATTAAAGTATCAAATTACAAATGCTAAAAACTATATTTCATAAAAATGCATATCTTCAAAAGCATAAAAAAATTGAATTGAAAGAAATTATTAAGATTACCGTATTATTTATCTGTATTGTGGTAAATGCAAATTCTATTAGTTGTCAAATTACACTTGAAGGCAATACCATTCCGGACACTGGAGATGTTCTCATTTATACCACCTTTCAAAATTTTGAAGATACTTTATCATATCGAGCTACTGGCGGAGATTTAGAGTGGACTTATGATATTTTTGAAGTCAGTGGAACTACAGAAGAAGTTTATTTGAGCATAGACACCTTTGCCATAGCAGATTCGTTTCCTGAGGCTAACATGATTCTAGATTTGGGATTGTTTAATGCTGTTGCAATCAAAAGTGATACAGCTATAAATGTTATTGGTACAGCTAACGCTAATGGCTTTGGCGGGTTTGGTGGTGTAGGTGCAAATATAAGTACAAATCTCGATGATAATTTCACTTACATAAAGCGTCCATTAAATTACCAAGACACCTTTGGAGACTCGCTTTTTTTTCAAGTGCAATTGGATGCATCAATCATACCCGGTATTGATTCGTTCGATACAGGTATACCTGGACTAATGATTGATTCATTACGATTTTCATCTTTAGTAACTACTGTAGAAACAGCTGATGCTTGGGGAACATTAAATCTCTTAGGAGAATCTCACGACGTACTAAAATCTACATTAACAACATCTACAGATTTTAATATTGAAATAGGAGCAATGGCTTTCGGTCAAATACTTTGGATACCTGTCAATGAATTATTAGAAACCTTAGGTGGCGGCTTTGAATTACCTGGTGGATTCGGGATAGCGCAAGATTTAACCAATCATAGATTTTACGAAGCTGACGAAAAACATGTGCTTTTGGAGTTTACTGAAAATAGAATCCCCGATACTAGTGGTGTGTTGCAACTCAACGTAGATGGACGATTAAATGCTCGTATATTAAGTAGCTACAACGATCTTCAAAACACCATTGTTTCAATTTATCCAAACCCTACTTCAAGCTTTATAAATATCAATACTTCAGGTAGAGGACTTATTTTTAATATGAATGGGCAGGAGGTTTTAGATATTAATTTAGATGAGGATACGAAAATCGACGTTTCAAATTTAGAAAGAGGCATGTACTTTATCTTAATTAAAAACGAGCAATCACAAAGTATTCAGAAATTCTTCAAGCTCTAAATCGATTAAAATATCGAGGTTTTATAAGATAGGTTAAAATTGATGGAATTATGATTTCTTTCGAGGCCAGTACCCTCTATTGATTCAAAAAATCCTACTGGTTTCCAATCAATAATATCATAGTTAAAATTTAGGCCAATTACTTTCTTATTACCTACTGCAAATTCTGCTGACACCTTAAACTGATGCAGTTGATCGCTCTTTTGTTCATATGCCAATTCGGGCTCTTCAAATTTATCGGCGATATATTGTTTATTGAGATAGTAGATATTACCGTACCCATATCCTGCTTGAACTTCGAAATTTCTAGAAAGATGCAATCTAAACATAGCATTTAGTGTCGCTCTTAAACGTTGTGTTGAATGTTCATCTCTATTAATATCTGTAGTTACATTTTCGATAACTCTACGATTGCCATTATTTATTTCAATCCTTGGTTCATCCGTTCGTAAATTAAAATATGATGTGTATTGAAAAACACTCTGGTAAGTTAATTCAGCACCTATTTTAAAAAAAGAAAAATACTTTTCTAAACTAACCCCCAGACTTTTTTCCGTTAAGTTAGTGTCATACCATCCTGGGAAATTTGTAATTGTACTTAAATAACTATGTTCAACTTTAGCCACCCCGAATCCAAGATTTGCTCCAAAAACAAAATCATTAAATAACTTCGATCGAATTTTTCGTCTTGGCAATATACGTCGCAATTCTTCTTTGTTTCTTTTAGGGACTTGCACGTAAAGCGTAATACCACTCTTATTAGATAATGTAGGAAAAACTTGTACGCCTTGCGCGCCATCTTTTGGCGTCAACACTATGGGGTGGTCATCATTTAAAAAATTTCTGTCGAAATTTTTATCTATATAAAAGGTGACAATATTTGAGTAGTAATTCTCAATAAACCAAATTAAAAGTTCTTTTTCACCATTAGGGTTGCCACCTATAGCAGCCATTAAAATTGAGACATTGCTATAGTCTTTTAAAGAAGGTGGGATAATATCTACAAAATCTTCAGCTTTTAAATTAGGATATTTCTTCTTCATATCCCTTACATCTACTTTAGATGATTGATATTCATAACTAAAGAATTCAATACCTTTAGAGATACTTTTACCTTTTAGTGCACCTTCATACTGCTGAGGTATAAAAACATTCACTTCTTGTGCAGATAGCTTACTAAAGCAATAGCACACAACAACCATCAAGCACAATCTTAGATACATAGTTTAGAAATATATCTGAATATAAGGATTGGTCGCCAATGTCATAGAAAAAAGACGACAATAAGTGTAATAATTTAAATGGTTTTCATCCAACTAACGATATCTAAATAAATGAGAGCCCTTTTCTCATATTTGTTCTTCTTTAATCCGTTAAGTTCTTGGATATACTTTTTAACTATAGTTTTACGGTCAAGTAAAGGAGCTTTTGAATATTGATTTATGAATTCCAAAAAACTACTTTCAGTTCTTTGTAAAGCGTCATTACTTACTATGAATCGTTTGTAATTTCTTGATAAAGAATTAATCAGATTAAAGTTACCTAAGTTAAGTTGCACCATAAGATGCATCAATCTAGAATACACTTGAATATCTACTCTTAATGAACGATTAGAAAAGTTTATAATATCGGTGAGATAACTAACTGATTTTTGAGGAGCTCCACCCATTAAATAGATCCAAGCAATCTTAAAGTAAAAGATCATAACCTTATGCTCATCTAGCTTATTCTTATATCTATTTAATCGCTTTAGCGTCCTTGGAATATTCAAAATGCCTTCCTCAAAATTTTTTGAAATGATGTACGCATTTAATCTTGCCTGATGCACATATAAGAAGGAAACTATTTTCGAATTTTCATCAAATTTTGAATAATTCGAATCTCTAAATTGACTTAAAGACTCGAGGTACTTATTAAACTTCTTTTTATCATTTAAATAAAATAAACAAACTAATAAATAATGATTAGCTCTGAAATAAAGATTGACATCTAACTTATCCAATTTGTGCGGCTCAAATAAGCTTATCCATCTTTCAGAATATTCAAAACATTTTTCAAATTCATTTAGAATATAGTGGTACCAAACATATGCTTGATTAAGGTGAATTTTTTCAGATCTACTTAGGCTATCTTCTTTTATATTTTTCAACTGCTCTTGAAATAAAACCTTAACCTCTCGTTCTTGTTTTTGATTTTTTGCATAGCCGAGTTCGATATAATACCTATGCATAGTTAGACGTAGATTGCTTAGAAGCACTCTATTATTAATCGACTCAGCTAGGCTTGAAGATTCAATCAGTAGATCATTCATTGTCTCCAACTTTGTACGTGTAATGTGCCTAGATTGAATTAGTTTTTCAAATTCCAATATGGTGAGTAGCCCAAATTCAAGCCCCTCTTTTTGTGCAATAGTTTTCGCCTTGGCCAATACTTTAAGTGATTGCATATGCAACCCTTTTCCATATAGGACGTATGCAAAATCAATTAATTCTCTTACTCTGAAATTTTTAAAACCTGTTTTCTTAGTCATCCGCAGACTTATCAATATTTGTTCATACAGATGGCGCTTATAATTACTGTATTTGGCTTTGTCTTTAAAGCCTAAGGCATTCAAAACAAGAGTATCAGAAGGCTTTTTAGATTTATCAATGACATCAAAAAGCCTCATATATTCTAACTCCTTTGAATCTTGAATTCGCTCTGCATATAGCCTAAAGCTGCGTTTTTCAGACTTACTCATAGACTTTATGAGTAAAAAAAGATCTTCAGATTTTGATATAGCCATGAAATTTATTGAATTATAATTTATTGACTATCAGTATTTTAAACAAAATACGCGCCTAATAAAGATAACAAGATCCATGAGAATTGTTCATAATTAATCTGTCAACATATCGATTTTAGAACGAGCTTAAATAAAAATGAAAAAAATTCAAGCCATAGTAAGAGCTTCAAAATTTGAAGATGTAAAAGATGCCCTTTCTTCTAAGGAGATCAACTTCTTTACTTTTTATGAGGTGAAAGGCTATGGTCATCAAAAGGGAGAATCCTTATCGTATCGTGGGACAGCCTATGACATGGGCTATATTCCAAGAATTCAGTTGATCATTATTCTCTCTGAGCCTTATGTCAATTCTGCATTAGAGGCTATTCAAAAAGCAGCTTATACAGGAGAAAATGGAGATGGTTTAATTATGGTATCTGACGTAGATAATATTATAAATATCAGGACTGGATTAAAGGGCTCTGAAGCCATTAATAAATAATGGGAAACAGAATGAACGATAACAGTATTGCATTAGAAAATGAAATTTTACAAAAAGCCAATGAGGCTTTGAGTGCAGCAGAACACGCTCAGTTCCTAACTAATAATCTATGGATTCTAATAGCTACTGTTTTAGTCTTTATAATGCATTTAGGTTTTTCTTGCTTAGAGGCAGGTTTTGTTCAGAAAAAAAATGTAACCAATATTTTATTTAAAAATGCCATGATCATTGCAATCGGTTTATTAACATATTGCATTTGTGGTTTTAATTTAATGTACCCTGGACTCAATGAAGGAGGTTGGTTTGGATTTTCTGGATTTTTCTTAAATCCTTCACCCGAAGATATGACTTCAGCATATGGCAACTATACCTATTGGAGTGATTTTATTTTTCAAGGGATGTTTGCCGCGACAGGTGCAACCATAGTTTCAGGTGCTGTTGCTGAAAGAATTAAATTGAACGCATTTTTAATTTTTGCGACCATCTTTGTAGCGGTCATTTACCCGATCACTGGGATGTGGAAGTGGGGTTTAGGATGGTTAGACGCATTAGGTTTCTATGATTTCGCAGGCTCGACCATTGTTCATTCCGTAGGAGGATGGGCGGCATTAGCAGGAATAATATTAGTAGGTCCTAGAAAAGGAAAGTATACAAAAAAGGGTATCCGTCCAATTACAGGACACAGTATGCCTTTAGCAGCTATAGGTGTTTTCTTATTATGGTTTGGTTGGTTTGGATTCAATGGAGGTTCAGTATTAAGTGCGGATCCTGAATCTGTATCATTGGTTTTTGTAACAACCAGTTTAGGTGCTGCAGCTGGTGCAATCGGTTCTTATTTAACAAGTATGCTACTATTTAAAAATTATGACCTTCCAATGGTTATGAATGGCATACTTGGAGGACTGGTAGGCATCACTGCTAGCGCAGATGTTATTACAGTTTCTAGTTCAGTTATTATTGGTTTTATCGCAGGCATTCTAATTCCATTGTCAGTTACATTTTTTGACAAATTAAAATTAGATGACCCTGTAGGTGCTACATCAGTGCATTTAGTATGCGGCATATGGGGCACCATTGCAGTAGCAATATTTGGAAAGTTTGATGAGGAAGGTATTGGCACTCTCACGGATCAGTTAACCGGCATTTTTGCCTGTGGAGCTTTTACCTTCCTTTTTTCTTTTCTGATATTCTTCATATTAAAGGCAACTATCGGCTTGAGAGTTTCAGATGTAGAACAAGAAAAGGGGTTAGATATTGAAGAACACCGACTTGCTGCTTACAATTAATTTCGAAAGTTTTTTCATTTGTTATAGGTCCCTGTTGGTTGGGATTAAAAAGACGCCTCTGATCTGGTAAATCAGGGGCTCTTTTTTATTTGATTATCAAGAATTTGATCTTCAGGACAAAAACTTGGTATGCGCTTATTCTAAATATCAAAATAAAAAAGACCCATACTTTGTATGAGTCTTTGTGGGTTATACTGGACTCGAACCAGTGACCCCTGCCCTGTCAAGGCAGTACTCTAAACCAACTGAGCTAATAACCCTTTTGCTTTTAATCGATTGCAAATGTAATTCTTTTAAATAAAACAATTAATCTCTTCGGAGACTAACATCACTATATATAAGAAGTGTAAAAAGAGAAAACATAATGCAACAGAATTTGTTTTTTCCTAATGAGAGACACAAAACTCACGGAAGTACGTGATAAATTAATTATTTCGACAAAACATTCCTCCCCAATAGAAACCTTTCAAAATAAAACCTTAAGGCAGATATTAAAATTCCAACATCCAATTACATTAGACCTTTTGGTTCATTCAAAATACTTTGAAAAAAAATTAAATTCGATCGACAAAAGTGATCTAAAAATTCTCATTGAATTCGTAAAAACACAAGTCAGCAACAACAAATCTTTAAGACATCAGATTATTGGGATCGTTATAGGAATGATGACAAAGACAGAATTTGACTTTTACCTTAAAAACACTTCTAAACTGAATAAGAGGATTATTAGTATGCAAATAAAAAGATTTGTAGATACTATAAGTGGTTCAGAATAGCTTAATTAATCTTCACAAAAAGCACCGCTGACTAAATTCTTGTATGCCATCTTAACTATAACACTGAATTGATATATATCAAAAATTGCAAACCCCAATTGAAAATAGCTTTTTATCAAAAAGAGTCATGAATATTGCCTCTTATATATAGCTTTCAAGATATTTTAATGTAATCTTTGCATTCATTTTTTGATTTATTTGTGTCGAATATGATGAATTACAACATTAGTCATCTTAAAGAATTAGAAGCCGAGTCCATTTATGTACTCAGAGAAGTGGCCAATCAATTTGAAAACCCTGTCCTCATGTTTTCTGGCGGAAAAGATTCCATCTTGATGGTACACCTGGCAGTGAAGGCTTTTTACCCCGCTAAAATTCCATTTCCTCTACTACATGTTGACACAGGTCACAATTTTCCTGAAACCATCGAATTTAGAGATAACCTGGTCAATAGAATAGGCGCAAAATTAATCGTTGGTTCCGTTCAAGAAGCCATCGACAACGGTATGGTTCATGAAGAAAAAGGATTTAATGCTAGTCGAAATGGCTTACAAACAGCCGTTCTTTTGGATTCTCTAGAAAAAGGAAAATACGATGCTGCACTAGGAGGCGCAAGAAGAGATGAGGAAAAAGCTAGAGCTAAAGAAAGATTTTTCTCACATAGAGACGAATTCGGACAATGGGATCCTAAAAATCAAAGACCAGAACTTTGGAATCTTTTCAATGGTCAAAAACATTTTGGAGAGCACTTCAGAGTATTCCCGATAAGTAACTGGACAGAATTAGATGTTTGGCAATATCTAGCATATGAAAAAGTGGAATTACCAAGTTTGTATTACGCGCATAAACGTAATGTATTCGAAAGAGATGGTGTGCTATTAGCCGAAACACCCATCATTCAAAGAAGAGATACAGAACAAGTCATTGAAAAGAATGTACGCTGTAGAACAATCGGAGATATGACCTGCACGGGTGTTTGGGAATCAGATGCAGACACTATCGAAAAAATCATCCAAGAAGTATCTACAACAAGAATGACAGAAAGAGGCGGAAGAACGGATGACAAAAGATCTGAAACTTCAATGGAAGATCGTAAAAAACAAGGTTACTTCTAGAATCAAATTAGCGATTGCTTAAAAACAAATCATGACGAATCTTAATCAAGATACAGAGCTCCTAAGATTTACTACTGCCGGAAGCGTTGATGATGGAAAGAGTACTTTAATCGGTAGATTACTGTACGATAGTAAATCTATTTTCGAAGATCAATACGAACAAATAAAAGCGACATCCGAAAAGAGAGGCGAAGAAGGTGTTAATCTAGCGCTCTTAACCGATGGACTGAAATCGGAAAGAGAACAAGGTATTACTATTGATGTTGCCTATAGATATTTCGCGACACCAAAGCGAAAATTCATTATTGCAGATACCCCTGGCCATATTCAGTACACGAGAAATATGGTTACTGGAGCATCCACTGCCAACGTTGCGCTCATACTAATTGATGCTAGAAATGGTATAGTAGAGCAAACAAGAAGACACTCGTTTATTTCATCTCTACTTCAAATTCCTCATCTGGTAGTTTGTGTTAACAAAATGGACTTGGTGGATTATAGTGAAGAAGTATACGAAAACATAAAAGATGAGTTTTCAAACTTTTCCAACAAGCTAGATGTAAAGGATATTCACTTCATACCAATCTCTGCTTTAAAAGGAGACAATGTTGTGGATAGGTCAAAGAATATGGAATGGTACGATGGCCAAACGTTAATGCATTATCTAGAAAATGTACATATTGGCAGTGACCATAATTTTATAGACTGTAGGTTTCCAGTACAGCATGTCATCAGACCATACACAGATGAATTTCATGACTATCGAGGGTATGCAGGCAGAGTGGCAGGTGGTACATTCAAAAAAGGTGATGAGATCATGCTATTACCATCTGGCTTCAAAAGTAAAATTGCGAAGATCGATAGTTACGATGGAGAACTCAGTGAAGCCTTTCCACCTATGTCGGTAACCATGTTGCTAGAAGATGATTTTGATTTGAGCAGAGGCAATATGATTGTGAGACCTAACAATCAACCTGATGTTACTCAAGATATTGAAGCAATGATATGCTGGTTTAATGAAAAACCAATGCAATTCCCTCGAGGCAAATACAAATTAAAACATACCACTCAAGAAGTGCGATGTATCGTCAAAGAATTAAGATATGTCTTAGACATCAATACGCTAAGCAGAAATCAAGAAGACAAAAGCGTGGACATGAACGATATCGCAAGAGTCGCTTTAAGGACTACCGCACCATTGTTTATCGATGAATATCGCAAGAATAGAATAACAGGAAGTTTTATTTTAATTGATGAAGGCACCAACAATACTGTGGCTGCTGGAATGATAATTTAATTTTAATGGAATTAAATAGTTTAATTGAGAAAATAAAAGACCTTTCTCTTGAAGCCGGCAAAGCCATAATGGACATCTATCAAGATGAATCTCGTTTTAATGTCACTCTAAAAAGTGATGACAGTCCTTTAACATTGGCAGATAAGAAATCAAATGAAATCATCTGTAAAGGATTGGCAGAAATGGCGCCGAACATTCCTATTATTTCTGAGGAAAATAAAGAAATCCCATACGAAGAAAGAGCGAATTATGAATATGCTTGGCTGGTTGATCCTGTTGACGGAACTAAGGAATTTATAAAAAGAAATGGAGAATTTACTGTAAACATCGCTTTGTTGAAAAATGGAAAATCAATAATGGGCGTTGTGTACGTACCCGCAACGGAAGAATTATTTTGGGCTTTAGAAAACGCAGGCGCATTTTACTCAGCCAATAACGAACGTAATCAATTAAACAGTCAATCATTTAAAATTACAGATCAAGGATTGGGCGTTGTTTGTTCAAGATCGCATTTAAATGAAGAAACAAGTGCTTTTATTGAAGATTTGAATGCCCCAGAAAAGGTATCTAAAGGAAGCTCTTTAAAATTTTTAATCTTGGCTCAAGGGCAAGCACATCTCTATCCTAGACTAGCACCTACTATGGAATGGGACACAGCAGCAGCTCAGATAATTTTAGAAGAAGCAGGAGGTCAAGTTTTAAACTTTGAAACCAAAGAACCACTGAGATACAACAAAGAAAATTTAAGGAATCCTCACTTTTTAGCCTTAGCAAATTTGACTACAGATTGATTTAAAGCATGTAGGATGAAAGCGTACAAATCAATAGTTGCAATTTCAGGATCTACGAGAATAAATTCGTCCAATAAGTATTTGCTAAAACACTTTTTTAAAAACTATACTGAAAAAAGTAATTACGAGCTTTCATTCATAGATTTACAAATTCAAAACCTACCTGTCTTTAATCCTAATCTCAACGAAGAGGACATTGTTACAGATGTAAAGCTCATTAGAGATAAAATTAAATCAGCAGACTTAATTGTTATTGCCACACCAGAATATACCCATTCTTTTCCAGCAGTATTAAAAAACATGTTCGAATGGCTTACAAAATCGGACGCTTTCTATGAAAAAGATTGTTTGTTATTTGTCTACACACCTAATGCTCCCAGAGGACAATTTGCCAAATCTCATCTCGAAGAAGTAATGAGGGCACTCAAATCAAACATGTTGCTATCTGAATTGTTACACCATAGTGACATAAATTTTGGTGAAAATGGCGCAATTTTAACCAATGATATTGAAGAAACCCTCGATGAAATAAGGGCTTTGGTTAAAATCTAGAAAATTAAACTCAGAGTTAAAAAAATCATTGTCATTTCAAGCATAGAAATTTCATTTACAGTACATTTGTCAAAAATTTAAGCTAATGAAGCAATTGGTTTGCTTAAGCAAAACTCCCGAAACTACTACCCAGATCAAATTGACTGGTGATGGTTCTCAAATTGATTCTAATGGAGTCAATTATATACTTAATCCTTATGATGAGTGGTATGCCTTAGTGAGAGCAATAGAATTAAAAGAAGCAGTTGGCGGAACGGTTACAGTTATCAATGTTGGCGATGCCTCTAACGATGTGGTTATTAGAAAAGCATTAGCCATTGGCGCAGATGATGCGATTAGAGTAGATGCTGATCCATCAAACGCATTAGGCGTGGCTAAGTCAATAGCTAATAACGTTAAAGAGGCTGGATATGATATCATTTATTGTGGCAAAGAATCTATCGATTACAATGGTTCGCAAGTCCCAGCAATGTTAGCAGAATTATTAGATCTACCATTTGTCGCTTTGGCTACCGATATGAAAGTTGATGGACAAACTGCTACGATTAAAAGAGATATAGAAGGTGGTTCTGAAACGGTAGAAGTACAGACACCATTTGTATTGTCAGCAGCCAAAGGATTGGCTGAACAACGTATTCCTAACATGCGTGGAATCATGCAATCAAAAAGAAAACCTTTGAATGTCGTTAGCTCTGATGTTAATGATGCAAAAACTCAAATTTCAGGGTATGCCTTACCTTCTGGAAAGAGTGAGGTTAAAATGATTGACCCAGAAAATATGGATGAATTAGTTAGATTGCTTCAAGAAGAAGCTAAAGTACTTTAAAAGCAAAAATTATGGTTTTAGTATTTGTAGAAAATTCAGACGGAAAATTCAAAAAAGCAGCTTTAGAAGCTGTGACATACGGCAGAAAAACTGCTGACTTACTTGGATCAGAATGCCATGCTTTAGTCATTGGAGCTGCTGATAATGCTGGTGAATTAGGAAACTATGGCGCCACGAAAGTATATCAATTATCTAACGACAACTTAAACAGTTTCGATAGTCAAACATACACACAAGCGATCTCTGGCGTTGCAAATGATAAAGGTGCTTCAACCATCATTTTAAGCAATAATGCTTCTGGAATGGCATTGACTGGTAGATTAGCAGCAAGGCTAGACGCTGCTTGCGTTTCTGGAGCCAATGCACTGCCTACTTTAGATGGTTCTAACCTTAGGATTAAGAAGAACATCTTTTCTGGTAAAGCTATTTCTGAAATGACATTAACTGGAGAAAAGAAAGTTATATCTGTTACAGGTAATTCTTTGAAACCAGAAACCATAGGCTCCCCTTGTGAGGTTGAAGCTGTGAGCGTAGATGTCTCAGCGCCTAAATCAAAAGTTATTTCTCAAGATAAACAAACTGGTGGACCTGCGCCTTTACCTGAAGCAGAGCTTGTAGTGAGCGCTGGAAGAGGAATGAAGGGGCCTGAAAACTGGGGTATCATAGAAGACCTAGCTAATATTATTGGTGCTACTACTGCTTGCTCAAGACCTGTAGCAGATACAGGTTGGAGACCGCACCATGAGCATGTAGGTCAGACTGGTGTCGCTATCAGACCTAACTTATACATCGCTGCAGGTATCTCGGGAGCTATTCAACATTTAGCTGGTGTTAACCAAAGTAAATGTATTGTTGTCATCAACAAAGATCCTGAAGCACCATTTTTTAAAGCCGCTGACTATGGTGTATGTGCAGACCTTTTTGATGTTGTACCTAAATTGACAGAAGCTATTAAAAAAGCGAAAGCTTAATTTAAAACATATATGATTTTCAGAAGAGCAATAAATACTATGAGCTGTTTATTGCTCTTTTTTATTTATGGTCAATCTCAGACTACTCAATCCATATACGAAGGTGACAGTATTGTTATAACTGCTCTGAAAACCAGTTCAAAAGGCATAAAAACACCCAAATCTATACTTTCAAAAAATCCTGATATTTACAAAGCTAATACGCTACAAAATTCAGTTCAAAATTACCTTAACAATATTGCTGGACTTCAAAGTTTAAATGCATCCAACTTCGCTCAGGATCTTGGAATTTCTATCAGAGGATTTGGTGCGCGTTCAGCTTTTGGAATTAGAGGCATTAAGATTCTAGTAGATGGTATACCTGAAACAACTCCCGATGGACAAGCGCAAATTGATAACTTGGATTTGAATTTACTTGAACGCATTGAAGTCATTAAAGGACCTGCATCAGGCTTATATGGAAATGCTTCAGGAGGAGTAATCCAAATGAATACGATATCAAAGGTTAGCAAAAACTACATTGAATTAAGATCATCAATCGGATCCTTTGGCACAACAAAAAATCAAATTCAGGTCGGAAGGAAGATTGGCGGGTTTGATATGATACTGAATGGAAGTTACTTCCAATCTTCAGGGTACAGAACACATGCTTCTGTAAAACACGCATTGATTTCGGGCAACCTCTCGCGTTTAACGAATAATACACAATCCAAAATAATTTTTAGTTATTCGAATAGCCCTGAAGCCCAAGATCCTGGTGGCGTCGACTCTACCCTTTTTACAGATGCACCGCAGCTAGCGCGAGATCGAAACATCCTTTTCAATGCTGGAGAGTCCATATCACATCTTAAACTAGGACATACCTTAGATCACTATCTATCAGATTCTCTAAAAATCCAGTCTACAGTTTTTGGCCAATGGAGAAACTTCGAAGGCAGATTACCATTTAGTAATGGCGGATGGATTGATCTCAATAGAATTTATTTAGGCACTAGTAACTATATAAATTTCACTGATATCTGGAACTCAAGCTTGACGCTTGGCATGGACCTCCTTTATCAAAAAGACAATAGAGTTAGATCAATAAACGATGAAGGATTAAAATCAGCAATAGTTTTCGATCAAGATGAGTCATTTTTTAATAGTGCCGTTTACTTGATCACTGAAAAAAGTATTTCAAAAGATCTAACTACGAGGCTAGAATTTAGGTATGACAATAATACACTCCAAGCGTCTGATAATTTTCTAGACAATGGAGACGACTCAGGAGAAATTAACTACAGCTCTTTTAATTATAGCTTTGGTTTAAACTATAATCTGTCAAAACAGAATGCATTATTTGGGCACTATTCCACAAGTTTCGAAACCCCGACTTTAAGTGAATTGTCTTCCAACCCGGAAAATTCAGGTGGCTTTAATCAAGGACTCCAACCTATTCTAGCTAAAAATTTCGAATTAGGATACAAAAGAAATTTTCCTAATCAGTCCTTTCTTTATTTCACAATTTTCAATATTGTCACAACTAATGAACTCATTCCTTTCGAGGATGAAAATTCTCCAGGAAGAAGTTTCTTTAGAAATGCAGGACGAACAAAAAGACAAGGTATTGAGTTAGAATCTTCTATTAGATTCATAAACAATTGGAATATTAATGTCAGTTACAACTATTCAAATTTTGAATTTGATGAATACAATTTGGGCAATATAAATTTGACTAGGAATACCTTACCAGGAATATTCAAACAGCAATTACAATTGGGATTCATTTACACATCTCCAAAGTGGAATATTCTCCTTCAAAACCAGTGGAATGACCAGCTATTTCTAAATGACTCAAACACTAATGCAACAGATCCATTTTGGCTAACCAATTTTTCGATGTCTTATTTAATAGCCAGGCCTAATTTATCGATACGTCCATTCTTCGGGATTAATAATTTATTTGATGCGACGTATTTCGATAATATCAGAATCAATGCTTTTGGATCTAGATATTTTGAAGCTGCGGCTCCGAGAAATTTCTATTTAGGTATATCCATAAAGTTTTAATTTATTCACTATTCGTGAACATAATTACAGATCTTATATTTTATACCTATGGAACATTTAATTTTCATATGCTTCTTATTAAGTCTTCCCATCTTAACCCAAGCCCAAACAGAATTTGATTTAGATCCTTCACAAAGCATGTTGATGACTGGAAAGGGTACAGGACAAGACGGCACTATCAATCCTTTCAATGGAGAAGATTGCAATGCTATTATAGAAAACTTGGGAAGTAGAAAATTTTCTATTAGAATTCAAAAAGAGGGAAACATTATTGACACCATAACCATCTTCAAGAATCAAACTAAGAAGATTAAACTTTTGAAAGACCAGGAATTATATCTTGATCCCAATCCAGGTGGCAAAACTAAAGCTAGAGTTGACTACGAAAAATTAGATTAAACCTTTCGACTATTTCGAATTAATCCTTCCTGCATAACTGTGGAAACCAACCTGCCTTGCCTATCAAAAATACGCCCATAGCCCATTCCTCTTGAGTTAGAAGCAGAAGGACTGTCAATTGAATACAGCATCCAATCTGTAAAGTCTAAATCTCGATGAAACCACATCGCATGATCCAAACTTGCAATAAATAATTCATTAACATTGACTTTTGAATGGTGGGGATAAACAGAGGTCAGCAACAAATCATAATCTGAGGCATAGGCCAATAATACATGCTGTTGCGCAATTGACAATTTTTCTTCCGATTTTAATTTCATCCAAACATGTCGGTGCTTCTTTCCTGCAAATGCATTTTCAAAGACTGTTTTTTCTACAGGCCTAAATTCTAAAGCACCTTGTTTTCTTGCAAAGATTTTCTTTGCTACATCAGGCATAAATTTTTGAATTTGTTCACCTTGTTCTATATCAGTTAAAAGACCTTCAGGACCATCTACATCAGGCATTTCATTTTGATGATCAAAGCCTTCCTGTTTTAGTTGGAAAGAACAAGCCATTACAAAAATGGGTCTACCCTTTTGAATAGCTGTCACTCTTCTTGTCGTAAAACTTCCACCATCTCTAATCGTCTCTACAGAATATATGACTGGCACATTTACATCACCAGTTAAAATAAAGTAGCCATGCATAGAGTGGACGAACCGATCTTCCGGAACTGTTTGATAAGCCGCAGATAAAGATTGAGCCAAAACTTGACCTCCAAAAATCCTCTTCCAAGGTGTAACATAATTTTGACCCCTAAATATTTTGTCTTCTATCCTTTCAAGTGTCAATAAATCTATAAGCTCCGAGGCTGATTTCATATTTATGATTTTCTATAATCTTTAAAATTGGCTTCCCTTTTCTGAAGATTAGAAAAAATGGATTCCAACTGATTATGCTTCTTTAAAAGTTGATGTTGCAATTTAGATTCTAACGCTAAACCTTCCGCCTCGTTCAAATAAGGGGCTTGATTATATAATTCTTTTGCCAAAACAATGGCACTTGGACTCTTAGTACAAATCTCAGTTGCCAGCTTTAATGCTTCTGAAACAGGATCCTCAGAGGTATGCGTAGCGAATCCGTAATCAACCGCTTCCACGCCTGTAAAAATTCTATGCGTATATGTTAACTCTCTGATCATATCATCTCTTACGTTATGTCTCATTAATTGTGTCCCACCCATATCTGGTATGATCCCCCATTTCGATTCTAGAATAGATAATCGAGTTTCAGGATGAATATATTTAATATCTGCAGCCAGCATGATTTGGAGCCCTCCTCCAAAAACTGTCCCATGGGCCGCTGCAATGACTGGCACTGATAATTCTCTCCAAGCCCAAACCGCCTTTTGCCACATATTTGAAATCCCATGAGTTCTATCATTTAGATTTTCAGAAAGCTTATCCATTGGCGAACCAGGAGCAAACATTGACAAATCTATTCCAGCACAAAATGCCTTGCCTTTTCCGCTAACAACGACAACCCTTATAGCAGTATTCGCCTCAATTTGCTCGCAACATTCTATAATTGAATGAAAAAAATCTAAATCCAAAGCATTCATCTTTTCCGGACGATTGAATTGGACGTGAGCGATATGATCTTTTATTTCTAATTCTATACGATTCGACATGATTTAGATTATTTTGGCAATAATATGAAAGTATATTGGCGTGAAGCGCCAAATATCCTTAATTTAGTTTTTTTAACTCTAAGTTAAATTTTTAAACTTTAGCCCTTGCAATTTCATTACCTTATTGTATCTACTAATCAATGAAATATAGAATTCAAAAAGTCGCTGTCCTGGGATCTGGTGTTATGGGATCAGGAATAGCATGTCATTTCGCAAATATCGGACTTGACGTATTAATGTTGGACATTCCTCCTTTTAACATGTCTGAGGAGGATTCTAAGAATCCAACCATTCGGAACAGCATCGTTAATGGTGCTTTAAAAGCAGCCATCAAATCAAAGCCTGCAGCATTATTTGACAAATCTTTTGCTGGTCGAATTAAGACCGGAAACTTCGAAGATGACTTTGAAAAAATAAAAGATGCCGATTGGATCATAGAAGTTGTTGTTGAAAAACTCGATATCAAAAGAACTATTTACGAAAAAGTTGAAAAGTATCGAAAGCCTGGTTCATTGGTCACCTCCAATACTTCGAGTATTCCAATCAAATTATTGGCTGAAGGCAGGAGCGATGACTTCAAAAAGAACTTTTGCGGAACCCACTTCTTTAATCCGCCAAGATACATGCCTTTATTCGAGGTAATTCCTCATGAAGACTCTGATCAAAGTGTTATAGATTTCTTCATGCATTATGGAGATGTTTATTTGGGTAAGAAAACCGTACTCTGCAAAGACACTCCAGGATTTATAGCCAATAGAATTGGTGTAATGAGTGGTGCTAAATTAGGTGAACTCACAGAGAAATATGATCTAACAATTGAAGAGGTAGATTCAATCACCGGGCCTTTAATTGGAAGACCAAAGACTGGACATTTTAGACTTCAGGATTTAGTTGGTATCGATACTGGTGTGAAGGTAACTGAGTTTTTGCTTAATAACGTAGATGGCGATCCTCATGTAGATTATTTCAAAGCCAAAGAAACGCCAAAGTATATGACCTACCTTGTCGAGAACAAGTGGTTAGGTAATAAAACTAAAAAGGGATTTTACGAGAAAACTGGAAAAAAAGATGAAAAGGGTAAAAAAATAATCAATGCTCTAAATCTAAAGACACTTGAATATGCACCTTCACAAAAGCCAAAGCTTGAATCAGTAGGTGCAGCCAAAAAAATAGAAATTGCGGAAAAGAGAATCAAGCAACTTATAGCTGGTGAGCATAAAGAGAATAAATTCTTAAAGGAATACTTTGGTTTCCTCCTATCATACACAGCTAATAGAATTCCAGAAATTTCTGATCAATACTACAGTGTTGATGACGCCATGCGTGCTGGATATATGTGGGAATACGGTCCATTTGAATACTGGGATTTATTTGGCATTGATGAAGCCATTAAATTAGTTGAAGAATGTGGAGAAACAGTACCTGCATGGATTAAGGAAATGCATTCAAGCGGCCACAATACATTCTACAAGTTTGTCAATGGTGTTAAGCAATACTACAATATAGAATCCAAGAACTTTGAAGCTGTTCCAGGAATGGAAGGGATTATCATTCTTGATTCGATCAGAGACAAGGCACCTATTGTTAAAAATAGCGAGTGCACGGTGCATGATATTGGAGATGGTGTTATGTGCTTAGAGTTTACCAGCAAGAGTAATGCCATCGGAGAAGGTATTGGACAAGGATTACATGAAGCCATTGTTAAGGCAGAAGAAGAAGGTTGGAATGGTCTTGTTATCGGTAATAATGCGACCAACTTTACCGTCGGCGCGAATCTTATGCCAGTGGGCATGATGGCCATGCAAAAAGAGTTTGACAAACTCAATGAAATGGTGAATGACTTTCAGCAATTAACAATGTTGTGCAGAACATCTAAGATTCCAGTTGTTGCTGCAACACAAGGATACGTTTTTGGAGGAGGTTGTGAATTATCTATGCATTGCGATGCTGGAGTTTTCGCTGCAGAATCATACATAGGTTTGGTAGAAGTAGGTGTAGGATTGATACCTGGTGGAGGTGGAACCAAAGAGATGGCCTTAAGAGCTTCTGATAAATATTTTGAAGGGGATGTCCAGATTCCTACCTTGATAGAACACTTTAAGCCTATAGCAACAGCAACTGTGGCTACTTCAGCAAATGAAGCTTATTCGCACAACTTATTGTTACCTACTAAAGATGAGGTTTGCATCAACAAACCTAAGAACATAGCTACAGCAAAAGCCAAAGTTTTAGAATTAGCAAAAAATTATGTGCCCCCTGTACCAAGACATGATGTAACAGTTTTAGGAAGAACAGGACTATCAGCCTTATACTCCGCAATTAATGAATTCAGATTAGGTAACTACATGTCTGATTATGATGTCGAAATCGCGAAGAAAGTAGCCTATGTCATTGCAGGAGGTGATTTAACAGGAACTCAAAAAGTAAGCGAGCAATATTTATTGGACATTGAAAGAGAAGCATTTTTAAGCTTACTTGGAAATCAAAAAACATTGGATAGAATCCAACATATTTTAATGTATAATAAACCATTAAGAAACTAGACAAATGGAAGCATATATAATAAAAGGATTTAGATCTGCCGTAGGCAAAGCCAAGAAAGGTGGATTCAGAAATTATAGATCTGACGATTTAGGTGTAGATGTCATCAAATATCTCATGTCTCAAGTTCCAGAAATAGATCCTAAAACGGTTGACGATGTCATTGTTGGTTGCGCTAACCCTGAAGGTGAACAAGGACTTCAAATTGGAAGACTGATTGGTGCTAGAGCTTTAGGGAAAGAAGTACCAGGGATGACCATAAATAGATATTGTGCTTCTGGATTAGAAGCTATCTCATTGGCGGTTGGAAAAATTAAAGCAGGATATGGTGACATATATATTGCGGGTGGCGTAGAGAGCATGAGTATGATTCCCATGACTGGTTATAAGCTAGCGCCTAGTTATAAGGCTAATGTTGAAAACATCAACTATCACGTTAGTATGGGGCATACAGCAGAAGCTGTTGCACAGAAATACGAA
This sequence comes from Saprospiraceae bacterium, assembly GCA_020630775.1. GTDB lineage: Bacteria > Bacteroidota > Bacteroidia > Chitinophagales > Saprospiraceae > RFSX01. The sequence goes on along the minus strand of JAHDIN010000012.1, from coordinate 21,607 downwards.
ATCACGAGAGAACAAGCAGATGAATTTTCTTACAACTCTCATGTAAAAGCTGCTGCTGCAATCGATGGTGGTCACTTTAAATCAGAAATTGTGCCAGTAACTGTAGAAAATGTTTTTGTAAAAGATGGTAAGCGTGTTGAGACTTCACATGTTGTTGATACTGATGAAGGCGTAAGAAGAACCACAAGCATTGAAGGCTTGGCTAAATTAAGAGCCGTATTCAAAATGGGTGGTGTTGTTACCGCAGGAAACTCATCTCAAACTTCTGATGGTGCAGCATTCACTTTAGTCGTAAGTGAGGATGTCGTTAAGAGATTAAACTTAGAACCCGTTGCGAGATTGACTTCTTGTACAGTGGGCGGTGTAGATCCTCTCTATATGGGTATAGGCCCTTGTGTGGCTATTCCAAAAGCTCTGAAGAGAGCGGGTTTATCTTTATCAGATATTGAGCAAATTGAATTAAATGAAGCTTTTGCTACGCAAGCCTTATCGGTAATAAAAGAATCAGGATTAAATCCAGATATCGTTAATGTCAACGGAGGGGCCATTGCTTTAGGTCATCCATTAGGTTGCACTGGAGCAAAACTAACAATCCAACTTTTAAATGAAATGAGACGACGCGACCAGAGATACGGTATGGTAACAGCATGTGTTGGAGGAGGTCAAGGAATTGCAGGAATTTTTGAAAGATTGAACTAGTTTTTTGGAAATTGGAAAGTAGTGAGTGGTTGAATAGTGAGTGGTTGAGTAGAAGCTAGATACTGAAGATCAGTTTAAGCTAATAACCAAAAACTAATAAAAAGTTAAGCCCCTTTCAAGGGGTTGGGGTCCACAATTAAATATCAAGAAAATGCATATGAAGTTTACTCTTTAGATATTTCAATTAAAATATATCATGATGCGCCATAGATTTTTACTACTCAAATTTTCTATGGCGCTTTTTTTATCCAAGATTCTCCGGATTTATAGGATTTCTAGACTTTAGTCAAAGTCTATCTGTTTACATTTAATTTAAGTCCTCATCTATAAATGTGTATTTTGATGATATTACTTATGCTATTAATGGTTGTGCCATGGTGATTCACAACACATTGGGAAATGGATTTCAAGAAGTTATTTATCAACGTTGCCTTGCTATTGAGCTTAATAAAATAGGACTAGATTTTGTCAGAGAAAAATCACATTCCATCTATTACAATGGAATACATGTTGGTAAAAGAAGAGCAGACTTTGTTGTAGAAAATAAAATAATGGTAGAATTAAAAGCAGTAATAAATTTACAAGATGCGCATTTAGCTCAAGCAAAAAATTATGTTGTAGCATATGATCTTCCAGTCGGACTTCTTATAAATTTTGGCGCTAAAAGCCTACAATTCAAAAAAGTATTTCGATAAAATACCTGGTTGTCCTTCAAACAAAATCAAGTCATCCTAAAATCCTGATCCTGGCACAGTAGAGGAATTTGAACGTCAATTATAAATTACGACTAGCAAACTATTATAATCAATTAACTATCTTTCCCTTCCAAAAGGAAATATGAAAGTCGTAGAAATACATTCCGAAGCAGAAAGTAAGATTAAGTATGTCGAAAGAGAAATGCCGATCCCTGGCAACAGAGAGGTCTTAATTAAGTGGCATGCTACTACGCTTAATTTTCATGACTTTCTAGTAGCAAATGGATCAATTCCCGTTACTCCAGGTAGAATTCCTATGTCAGATGGAGCCGGAGAAATTGTAAAGTTAGGATCTAGCATTCATGAATGGAAAGTTGGCGATCGTGTAATGTCTCTTTTTTTTCCTGACTGGCAAGACAAGCTACCAACAAAGGAAACAATAAAAAACATAACTGGAGAGACTACTGACGGATGTATGTGTGAATATTCTGTGGTTTCTGCGAATGCAATCACCAAAATTCCTGACACCTATTCTTATGCTGAAGCAGCATGCCTCCCTACTGCTGGATTGACAGCTTGGAATGGCTTAAAGGAACTTCATAACATAGCACCAGGAGAAACAGTATTACTGCAAGGAACTGGCGGTGTTTCAACTTTTGCACTAAACCTATGTAGATCCGCTGCAATGGATATTTACATGACTAGTTCTTCGCCAACAAAGGCAACGAAACTTTTAGACCTAGGATGCGAAGCCGTATTGAATTACAAAGAAGATGAGAAATGGGGAAAAAGTATTTTTAAGTTAACCGAAGGGGGCGTTGATTATGTATTAGATGTAGGAGGAGGAAGTACAATGGTGCAATCCATCGAATCTTCAAAAATGAACGGTAAGATAATTTCAATAGGGATTTTATCTAATGGCAGAAAAGGAAGCATTACTTGGCCTAAGATTTTCTTTAAGTTTATAAATATTACTGGACTTGCTGTTGGAAACAAAGCCATGCAAAATAGAATGATTGCCTATTGCGATAAATATGGAGTCAAACCAATAATTGATAAATCTTTTGGATTTGAAGAATTAGAATCAGCATTCGAATATCAAATGGGTGGGAAGCAATTTGGCAAAATTGTTTTAGAATGGTAACACAATTTTAATTAGCTTGGTATTATAAGACCAAAGCATGAAAGAAAAAATCCCTTTTGACGACAATATTGTAGAGAATAAAGCACTCAGTTTATTAGAAGCAATGATTCCTGTGCTTGTTGTAGTCGGTCTCTTAGCGTTTAATATTTTCTTTAAAGGAGGAGAATTATTTGGCTTTCTGCACGATAGTCTAGGAGGATACTCCAATCATATTATATTGATCATAGGGGCTCTAGTAGCAGTTGTTATTGGCCAGTTTAATAATACTGGTTTGTCAACTGTTATAAATGAAATATTCGCCAACTTAAAAAGTGTTGCCGTACCCATAACAATCTTATTACTGGTAGGAATGCTAGCAGGAACTTGGTTGGTTAGCGGCATCATACCTACAATGATTTATTATGGACTTAAAATTCTTACGCCTGAAATATTTTTACCGGCTACAGTCATAATTGCATCTTTGATTTCTTTAGCAACTGGAAGCTCTTGGACAACAGCGGCAACTGTTGGTATAGCACTAATTGGTATTGGTAAAGCTATTGGTATTCCAGATGGCATGATTGCAGGTGCAGTAATATCTGGTGCCTATTTCGGAGATAAAATGTCTCCACTTTCTGATACTACAAATCTAGCTCCTGCAATGGCAGGAACGGATTTATTCACGCATATCAGATACATGACTATTACGACTGTTCCATCGATTATAATAACGCTGATAATTTTCATTATTCTCACTCTAACGAGAGACACCAGTGGGCAAGCTGACGTCAGTAGTCTTTTGACTTCCTTAGATCAAAGTTTTAATATACATCCAGCGCTTTTTATCGTTCCATTAATAGTTGTTGGACTAATTATTAGGAAAACAAAACCTTTAATTGCCTTGCTGGCAGGTGTCATAGCAGCTATAATATTCGCCTTTATTTTCCAAGGTGATCTTATGTCTAGAATCGTTTCTAGTTCAGACAAATATGCCTCTTCATTTTCTATTGTACTTAATGCACTATTTTTTGAAACAACCATAGATACAGATAATAAGCAGCTAGCGGATCTATTCGTAAGTAAAGGTATGTTTGGAATGATGTGGACTATTTTACTTATTGTAAGCGCAATGATATTTGGTGGAGCAATGGATGGGATTGGTGCACTAGCTAGAATTAGCAGTGCTTTATTAGGTCTCGCAAAGTCAGTATTTGGCCTTTTTGCTAGCACGGTGGCCAGTGCCTTAGCTTTAAACATAACCGCATCAGATCAATATTTAGCTATTGTTGTACCAGGTAAAATGTTTGCGCAAGCATACGAAGATAGAGGTCTGGCTCCTGAAAATCTCAGTAGGACCTTGGAAGATGCAGGGACTGTTACTTCTGTACTCATCCCCTGGAATACATGCGGCGCCTATCAATCAGGCGTTCTAGGCGTCAGTGTTATGGAATACTTTGCATTTGCCTTCTTCAACTGGATAAGTCCAATTATGACCTTACTCGTTGCTGCATTCGGCATTAAAATAAAACAACTGGCTCAATAATTGGAATTCTTAATTGAATGGGATTGGCAAAAATGGTTTGAATTCGTTGCTACAATAACGGGCATCATATGCGTTTATCTTCAAACCAAAGAAAAAAGTTGGGCTTGGCCTTTTGGCATCGTCAGTGTTTCATTGTTATCAATTATATTTTATAACAATAAACTTCTCTCAGACTTTATACTACATATAATATTTCTAATACTAAATATTTATGGTTGGTGGTCTTGGAGCAATAGAGACTCAACCAACAATAATGTAAAAGCAACAAGTACTTTAAATCATAAAAACTTAATTAAATGGATGGCGACTGTTGCTTTCCTATTCCCTATTTGGGGTTGGCTTATGAATAAATATTTTGATGCTTCTTTGGCTTATATAGATGCTTTTACTACTGTTGGCAGTTTAGTGGCACAGTATCTTCTTGCTCAGAAAGTAATCGAGAATTGGATATTTTGGATAGTTGTAGATATTATCTGTATAGGCGTTTATTTCTACAAGGATTTATACTTTGTTTCCTTCTTATTTTTCGTCTACCTTATTCTCTGTACTTACGGTTGGTATAGCTGGAAAAAAGAAATGGCTGCAACCGAAACTGCAGCCATTTAAAATCATTTTATCATTATCATTTTAATCCTGGATTCTTGATCAGGCGTTTTTAATTTCAAAATCAGAATACCCGAATCCGTTATCAAGTCCTGCTTCGAAAGCTGTAATTTGTTATAACCAGCATGTGCCCCAAATGATTTAGAATACACTACTTGTCCATTGATATTTGTAATATTCAATTCCACATTTGTTTGATTAGGAATAAAAAACTCAACATCGGTAATATCGGTAAATGGATTAGGTTTGTTTTGCAACAATTTCAATTCACTAAACCCATTAGATACATCAAATAAATTGAGATCTAAATTCTTTGTATCTAAGGATTCATAGACGAATTCAGAGTTGTAGTTTCCAGATACAATAGTTGATTCTAAATCGATATTTGAATTTGTAACTATCGAAAATAAGGGCTGGTTTGAAGACAATTCTAAATCACTAGTCCTTAGCCAGCTTATATTAAGCAAATCATCTTCATTATCGATAAATACATCTGCATCTAAATCTAAGATTTCACTGTAGATTTGCGACCCTTTAGCAACTGGTAAATTCAACTGAACGCCAGCACATTCGGACAACTCCTCGAAAATAAATTTATACTCAAAGTTCCCATTAGGAAGCACATGTTTTATGACATCCACTTTCGCTTTATCAGTAGACCTCTTTTGAACATCTTCAAAAGAAGCGTTGTGAGACACGTCTCCAATCTTAATACCCATTAAATCTTTTCTTTCCTCTTGAGCAACATCTCTAGCCCATACATCCTCTTTAAACCTCCAAGGATTATCGATACCCAACTCTTGATATGGTGCACCAAATTTCCAACTGTCATTATTTGGTAACGCATCATAAATGCCTAATATCAACTTCCTTAGCTCAATTAAATCGATAACAGATATTTTCTGATCATTATTAATATCCGCTGCTAGGTAATCATAAGGATTTTCAAAACGATCAGAATTCAAAATATGGCGTTGAATCATAACCAAATCCAATGTCGAAACACCATTCAAATAATCATCACGTTTAGATGCACTTAAAATATAATCTTTATTTGAAGGGAGATTTACAAATGCATAGTTACCATCGATATCAGACTCAACTGTACTGACCTGATGAGATAACGTCCCAAAGCGTAACTCAACCTCCGCGAACGGTATATGCATATTATCCGCATTAAATAATGTACCACTAAGTAAAGACCTAGATGCACCATTTATGCATGTACCTCTTAATGATATATTATCTACATCCCAAACTGAAACATCTGCGTCCTTCCCTACCAAACAATAAGGCAGTAATTCAAATGATAGAATTGTTTCTTCAGTTATAGTAAAGCCTGACAAGCCAACAAAGTTGAAATCCTCTTGCGACCAGTTAAAATCTGTAGGAATATCTTCTTGTCTGAATATTTCGGAACCATTGCTTAATATTCTTATTCCATATCGAGTTGGAAAATTGTTCGGCCCAGTAGTACCAACTATCCACTGAAAATCATTTGGCGCTTGCTCAAAAAATCTTAAACCAGTGATATTTATTTCTTCACCAGGGTGGGGAAAAAGATGAATATCAAATCTCAATGCTTTATCATCATCTGCATTGAAAGTGCAGTCTTCAGAAGCATCAATACACAATGCCGCAGCCCCGTCAACTCCAGGCGTACATGAATGCGCATTAACAGAAGGATTATTTCTATAGACGTGATTGCCTACAACTACCCCGCAACTTAATTCATTAGGATATGCTGGCGTAAATTTTGAATAATCCACAGATTGACAATCGTCTAAATCATAACTAACGATCGAAAATTCTTCAGTCACATTTATAGTCAAAATACTATCACATCCATTTGAAGCAACCAATTCCTGAACATAAGTACCTTCAGCATCTATTGCTTGACCATTTACTAAAATCACATCCCCTTCTACGATGGTCAACTGAATTGTTTCTTCACTTGCCGTTTCAAGACCAACACTAAAACTACAAGTAGTTGATCTAGCCTCTCCTATTGCATTTATCCAATTTAAATTAGCTGTATAATCCCCAGGCTCATTAACATTAACACTAAATCCTTGAGATTGAATTAAACCAGGTCCTGTCCATTCTACAGAAGATACGGGAGGTATTGGTGCACCTGGAGGAGAAACAAAAGATGAAAGATTTAAGGTACCAGTAGCATCTTCACAAATAGTATTTGGACCAGAAATATCACATTGATACAAAGGCTCATTTACATTTAAAACGATGGTCACAGTACTATCACAACCAAATGAGTTGGTTAGCACTTGATTAAAAATACCTTCTTGGTTAAATGTTTGACCATTAATTGTCAATGTCTCGCCTAAAAACATTGAGGTATCAATTTGTGAAAAGGAAATAGGTAATTCTTCTACTTCATATTCACAAGATCGTTCTTGTAAAATACCATCGACATCAAAATAAGTAAAGGTCGCCATATAAACACCTCCACCAGTATGGAACAAAATATTATCATCTTGTCCACTAGCTATACCAGGTCCTGTCCATGATATACTTTCAATATCTGGAAATATAGCCTCTGGAGGTTCTACCCTGAAAGTCAAATTAAGTGCTGAAGTATCAGTTAAACAATTCGTTCTTGGACCGGTAATATTGCAACTCGCTTCAAAAGGAATGGCTTCGAATTGCAAATTAATTGTAAGAATACTATCGCAACCATTACTTGCCAATAAGGTTTGCATGAACACACCTTCTTGGCTATAACTCTCTCCATTAATCTCAAGAATATCTCCTGCTACTAAAGTTGTATCAATAGTACTCTCACTAGCTGGTAATACTTCTATCGATTTAGTGCATGTGTAAAAACAAGAATCTCTTACTTGATTCACTACAAATAAGGTTGCCTCATAAACACCTGGTTCGTCTACAGTAACTTCAACACCGGAAGGCGTAGAGGTAATTGAAGGACCAGACCAATTAATTTGAAACAAGTCTCCAGCTACCGTATTAAATGGGGTGACCTCTACAGAAGCCATTAAAACAGCTTCTTGGTTGTCACAAATCACATCTGGACCTTCTACTTCACAAGTAAAATATCCTGGTAAGTTAAATACATCCTTAGTAATAGTTTGTTGTGAAAACCACCAAGAATTAATTGTGCATAAGTTTCCAAAACCAACGGTATTAGGTTGTGTGTAATTTGTCCAACGATGACAAGGTAAAACACATCCTGCTAATTGAACTGCAGGTTCGCCACTACCAGATGGTACAGATATATTTGAATCATCATAATAAAGCAATGGTTCGGGACCAGTAGGTCTTACTGATTCAATTTGAAAACCATTGGTCATCAATTCTGCATCATACACTGGAAAATGATAAATACCTTGTGAATAAGAAAGGAAAACTGGAATTCTAGAAGAAGCATCTTCGGGTAATCGATTGCCTAAACCATCTAAACCATCCCAATCAATACAAATGGGTTGATTAATTTGAGATTGATCAATATCAATACTTAACAAAACATCCCGTGTATTTGGTGTATAGACATCATCTTCACCATCGAAATCTAAAATTATATCAACTTGACCTGCTTTATCACTTTGAATATTGATGCAGAAACTATCTGCATCACAACGAGCTACACCGTTAAAATCCAATTCTCCGATCGTGGCTGTTTTACAGATATCAACAGGATCATTTAAAAATATGGGGTATTCCGCTTTCGTTAAATTTCCTCCTTCAAAACTTTTTCGATCTTCAGAAATAATTCCTGACTCCGTTACACCAAAACTATTGAATGCAATATTGAATGCAGCAGGCCTAAATCCTGAGTTATTAAAATCAATCTTAGTGATGTAGGCAGCATCTGGATCAGAAACATCAGGCGCACACACATAAAACGAACCATTAAATGGTCGGTTAGGAAAACCAAAATCATTGATAGCAAAAAGCGCCCAACTAAATGACCAAACTCTTCCTTTTTTTTCGATAGGTGCAGCATTAGATACATCCGCTACAGATATATCCCAATAATCAATCAAAAATTCATCGTTATCTATAGCATCAAACTCAATATAGTAATCGCCTTTTCCTGACCAACCTTGAGATGTGAGATCTGCTGGTGTAATTTCTAAAGCAGTGTATCCATTTGCATTTCCTAATTGAGTAGGACCGTTAACAGCTTCGTTCCAACTTTCAATGATCCCCGGACCTGCTTCATTAGGCAAAACCCTAATTGGTCCGTAAACTACATTACCATTAGGATCTAGAACTCTATAAATAAATTCTATATCTATTGGATTCGCATTATTTAAATTGAGATGCGGATTACTAAAGCCTAGAAATATACCTTCTTGATCTGGATTCGCCACATGTATAAATAGTCTTCCTTGTTCATTAGGATTGTCAAAAGAACCAAAAAAGTTAAATTCTGCATTATCTAAATGCAGAGCTGCTATATCATTGATAATAGTTCCATCAATATTTATGTTTGGATTTGGCGCTAATTCTCTTGTTCCTTCAGCATTAAGATTGGACCAAATGCATGTAAAAAGGAAGAATACGATTAAATGATTAAGTATTTTAGTCACTGTTTGATATGATTATACATAAAATTAACATATATATATGAAATGTAAATGTATAAGCTGTCTATGTTTCTGGGCATTGTCCACAGTTTAACTTTATATCAATATTAAACTTCTAGAATTCCTGTAAATCGTCGGTTTCTAATTTGCTTTCTTAGCATTCCTGTTGTTATAGAATTTAAGAATCATCAGGCTACCCACTATATTTGACTCATAAAACATGAAGTATTGAAAACAGCAAATATGTTTGATTCACCGCTCATCGTAGGTACCATGCGTTTAGGAGAATGGGGCGCTAAAATGGATAGTCAACAACTAGAAAATTTTGTAGATCATTGTCTTGAAAATGGTTTGGTCGACTTTGATCATGCTGACATTTATGGAGACTACAGTGAAGAAGCACATTTTGGTGAGTTAATTGCACGTAGGCCAGATCTAAAGTCTAAGCTAAAAATCACAACAAAGTGCGGCATAAAAATGCTCAGCGAGAGAAGACCTGATCATCAACTGAAAAGTTATGATTCTACCAAAGAACATATCATTTGGTCAGCTGAAAATTCACTAAAGCAATTAAACATAGATCAAATAGAATTGCTTCTAATCCATCGTCCAGACTACTTGATGGAACCTGATGAAATAGCTGAAGCCTTTACACAACTCAAGTCTTCTGGCAAAGTCAAATTTTTTGGTGTTTCCAACTTCTCAACTTCGCAATTTTCAATGCTTAACGATTACTTTAAACTAGATAATCACCAAATTGAAATCTCTATTTCATATAGAACCCCTTTCAAAAACGGATTGCTTGATCAATGTATTAAACATAGAATCACACCAACAGCATGGTCTCCTTTTGGAGGAGGTGCTATATTTTCTGAAGAGGGTCGTGAAGATTTTAATAGGATAAGAAAGGTAACAAAAAAGCTATCTGAAAAATATGACGCTAAAACAGATCAAATTCTGCTAGCCTGGTTAATGAAGCATCCTTCAGGAATTGTACCCATTTTAGGGACGACCAAAACTGAAAGAGTAGATAGTGCTTTAAAAGCAACTAAAATAAACTTAACCAATGAAGAATGGTACATGCTGTTAGAAGCTGCAGAAGGCCAAAGAGTGCCTTAATTACTTGACACGATACCAAGTCTGTGTTCTATAAAATAATGCTACATAACCACGCACCTTTAAAGTATTATCGTCCTCAAGCCAAAGTTTACATTTGTAGGTTTTATCCTTAGTGGGGGAAAATATTTTTCCTCCTGACCATTCGGAACTCTTTTGTTTCATATCCCAAAGAATTTCCATCCCAACTAATTTTTGGCCATGCCTCTCGCCAGTACATGAATTACATACATCTGAAGAAGGATCAATTAAATGGACAATTTTTCCATGCAATTTGCCATCTTCTTCAAAAATCTCAACGTGAGATCTAGCTTCACCTGTTTCATCGTCAATCGTCTTCCATACACCAATCGGACTTTGTGCACAAAGGTAGTTAAGGGACATTACAAGAATAGCAATCGAAAAGGCGGATAGTTTGAATGTATTTTTCATCTTTAAAGAACGTTATACAAATTTGAAAATTTTATTAAAACCATTAAACTTATATAAGTTAAATGAGTCTAAATTGTTCAGACCAACTCCATTCTTACTTGACTCTACAAATTATACAATGAAAAGGATCATCCTTCTTAGTCTCATTTTATGTACACATTACATAACTCAAGCTCAAAATCAAAGTCCCAACATCCTCCTAATCATTGCAGATGATTTAGGCATTGATGCTATTAATGGGTATGATATTCCCGGAGATAAGCCCATTACACCCACTTTAGATTCACTACGAGAAAATGGTTTAAATTTTACAAATTGTTGGGCTACACCATCTTGTACACCTACAAGGTCCTCAATCATGTCTGGAAAATATGGCATTAAGACTGGCGTGATGTCTGTGCCAGGTGCTTTATCGACTGACCATACTTCATTATTTAATAGAATAAAAGAAGAAAGTCCTATAGACTACAATATGGCCGTGGTTGGCAAATGGCATATTGGCGATAATAATGATTTTGATCACCCAGCAGAACATGGGGTCGACTATTACGAAGGATTGTTTACTGGAGCTGTCCAGGATTATTACCAATGGAACAAAGTAGCTAATGAACAAAGAGTTCAGGTCGACGAGTATGTAACAACTCATATTACAGATAGAGCCATTGATTGGCTAGATGATCAATCTCAACCTTGGTTTCTTTGGATGGCACATGTTGCACCACATTCACCCTTTCAATTGCCACCGGACGGCTTATACACTACCACTGGTCAAGATGACATTTCCATCTATAAAGCTATGGTTGAAGCGATGGACCATGAGATCAATAGACTTATTCTAAGCATCGATCCAGAAGAAAGAGAGCATACCATCATCATTTTTATGGGGGATAATGGTACACCAAGCTCTATAAACACCTATTACCCCAACAGGCAAGTAAAAGGAACTTTAAAGGAAGGTGGTATAAGAGTACCGTTATTTATATCAGGTAAAAATGTAACTCGAAAGGGTGAAACCGAAACAGCCTTGGTACATGTGGCAGACCTGCATGCAACAATCTTGGAGCTAATTGGTGTTCAACAAGCTGGTGGCGTCAACAACAGCTTAAGCATCAAGCCTCATTTAGAGTGTGAAGGCTTAACCTTAAGATCTTATAATTACAGTGATGCTTTAATCGACGGTAATCTTACTTGGGCAATTAGAACCTCAAGATATAAATTGATTCAAGATGAGAATGGAGCGCAACAATTTTATGATGTCATTGATGATTTACGAGAGGTCAATGACTTAATCAATAATTTGACTCCCGAACAAGAACAAATCAAAATGATGCTTGAAGAAGAAGCACAGGCCATCAGATCGGGTTGGTCTTGCAATGATGGGATTAGGAATGGTGACGAAACAACGATCGATGATTGTGATAATGATTGTAGTGTCATAGATGAATTAAGTGATGAAAATATTGGATGTTGCGATCAAGCTCAATTTCCAAGTGTCTATTGGGAACGCATTGAAGGAGACCAGCGGATTATCTATAGTAACAATTATCCTAATCATGATTTTTGCCATGTTAACAACAGAGTCCCTGAACCGAACTATAAAATTTATAGAACAGATGCGAATCCACAGTTTACTGGAGACACAACCAGAGTAACGCGAGATAATAATATGCCAGGGAATTATTTTGGAATCGCCACCAATGGTGTATTTATGATGCCTACTCCAGCCTTGCCATTTGTATTTGAAAACACGGCTACAGGAGAGTATAATTGGGATTGGGTTTTTGAAGCTACGACAAATCAAGGTGAAGGACAAGGTAGAGTATCTTTAGATTGTGCCACTGCGCACACAAACAATAGCGGTTACCATTATCACGGCAATATGTTTGAATTCCTAGAAACAACGCACCCAGGGAGCACAACGACAATGGAGATTCCCGACCAACCCATTCATGTAGGATGGGCGTCTGACGGTTTCCCTGTGGTATATAGATTTGGACCAGACAAGGACGGTAATATGAAAGAGTTATTACCAAGTTTTCAGTTAAAGAGAGGACTTCGACCAGGAGATGGAATCTCAGAACCTTGCGGACCTTATAGTGGAAAATACTTTCAGGATTTTGAATACATATGTGGCAAAGGAGATCTTAATGAATGTAACGGCATCGAAGCCGCTATCGAAATCGAGACCGTAAATGGCTTGCAGTCGTTTGACTTTTACTATGTTATTACTTCTGACTTTCCAGAAATCCCTAGATGTATGCTAGGAAACGTAAGTCCAGACTTTAGATCGTCAGCTCCTAGTCTCGAAGGTGAAGATCTTGATCAAGATGGTTTCATAGACGAATTTGATTGCGATGATAATGATCCCAATATCAATCCGCTCGCCGAAGAAGTCCCTGGTAATTCGATTGATGAAAATTGTGATGGCATTCTCACTAGCACAAGTGCTTTAAATACGCTTGGAATTACAATTGCTCCAAATCCAAATTTTGGGAACTTTATTGTAAATGGATTAGGGCAACAACAATTTCTTGTTACTATTTCCAATATAAAAGGACAAACTGTTCTACAGAAATTAAATGACTCTGGATCTATACAGTTTAATAATATCCCTATTGGCACGTACACATTAAGTGTAAGTCTAAAGAAGCAGATTATTGGGTCAACTAAAATCGTTGTTCAATGAAAACATTGATTTTAATTTTAAGCCTTTTGTCATTCCATATTTACCCAACTGGACATGATGCGGTCATAGCGGTATTCAATTTATCACAGCATGATAATGATTTGTCATTAAGCATTGTATTTGACATTGAGGATTACCATACAGTTCATAACATAGAGAAAACGAGTATAACGACAGAACACTTAGGTCAGTATATAAACGAATCGACAAACTGGCAAATTAATGGCAAAGAATTGGAGCTAGAAGTAGAAAGTATCAGCAAAGAAAACGACCACTATAAAGCTATCTGTAAAACCATTCAATTTAGAGAAGGCATTAAAGATATTGATGTTAGGAATCAGTTTCTACTCACCATTGAAGGACATTCCAATATTGTGATGTTAGATATCAATGACACTTTTAGAGATTTTAGAATGCATAAGGATAGAAAACAAATTCAAGTTCGATTTTAACCCTCAATAAATTCAATAGAAGCTTGTAAAATTTGATTTGTACCGACAATAGAATCTGGTTCTATAGGGCCTCCATACATCACTTTATTTCTATCTGCCATATATGCTGTGGTTACCAATAATAAAGCACCATCACTCAATGTATAGGTATTATTCGAAGTTGATAATCCGCAGGTAGCTGCACCGAAACTTTTTACATTCTCTAACTCAGTAAATGAAATGGCAATAGCTTCCCCTGAACTGGCCACGCCATTACTTAATAGTACCGCAATAGGGAGATCGCTATTGCGTAGATTATATGGATTATCAACGGATGTTATTCCAAACGTACCACTGAAAGATGTGCCATTAGAGTAACTCCAAGGTGTTTGGTTTCCATCAGGATCTATAAAGAAACCATGAATTCCATCTCCCAATAAAGAACCCAAACCTGCCAACATTGGCCACATGTTACCTCCTGAGTTTTCTCTTAAATCTACAATCCAACCAATTAGATCACTTTGATCTTGAATACGAATATCTGTATGTATCGCGTTTGCAAAGTTTATAATTGCACTTGGATCGCCATCAGAAAAAGCATCCACTCTTACATAACCAATATTATTAGGCACATTTAGTTCTTGGAATGAATTAAATACACAATCTAAATCGCCTTCTCCGGACACAAATTGATTTGCTGCACTGATATAAAAACTATGATTATCTCCAAGTAGTGTTAGTGCCCGTTCGATCCCAAGAAAGGTTTCTCCAATTGTTTGGGCATTTTCAATTTGAGCTAAAACTTCTGCCCTAAATGCAACCCAGTCAATCTCGTCTTTATTAATTGAATTATCTTCCATAATCTTAAGTATGGAATTCATATAACTTAATGCTGCAGGTGAGATGGTAGGTTCAGAAGTGTCTTCACTTCCACAGCTTAAGAGAAATAAAATACCTAACGCTAACAACCTAAAGTTCATTCTATATGGATTAAGATCACTTTAAAAAATCAATAGCTGTTTCTATGACGCTATCTACACCTTGAGCAGCTAGGTTATTATCAAGTAAAACAAATTGGTCAGGATCAATGCCATTTTCTACATTAACGCCATTAGGATCCAAAACATAAGAACTTGAGTATCTTAAAATCCAACCATTGGGCATTTGCTCCATTACAGGTGTACCGTGTCCTCCTCCTGTTCTATCACCCATAATAGTAACATGAGGCAATACGCGCATCATGAGCACCATATCAGAAGATGCGCTATATGTATTTTGATCGACCAACAAAACGATTGGTTTAGTAAATGTATCAAAGTCCCAAGGCGATACTTCAGATCTATAAAACTCAATAAAATCGTCTCTATCGGGGCCATTTTTTGTAAACGAAGTTTTTACAAATCGTTTCTCATCATATAAAGCTTGAGCAAGGGTTAAGGCATTTTCTTCACTGCCTCCTTGATTGCCTCTTATGTCTATAACTAGTCCGTTAGTAGAACTAATATCTGCAATTAAAGTTCTGACATTATCTATGCCTATAAAGTCTCTAAAGGATTCAATATATAAATAAGATACATTATCTCTTTGTAAACTATATTGCATGCCACCTTCTGTTATTGCATTAGAGAGATAATTATTTTGAACAACCTGTTCGTCAATATTTCCTGGAAAAAATTCCCTTTGATATTGAAATGGACTTGCTATACTTGAATGACGATCTTTTAATTCCAAGACCATTCTATTAAGAACATTATGCAAGGAATCATCTGAAATATTATCTGAAATCTCATTTTCATATTCCTGATAAATAAGATTCCAATCTCTAATGTCATTGACATCAAAAAGACTAAACTTTTCATTAAGTGTGTGCCAAACGAAATCAAAATTTGATTGTTGCGTATTTTCAATTTCATCCAACTGCGAAGCACAACCGGAGAACAATAATATGAATAACAAAAAATTAATTATCCCTTTCATCTGTTTCTTCTTCTACGTTGTTATAATAATATCTGACCCCAAACTCAAAACCGTGCTGAAACAACGTAGCGTCAACAGGATTATTTCGCATATAGGCGAAGCGATAAGTAAATAAAAGATTGCTTTTGGGGGTCTTAAGTAAAAAGGTTAATTTATTTGACAAATTAAGGCGATCCGAAGGGCTTGAAAATCTAAACTTAATACTTGGTCTTCCCGAGAATTCATTTCTTGAATTTATGAATAATGCATCTACTATAAATTGATTTTCTAGAGTCAACTTTTCAGAAATATCACTAGCATATCTTGCAACAAAAGCTATGGAAGGAATTGTAGCATCATGGAGATAGGTATTGTTTGAAAATCTGCTCTTTCCTACAAATCCATCCAACAGTGAAAATGAAGGACCAATAGCCAACTTTTCCGATATCCCGAATAACTTTGCAAAACGCATTTCAAAATCTAAGAAATTGAAGAAATTTATGTCCCCGTCGATATCGCTATTTAAATTTCCACTGTGAAACTCCATTTGTAAAAACCATGGATTCTTAGTCAATTTAGTATAAGCGATATTGATACCCCATAAATTTCCTGATTTAACAAAAGGTGAGAAGCCTGAATGCTGTATCGCTGTATGGCTAAAACTCGGCGAGAATTGTAGTTGACTTAAATCTTGAGAATAGCCATCTACCCCATTTAACATAAAGCATAGAAAAGCAGTAAAAACTAAAGCTTTAACGTTCAAAATGTAATCTTTACTAAACAAGCTAAAAATTACAAAATATATTGTAGCTCTTCTAAAAAAGAGAAAAATCGAACCCACATATGTCGATTCGATTCTCTTAGATAACGTTTTTAAATAACACTATAAAATTCGTTAGCGTATCATATTATTCTTTAACATTAGAATTTCTTGTAAACACCTACAGAATAAGATGGGGCTGCAGCTATAATTTCTCCTCGAATAGCACCAGCAAAACCAGCTGATAAACCAAAACCATTAGCAATTTCTAAATTTGCTTCAAGACCGATGGAAGTAAATTCTGTGTTATTTGCAAATATGCTTGTACTATTTATCGCACCACTTTGCAAACCGTTTTTAAATGATTCTACAGCTGTTAATCTAGAGGTCAACCACAATCTTTCGGGGATGATATTTATGCCTAATTCCAAACCATATCTAAATTCTTCAGAGAAATTTTCAGTTCGATTATTTAGACCAACATAGGTGCTAAAGTATGCAGGAAATTTTCCTAATTTAAAACCTGTTCCCGCATCAATTTGAATCATTTGGTTAAATTCTCCATCTCCTGTTTGAAGGTTTCCTTGTGCACCGCCACCTAAAGTACCTGTTGGCAATCCTAGGGTCAAACTTACAGCAACCGGGATCTTCGAACTAGGTTGATTCAAACCATATTTAAATACCACATCGATATCTCCAACGGAATTTAGAGCTTCGCCAGGTACAATAGTATTTCCGGTAGTATTTGACTTTAAATTATTCATGAAGTTTCTTGAAAACAAATTGGCATTAACGATTCCTGTAAATCTATTTGTAAAGCCATACTCAGCATACAAATTAGTATTGAATACGCCAGTAGTTAAATTTGGGTCAATCAAACCAGAATCGGTATAGTGCTGATCAAATACAGTCCACCATTCTGATAACTTGATATATCCGGCGCCTTTAGGTTGTGGCCAAGGTCCTCCTCCGAATAAATTAATGCTTAGACCTAATAGAACTATTAAAATTGAATTTTTCATTGTTTTAGTTTTTGATTTCTGCCTCTCCAACTTTTACATTGAATGGCTTACAGAAGTAGACTATAAAATTGTAATCGTTAATGCTCACATCTTCTATTTCGTAACTATGGGCACCACTAAAAACATCTACCCTAGATATTTCATGTGCATTTGAAACATTGTTCCTATTATTTGAAAGGTAAACGTAAAGTCCGGGTAAATTTGAAGAAGCTCGGTAGGTTTCATCAATGTCTATTACAATACCGTTAGCTGTTTCGTTAATTTCGAAATTTCCTTCAAGTGTATAAAATGTGGTAGTTTCTATAATACCTTGTATTGAAGTCACTGCTTCAATGGTAGACTCCCCTACCTCAAGTTCAAAAGAAGTATCAAGTATATCTAAATCTAATTGCGTTTGTATCGTGATATTAACAACTCCTGGACTAACTGCTGTGAGGATTCCATTTGCGTCGACGGAAGCAATATTGCTATCAGAACTCGACCAAATAAATTCTGTTGCTTCTTGTTCGCCAACATTATTTAAATAAAGTACCTCAATTTGATATGTTGATCCTGTTTCTAGAGATTGAATAGGATTTAAAATCCGAATCTCAGGTTCTACAAAGTCATCAATAAAATCATCGCCGATACAGCTCGCAAGGAGAAGAATAAACAGTGTTGATAGGAAATATAAATTTTTCATGTCTCAATTATTACACTACAAACTTATATTATACATCGAAGGGGACTATAGTCAAGATTTCCTTAGATTTTGACAATTTTTCCTATGGATCCATTTTTAATAAAAATCTTACTCAAGACAAGATTTGCATCAACTTGACAAAAACGCCATTCGTCCAGCCGAAGCCTGCTTGACCTTCATATTCGCCGCCTCCAGCTAACAATGAAGTATCTTCTACATTATACTTTTCCATCATTTTTCCTGTACGTTTAAATACTGAAGTATTCAAATCCGTCCATCTTTGAGCAATATCTTCAGCCAATTCATTAAAGCCATAATTCATTAAGCCCTTTATTGTCATCCATTGTAATGGCGCCCAACCATTGGGTGCATCCCATTGCTGACCCGTATTGTAAATCGTGGATACTAAACCCCCATCCCTTAGAAATTGAGATTTAATAATTTGAGAACAATTCGATGCTTGTTCTTGAGAAGCGATTTTAAAAAATAAAGGATAAACCCCAGCCAAACTAAAAATATCCGTAGAATGCTTTTCTATGAAATTATAATCAGAATAAAAATTTATCGAATCGCTCCAAAAGTATTTATTAATTAGGCTTTTTCTATTCGCCGCTTGCAGTCGATAAAATTCATGCTTTGCATGATCATTTATTGCCGCTGATGCTTTAGATAATGTCAATTCTAATTGATAGAGTAAACAATTTAAATCGACCGGTAGAATTTGGCTGGTTTGAATAGAATCAAAGTCATTTCTATTTTTAAACCAACGACAAGAAAAATCCCAGCCTGATTCGCAAGCACTTCTTACATCAAGAAAAAACTCTTTCTCGATCCTTTGTGTTTGACTAAATGCATCTAAATCGTGTTGATACATTTCTTGCCTTGCTTGAGGATATGCATCATGGTATCTATTTAAAACAACTTGCTCTTCTAAATTGATTTTTCGTTTTTGTAATGTCGAATCATTTTGAAGATGCTGATCCATCCAGAAATGATACTCCTTTTCAAGCTGAGGATAGAAATTTTTCAAGATCTGATCACCTAAAGATTCAGCCAACAGCTCTACCATCAATGCAAAAAATGGCGGTTGAGATCTTCCTAAAAAGTAAGATCGATTGCCATTAGGAATAAAGCCATATGTATCAATGAGGTAAGCAAAGTTTTTCACCATACCCTCTATCTCAGAAATTCTGCCATGTACTTGTAGGCCCAGCATCGTGAAATAACTATCCCAATAATATATTTCATTGAATCTACCTCCAGGTACTATATAAGGAAAAGGTAACGGGATCAAAGAACTTCCATTCTTTAAAGTGGCATCATCCGCTTCTCTTTTTAATAACGGCCAAATCCGTTTAATGTGTTCTTCAGTACTTATAGACGTATCACTTTCGAATTCAGCTATCTTATCTTGCTGGATTTTAAAGTGTTCATCAAAGAAATGTTTGAGATCAAAATTCGGCTTCTGCTTCTGGGATCTATAATTCGTTAAAATTATTTCTGGATCAAGAAGTGGTATAGCATCGCTAATTATTTTCTGATCATTCCAAAGCTTACTTTGGTGTAAGTCCTTGAATAATTCTTGAAAAATTAAATCTGGTGATTGCATTTAAGAAAAGCTATGTTCTTTTTTCTTTAAAAAATTGAAAGTAATTAAAGACATTGCCAATAATGCTAAGGGAATCAATGCCATATAAAAAGCAGTTGTGCCATCATATCTTTCAAATACTTCGCCTGTAATTCGTGAACCCAAAGTACCTCCTAAGGCGGAGAAGACAACAATTAAACCTGACATGGTGCTGTGTAAATACTTTGGAATAGCAGAAAGAATCATTGAATTTATTGTAGGATAGATAGGTGCTAAAAATAATCCCATTACAGGTATCGCCCAGACAATAATAGGGGCGTTGGACCAATTAACATGATCAGGCATGACGGCATCTTTGGCCATGGGTAAATTGATTAGAATAGATGCGGCGACTAAACCCAAACAGCTTAGCAGAAATACTAACCAATTGACCTTTCGTAAAACAAAGCCTGCTAAAATTCTTCCTATTGCAAAAGCACCAGCTAAAACGGAACCGGCTTGCACACTCATTGAGGCTGGTAACTTTAAGGTATCTTCATAAAAAGTAGGAAACCAAGTTTGAAAACTTTGTTCTAGTAAAACAAATAAAAAAGCACTTACTACAAAAACAAGGATTAGAGGTTTGATAACCAATTTTAGCATACCTAGGAAGTCTTCCTTTAAATCGCTGGATTCATTTTTTGCTTTTGTTTCGTCTAACTTAGAAAAGAACACCAATAGAAAAGCCACCATACACAAAGCGCCTAAAAAGTAATACACATTCAACCACTCCAATGACTTTTGGTTATCGTCATCTATAAAGAAGCTAAAGATCAAATTTCCTATTAATACACCTACCATAAAAAATCCTTCTAACCAACTCATTAAACTACTGTGTTCTTTCTCTCCTTCTGTAATCAAACCGATGGTCGCAAATACACTTATTTTGATTATTGCAAATGAAACGCCTACAATAACATAAAGCAATTTAAACTGCCAAAAATCATCTGTAATCAATGGCATTGCAAACGACATCACTGTGACTGCTAGCAATCCTAACATCATACCTTTTCGAATTCCAAACTTTGGTAAAAAAGAAGCAACAAAAAAGGATGCAATTGCTATAGGTAAATCTTTAAATCCCTCTAAAACTGAAACTTCAGCTTTCGTCATATCAAAATTTCGCTGCAATTGAAGCAATATAGCACCCACACTATTTAATAGAATGGCGAAAACGAAATAATTAATAAATAGAGACAATTTTATACCGAGATGCTTCATGTAGGAATTTTACTCAAAATAGTGAATGGTGATTGGAATTTCGTAATTGGAAATTAGAAACTCGTGAGTTGCTTTATAATCTGATGTTATTACTTGGAACTTCAGTTGTCGATTTTGGCTTAGGGATTGTATGGTTTCTAGGTTTCTAGGTTTCTAGGTTTCTAGGTTTCTAGGTTTCTAGGTTTCTAGGTTCAATTTTCTGTTTATTTGTAAGGTTGCGGATTTTTAGATTAATTACACAGTTTCCTTATTCATAATGAATTCACGATTATAAACCATAATTGATACTTTTCCCATTGCGGCAATACGTTCGACTCGCTGTGCTCGCTCAGTACAGGCATTTCCAAAAGCGCTAGTCCTTTCTAAGATGCTTTTGCTTGGCTCGCAGCCCGATCGTCGAGGTTTGTAACCTCGATGCGATATAGATAATTACTTGCTTAAAA
>JAHDIN010000055.1 GCA_020630775.1 Saprospiraceae bacterium | reverse complement strand
TATTCATTATTCATTATCTCGCGGGCTCAATCAAATCCCACTTATTCCCATACAGATCCTCAAAAACCGAAACCTTCCCATACGCTTGAACCTCTGGCGGTCTGATGAAGCGGACACCTCGTTGTGTGTACTTTTCATAATCTCTATCGAAATTGTCCGTGTGCAAAAACAGAAAAACTCTGCCTCCTGTTTGGTTGCCTATGCTTGATTGTTGTTGCTCATTAGAGGCTTTAGCAAGAAGTAAGGAGCAATCAGATCCGGGTGGTGTCACGACGACCCAACGCTTGCTTTCTGATAATGGGATGTTTTCGGTTAATTCAAAATCCAGTTTGTTGACATAGAAATCTATGGCTTCGTCATAATCATTGACGACGATGGCGATTTTGGTGAGGCTCTGCTTCAGGATTATAGGATTTGTGTATTGTTAATAAGCATCTTTACTTACTTATAATTCGCTAAAGTCTTTTCAATCCTATCCATAGCTTCAGTTAACTTCTCTTCCGAAGTAGCATAAGAAAATCGAATGGAGTTAGGGTCACCAAAGGCGTCACCAGTGACCGCACCTACGTGCGCTTCAGTTAAAAGGATGTCACATAATTCATTGGCGTCGCTAATGATTCTTTTGCCGTTACTTCTGCCAAATAGTTGGCTGACATTAGGAAAGAAATAGAAAGCGCCTTGAGGGGAATTAGCTTGAATACCATCAATTTTATCAAGTCTGGCTTTCACAAGTGCCCTTCTTTTAAAATATTTATCCTTCATATAATCCTGTTTTGAAGGTTCGTTCTGTAGGGCATGCGCTGCGGCCATTTGACCAAAAGCATTAGCGCCAGATGTAAACTGTCCTTGGACCTTTGCGCAGGCCGCGCTTATCCATTGAGGGGCTGCCATATAGCCCAATCGCCATCCAGTCATGGCAAATCCTTTAGACATGCCGTTAACGGTGATGGTTTTTTCCATCATACCGGGGAACTGAGCAATGCTTGGGTTCTTCTCTTGGAAATTGATGTATTCATATATCTCATCAGCAATGACAAAAAGATCATTGACATTAGAAATGACCTTTGCTAGTTCTTCTAATTCCTCCGTAGTGTAGACACTTCCAGTAGGGTTACTTGGAGAGGAGTAAATGATCAACTTTGTTTTTTCGTTTAAAGCTTCTTTTAGTTTCTGAGGTGAAACTTTGTAGTCGTCTTCTATCCCTGCATAAACAGGTACAGGGACGCCTCCAGCAAACTTGACAATCTCAAAATAAGAAACCCAGTAAGGTGTAAAGATGAGCACCTCGTCTCCTGGATCTAATAAAGCCAAGCAAATGTTAGCAATACATTGTTTCGCACCATTAGAGACGACGATTTGATTTGGGGCGTAGTCTAAGTTGTTGTCTCTTTTGAATTTACTCGAAATGGCTTCCCTTAATTCCATTAGTCCGGCAACAGGGGTATACTTGGTATAACCGTTGTCTAAAGCTTGTTTGGCAGCAGCCTTGATATAGTCTGGCGTGTCAAAATCTGGTTCGCCTAAACTTAAGGAAATAACATCATGTCCTTGTGCTTTTAAATCCCGTGCTTTCTGAGCCATTTGTATTGTTGCAGACTCCGACATATTCTGTATTTTACGGGACAATAAATGAGTAGCCATTAAGATTATTTTTAATGTGTAAAATTAAAGAATATAGATAGAGTTTACTTTAATCCGCTATATTTTTAAACATCTTTATATTGCTTAGCATTGATTTAATATGGAAAAATTCAAAATTTTAGAAGAAAAGAGGGCTCAAGCTAAATTGGGAGGTGGTCAGGAGCGTATTGATAAGCAACACGCTAAGAAAAAGTTGACTGCAAGAGAGCGTATTGAACTATTGTTTGATGCGGGGACTTTTGAAGAGATTGGTATGCTTGTAGAACATCGATCTTTTGATTTTGGGATGGATAAGCAACGTATTCTTTCAGATGGCGTGATTACTGGTTATGGTTTAGTGAATGGTCGTACTGTTTTTGCTTTCGCTCAAGACTTTACTGTCTTTGGTGGCTCACTTTCGGAGACACATGCTGAGAAGATCGTCAAGATTATGGAGTTGGCGATGGAAAATAAAGCACCTATTATTGGTTTGAATGATTCTGGTGGAGCTCGAATTCAGGAAGGGGTTAAATCATTAGGTGGCTACGCTGATATCTTTTACAGAAATACGAAGGCCTCAGGTTATATTCCCCAAATATCTGCCATTATGGGACCTTGTGCTGGAGGTGCCGTTTACTCTCCAGCGATAACGGATTTTACAATCATGGTGGATCAAACATCTTACATGTTTGTTACAGGTCCCAATGTTGTAAAAACGGTTACCAATGAAGATGTCAGTGCGGAAGATCTTGGCGGATCTGTGGCTCATGCTAGTAAGTCAGGCGTTACGCATATGCGTGCGGTTTCAGATGTGGATTGTATAAACAGGGTTAAGCAACTTTTAAGTTATTTACCGCAAAGCTGTCATTCAAAACCTATTGATCAAGAATACGCATTAGGTGATGAGGTCATTGAAAGTCTCAATGATATTGTGCCTCATAATCCCAATCAGCCCTATGATATTAAAGCGGTTATAAAGGACATCATCGATGAAGATTCCTTTATGGAAATTCATGAAGATTTTGCTGAAAATATCGTTGTTGGTTTTGCACGTTTGGCGGGTAGAAATATCGGTATTATTGCTAATCAGCCTATGTCATTGGCTGGTGTATTAGATGTCAACTCGTCGAGGAAAGCGGGACGTTTTGTCAGATGTTGTGATGCTTTTAATGTGCCCATGTTGGTATTGGTAGATGTGCCTGGATTTTTACCGGGTACAGACCAAGAATGGAATGGCATTATTACCAATGGCGCCAAGTTATTGTATGCATTTAGCGAGGCCACGGTACCTAGAATCTCTGTGATTACGAGAAAGGCCTATGGTGGCGCTTATGATGTGATGAATTCTAAACATATTGGCGCAGATATGAATTATTGTTGGCCTTCTGGGGAGATTGCTGTAATGGGTGCCAAAGGTGCCAGTGAGATTATTTTTAAGAAAGAAATCAAAAACAGTGATGACCCTGCAGCTGAATTGCTGAAAAAAGAACAAGAGTATTCCAACTTATTTGCCAATCCTTATTCTGCCGCTTCTAGAGGTTTTGTAGATGAAGTTATAGAACCTAAATACACTAGAGTCAAGCTAATTAAAGCTTTTGCCATGTTGCAGAATAAATCAATTAAGCCGATTGATAAAAAACACGGAAATATTCCATTGTAACCATGAACAGCCAGCAAGAACAAATTCAAGTCTTCGTCACTGGGGGCACGTTTGATAAAGAGTACAATTTCATTACAGGAGAATTGTATTTTAAGGATTCCCATCTTCAAAATATGTTTGAGGCTGGCAGATGCACCCTTGATTTAGATGTAAAAACCCTGATGATGGTTGATAGTCTAGAAATGGAAGAGGAGGATCATCAAATCATTGTGCATAATTGTAAAAAGTGTGCGTCAAACAAGGTGCTCATTACGCATGGTACAGATCGAATGGTAGATACAGCTAGGATTTTAGCTGAGGCTAACATAAATAAGACAATAGTACTCACTGGAGCGATGATTCCTATTGCTTTTGGTACTTCTTCGGACGGTTTTTTCAACTTGGGAAGCGCATTGGCCTTCGCACAAATTCTTCCACCAGGTGTATATATTGCCATGAATGGACGTTACTTTAATTGGAATGAGGTTGAAAAGAATAGAACTACCGGATATTTTGTCGATATTTGAGGTTCAATGAGACCTAACTAATTGCATTTCAGCAATTAATACATACACGTCAATCCCTATATTAGTTATCATATTAAGATTTTTCTTAATAAATAGTGTTAATTTTGTTGTTTAAGATTTTAAAAGAAAACATGAAAAGATTACTAGCCGTAACACTTTTGTTTTTGTGGATGAATATATCCACTTTGGATGCCCAAAACCCCAATTATCCATGGGGCATCAATTCTAAAGTCCTTTTTATGGATTATCAATCTCAAAATGGAGGCGATATATCCAATTTTGGTGCTTATCACAATGGCTTCGAAATAGGCTTGTTAAGGAGCATCAATGAGAATATAAACATTTCGATCCCATTTAAGTATGGCGTAGTGACGAGCCACAATCAAGATTTTAATAATTGTTTCCACAAGAAGGTCTATGGCTTAGATGGTACACTCCAATACTTGTTTTACAAGCCTGATGCTAACTTACAACCTTATGGTATGTTAGGTCTAGGTGGTCAACTAGAAGAAGAAGGAGAATTTAATGTTCAAATTCCAATTGGCGTAGGGGTCTATTTTAAAATAGCTGAAAATGCCTTTATTAATTGGCAGTCAGAATATAGATACTCTTTAGCCGAAAATCGCAATAATCTACATCATGGTTTAGGAATCACGTATTTATTTGGCAACCCTGTTGAGAAAACAGATAAGCCAAAAATGGATGAAGATTTATTAGATAGCGATGGTGATGGATTAGAAGATGATATTGATTTGTGTCCTCAGATTGCTGGTCCTATTGATCTTAAAGGTTGTCCAGATAGTGATGATGATGGTATTCCAGATTATAGAGATGACTGTCCTAACATCGCAGGTGTGGCTTTATTTAAAGGATGTCCAGACAGCGATGGTGATGGTGTTTCAGACAATGATGATGAATGTCCTAATATGTTCGGTACAAAGGAGAATAATGGTTGTCCTGAAAGTGCAGACAAGGATACCGATGGTGATGGTGTTGTAGATAGCTTGGATAAATGTCCAAATATTAAAGGAAGCATTGATAATAATGGCTGTCCTTCTGAAAATGATTCAGATGGCGACGGTATTCCGGATAGCGAAGATAGATGCCCTAATCTTTCAGGTTCTGCAAGTGCTTCTGGTTGTCCAGACAGAGATGCAGACGGTATTTCTGATTTTGATGACAGATGTCCAGATAGACCAGGCTTAAGATCTTTGAATGGATGTCCAGATAGTGATGGTGATGGTATTGATGATAGCAGAGATAAATGTCCAAATCAAAAAGGTTCTGTAGCGAATAGCGGTTGTCCAGGTATTGATGCATCAGATCTAAGTACATTAGAAACAGCCATGAGAGCCGTACAGTTCAATACAGGTAAAGCTACTTTAAAACCAGAGTCTTACCCTGTGTTAAATCAGATTGCCAATATCATGTCTAAGTATCCTAATTATAATTTGATCATTGAAGGACATACGGATAACGTTGGGTCTTCCGTTAACAATCAATTGCTTTCGGAAAAGAGAGCTCGAGCATGTTACGAATATTTGGTAAGAAGAAGCGTGGCCAGTTCTCGAATGAGCCATACAGGATATGGAGAAACAAAACCGATCTCAGATAACAATAGTTTAAGTGGAAGAGCACTGAATAGAAGGGTAGAGTTTAATCTGAGGCCTAGATAAGGATTAGTCAAAATAGAATATATTTTGAAGGTGAATGCGTTTGTGTTCACCTTTTTTTATTGAAAAATATTTATTGTAACTACTTTTGATTGATTAAAGTTTACAATGAAAGCGAACATACTTCTTGTAATATTTTCTTTATTACTTGTTGTTAATCTTGATGCACAAAGATCTTCTAGGAAGAATAGCATTTTGCAGAAATGTGTTTCATTAATGATGACTTATGACCCATCGGAATATCACTTTGGGCATGCACAAACTATTGAAATTAGTGCTCTTGATTTTGATCATACTTTTTTACAACCAACTTCGGGTATTTTTACTGTAGATTCACTCATGTTAACCATAGGTCGGACAGGATCATTTCAGTATTCAAATAAAGTTAAATTTGGATTTTCAATACAAACTCTTAGGTCTAATGGCCTATTTGTCGAGTTTGACTTTATTGGATTAGGTTATAATAAAAGACGTTATTCATATTTTGAGAATAGAATTGCAGGACTGCCCTCTATGATAGTAGATGGTGAAGAGTACAGATTTATTAATGTTGGAATGCGTTATGGTTTTGGAAAATATTTTAACCTTGAAAAACAAATCCGTTTTGGTCTTTCTTTGAAATTGCAAAGCCAATACATTAATGTAAACTCAAAGAATTTAGTTACAACTGCTAGTTCATCGGGAATTTATGGTGACATAATAGATTTGAGGTTATTGTTTGCCCCCTTATTATCTTTTAAACTTGGTGTTAGTACATACTTGGATCTTGAACTGAACCCTCAAATCCCTTTGTTGCTTTTAGATGACTTAAAGACTAAAGATCCCACTTTATCATTGAGAGATCAAATGCTGGATTCGAATACAAATTATGGGTTTAATCTTTCTTTCTCTTTAAAATTCAGATACGCCTTTTTTAAGGTTGATAATAATAAACGTAGAAGACGAAGATGATTTCAGATCTTTCAACATTAATTTCTTTCTGAGTCTAAAAAACATGATGATCCATTACATCTACAACCAAATAGGCTATTAATCCAGATGTCATCAGAAAGAGTAAAATATTGCCAATAAATCCGATAATTTTTTGTGCACTATTGGTATCCTTCTTTCTGATGGATTGAATAGCAAAGCCTAATCCACTTAGGCTGCTGATTGAGTATAAAACGAAAATTAAGATTGGGATGAATGTCAGTTTTGAAGGAAGAGCGAGGCCCAAGAAAAAATATAAAATGAAAAGCCCTGTCGAAATCAAAAAGTTATAGTAGGAAAGCTTTGTGTATTCATTGTCTTGCTTTCTTTTTATGGGTTCTAGAAATTCTTCTTCTTTCATAAAATTATTGTGTGACTGCTTTTATACTACCGTGTTGTTTTTATGAATTAAAACTTCTCATATATGACACATAATGCCCCTCAATAAAACGTAAGCGTAATGCTTCCCTTATAAGGGAAGTCGGATGGGTCCAAAACGGCTATTTTCTGTCATATTAAAAATTAAAGCCCATTCTTAAAGTGAACGTATTTTGCTCTTCATTGAAACTATAGTAGGGTTGTATGATGGTTAACCCTAAAATGTCCATCCAAATGCCGATGGTTTGACTGCGATGCCATTTGTCTGATTCGATATCTTCAAGGGATACGCGCCCATAATCATAACCGCCAACGAGACCAATGTCCATTGGTAGGAAATTGTTATCCCATTCAAAGAGTTTGAGCCTTAAATCTACATTGTGATAGAAAGCTGTATGGCCTCTGAATCGTTCGTTTCTGTATCCTCTTAATCCTCGATTATTGCCTAAGTTAGCGTAGTGATAAAACTGTAAATCTTCTCCGCCAAATACTCTGTCGTAGCCTAGGTTATTGGCGAATACTAATGCAGGTCTATTTACAAGCTTAACATAAAAGGCAAATGATGCATTTAGCTGGGTAATGTTTTCACCTTTTGATGGTTCGTGCCAATGTTGGATGCCTGCATTTAAATCAAATCCATTAGCAGTAAATACTTTGCTATCCAGATAGGATAAACCTAGGTTTAGTTGACCTCCTATGAAATGTCTTTCCTCAAAGGCGTCAGCGCTTAACCCATTGGTTGGGTCATCACTAACCCGTCCTTCAGTATTTTGAACATTTTTAAATTGATACATAGGTCCAAAGTCTATAAAACCACTGCTGCCAATATTTTTTCTTAATAGAGGCGCTACATCTAATGACTTCATACGCACCCAATGATATTGTATATCTCTTAGAGGGTTAGTGCTTTCATTCCCTAATCCGAAATAGTTTTCATACTGTGGGGATTGTAATGTTACTGTTGGTACAAAATCTAAACGTCCTAAGACATCAGTGAATTGACCATTGTAATTAAACATTAAGGCATCTTGACTGCCAGGCGCTACAGCGAAAGAAAGACTTTGCTTTGATTTAAATGGATCTTTGCGCCATCCTTGTTTCACCCAGTTGACACCACCTCCGATCCAAAAGCCGTCATCTACAGTATTTCCAAAGAAGATGTAAGGGAAATTTGTATTGTACTTAAAGCCACTTCTGTCATACTCATTTACTTCTAAATCTGAAGAGCGCTTGTCAATAAAACTTCCAGCCACCTCAGCGCCCTTAAGATCATCGTAAACTTTTGGTTTGACTGTAGGGTGATCTGTATTAACTTTGTCTTTATCCTCACCACCAATGATCGTAAGATTTATAGCATGACGTTGGTTGCCGCTTATATTGAATTGATCTTTGCCTCTCAATCCATATAGTCTAATCTCTTTTGTTTGATCAGAACTAAATAGACGTTCGTACTTTAAAAGTGGTCCTTTGCTTTTACGATCGACAAATACTTTGACAATAATTCCGTTTTCGACATAATCAATTTCAAATATATCATCATTATCTGTGCCTGTGATTTCTACTTCTTCAGATAAAAAGTCATATAATCTACGACCTATCTTTTCTAAATTGTCGCGTCTTGATTTTAATAGACTTGCTAACTCTTCATCATCATTGAGTAGCATCACTTCTTTAGGAAAGTGTGATACGGCCTCATCTATATCTTGGTCCGTTAAGTCGGATTGCATTTGATTAATGATAGTCTTCCAGTCTGACCACTCTAATTCGTGCAGAAAATAGCGATCGAAGTGCTTAGCATTAAAGGCTTGATTCTTTACATCCTTTAGATCTCCTTTTATGGTCTTGAAATTCTTCTGGACAAAATTGGCAATGTACCATGGAATGACTCCTACGAATTTATAAAATGCTTGATCTCTATCTCTTGGGATGGGTCTGTAAACATGCTTTCCGTCTTTTTCAAAATGCGCCCATCTCCACTGATCATCATGTCGGTCCCAATCATGGATAAATAGATCAAACATTCTAGATTTTAAAACCCATTCTTGATCAACAAAGTGGTTCTTTTTAGTTCTTAAGGTTTCAAGTAAATCTGTATAACCAATGATATCTTCGCAATGGCCAAATTGTGCTGCATCACTCCAGTTACCATTAGGTCTTTCTTCTAATAGATATAGTTCTTCAGGGAATTGACTGTTGTAATTTCCTAAGCCTCTTTGGTGTTGTAAGTAGACCAGTTTAGGATGTGTATAATAAACACCTGCTGCTTTTGATAGATGCGGTATAATCAAGGCATTATAGGGATGACTGGCACTGTTTTGATCAGCTAATACGTCGAGCAGTTTTAGATTTTCGAATCCAGGCGGGACCAATTTGGTGTAGTCTTTTTTAATGGATCTTAATATGTATTGCTTGCCATTTTCATGTTGCATTCTTAGTGAATTGGAGGCCATACCTCCTCCTTTTTTTATGGGCGTCAATCCACCTAATTTACTTTCTAGATCAATGACTTCCGCCTCTACAGGGGTGCTCCATATATCTCTGTATTGTTCTCCAAGAAATAGTTTTTTAAATCCACCTGCGCCAAATTTTTCGTTTGCTGCAATGGTTTTAGTGCTTGTGTTAATGGGCGGATATTTTGATTCTTCTTCGACTGTGCCGGCTCGCGGTGCTCTTATCATTTTACGAAATTCTAGAACAGGCGGAGCGTCCAGACCTTCTACTGAATAAAATTCAACCCAAGTCTCAAAATCTGCATGAAATAATAATTTGGTGTAGCCGCGTGCTCCATGAGCATAATCTGCACCGCTTCCTTTCTTTATATAATCTTTTCGAGAGCCACCGCCGCTGACAATGTATTGCAGTCTATTTTTATCAAAAAACTGTAGGCCATGTTCATGACCAGCAGCAAATATGGCATTAACTCGAAGTTTTTTAGCTATATCATTAATGCCATGGATCATGTCTTTATTGATCTTGTTGGTATTGTCTTGTTTGGATCCTGTGACCTGCCGATACATGGGGTATAAGGAACCAATTAGAGGAAGCGGAATCCATAAATTATGCTTAATTTCTGTGAGAGGAAATAGATGATGTCGTAAATTATATTTTCCACCATGGGTGCCATTAGTAAAGATAGGGTGGTGCATCAATACGACGATCTCATCATTCTTGTGGTCAACAAATATTTCTTCAACACGCTTCAATAAATCACCACGCGATTTAATATCACAGCCTCTATTGATTTTCTTTTCATGACGCCAATCTTGAAGCCACCATTGTGAATCTAAAAAGACGAATACGAGATCCTTGTGGATTTTTACAACCTTAGGGTCTGCACAACCATCGTTAGGATAAAATTTGATTCTGTGTGCTTTTGTGTCAAAGGTTTCAATGTATTTCTCTTGTCGCTTAATGGCTTTTAGCCCTCCTTTTTTGTGCTTGTTCCAATCGTGATTGCCTGGGATAAAGTAAGTGGGTCCATCATGAGCTTCCGCTAGTTTAATATGGGCATTGAGTATTTTTTCTGATATGCTTCTGGTGCTGGACTTTTTACTTGGCAAACCTTTAGGATAGACATTGTCACCTAAGTAAACTAGACTGGTTTCTGTTTTGTCTGCTTCAAGTTGATTATATACAGCATCGAGAACAAAATTTCTTTCATTTATGGTGTCGTCTAATTCTCCGCCATCACCTATCAGATATAGGCTATGAACAATTTCTTTTCCTGAAGTTGATGTTAGACTGGCCCAGTCTTTAGAACCTTCTTCGTAATAAGCTTGCTTTAGTGTTCCGCATGAAGTTAAAAGTAAAAGGGTCGAAAGTGTAATGAGTGTTTTCAAAATCGCGGTATTTAAAAGTTGATGCTGAGACCAACTTGATTGTTTTTGAATTGGATTCTATAATTTTCGGACCGATGTATTCTTGGAATGATTAAGCCAACCGTAGCACCAAAAAGGTATCCTGTGATTACATCGGTTGGAAAGTGTTTGCCTGCTTTGTATCGTCCATAACTGATAGCTAATGGGATGCTGCTTGCTACAGTCCAAACTATAGTTTTTTTCTTTTTAGACCAATGAGGATGCATGTCAATAAGAGCCTGAGCTGTCAAGAAACTAAAAGCTGCTGTGTTTGATGCATGGCCGCTAAAGAATGATTGTCTAGAGGTTGAACTTAACTTAATGTCATCTGGTACGATGGGATTGTAGTTGTAAGGTCTATATCTAGCGGCTTGAGCTTTAACCATATTTGTAATGCCATTCGTAATTAGAAATGTTTCAATGGTCATTATAAGTAATTCTTTTTCTTCACCTTTGACATTGTCCACTGCATATAAAGCAAATGGTAATGCTGCTGCAGTATATAAGATGATATCACTTGATGTTTCGGCAGTAGACGAAAATTGGCTTGTGGCAGCTCGGTCTAAGGCCCAAACATTATCTCTATTAAGTAAATTGATTTCGTTTAAATCTGGCGGTGCTAAATCAGACAGCCATATGTCTCCCATAATTGTGAAGCCCAGTCCTGCACTTAATAAAGCTATGTCTTTAGACCAGCTGATATCATAAACGTCATGATCGTGATCGTGATCATGTGGTATTTCGTTTTGGCCCAATAAATTGAAACCGCTCAATATTAAAACGAAAATTATGCTAATCCTCATGCTGGCTGTATTTAAATATTTTACCGCTAAATCCTTGTCCTTCTGTACTGATGTAAAGATTGTTATTATTGTCAAAAGTAATGCCCTCAGGCTGGGGTAATGTTTGGGTATTTAGTAGAATCACATCCTTAATGACTTTTTGATTATTTAGGATGAGTAAGATGCTTCCTTTTGCAGAGAGAATATAGTAGTCGTTCGATTCGGGGTGTATTGCGATACCAGAAGGTGAGAAAGATTTAAGTTTAGATTTGATATTGTTTTGCTTAAACTTAGTTTTTAAAGTGGAGCTCTTCATTGAAAAGGCTATCAAGCTATCGATATCAATTTGTATTAACCCTGAAGGATCTATTGATTTTTTATTTAGGTTATAAGCGACTATAGTTTTACTCTTAGTGTCGCTTTTAGGTAAATGTGGTGCACCTTTACAGGCTATTAGTAATTGTGATTTTGAATGTTCAAAACATAAGCCTTCTACATTGTTTTTATCTTTTAATGAAGTTTTGATTTTAGTTGTTTTCCCTGTCTTTAAACTATGAATATATATGTCCCCATTGCTCTTCGTAATGTAGGTGAGTCCCTCATGGTAAGCAATGCCTTCATAGTCACCTCTTTTTGCAAAATTGTTTTGTGTAATAATCTTACCATTGTTGGGGTCTAATTTAAAAACTATGCCTTCTTCATCATTTATGGCTAGCAATTGTGACTCTGCATTGGAATAGCTTAAGCCAGATATTTCTGCGAGTTGATTGTTTAAAACGAAAATTTTATCTGGTTGGTTAAAATCATACAATTCTGATAAGCTTTTTATTTGCTCGTGTTGTGTTGTATTACTAGCAGGGTTTTGCGGTGGATGGCATGTCCAAAGTAAGCAAAGGAACGGGATGAACTGGAAGATATTATTCAATTTAGCGGTATTCAATTTGAAGAGTGGATATTTAATTTATTACATAGAAAATTTCCCAAATAAAAATATGACACCTACAACAACGAATGAAAGTAGGAATACGACATATGCTAGATCTAAAATTATAGCCTTAATTCCATTGTTCTTACTTAGCATATAGTTAGCACGAATTTGATTGCCTAATTGGAGGTCTTGGCTTTTAACAACCTTTCCCATGGCTGTTTCGTATTCTTCTAAAGTGCATGGCTCTACAGCATAAAAGATATTCTCTTCCAAATTTGGGTGCTTAGGTAATATCTCTTTTTTAAAAACTTGCCCAAAGATCCATCCAAAAGGCTTAGCAGCTAGTAGTGATAGAATTAAGGTGATCAGCATGCCTCCTATCAATATGCTGCCAATAGTATGTCCGTAAACAACATTGGCGTCGATATATTCATGAAAAACAATAAGTCCTGAGACAAGGGTAGTTGCAATCCTTATTAAAATGGCTGCTTTTCGATCCAGTATGGCAACAAGGCTTATCTCAGATTTATTCTTATTTCTTAAAAAGGAAGCTAAAGATTTTCTTGGTTCAATTGGTGTCCCATATAAGCCTTCTCCATTGATGTCTTCAATACTATTTTTTAAGACTGATCTTTTATGTTTATGCTCAATTTCTTGAACCTTTATTTCTTTTAGTCTTTGGTCTAACTCCAATTGTTTGAGTTTGAGTTTTGCCTTTTCCTTTTTGTGTGTTTTTAAATCTTTATCTTTTTCCATGTTCTATTTTCGATAAAATAAATTTACGGAAATAATTGAGGTGCAGCTTGGCTTAAGTATTTGTTACCAATAGTCATCACAAGTTCCTTATCCCATACTCCTTATTCCATAAACCGCCAAAAATTTAATTTATTCCCAATTTCCAAACTTTAAAATAAAGCTTATCATAACCCCAAACAAAAAGAGCCTTGCTTTTACACAAGGCTCTAATTTTAAGCCGGAGTATACGTTAGAAATTCGTCATGAAATTTTCTAATGCATATTTTAGCTTCTAGCAATTCTATGATTGAAGTGATTTAATAACAAGTGTTAAAGAGTTATGTAAGTGCTTGATTCAGAAGACGAAGCTCATTTTGAGATGCATAGCAGTAGCTATGGATGGAAAAATAGCTGAAGTATTGTGGATCAATGACTTGCATAGAAATTAACAATTTGTTTTTAAATGACTTCATTTATAGAATAAAGAAACTTATTTAGTTTGAAGGGCTATTTTTTACCTTTCTTGCCAAATTAGGACTCTCTTGATCACGCTGCTGATCTTTAAAAGAAGCTACATTGCCAGTGACACAGAAGTCTATGTAGTCATAGTATCCGAATTGTCCATTTGAGAAACCTACTTGAGCGCCATTGATATCTAGTAGTTCAAATGATCCGTTACCATAGGCACAGCAAATACCATCTCCATAAGCATCATCTACATAAAGTGTATAGCAGCCGTCTGGAATACAGAATACTTCTGTTTTTACTGTTCCAGCCTGATTGTCACTGTATGGACCTCCTGTTGCAACAGCTTGTCCTGTAGACGCATCGATTAATTCCCAAGTCGTTTCAGATCCGTAATTATCTAGAGTCAATTGGAATGTTAGTGTGTTGTCACTGCAGCTTCCGCCACCACCATTGTTGCCGCTGCCAAGGTCAAATGTTTCTATGCTTGTGAAAGCAGTCCAACCGGATGGACACCTGCTTCTTATCTTGTACTCATAGCTAGCATTGGTTACTAAATTTGACAATGTTCTTTCTGGATTAATTGTAGATCTTTTAATCCATGTTGACGTACCTTGTCTTCTATAGAAGATTCTGTATCTCGTTGCCCCAGGCATATCTTCCCATGTTACTTTGGCTTTATTGCTGCTCAAAATTTGAACTGATGTAAAGCCTGGTTTGTCACAACTGCTTGAACCTCCACCATTTGATTGAGTAGTGAATGTTTGTATTGCTGTATATGCAGTCCATCCTGTAGAACATTCTGTTCTCACTCTATAGTCATAAGAAGTTGCTGCCGTCAAGTTGTTTAAGGTGCTGCTGTTCGAAGTCGTTACAGATGACATAAAACTACTCGTTCCAGTCGGTCTGTATTGTAGTTGATATCTTATGGCTTGTGGCATAGCTGTCCAGCTAACAGTTGCACTAGTTGCAGATAAAACTTGCGCTGTTACTGTTGTTGGTGATGCACAGTTGTTTGTGCCATTACCGCCACCATTGCCACCACCACTAATTACATTAGAGGCATTGCTTGTCAGGTTGTTTAAGTTAGAGTTAACATAGTTTTCAGTAACCGTCGCTTGACCAGCAGAAAACATATACATACATGCATCGTTAGTGTAGTCCATGTAATTCATGTGCATGTCTGTAGATCCACAGCTGCTTGCACCTACATTCGGACATCCGCTGTAGTCTGATGATTGGCTTGGTGTATCAGAAATACCATCGTCTGTACCACAACCATTGCCCCAAATGTGATCTAGTAGTAAGTAGTGTCCAACCTCATGCGTTAATGTTCTGCCTAAGTTGTAAGGTGCTTGTGCGCCGACATTGCTGCATGAAGAGCCAGAACCGAAAGCATTTCTTGCTATAACAACACCATCGCCATTACCTGATCCTCCAAGCGGAGAGTAGCCTAAGGCTCCATCTGCATCATTCACATAGATGTTAAGGTATCCAGCCCAAGCACTGACGAAATCGCCATTTGTTTGATTTACTGTTACTGCAGGATCACCATTCGTTAAGCCATAGCCACTAGGGTGATTTATGTCTGCAATGGTAAATTGTAAACAAGCCTCACCATTACTTACGCCAGGGAAAGCACTAGAAGAGCCATTGGTCCAATCAGTAATGTCCGAGTTAGTGCCTTGAAAATCAGCATTCAATACAGCTATTGATTCATTAGCCAAAGCTATAAGGCAAGCTGTGTTAGGACTGTTTACGCCTTGGTAGTGCACGGCCACGGGTATTTCCACTGGTGAAGAACAAACTGCTCTTGACTCTAAGTGGGTGCTGCTGTATTTTTTGAACTTTTGAAGCCTTTTTTCGAATGCTTCTTTGTAATCACTATCCTCTAATAGCTTTTTTTGATGGTGGTCATGACCGCATCTTTTGATATTGGTCTGAAGAGGTTCCACTTGTTCGTCATTAATGGCTGATGTTTCTAATTGATCATCTTCACTACATGAAGTGATAAGCATGAAGCTAAATGTAGCGGTCAATAGAACTAATAATAAGTTTTTCATGGCTCAAAATTTTTAAAATGAACTAATTGATAAATAACAGGGTTGCTGTCTATTGCAGTGACAAATTATGAGAGATAAACTATTGAGGGGAGCGCGTTTATATGTGCCAAGCCTTTTTATTATACTTAGCTAGGGTTTTATTATACTTTGCTAATTCACTAAACGCAGATAATAGATACATTTGTTGATACCAAGAATAAAATTCAGTGAAAACCACGAGCATCATTAAGGGTATTCTGTATCAGGGAAAATATCGTATAGTCAAACATATACTTTTTTGGCTCTTTATATACATGGATGAGTTTTTAAGTCTGATAGGCATAACTGCTGAATATGAAATCTATCCGTATGTTTTTCTTATAGAGCTTTTAGGAGACATGGCTTTTGTTTATTTGAATATCTATGTCTTATTACCACGCTTTTTTCTTAAGGGAAAAGTCTTTATCTACATTGTATTGACTTTATTGTCGATTGTCGGCTTATATCTTTATAGCGGTATTATATATGAATTAGAGTATGATCCAGAATACTTTTTATCTGAGATTATAAGCTTTCTTTTTATAAATACGGGCATGTTAGGTATGGCTGTCGCTTTTAAGTTAATTCAATCTACGGTTAAGTCTAATGAAGCGGTTGCCAATCTTCAACAAGAACAATTGTCTACTGAATTGGCTTATCTTAAAACTCAAGTAAATCCTCATTTTCTATTTAATACACTTAATAATCTCTATGTTTTAGCACAAAAGAATGATGCGCATGTCCCTGATGCTATTTTGCAGCTTTCTGATTTATTGCGTTATCAGTTGTATGAATGTGATGCAGAACTCGTGCCTTTGAAAAAAGAAATTGAATATTTAAACCACTACATAGATTTAGAAAAGCTTCGACGGCAAGACTTGGATCTTGTTTTTAATATAAAAGGCCCTGTTGAAAGTAAGCGTATTCCACCTCTTGTTTTGATCCCCTTTGTTGAGAATGCATTTAAATATAGTTATACAGGAGGGATAGGCCAAGCAAGAATCCTCATTCATATAGAAGCCAAAGACAATGAAGTGACCTTTAGCTGTAATAATACTATTGGTCAATTGAGAAGTAGTGAAGTTGGCGGTATTGGATTAACTAATGCTAAGAGAAGGCTGGAGTTAGCCTATCCCGACAGGCACGAAATTAATGTAAATGATGGTAATGGTGAATTCTTTGTATCTCTAATATTGAAAGACTTATGATAAAATATATAATCGTTGATGATGAACCTTTAGCTCGTGAGGGGATTCAAATAAATTGTGATAAAGTGAGTGATCTGCAACTAGAAGGATCATTCGAAAACGCCATCTTGGCTAATGATTTTTTAAGAAAGCAATCAGTCGATTTGATGTTTTTGGATATTCAGATGCCAGGTTTAACAGGTTTGGAGTTTTTAAGGGCATTAAAAAATCCACCTCAAGTGATATTGACCACAGCTTATACCCAATATGCTCTAGAGTCTTATGAATTAGATGTAGTAGATTATTTGGTAAAACCTATCCGCTTTGAGCGTTTTCTAAAGGCGGTGAATAAGGTTAAAGAAATACATGAACTGCAAAATGTTACACCTTCTAGTATTGATGATTATAACGATACATTCATGTACATTAAGTCAGATAGGCAATTTGTAAAGGTTTATTATGACGAAATTCATTATATCCAAGGCATGAAGGATTATGTATTGATTCATGCCGATAATAACAAATACATGACCGCTTTGAATGTGAAAACCATCATGTCAAAATTGCCCAAGCAACAATTTGCTAGAGTGTCAAAATCTTACATTGTTCAGATTAAGAATATTTCAAGCGTTGGTACGGATACCATTTTTACGGGTCAACATGAATTGCCACTCGGACCATCTTATAAGGAAGCTTTTGTGAATGATTTTATTAAGACGAATTTGGTTTCTAGGTAGGGGGAGTTGGTGATTTGAAATTGGAGACTGGGAATTCGGTTGTTTTTAGTTAAGTGGTCAAGTGGTCAAGTGGTCAAGTGGTCAAGTGGTTAAGTGGTTAAGTGGTTAAGTGGTTAAGTGGTTAAGTGGTTAAGTGGT
>JAHDIN010000011.1:192-77351 GCA_020630775.1 Saprospiraceae bacterium | reverse complement strand
AGATAATTACACAAAGTCAATATTTAGTGTAAATTAATATATAATTACCCTTTTAAGGGGATTTAGGGGTCAATTTCTTCAGTAGTTAAAATTAAAAAATTAAACAGCTTTAGCTCGTTATCAAACGCACCCTAGGCGCATCAAACTTCATAAAGTACAGTGTCACCAACATTGAGATAAAGACATAGGGTACCATCACGAATGCCATCCACGAGCCTAATTCTAATGTCGGTAATGCAAAGTTGACGAAATATAAAGCAATGCCAATTTTAATCAGCTCTGCTGGAAAAACACTCCAGTGTCCATCCATCATTGAAGTATAAGCAAAAATCGAAGTGAAAACAAATACAGCTAATAATGCAAAAGAAAATGGATCTAGTACGTCGATTTGCATCATCATGATATAAAGCATGAGAAAGGCAATTAAAAACTGTACAAATATCCATGTCAATAATAAAGGAGAATAACTTGTATCATATTTTACTTGAGAGCTTTCATTTGATACATCTAGAGGAAAGCGATCTTTGACATCTGCGGGTCGCCACCCGGTTGGCATAAACCAAATTCTAATTTTATCCCACAGAGATTTTGTACGCCAAGCATCTTTTATTAAAAGCCATAGATGTTGAAAATTTATGATCGCAGGGTTCCATGTTTGTGCTGCTTTTTTGATACCATATACTGCAGGCACATCATCTAATTCTTCTTGAAAGGTGCCAAACAGTTTATCCCAGATAATAAATATCTCAGCAAAATTCTTATCGATATATTTTTCATTGATCGCATGATGGACACGATGATGAGATGGCGTAACAATTATATGTTCGAGAAATCCCATTTTATTGATGAGCTTGGTATGGTACCAAAATTGTGCAAAGAATTGAATCGGTGCGACAACGGCAACGACTTTCGCAGGCACACCGATTAAGGCCATTGGAATATATAAGAAAAAGTAAACTTGAAAGATGACAGAAATATTTTGACGTAACGCGCATGCTAAATTAAACTCTTCACTACTATGGTGAATCACATGTCTGTTCCATAAAATATTAAAACTGTGGTTAAAACGATGTTGCCAGTATCCTGCAAAATCCAATCCTACAAAAGCAGCCACATACAACCACCAATGTGCTTTCCAATTAAAGAAAGACCAATGTTCGACCATCCATTCATAACTCAAAATAACAATGGTTAAACCTAGGAGTTGCTTAAGTATAAATGTCATGCCTGAACTCAAACTACTTATGGTATCCATCGGTCGGTTGACCTTTTGATCTTTGAAGTACCCTATAAAGGCTTCAATAAAAATCAATCCAACAAAAAACGGGATAGCAATAGTTAGGACTTGAGCGTATGTTTCCACTTAGATTATTTTAATTAAATTAATTTAAGAGTGCATTTAAGATAAACTTTAAATTCTATTCAGTAACAAGCAATAAGTTTTAATTAAATTCCTATTTACTGCCTCGCCGGCAAGGCTTTCATTTTTGACTTGAATCAAAAACGAAACAAAAAATTCAAGACTTCTTGCATTTTTAAACGGCTACAAAATCTAAAAATTCTAAACAAGCGCAAACTCGCCTCCGGCTCAAACATGCCATTGTTTTATTAGAATTTTGAGCTTCTTCCGCCTAAAATGCAAAAGGTCGATTTGAAAATAATCTCCTTTCATATAGCATGGTTGCACTTTAAGTAATCAACCTACTAAAGTTATTAAAATGTAATGGATCATTGAAAGTCCAAAGTAAAATCGAGTCAAATAATATATAATCTGAGATTAATTTGATAAATTTAGATGAATCATACCCCGATTTAAAAATTGTATGTCAATCATCATAGAGGCTTCCTTGTCCTAGTATATCTTTTAGGCACCCTGCATATCTTGGGGCAAAACCATTCAATTGATCACTTAAACAACTTTGAATACAAAAACCTCTTGAAAGAGAGCACTACTGAAAATTTATCTTTTCAAGAGAAAAAAATCGTTCAATATATTGCTTATAGTCAATTAGGACATATAGGCAAAGCAACAACTGCTATTGAAGAGATCCAGGATGATGACTTGAACTATTTCTCTTTGATTAAAAACTTGAGAAATGACACACTTCTTTTACCCATCAGAGCCATTGATAAAGATTCCCTAAGTAATGCCATCCAATTTCATCTTTTGGTATTATTATTTCAAAAAAACTTAATTGATGTAGAACAATTTATTGACGCTTCGAACATTTTAAGAAAAGATGATCATGCACAATTTATTGTGAAGTACCGAAGGCTACATAAGACCAATGCAGCTAACAGGGGAAGCAGATATGACCAAGCCAAAGAGATCATCCAAATCGGAAAAGACAAAGATTGGACAAATAATTACAAATACATACTTGCCTTGACGCATTTCGCTAGAATGACCAAGAACTCAGAAATCTCACAAAACTTTTTTGAAGAAGCCCTGAGACTTTCCTACGAGACTTGCCAAGACTGTTGGGCCAACATACACCACAGCAAGGTTTTGAGTCTATTTGCAGCGCACTACAGAAGACAGAAAAAGAAAGACTTGGCTATCGAATATTTTGAACGTTCATTAGACATCAAGAAAAAGCATGCAGCATACAACAATAATGCATTTACTGACCGTGCGCACTTGACCTATATGGTCATGGGGCAAATTTATTATGACAACAAAGAATACCCCCAGGCCATAACGCTATACAATAAAGCTCTAGATGTTTTGAATCAAACTGTAGACCATAATTCCAAACTCTATCATCAAAGGCATTTATTTTACAATAATTGCATTGCCTTAATCGAACACCGAAAGGGATTAACAGACAAGGCATTGGAACATGTTATGCCTTTATACGACAAACTCATAGAAGAAGAAGCAGATGACTTTATTTGGCTTCCTGAAGTGTTGAATGCATTATCAAAATATCTTTCAAAGTCTGGTGACATCAAGGGCGCTTATGACTTTTATAGAAAATCAATATCTAGATTAAATGCGAACTATCTTGAGAGCTATGACCAGTGTGATGACTATACACAGCTAACAAGCACTTTATTTGACATGAGTAAAAAAATCATGCCTCTGTCGACACTAAATGAACGTATAGCTCACAATACTTATACGCTCCACTTGTTAGCATACTTATGTAATTACTACAAAGACTATGGTCGCTTAAATAAAATTCTCAGAAGTTCTAATCGCTGGTTTGATGCCGAAATTGCCTCTTTTGTTCATCTTGTAAATGCTCAAAATGCTGATGACAAATTGATTGATCATTTATTATTGTTAAGCAACCAAGCCAAGCATATTTCATTCTTTGTAAATCAATCTGTCGAACGATCAAAAGACCAAAGCACACTTAAAGTTGAAATCGATGCATTAAAAAAAGAGCTTCTAAGTTCATATTCAGAAGAAAAAAAGAAAGAGTTACAAAAACTCCAATTTCAATATGACTTGAATGAAGATTACCAAGAGCTAGATTCAATAAAGACGCCTACTCAATTGAGTCAAAAAATTCGCAAAAGGCTACATCCTCAACAAATGTATTTGGAAGTAACAGAATTAAAACACGACTATCTTGTCATTCAGTTTGACAATTCTCGATTTCGATTGAAACTGATACCTAATTCAACTGCATTAAATGAAGAAATATTGGATTTCAAAAAATCCATCTACTCCCCTTTTCTGACTTGCGATAATCAAGAAATAAATAGAGACAGCCTTTCGCGCAAACAAGATATGTTGTCTAAGCGCATAGCGCATGCTTTATTTAGCGAAGTGGACTTAACGCATGTAAATGAGATTTTCATCAATCCAGATTCTAAGTTCTGTGAAGTACCATTCGACGTTCTCAAACCATATGACGATAATAAATTTCTTTTGGAGTCATGCAATATAAACCTCATTCAATCAATTGATCAAATCAATAATGAGCATGTAGCTTCTATTAAAAAGATAACAGCATTTGGGCCCGCTTTTTCGAACCAACAAGAGGAGCTTTGCGTCGCAGAAGACTACAGGAAATATTATTTAGGTCCTTTGAATCATAATCAAAATGAGGTGTCCTCAATTGCTTCATTCTTTAAGACAGAATCTTATCTGGGAGCTGAAGCTACCCTGGACAATTTTACGCAAAGCCTTGCTGAAGCAGACTTCATTCACTTAGCCACACATAGTAAGGTGGATGCGTCGAATAAAGACTATTCCTTTGTTGCATTTACGCCAACACTATCAAGCGAAGAGCATAAGATGTATTTATTGGATTTTGAAAACCAATCCAATCAAGCCGAATGCATAGTCTTAAGTTCGTGTGAATCCGCAGTTGGTGAATACATACCTGGCTCAGGTATCAATGGCATTGCACAAACTTTATTAGGTAATGGCGCTCAATCCGTTATTTCTTCCCTATGGAGTGTCAATGATCAATCCACATCGATATTGATGTTTAATTTCTATTACTTTCTTAACCAAGGTTTTTCAAAATCAGAATCGCTTAGACGGGCCAAATTAAAATATATCGAAGAGGCGGAACCTAAATATCAAGATCCATTTTATTGGGCAGGATTTCAGGCGCAGGGGAATATGAGGGCGATTAAGGTAAAGCAGGTAGCTGGGTTTCCCAAGTGGGCTTTGTGTATTTTGGGCTTTTTCGTTTTGATCGGCATCTTAATTCGTTCTTCAAAATTTAAAACTTAGCAGCGATCTGCGCCTATTTAGATACAATTATCTATTTTAGACACAAAGCATATTTCCCATTTTGAAAATAAGAACTAGTTTTTTCCTAATAATTGGCCTGTTCTATTTCATTTCATTCCTATTATTGGACAGATGGCCCGACTCCTTCAAAAGAGGTGGTGATGAGCAAGGCTATTATGTTCATGTTGTATCCGCATTATTATATGGTGATATTGGAGACTATAGTAAAAGCTATCAAGGTTTATTAAATGAAGATCCAGACGCTTTTGATCTAAGGAAAGACAAGTTCGGTATCAGAAAAACAACAACCGGGAAATCATATGTCAAGTATACATTAGGGACCGCGGTTATGGAGGCGCCCTTCTTTTTAATTGCACACAGCTATACACTTCTTACGCAGTCTAATCAAGCAAATGGTTGGTCTACGCCCTATCATTTCATTGTTTCACTAAGTCCTATGGTTTATGTGCTTCTTGGAATATGGTTGCTGTATGGATTACTTAACCAGTATTTTGATCAGCGAACTACTATACTATCTCTATTATCTCTGACATTGGCAACCAATCTCTTTTACCATGCAAGCTATACTGTGATGGCCCATAGCATGTTATTCTTTAACTTCAGTTTATTGTTATGGCTGACACATAAATTTTATAAGGCGCCAACTTCATGGCTTGGGTTCTTTATTGGAGGCTCGGTCGGCTTGATTACTATATGCAGAATACCAGAAGTGATAGCTGTACTCATTCCAATACTCTTTGGAGTAAACAGTCTTCAGAAT
The DNA here is from genome assembly GCA_020630775.1 of Saprospiraceae bacterium. Lineage (GTDB taxonomy): Bacteria > Bacteroidota > Bacteroidia > Chitinophagales > Saprospiraceae > RFSX01. The sequence continues at coordinate 71,871 of JAHDIN010000011.1, read as the reverse complement.
CTAAAGCAAAGAATTAATTTCATAAGACAACATTATCGAAAATTACTATGGGCCTTTATGGGCTTTTTGATTCCACTAAGTTTACAAATCACTTATTGGTATTATGTGAGCGGTCAGTTAGTTTTTAATCCTTATGAAGGAGAAGGCTTTGATTTCCTTTCACCACAAATAATTAATGGATGGTTTAGCTTTAAAAATGGGTGGCTTATTTATACGCCTATTATGATATTTGGACTGTTGGGATTATTTGCAAGGAATAAATCATGGAGGGATTTTATGTTACCGACCGTTATCTACACTTCATTGCACAGCTACATACATTACGCTTACTATGCATGGACCTATTTCCCGGGGTTGGGCCAAAGACCAATGGTAGAGACCTACCCACTCTTAGTTTTTGGACTAGCAGGTTTTTACAATTTGCTTTTTAAGAAACCGAAGTGGAAATGGATCCCTTATTTAATATTTGCCATTTGTTCGATCTTAAATATTTTTCAAACTTGGCAAATGAAGGAAGGCATAATTTGGAGCGAACGTGGTAGCAAATCATTCTACGTAGAAACATTTGGAAAAACACAAGGAACCTTGAGTTCACTTCGCGCATTCGAATCTGAAACAACGCAACCCAACGAATCAAAATTAAGTGTCAAAGAAGTATTAGCTGAGAGAGCATTCAACAAGGAGTCATCAAACAAAATATCCAACGACATTTCATTAGATGGTAGTCCATCATTAATCGTTCATAAAGAGAAGCAAATCGAATTGCTTAATATTCCAGTCAATCAAATTAATAAGGGAGATTGGATAAAATATGGCATCAATGCTTATGTTGAGGATGATCAACTTGAAGGCAACAAGGATGCATTTGCAGATTTAGTTGTAGAAATATTAGACAAGAATAACACATTCATTATGCGCAAGTCCATTAAGATCACGCCATTCATTGGGAATAAAACCTTTTCAATATGGCATAAAGGAACGCCAAATCAATGGGGAGAAGCATCTAGTTTTTTCAAATTTAGAAAATCACCATCACCTGACTTAAAAATTAGGCTTTCAATTTTCAACGAATTTAATCAGAAAATTTATGTTGATAATGCATACTTAAAAAGTTATACGTATTAATGAAAGCATAGCAATAATCCTGAAGCTAACTCGAATAAATTACTCATAGAACAACTACATATCATCTATCGGTGACACCTTATAATGCTTTACTTCAAATCCATTGGACACCCACTGCTTTATTAAGCTATATTGAAAACCATCCTTTCCTTGAGGGCCTCCTGGTGGCCATATTAATATTACATCAGTTGCCCCAGAAGCCACACTGTAACTTGGCACCTTTGCTTTCCCAGAATAGAAACCATAACGAGGATCATGAAATGCATAGTTTAAAGGGAATACTAAATTCAATTTATTTGCACTAAGGTTTTTCGAATCAATATAAGATACAACTTCCTTTTGTACCGCATTATACCTTAAGAATGAAAAATCCTCATCGTATGAAAATTCTTTTGAAGTCCACATATGATTTTGAAATACAAACTGTAACATCAAAACTGTCAACACAAAAGCATATTTCACTTTAGTATCTAATCGGTTAAACGCTCGCAAAACAAATGAACTAAAGAACATTATAAATAGGCCTACACAAACTAGAACATATCTATTCATATAAAAAGTAGTGGAATAAAAGAGCGTGAGAAAAAGGATTATCATTAAGGACAGCCGTTCGTATCGAGTCAATCGTAAAAGATGTTTAACATCTTTTTGATATAAAGAAACCAAAAATACCAAGCCCAAGACCAACACTAAAGAAAATCTATGCTGCTCTAAAAATATAAAGCTGCAATACCTTATAAAATTCTCAGATACAGGCCCCCAATCCAAATTAAAACCAGAAGTATGATAAGGAAAAAAGTACCATCCTAAAGATTGTTTTTGAATAATAAAAAATATAAGCAATGGTAAAAATGAGAAGGCATAACCAAAGGAGTGTAAAACATTACGCCGCATATATACACGCCTGCACATATCATAAAAAATAATAGCACCTACAATTATCACCGACGTTTCCTTAACTAAGACTAAATAGGAGGCAATAGCGAAGAAAAATAAATGACGTTCCTCAACATAACTCCAAACCGCAAGCAATGTTAATAATAACACTAAGAGTTCAGGTAATATCAAAATACTTTGGGCTTGAAAAATTGGCTGTGCTATTAAGAGTATTAAAAAACTAAACTTAAATAATGGATCACATCCCTTTGTAAATAATAATGTAAAATTTAATACAGCTAAAGAAAGCAATAATGAAAATAAGCGTAAACAAAACACATCTCCATTGGTAAACTTTGCAAAAGTGCTGTATAAGTAATGAAACATTAATGGATGTCCTCTAGAGATATTAGGGCTTAATGCTTCTGGATGGAGACTTTGTTTATTATCTAACATCTCAAACACTCCTCGACCATAAACGCCTATTTCATCCCAAAACAGGGGCTCACTAAGATGTTTGAACTGCCAAGTAAAATATATTAAGGATATGGTTAAGAACCCTAAATTGACTAATAATTTATTGCTCAAATCAAAGTTGGTTGTTCTGACTTTGAAACGAGACAATAACAGTCGCATTATTTCTAAAGCATTATATCATGCAATAAATTCCGTTTTAAATTCTCAAGGAGACAATTATTAATAAATGGCTCATTCCAATAAAATAAATTTGGCAAATCGACGATCAAGGGAAAAATTGATACATCAAGAGGAAGAGTCGATAATGACAATCAGCTATTCTACACTGATATTTGTATTGTAAACAAATTAATTAAACACAATAATTTTAAAATGTACAAGCAAATAATAACTCTCGTAACTGCACTATTTTTATTCGTCAACATTGGTCATTCTCAAGACATGGCTCATGGAGATAAAATGATGAGAAAAGAAGCTACTAAAACAATTACCCTTGAGCAAACTTCAGGTGAATTTTCAGTAAAAGGTTTTACACTATCATCAGGAACATATCAATTCAATATTGTAAACAATAACGTAGGTAAAGACGTTGGATTTGTTCTCGCTCCAGCTAATGCTCCGGACAAACATATTAAAGAAGCATATGTAACAAAAGCAGTTCAAAACAACGGCTCTGAAAAAACAAATTTGGTTAGTTTAACACCAGGAGAATATGTTTATTTCTGCCCACTAAACAAGACGCCGCAGTATACTTTGACGGTAAAGTAAGCGATGCTAAGTTAAAGATTAAGTTGAAGATTAAGTCTAGATTTGCGACCTTGTCCGGTGTTATCAATCGGGACTGGGTCGCAGACTCTGACTTTGTCAGGTGAAGTTTAAGTTTAAGTCTAAGGAGCTGTGCTTGATTTAGTTCGATGTTATTAATAGAATTAGGCCTACTAGGTTTTGGATTTTGAGGAGAACGTGATTTTTAATAGCTGCATAATGATTTTAAAAGAGTCTTTCATAGACAATTTAGAACCATCTTCATGAATCCATCTTTTGAGAGGTTGCTCGCAGATTACTTTTTCAGCTTTCTCAGCTCCATAGTACTGCTTCATTCGCAAGAAAATTTCAACATCAAACAACCAGCTCGTTTTGAATTTTTCATTAAACATTTTTTCTGCCACTTCCCTAGTCATCACTTTTGCGCCGCATTGGGTATCCTGAAAGGACATACCTAATATATTTCTAATCATTAAGTTGATCGTCTTACTAATGATGGCACGTGAACCAGCTTTAGTAATATTTGCGCCCATTCTACTTATGCGTGAACCACCTACAATTTGGAAATCAGAATCTGAAATGGTTTGGACTAGATCATCAAAGTCTTGAAAATTAGTTGACAGATCCGCATCAAGATAGCCAACATAATTTAACTGAGGATCCTTAATCATATGTAGTATACCTTGCCTTACGGCTTCCGCTTTCCCTCCATTTTGAGGACAATTATAGACACTGATGTAAGACTCTTTGCCTTTGGCTAAATTATTTAGCACCTCAAGTGTATTATCTGTACTTCCATCATTTACAAAACATAAATGATAGCCTAAATTCTTATCAACAAAATTTTTGAATGTATCTGTCTTGAGTCTTGTTTCTTCATTGTAGCAAGGAATAACAACGCCAACTATATCTTTCTGAATTAATTGACTTCCCTTGACCGTATTATCAGCCTTTTTAGATTTTAAGCCAATGGGCTGCTTCAAAACTTTTTGAGTCCTAATGAGTAGTTCATTAAGACCTACAGGTTTTTGTATATACTCATCAGCACCTTCATTGAATGCCCTAACTTTTATGGCCTCATCATTTTCACCAGACATAACCATCACAGGTGTAGATTCTTTAGAAGATTGTCTTATGTGATTCAAAACATCAAATCCAGACTTCCCTGGCATATTCAAATCAACAATAACAAGATCTGGATGAAGTGCTTCAAATTTCTCCATAGCCTCTTTACCATCTTTGGCGAAGTGTAATTCAAAATCTGTTTGAGATAAAGATTGCTTTATCGCATTCAAAACCAATGGCTGATCATCTGCGGCTAGTATTCGCATATTAGTTGTTTTAAATCGCTAGAAAATTAATGCTCAAGTGGGCGAATAAAGAGGAAAAATTAAGGAGGGTTTAATGCCTAAATTTAAATCATTTTTAGTGCCACAAATCCTCTAGTCGCATGGTTTTGTCAACTAGTTGCTACTTTAAGTATAAGATTAAGTTTAAGAATAAGTTTAAGGGCTCTTAAGGATTAGTGAATTTATATTAATAAGCTATTCCTTAACTCCTTGATCCCTTGATCCCTTTATACCTTTATACCTTTATACCTTGATACCTTGATACCTTGATACCTTGATACCTTGATACCTTGACCTTAATACACCAACAAAATAACCGCAGTTAAAGCCATCAGTAACAATGCTTGAATCCTATAATTCTTATACCAAGGAATATCTTTTAAACTGACGGTTTCATTTTTAAAGTCTGTTGAAGACCATACGACTTTGGCTAATTCAGCATCAGGTTTATGAGTACCCATAAGGCTAAATCCAAAAATCACCAAACAGCAAGCTAAGAAATGGAAAAAGGCTACATAGAGGAAATTAGGTAATTCGGCACCAGCAACCATTTGAAGATATATAATCACGATCATGATGATGGTACCCACAACTATAGAGGCTAAAGCACCAGTATTATTAACGCGCTTGGTAAATAGACCCATAACAAATAGAGCGACGATAGGTGGACAAAACCAAGCCAATGTATTTTGAAGGTAATCCCATAGTTTATCAAAAGTTCCAATTTGAGGTGCCCACACAATAGCAATTATCATAACAACAAAGGTCACTATCCTACCCGTCTTCATCAACGATTTAGAATCGGCATTAGGCTTCAGTTTTTTAACGAAGTCCATTGTGAATAGTGTTGATACAGAATTCAATCCCGAATCTAAGCTTGACATCATGGCTGCAATCATCCCAGCAAGTACGATACCTAAGATACCTGTTGGCAATAGATCGAAAAGCATCGTCGGAAAAATTTGATCGATATTCATTAAACTGCCTGAAGGCCCAAGGGCTTTAACTACTTCTTCACCGTTTTCAGTAACGGTTTTCATCGGATATAAAACTCGAGCAAATGCTCCAGGAAATATCATGATAAATAAAATTGACAGCTTCAAAAAACCTGCGAAAATCGCGCCCCATTGCCCTTGTCTTATGTTTTTAGATGCTAAGGTTCTTTGAGTAATATATTGATTGGTGCCCCAGAAATAAAAACCTAACAGCAAAACACCGGTAAAGACACTAGGCCAAGGCATGACTTCGTCATCAATGGGTTTCATAACATTAAAGTGTGCTGGGTTAGCAATTTCTTCGACAGCAGCACCCCAGCCTCCAATGGCATTATAAGCCATGTAACTAACCAAAGCAGAACCTAAGATTAATATTACTGCCTGAACGGCATCCGTGTACATTACCGAACTCAAGCCACCCGTAATCGTGTAAATACCTGCAATGATGGCCAAAACCAAAATAATTTGCCAAAGAGCAAATTGTGGGAATATTAAATTGATCACCAAGCCACCAGCATATAAGGTTGCCGCAATATCCACTAATATATTCAAGATAATCGCTATGGCAGATGCATAGGCACGTACAGCATAAGAATATCGCCTTTCTAAATATTCAGGAATGGTAAATATTTTATTCCTTAAATAGAATGGCAAGAAAAACACTGCAAAAATAATCAAGACCAATACCGCCATCCACTCATAACTAAAAACTGAAAAACCATCCTTATACCCTGCCCCGGCTAAGCCTACCAAACTGTTGCTTGACATATTAGAAGCAAATAAAGAAAAGCCTATTATGGGCCAAGTTAGATTTCGACCAGCTAAGAAATAATCTTCCGCATTCTCATGCTTTGAGCCAAAGTAAAACCCTAAAAGGATAATGGCAATTAGGTAGAAGATAATGATGCCGAAGTCTAGGTTGGATATGTTGAATGTTTCCATCTTTTCTAAGGTTTAAAGGTTTAAGGAATAAGGGCTAAGGCTTTATTTCTGACTATGCCTAAATAACGTTGACCGTTTTTAAATGTAAATTTCAACCTAATGTGTTGTCTATATTACTGGTTGTTTCTTTAAATCCAGCTTCTTTGCATTCAAGATAGTCAATTTATTTTCAAATTCTACAGGTGTCATTCTTTTTAAACTTGAATGTGGTTTATCATTATTATATAAGTTGACGGCACGGTCAACACCTTTAACCAATTCTGATAAGCTTTTTATATTCCAGTGCTTTAAGTAATTGTTCTTTATTACTCCATTTACGCGTTCTGCTTTTCCATTTTCATAAGCATGTTTACACATACTATTTTTGAACTTATATTGTTTTGTAAATTCTAAAAACTCATCTGCGTAATATTGACCTCCTCCATCAGAGTGAAAGATGATTCCTGCTGGTAATTTATTATTTCTTGTCTTAACGGCCATGCGTATTGCTGGAAGTGTGGTCTGTTTTGTTAGTAGTCTATTTGAAACAATATATCCAAGTATTCGCCTTGAATAACAGTCTAGTATAAATGTGATATAATAGTAGCTTCCATTTATCTCGTAATACGTAATATCACTACTCCAGGCCTGATCTATTTTTCTCAATTCTAACTCGTTAAGCAAGTTGTCGAACCTTACAACTCCACTGCTGTCAGTAGTCTTATACTTAGCTTTACTCTGTTTAGCTGTAAAACCAAAGGATCTACAGATAGATTCGAATCTATCTCGCCCAACATAACTTGGATTTATCTTGTAATACATCGTCCTACAGCACATTGTCGGATGATCCTTACGTATCTGCCTAATCAACTCCACTATATGATGAACTTCCTCTTTATAACGTTTACTCCGATTTATGTACTGATGGATAGCTTGTTTGCTATATCCTACACAATCATAAAGCCTATTCAAACTGAAGCTATATTTTGATCTATGCTCTCGAAAGTAGATTACTGTTTCGTGGAAGGTTTTTTTTTGATATCTATCCCAAACTTATCTTCAGCAATTTCTATCATTTTATCCTTAAATATCAATTCCACTTCTTTTTGACCAACTAGTCTTTCTAACTCAGCAATGCGCTTTTGTAATGCTAATATCTTTTGAGTATCACTTTTTGATTCCACTATTATTCGTTCTGGTTTATTAATACTCCCAAATTTATTAATCCATTTGTAAATAGATGAAACTGACACCTGATAAGCTCGGCTTAGCTCTACTACCTTTACTTTTCCTAACTCCAAATCCTTGACCTTTTTCCTCTTGAAGGAATCACTAAAGGTCCTTCTTTGACGCTCTGATCTACTTAGTTTTAATTCTTGTTTTCCACTCATTTTAAATAATTTTAGTGGTCAACGTATTTCAGGCATTGACATTCAAGAATACCAAAATCATTAACTGTTCTGTAAAGATGATGGGTATGGTTGCCATAATTTTCACATTCAATCATGAATTGGTTATTTTTTATTCTGTAGTAATGCTTACCGTTGAATTTGGTTTCACCTACAAAGTATAATTTTATATCGTTGAGATTTTGCCAATCTATGTCATGGAAAATCTTTAAAAAATTAGCGTTGTAATTTTTGATAGCTGTTTGTAACAATTGTAATTGCTGCTCATTAAGCTTAACTATGGAGAGGCCTGATTCAGGAGCTACTAAACCCTCTTTATTCATTTCGCCAAACATATTTTCTGGGAAATCATTTTCAGCGTAAGCTATTGATTTCTGCTCGGCATTACAGCTTTCAATCAATGCTCCAATTGACGACTCTTCTAAATGAATAAAATTGTAACCGTTTCTCTCTTTATCAGCATTAACCACCTGAGGGTTTGAACCCATTAAAAATGGCGTATTAGAAATCATTTCATCCCCCTTAAAAGTAAAATTGAGTGACAGATGATGGCCTTCGAGCTGCCAAGTCCAATAGTCCTCACGAGATACTTGACCAAAAAATTCAACCCAATAAGCATTCTTACCCAAATTGGGTTCAAATTGTTTTTGGATGTCTTCATTAAACATAACAGAGGTGGCCAACAAATAGCCTTGGTAGGACAAACAAGACTTTAATAGTTCGTGTAGTAATCCTTTTTGATAGGTGCTTAATTGCTCTATGCATAAACCATATCTGGTTTCAGGGATGCGATCCCAAGTGGTTCGTTTAGGATCATCGAATCCATGAAGTGCTAATTGAGTTTGTTCGTTATTTAAGGACTGAATAAATTTTTGGGCTTGATCAGATATACTTTTATCATCAATAGCTTGAGCCGCAAATGACAAGAAGATGAAGCTAAATAAAAGTACCAATGATCTCATGTATCAATTTACATTTTTTAAATTCAATTTCTTAATAATCATAGCACCAACTTGTTCTCCCTGCTTCACACCTTCCGTAATCGCAGGCATATAATGTATACCGCCATATAGTCTGCTTATAGCTGCCTCTCCAGATGCTTCCTTGAAGGACCTATAATTTCTCATCGGCAATCCATATTTCACCTCTACATCATCGGTATAATTGAAATTATCACCATAAAGAGCAGTTAATATAGATGCCGAGGCAGTGGATATGACGCTATGACCAGACGTGTGTTCTGGAAATGGCGGTGTCTGTAATAAAGGAATCCAATCTTCATCTATATTCTCATTGATGACTGTTTCAGGCCTCACCAAATTAGATCTATATTTTTCATCCCAACAACTGATAAAGGCATCAAACAAACCGATAGCGACATACGTAGCTGTAGCCACAGATTGTTCAAAGTCATCATTGGATTTTTTAGATGCTATATTCGCAATGCCCATCCAATGTCCTCCCGGTGTTATCTTCTTTGAAGCATACATGATATGTCCCGTCTGATTAATAACAAATGGATTGCAATCCCAAAAGCTGGCAATCATTCGGTCTTCTTCAGAACCATCTTTTACAGCTTCATACACCTCCATGGTTTCTTTCATAAATTGACTCGATTTATTCAAGTCAAATTTAGTTGGTGGCTCCGGTTTAAATTGTTCTGCAGAATCGATAACCATTGTTCTGATTTCTCGCCAATGAGGCTCAATACCTTCCATATAACCGGGCGGTGTTGGTTTCCATTCTTTCTTATCTTCGCTTAAAGAGTACTTGGGAAAGGATCTAGATTCTTTATAATTGTCCGTATTGGCCCAAGCCAAAATATAATCGGCATAAGCTTCACCAAATGCTTTTGATTGACTGACGACACGTTTTGAAAAACCTAGACTATCTAATTCAGCCTGCAGCTCATTAGCATAAGTATTGAATTTATCTTCAGAAAAAATCAGTGCTTTACCCGTCTTTAGAAATGCATATATGGAAGCCAAATTATATGAAACATCAGAAGTATCAGGCTGAGGACTCAAAGCTTTCAACTCACTGAGCTTACCTGACAAATCTTGTAACTTATTATTGGGTTTTTGCACTAAGGTTTGATGGGCTGCAACACATGGATAAACATAAACCCGAGAAGCTACTGGTGGCGAAAATATATCGTGTACAATAACATCAGTCAAATGATCTAAGGCTTTATGGAAATAACTTGGCTTAGACATTTGCGTCTCACATGCAGCGACAGATAATTTAGCACTTTCACTTTTACAAGTAGTCAAATAGAATACTGTAAATAAGCTTATTGCCATTGTAAATAACCAGAGTTTTTTCATCGTTTATTTTCTATAAATTCTTGCCTCCCAAGGAAGCAATACATTATCTATTTTATTTTCTAAGTTTTGAATATCAAGAGCATATCCATTAATATCATAATTGAATTCTTGACGTTCATTGCTGTGATTAAGTACAACGAGTAAATCTTCCTCCCCTTTACGTTCATATACATAAATATCATCTGTGCGTTGACTCAAAACATGAAATGCTCCATAAACAAAAGTCGGATGCGCCTTTCTATATTCAAGCAATTGTTTGTAAAAGTAAAATATTGAGTTGTCATCCTTTAATGCTGACTCTACATTTATGTCTGGATAATTGGGATTTAATTTAATCCAAGGCTGACCATTTGTAAATCCACTATGAGCTGTACTATCCCATTGTATAGGTGTCCGCACATTATCTCTACCATGACGATATACGAGATCTAAAAACTCACGCGGCTGCATACCTTCAGAGGTAAATTCATTAAAGAAGTTTATCGTTTCAATATCACGATAATCATCGATCGTATCGAAATCAACGTTGGTCATCCCAATCTCTGACCCTTGATAGATACATGGTGTTCCTCTTAAAGTCAAGACCATTGTTGCCAGCATCTTTGCACTTTCAATTCTATACTCTGTATCATTACCAAACCTAGATACCAATCTTGGAAAATCATGATTATCAAGAAAAATACTTATCCAACCCGACTCTCCCATTGCCGTATCCCATTCTTCGAAGAGCGCTTTGATGTCAGACCAGTCGTATGGTAAAGGATCGAACTTACCTCTAGGGCCTGAACCTAAAAACATATGATCTAAATGAAAAATCATGTTGAGCTCACCTCGATCATGACCTACATACTTGAGTCCGACATCCTTACTTATCCCTGGACCTTCCCCTACTGTCATGATATCATAATGCTTCAATACCTCCTCGTACATTTCATTAATATACTGATGAACTTTGGGTCCATTAGAATAGATATTTTCAATCACATCATTAAAACTCTTTTCATTAGCATCAGCAAATTCTAAACGCTTTGATATTAATGGGATCACATCCATCCTGAATCCATCGATACCTTTATCTAACCAAAATCGTAAAATATCATAAACGGCATGTCTGACTTTCTCATTTTCCCAATTTAAGTCAGGTTGTTTCTTGGTAAATAAATGCAGATAATATTCATCTGTCAAGTCATCCTTTTGCCAAGCTGATCCACCAAAGAAAGATTTCCAATTATTAGGAGGCCCTCCATTAACACCTTTTTTCCAGTAGTAGTAATCACGATAAGGATTATCTAAACTCTTTCTCGATTCTTGAAACCATTCGTGTTCATCAGAACTATGATTCACAACCAAATCCATGATCAACTTCATACCTCTATCATGAATCCCTTTTAGCAATTCATCAAAATCCTCCATTGTCCCAAACTCAGGATGAATTTTATAGTAATCACTTATATCATAACCATTATCATCATTAGGCGACTCATATACAGGGCTCATCCAAATGATATCTACACCCAGATTTTTCAAATAATCTAACTTTGAAATAATACCTCTTAAGTCACCAATACCATCGCCGTTACTATCCTTAAAACTCCTGGGATATATTTGGTAGATTACTTCTTCTTTCCACCAATTTTTGGTTATCGTTGTCATGTTTGTCGTTGTATTTATTAGCCTATTTTCCAGATTTGACTTCAAAGGTTTTATCCTCTTTTCCTACACCTGTAATTTTAATTGACTTCCAAGAAGCCGGTATTGACGAACCCACTTGCTCTACCCCTTCATCAGTGATATCTAGTCCACCAAATCCTGACAATACCGCCTGCAGCATAGCTCCAGCGCCGGTAGCAAAGTAAGGATTACTGCCTCCTGCTGCTTCACTAATTACGCCAAAGGGAGGCACTTCATTTCGTTTATAACTGTAAGCAAAAACATCAGCGGCTTGATCGGCTTCACCTAATCGATTATACAGAATAGACAATATCCCCGCACCCATTGCTGGACCAGTTGGAGACATTATAGGTTCGTAATAATCCAAGTCCTTTCTGATCTGCTCTTTTTCAGTATACAACTTCAAAGGATAAGCTAATAAGTTGACATCCGCCTGTTTGATTTCTTCACCGTTAAAAGTCGCATGTTCACGAATAACACCATCTTTAAATTTTAAAATAGGAATGTTATCTGCTACATGATTCCAATCTGGATCCGCTTTCTTACCCAAAACATTAGCTGCTTCAGTAGCATATTGTAATGATAAAATGGCCACAGCATTAGTAAACGCATTATTGTCTACATTCTCTGCCCATTCGTCAGCGGCTACAACATTTTTAATATCATAAGCACCTGGCCCATTGCGCTCCACTCTACTCGCCCAAAAGTCGGCTATCTCTCTAAGCACAGGGTTGCCTCTTTCCTCTAGCCATTCTTTATCTTTTGTAACTTGATAATACTTCCAATGTGCCCATCCTATACATCCAGTAATGTGATGCTCAAACGGGCCTGTCAATGCCCATACAGGCGTATCCTCTGATCCGTCACCTGCAGATTCCCAAGGGAACATAGCACCTTTATAACCATGAGCAAAAGCATTTTGCTTGGCTGCTTCTAATCTTTCAAATCTATAATCTAGTAGAGAACGTGCAATATCTGGATGCATCATAAGCAGTGGCGGATACATCCATAACTCCGTATCCCAAAAAACATGACCATTATAACCCAGTCCCGATAGTCCCATTGGAGAAAGAGAATAGGCCGTACCTGCTCTCGCAAACGAATACAAATGATACAAAGCAAATCTTATATCACGTGTCACATCGACATCTCCTTCCACCGTAACATTAGATTTCCAAAGATTGTCCCAAGCTGCGGTATGTCTCTTTAGAAGGCGATCCTTTCCTTCCAACATGGCATAAATGCTCAAACGCTCAGCTTCATTATGGGGATCTTCATATTGGTCAGAAGAACAAGTTGATGCTACTATGGTAAATGAATAAGTTTCACCCGCTTTTAGTTCTTTATGAAATTTTGTTAAGTGCATATTATAGTCCCAGTCCTCATGAATTAAATCTGGTTCGTGACCATGACCTTCTTCAAAAATAAAACTGTTGGATGCCGCTACTTTTATTCTCCCACTTGGACTTAAACCTACACTTGTCATCAAAGGAATCTTAACATGTGGACGATCTATCTCTGCATAATAATTCCTAACATCATTCAAATGCACTGGCGCCTCTATGACAGACATAGGTGTTATTAAGATATCTTGCTTCGCTTTTATTTCTACTACGATCATAGAGGTATACGGCAAATGCCTCAATGCCATCATCGTTGTTTTTACATTAGCTTTCTTACCAACATCAAAACTGGTTTCAAGCGAGGCATTTTTCATATTAAGCACTTGCTTATAATTTTGAATATTAGAAGGTCCTATTCTGTGACGATCAATATCCAAATTCATATTGAGGTGATTAAATGACTTTAGGATATTGGAGACTCTGCCTCTTTGATAATAATCGAAAGTACCATTCAGTACGACGTCCTTTACTTTCATAGGCTCAGGAGAAGACACCACACCGATAATGCCATTAGCGACGGTAACGCCAAAATAATTATTGGGATCAATTTCATTGGCTTCAACTGTCCAAGCGTCTTGGGCTGTAAGACTAATTGAAAATATAAAACTGGCTATTAAGCAAGATAAAGTTTTCATAGTGTTCAATTTAGGTCAATAAAATATTGATAATCATTATTGCATACGACTAAGTATCTATTATTGGTCAACTCTACAATTTCTCGTGTATTTATATGTGGTGCCAGGCCTAAGCTTTGATGCACATCATAGGATTGCGTTTCTAAATTAAAGTTAGAAAAGACACCTCCCGAATTAGCTTGATTGGTACCCAGCTCTGTCAAATAATCATGATGATTTCCTACATAAACCAAATCACCCTCACTCGTAAAGTACAAGTCTTGGATTGTTGATAATTGAGCTTCTTTAGGCAACAGTACTTTATCGTATTGTCCATCTTTTGATAAATACATACAAGACCCTAATTCATCGATATATTTTTCTTCAACTATATTTTGAATACCCAAGCCTGCTTGATCTACTTTTGAAAAATCCTTATACGTCTGAAATTGCTTTCTAAAAATCGGCGTCTGTGCGCTCAACATATCGAGGCCATAAAATAATTTCTCTTTACCGAAATAGGGATAACTGATAATGGGTTCTGGTGCGCCATTATTATCTGTATCAGCTATGGTCATGGTGATGTGCTGATCACTGCTCGCAGACATTTTAAAGTTTAATCCTGTATTTGCTGCAATGATATCAAGCATGCCATCATTATTCAGGTCTTTTAAAGCGATACCATTCCACATGCCATGATCACCAAGATTATACTTTTCACTTACATCTTTAAACTTTCCAGTATTATCGTTTTCTAGAATTGTCACATTCATCCAGTCTCCACACATAACCAAATCTAGATCATCATCATTATCAATATCAACCCATTGTGCATCGGTCACCATACCCCACCTTTGTTGATCTGAAATTTCTACACCAGTTCCATTTTTATTTCGCAGAATAAAACTGTAAGGAGAGAGTCCATAAAAGAATGGCATATTACGCGCACCCACAAACAGATCATCATAACCATCTTGATCAAAATCTCCTACAGCTACACAACTACCGTTGGTATGTGGTAATGATAATGGAATGCGTTTTAGATTACCCTTCCCGTCATTAAGGTAGAGCCTATCCTCTAATTCCTTATCTAATTCTTTATTTTGACTTCCGCCACTAACGACATACAAATCCAAATCACCGTCTTTATCGAAATCTATGGTAGCTGCATGTACATCCTCATACTTTGCATCACGTTTGAAATCTTTATTCTGCAACATTTTGTATGCACCAGAACGATTACCTAGAAAGAGCTTTGCCTCTTGAAATTTACCTCCACCTAGGAATATGTCTTTAATTCCATCTTGATTAAAATCCGCAGATACAGCAGCAGGGCCCTCTGCTGATAAGCGTTCTGGAATTAGTTTTTCGTAGTTATAATCTTTAAAATCATTTTCTTGATGGGCGATAGACCAAACAGATGTATTGAATAAAGCTGACTGCGTATCAGATTTTGCAGATTTCAATTCTTTATCCATGCTTAATGCCATGGTCTGATTTACATCAATATTGCGCCAAGTCGATTGACCTGCATGCTTCCATGTCACAACAACTGAATCAACTTTCTGAGCATTACCTAATCCGAAGTGTAATATATGCGAAGAAGAAGATTGGTAGCCTTTCACGTTGGCATAGAGCTTGGTTTGACAAACGCCCTTTGTACAAACCTTAACGTTGGATCCTTTTGGATGAATGGTCGCTTTAGGCAGAGGAAAACTAAATTGTATATAATTATTAGCGCCACTTGATTTTCCAGACTGCTTCGTATTATTTTCAAAAACAGAAGCCGAAGCATTGATATTATTAACAATCAAGTCCAGATCTCCATCATGATCTAAATCTGCATATGCGGCACCATTAGAAAAACTAGGACTTCCAATCGCACTTTTATTTAGACTAGAAAATTCTAAATGCGCATCTTGAGTAAACAGAAAATTACTCAATTTTTGAGAAGGCATTATCGCTAAGACATCATCTAGCTCTTGTTGTGTAATGCCATCACCTAAAATTTTCTCATTCTGATTGATGTACTTTATATAATCTAAATCATTTGGTCGTTTGACGATACCATTCGATATGAAGATATCTTGCAAACCATTATTATCAAAGTCATTTAATAATACGGCCCAACTCCAATCGGTGGCATAAGTTTTGGTCATCAAAGCAATATCTGAAAATTGCCCATTGGACTGTTGTAGTTGAAAATGATTTCGAGCATACTGATCTTCGAATCCTAAATCTTTACGTATCTGAAATATCTGATCTGTATCTTCACCGCCAGACCTCATCGCTACACCGACATCATAGGGCAACATATCTGTCGTAAAAATGTCTTGCAAGCCATCATTATTCATATCAGCGATGTCAACACCCATTGAAAACTTGCTGGTGTGCGCCATTAATTTATTACGCTCTGTGAAAGTCTTGTTACCTTGATTTATATAGAGGTAGTCATTTTCATGAAAGTCATTGGCCACATAAATATCATCATAACCATCTCCATTTACATCAGCTGTCGCCACACTTAAACCATACCCTAAAGCACTGCTGTAAATGCCAGCTTTTTCTGTGACATCAATAAATTTTTCTTCACCTTGATTTATTTGACTTTCGAAAAGACGATCCCCTGCCAAAGCATCTTTTTCATTACGCTTTTCGACTTTACCATAACTTCTAACAGAGTGAATAGAATGATTTAAGAGATACATATCCAGATCACCATCATTATCATAATCGAAAAAACTGGCTTGTGTAGAAAACCCAGAAAAATCTAAACCGTAAGCTGTTGACATTTCTTTAAAAGTGAGATCTCCTTGGTTGATATATAATCGATTATGCGTTTTATTAGCTGTGACAGGATCGACGATACACACATAGATATCCATAAGTCCATCATTATTGACATCGTCCATCGTCACTCCAGTGGCCCAGTCCAAACCCTGTTCGATTCCAGCGGAAGCTGATATATCTTCAAAATGCAAGTCACCCTTATTGAGAAAAAGTTTATCGGGTTTCTGATTTGCCGTTAGATAAACATCTTCTAAACCATCACCATTGATATCGCCAATCGCCACACCTCCACCATTATAGTAGTAGAGGTATTCCAAAATATTTAATCTTGTATCAGGTTTTAAATCATTGGAAAATTCTAATCCCGTTTGCGCAGGATCGAGTTCACTAAAAATTGAATTATCAAGAACGTTACTTTCTACGGAATTTTCACTGGTGCACGATACCAATAGCAAAAAGAAGGACATGATATAAATGACTATACGCCTCATTAGTTAAATTCAATAGTTTTTAAAGTGTCTCCGCTAACTACGACCATTACTTCATTGCCAACTTTTGCAAAGTCTCTAATCTGACCTTTAATTCCTAAGCTATGCGTTGAAGGCACATACTTAAACTTGAGTGCACCTTCATTTTCTAAATACAATCCTTGAGTCGCATCATAAATACCTACTTCTGGCAAAGCCTTATACAAGTTACCGCCCATTAAAATATCGTGATCTCCATCATTATCAAAGTCACCGACTTCTATGGCATTGACTGTACTAAACTGGGTTTCTATAGGAAGATCTACAGATTTAAAATTTAGGCGACCTTCATTTATTAGTAGTACAGTGCTTAATTGGTTGACCTCTAAAATATCTGCTTCTGCAATCTGTTCCTTTGTGAATATTTTGAGTATGTCCGCGTCTTTAAACGACTTATAATCTGGGAAATTTTTCTTTAATGACTTGATCTGGTCAATCAAATTATGACGTAATGCAAATGGAAAATCTTTTTCACCATCGTTGAATGTCAGAATCCCTTCCTTAAATCCATTCTTATCAAAATCTGAATAATACAACTTCAATGGCTGATCTTCAGAAGCGCTAAACCTGCTGTTTTTTCCATGATTACCCATGAGCACATCTAAGTCACCATCCTGATCTATGTCTGCTAATTCTAATACATTCCACCAGCCTTTAAGTGGAATATTGGCATTCGCCATTTTGAGTTTAAATTGACCACCATCCTGCACGAATATATTTAATCCCATATACTCGCCAATGACTAATAAATCCTGATCACCATCGCCGTCTATATCTGCCCACTGACTATCTGTGATCATACCCAAGTCTTTTAATTCTGGCGCCAAAGAAGTCGTCACATCTTTAAAATTACCCGAACCATCATTTTGATAAATAAAGCCCGAACAAGCCTCTCCATTGAGACCTAACTTTAATCGTTCGCCAATAAATAAATCCATATCCCCATCTCCATCGAAATCAGCACTTTCTACCGTGGAACTAACCAACTTTTGTTTTTCAGGACCTAAATCTGATAAATCAAATTTTCCTGATCCATCATTTACATACAACTGATCATTTAAGAAAGGTGAAAACTCTGAATGCTCTACCCCTCCGCTTGCAAAAAATATATCTAAGTCACCATCACCATCAAAGTCATCTATAGTACAGTCCAATTGTTCTGCTTCCGTGTGTGCGGTCAAATCATTAAGCGTTGACAGATAGCTTCCATCCTGTTGACTTAAAAATATCTCGGAAGCAAATCCTTTCGCACCTGGTAAAACATAATCTTCTTTACCATCACCATTTAGGTCAGCCTGACCTATGCATGCGCCTTCATTGTTACGCATATGATAAATCAATCGCTCTCGATTAAAGTCCGAATAATTTTTTTCGCCCTTGATATAATTCCAATCGGCGTTGCTTACTTTAAATTTTCTTGAAGAACGTGGCGTCCTTACACTTAGCGAATTCTTAGCTTGCGCGGGCTCCTCCAAAATAATTTTCTGATTAGCATTCACAGCCTTCATTTGAGAAGTCTTGCCAGAAGGCCAATTAACAAGTACATCAACAGTAGTTAAATTGCCCAAGCCTATTGTCATGACATGATCGATGCTTGACTGAAAACCCTTTGCGGTTACATTCTCATAGGTTATTGTTTGGCCATTTCCAGTAACTTGGACTTTTGCACCAATCGCATGAATATTCTTGGAGTTAGACTTCAATTCAATTTTCAAATAATTATTCGAGACACCTGAAGTTGTGTTTTCATATACAAAACAAGGCATGTTGATGTTATTGACAACAAGGTCTAGATCTCCATCATTATCTAAATCACCATAAGCTGCACCATTAGAGAAACTTGGCTCACTTAAGCCGATATGTTCTAGTTCGTCAAAAACCATATTCCCTTTATTCAAAAAGGCTCTGTTAGGCACTTTATTAGAAGGAATGATATCTATCAACTCTTTATAATCCACACCCTCATCAGAAATGATTTTACTGATGACAGATTCATTGGCAATATACTGCAAGTAATCTTGATCGGTTAAATCTTTATAGATGCCATTGGCAATAAACAAATCCTTGAGGCCATCATTATCCATATCAAAAAACAAAGCACCCCAACTCCAATCAGATGCTTCGACTCCAGCCAAACGAGATACTTCAGAAAATGAGTTGTTGCCATTATTGAGCTGCATGACATTTCTGGTAAACTGGTGATGGTAATCATTTTTAACGACATAAGAATATTTATTCCAATCCTCAAATGTGGTGACACTTTTAAGTCGGTCATATTGAAAGGGCAACATTTCAGTAACGAATAAATCAGAATGACCATCATTATTTATATCCGCTGCATCGGCGCCCATAGAAGCACCACTTATTGAATGCATTTGGTTAACCAAGTCTTCTTTGAAAGTGCCGTTCTTTTGATTAATGTATAAGTAGTCACGCTCAAAGAAATCATTGGATATAAAAATATCATCCCAATTGTCATTATTAAAATCAGATAAAGTAACACCGAGTCCAAAACCAATTTCGCTTCCATAGATCCCAGCCGCTTCGCTGACATCAACGAATTTTCCATTATCGTTGCGCATCAATTTATCTCCTCCCAATTCATCTCGGTTAGGGCGTTCATTTTTACGGAGATTGAAACTACCTATTGCTGTGTAAGAATTATTTAAAATATAGACATCGAGATCCCCATCTTTATCATAATCAAAAAATGAAGCGTGCGTCGAATAACCTTTGTCATTTAAACCATATTCTGCAGCAGCTTCAGTAAATGTCAAATCCCCATTATTTATGAATAGCTCATTTTCTTTATTGTCGCCTTTCAGGTCACCTGAGTTGCACACATAGATATCCATAAAACCATCATGATTAATATCTACAAAACTCACACCTGTAGACCATGCTTTTTGACCTTTTACACCAGCTTGTTTTGTAACGTCCTCAAATTGAAAATTACCTTTATTGACAAATAACTTATTGGAGTCTAGATTGGATACTAAATAAATATCAAGTAGACCATCATTGTTAACATCCCCTAATGCGACGCCACCACCATTATAAAAGTTTCGGTATTTATAGACATTAAAATCCATTGTAGAAACGAGGTCATTTGAAAAATTGACTCCGATGGAATTATTATCTAAACGTTTAAATATTTTAGAAGGAGCTAGCGCTTCTTCTCCACAAGATCCAATGCATAGGATCATTAAAATAATGGATATGTATTTCAAAACCTTCACTAGCTTTTTGAATATTTTTGTCTTAGGTCTTCAATTCTTACAATTACTTCCTCG
This sequence comes from Saprospiraceae bacterium, assembly GCA_020630775.1. Lineage (GTDB taxonomy): Bacteria > Bacteroidota > Bacteroidia > Chitinophagales > Saprospiraceae > RFSX01. The sequence goes on along the minus strand of JAHDIN010000011.1, from coordinate 51,329 downwards.
ACGCCATTTGGATACATTAATATTTGTCTATTACCATCTACTTTTACCCAAGCCTCAAGATTGTCTTTTATACTAATTTTTATAAACTCATTCTTTCCGTATTTATACATGTACCACTGCTTCATATGATCTATGAGTTGATCAGAATAATACTTTTTATTCCATGGCGCCCAACTTACGAATGACATTTTCATATCCATACCGTGCATGATGTCATTATCATCAAAAATGCCGTAGAATAATATCTTTACTTTTTTGAGAGAATCGGACTCGTATTCAGGAGCATCCAAGATATATTGAGCATAGTTATTATCAGGACCTTGACTAACCAATTGTTGCTTATTTAATTGCCAACATTCATCATAAAATGCTTTCTTAGTTAATCCATTTTTAAGACCTAAGAATGTTTCTTCATACACAACTCCTGTCTCTAATTCTTGTTTGACCAAGGCTTCATATTCAGAAGTCTGACAAGCTGAGAAAAGGATGAAAATCGATATGCCTATAGCCCAATATTTCATTCGTTAAAGTTAGGTTTTATTACATGCAAATCCTTACCGTTTAAGCCCAAAACTAGTGAAGAATCATTCCATTTTTCGATATCTCTTAATTCTCCCGAAATATTCAATGCATGGCATTTAAAGCTGGGTATATCATTGCTTTCATATTGCTCTAAATACCATACTTGGGAAGCATCATTTCGGCCAAACTGCGGCTTGACCAGGTAATGATTACCCCCTACTATAAAATCTAAGTCACCATCATTATCAAAGTCTCCGGAATAAGAAGCATTCAAGCTAGAATATTGAACTTCTGAGGGCAAGTCCATGGGCTTTAATTGGCCATCAGTATTCAACCAGATTTGGCTTCCAACAACATCCAGACTTAGATGACTAGAATTGTTTAGAAGAGTGTTTTCAAACAAATCTTGCATAGACTTTTGAGCATAGTCTTGATATCTCACAAATTGTTTTTTGAGGTGTGGTAATTGAGAAAACAATTCATCCATATCTAAAACAGGTACATTCTTGCTGCCTTCTTTTATACATAAAATTTGTTCCTTCGAACCATTGGCATCAAAATCACCAATACATAAATTATGCTGCGTTGTAATGCCTGCATTCATACCAACATTACCAGCAAAAATATCCAGTTGATCATCACCATTAAAGTCAGCAATATGCAAGGAAGTCCACATACCCCTTGACCTATCTAAACCAAAATCCTTTCGTCTATCCACATAATTGCCATCTATATTTTTAAAGATCATAATGGGCATCCATTCACCAATTACAATAATCTCATTTTGAGCATCTTGATCTAAGTCCGCTACCTTGACTTTCTTGATGACTCCTAGGTTTAAAAAATTAGATTGTCCTTCTAACTTAAATTGCCCAGTGCCATCGTTTTTAAAAAGATATAAATGCCCAGGGGTGCCATATGCCTCATTCGAATTACTATCCCCAATGACAATATCTAAATCACCATCGTTATCTATATCCGCGATATCAAGTGCTTCTGAAGAAATGGTATGTTTAAAGCTGATCGCCTGTTTATCAAAAGTGAAATTTAGATCATCATTTATATATAAACGATCATTTAACTCTGGCGTAATAGGTGGGAATGCCGTTCCCCCATGAGCCACATATAAATCTAAATCTCCATCATTATCCGCATCAAAAAATTCTGCATTGACCACTTCAGATCGCGGGTCATCATCTATTCCCATTTTCGAAAATCCATTCTGGCTAGAAATTAGAATTTGTGATTTTTGATTTTTAGCACCACCAATAAATAGATCCAAGATGCCGTCACCATTGATATCAACAGAAGCGATAGCAGGCTGCTGCTGTGTATTCATTTTGTACATCAATCGTTCTCTATTGAACTGATTGAATCTTGATTTATTCAAGTCATATGTTATCTTATCGGTTAATGTCCAATGTGCATTTGAATTTGTGTTAGAGTTAAAGTCCAGTGTAGGTGTTTGTTGTTGATTTATATCTATTCTCTGATTGGTTGGTTGATCTACCAACTTCATCTTTTGAGCATTAGGCCATATCACAAGAATTGAATCAATAGTATGGTTATTGCCTACGCCAAAATTCAAAATATTTGAAACGCTTGACTGGAAACCTCTTGAGGGAAACTGTTCATGCATGATACTTTGATCACCGAAGTAAAGAATAACTTTTGCACCTATAGCAAATTTATTTTTTCCTTCGCCTTGCAATCGGATAGACACGGATCTATGCGTCGATGTATCAATTGTATTTTCATAAACGAAGCTAGGCATATTGGCATTATTCACAATAAGGTCTAAGTCCCCATCATTATCCAGATCCCCATAGGCGCATCCATTGCTAAAACTATTCTGGTCTAAGCCCCATTTTCTAGAAACATTTTCAAATTCGAATCCCCCTTTATTCTTAAACATAGCATTGGGAATGGCTTGCGAAGGCATGCTATCAATCAAGTTCATTATGGCTTGTTCAGATGTATTAATTAACTTTTTCACGTTGGCATCATTGCCAATAAATGTCAAGTAATCGCGATCTAACAAGTCTTTATAAATCCCATTGCTTATGAAAATATCCTTAAGCCCGTCATTATCAAAATCCTGCATCAAGCAAGACCAACTCCAATCTGTGGCTTCAACACCTGCAAATCTTCCGACCTCTAAAAAACCAGATGCATCCAAATTGCGTTGCAACATGTTACGTGGAAATTGATGATGATATCCTTCCTTATGAGCTAATTGGTATTTCTTCCAACTCTCATACAACTGCTTCGTTTTCTTTCTAGCTGTAGTAGAAGGAAACATTTCGGTTATCATGAGGTCAGGCAGTAGGTCATTATCTAAATCACCTACATCGGCTCCCATAGAACCTAATGGAAAACATTGAAATAGTGAATCGCCCTTCTCGGAGAAACTTCCATCTTGATTGTTGATGTAGAGATAGTCTCTCTCATAAAAGTCATTAGAGATATAAATATCAGGCCAACTATCAGAATTAAAATCACTTAAAGTGATACCGAGACCGAAACCAATATCACTGGTGTATATGCCTGACTCTTGGGACACGTTAGTGAATCGACCATTATCATTTCGCAACAACATATTCCCATTTTCACTTGGCGTTAGTCTTTGGTCTTTTTTCAAATCAAAACCTCCAACAGATTTTGTAGAGTTATTCAAAAGGTAACAATCCAAGTCGCCGTCTTTATCATAATCAAAAAAAGCTGATTGAATAGAAAGTCCTTTTATGTTTAAATTATATTTTTCTGATTCTTCAGTGAAAGTCAGATCTCCGTTATTAATAAAGAGTTCATTATAGCGTCGCTCCCCTTCTGGGTTTCCCCCTTTACAAACATAAATATCCAACCAGCCATCGCCATTCACATCAACCATATTGGCTCCTGTAGACCAGACGTTTTCACATCCCACACCTGCAGGGATGGTTATATCTTCAAATAACCAGTTGCCTTTATTTAAGAAGAGTTTGTTTCCTACTAAATTCCCTGTGAAGTAAACATCAATCCATCCATCATTATTGATGTCCCCAAGAGAGACACCACCACCATTATAAAAATTCCTGTAGGTATAGGGATTAAATGATTCTGTATAAGTGAGTGCGTTTAAGAATTGAAGTTGGGTATCCTTTCGTAAAACGAATGGGGTTGTTGTGACATCATTTTGACATGATATCAGAAGAAGTGTTATCAAGGTTGGAAGGAAGAGTATGCGCAAAATAGACCACCTCTAATAAACCAAAAGGGGAAGATTCAAATATGAAAATTCCCCTTTCGATTTAAAATTTATAAACTATTAATAGCCAGGATTCTGTGATAATGGGAACGCAGGATCCGCAGCCTGAATCTGATCAAACGGTATAGGCATGATATTTCTGAAAGACTCAGACGCTGGCTTTTCCCACCATGCATCGTTATATCTTCCGAATCTTATCAAGTCTGTTCTTCTAGAAGCTTCTTGGAACATCTCACGACCTCTTTCTGCTAAAAATTCGTCAGCATCAATTGAAGCGTACTCAGATACACCAGCTCTTGCTCTTAATGCGTTTACAAACTGTAAACCTGCATTCCAATCGCCAGCCATTCTACCCATAGCTTCAGCTCTAGTTAAGTAAACATCTCCTAATCTTACGATAGGATAATCATTATCCATGTTATTTCTACCAAATTGCTTGAAGCTAAACTTACCAGGTCTAGCACCAGCTTCTCTTAAAGAGTTTGGAGCTAGTTCATTGATATTTGGATTGTAGTTCAATACTAAGTTTCCATCATCAGATGCGAAATCTAATACTGCAGAACCACCGAAATCTAATTGCTCACCAACAATGAAGTTAGCTGTCTTTCTAGCATCACCATCTTCGTAAGAGTTATAGAATTCTTCTAGAGTAGCGTAACCATTCCATGGCTGAGACTCTAAGTTCCAAGTAAACTGAGATGAATAGTGTAGGTTCATCTGAGAGAAATTCATATTAGGACCAGTCACTTCATCATAGTTTACTGTGAAAATATGCTCTGGATTACCTTCGTTATTTGGTGCAAATACTGCAGCGTAGCCAGATAACTCATCAGGATCAGATGCTACAGCAGCTCTTTTACCTAAGTTAGTTACAGAACAACCATCGCCACATAATTGGTATAAACCGCTATCCATAATAGCTGCAGAAGCCATAGCTGCTTCGCCCCATCTTGGAGTGCCTGTGTATACTTCAGCATTCAAGTATACTTTTGCAAGGATACCTAAAGCAGCGTATCTGTTGATTTGATAAGCGTTAGGATCTTCAGATAATGGACTGTTTGATAAATCCATTCCAGAAGTAATTGCTGATACACCTAAAACATCTAATAATTCTGATTCTACAAAGTTGAAAACTTCTTCTCTTGTAGATTGCTGAGCATCCGTTTCAGGTTGAGTAATAAGCTTTACGTTTCCGTAAAGGTCCATTAATCTCCAGTAGTAGTACGCTCTTAAAGCTCTAGCTTGAGCTATTTGATTTGCATCAAGACTAGAATTATTTGCAGCTTCATTACAAGTGTTGATAGCTGAATAAGTTTGTGCCCACGTTCCATTTATAAAAGCGTGGTTTGCACCATAAGTGTGTCTGTGTAACTCAATAAGGATACCTCCATCGAACCAGTCACCACCTTTAGCAGCAATTAACATCTCATCTGATGGAAGCTCCTGAGTGGCATAATATCCACCGTGGTTAGCTGTACCTGCGTCTCTTAAAGATGCGTAGACAGCTGTAAGCGCACCACCACCTGTATCACCACCACCTGAGCTTACACCGTCGATAGCGATATCAGTAGTAATTTCACCTACCAAATCTTCCTCCAAATCAGTACATGCAAAAGGCAATGTTAAAAGCGCTAGTGCGAATAAAAATTTAGATATGTTATTCATAATTTTTTTATTAGAAATTCAAGTTCAATCCGAAAGTGATTGATCTTTGATTAAAAAAGTTATTTCTTCTTTCAATACCTGGAGCTAATACGTTACCGTCACCAGCTAATCTTTGACCATTATCCTCAGCACCACCATCTACTAAACTTGGCTCTGGACTTGTTCCAGTATAACTTGTCAAAATGAAAGGATTTCTGAAAGTCAGAGATACTCTAGCATTATCTAATGCACCTGATAAATTGATGCCTCTAGAAATTGTCAAGTTGTCTAACATAAAGAAATCTGCTTTCTCTACATAAAGAGAACTATATCTTGCAGCTGTTAAACCATCCACTGCTAGTTCAGTTGTCACGAAATTGTAAGAAGATTGAGTAGAAATTCTTGGCTCATAGAAAGCTCTAAAAGTATTCACTAAACTATGACCAAATGCACCTCTAAAGAATGCATTAATACCCCAGTCTCCTATTGTAATATTATTCGTCCATCCTAATTCAAAATCAGGTAAACCATTACCTAATACTTGGAAATCCGCATCCGGATTCAAAGCTTGATCTGCTGCACCTATTCTCATGCCATCACCGTTAAGATCAGCGAAGATAGGCTCACCATTATCATCAACACCATCATAAACTGGACCCCAAATTTGTCCAATTTCTTCACCTACAGCAATTCTAATCATATTCGTTCCGTTCTGTCCTGGTGCTCCTAGGTTACCAGTAACTTGGATCGAATCACCTACGAATTCGTTTAATGTTGTCGTGTAAGAACTCAATACCACTCCTGTATTCCAGTTGAAGTTCGAGTTTTGAACTACATCGTAATTTAATGCTAATTCAACTCCCTTTGTGTTCAGCGCGCCGACATTTTCATATCTCTGTGGTACACCAAATACTGCAACGTCAACATTTCTTAATAAGATAAAGTCGTCGATATCTCTTGTATAAAGATCTAAAACACCTGAGAATCTACCTGAAGCAACTTCGATACCTAATGTCGTCTCTGCTTTCTCCTCCCATTTTAATTCAGGATTTGCTGCTCTTGCTTTGTTTGTACTAACAGATCCATCATCACCATTAACAATGTTTCTTGTTTCCTGAGAAAGACCAGAAGGTCCAGGTAATGAACCTGTAACACCATATCCTAATCTCACTTTGAACAAATCGAAGCCATTAAGGTTCATCATTCTACCTAAATCAACACCAACGCCTAAAGCTGGGAATAAACCCCATCTGTTGTCAGCTCCTAATTTTGTAGAACCTTCTCTTCTTAATGAAGCATTCACAAATAACTTATCATCAATATTCAAGTTAGCTCTACCGAAGAATGCAATAATTTTCGCATCTGGAGAAGCATTTGAATTAGCTGCAATAAAACCAGCATTTTGAAGATCCTGAGATGTTTCGATAGCATTACTGAAATCTAAATCATCATTAGGAAAATCTCCTAACTGGAAGAAATTGTCATTAAAGTTTTCTTGTTGGTAACTATAACCCCCTGTCAATGTTAAACTTCCTAATCCTAAATCAGTGATATAGTTTAAGTAACCTTCGTAAAGATCAGTTTCAATATCTTGATTGTAGAATTGAGCTAGACCTTTTCTTAATGGAGATGTTGCATTACCATTAAAGTTAGAAGTCGTAGGATAGTAGATAACATTAGAGAAGTCCGTTTGCTGTTGAGCTATTCTAAAGTTAGCCGTTAATCCATCACTAATTTTGTAACCAAATAAGGCACCCATGTTGAACTCTCTTCTCTTTCCATCATTTCTATTCTGCTGGATAATAGATACAGGGTTGAAACTATCGAATAAACCTAAAGTTTCGAAGTATCCACCAAACTGATCAGAGTTGAATGGGAATGGAGAATCATCACCAAATACTGGAGCTGTTGGGTTATATAATACAGCATATCTTAAAGCTTCATCAAAACCCGCTTGTTGATCTCTATTCGTATATGACGATGTGAAATCAATTGATAAACGGTCATTTAAAGCTTTAGTATTCAAGTTTAATCTAGTGTTAAACTGTTGGAATCCAGTGTTATCTAATACACCTTGTACATCTCTGATGTTTCCAGAGATTCTATAAGTTGTATTACCAGAACCACCAGTAACTGCTAAACCATGTAAGTGGCTTAAGGCATTTCTAGTTACTTCATCAGTCCAGTTTGTTCTAGAACCTAAATCTGTACCACCAGCAGCAACGAAAGCGTCACCATCTAGTACAGCAACTGAATTAAAAGGTGATGCAGAAACCAATTGGCCATTGTAAGAGAATTTAGCCTCACCACTGTTAGAACCTTTTTTAGTTGTAACAATGATTACACCACTTGATCCTCTCGAACCATAGATCGCAGCTGCAGAACCATCTTTTAATACGTTAATTGTTTCGATATCATTTGGATCTACATTATCCAAAGAACCACCGATAATACCATCAATTACAACTAATGGCTGCACGTTTGCACCTACAGTAGAAATACCTCTCAATCTGATAGTACTTCGTCCGTTAGGATCACCACCTCTGTTGTAAACTTGAAGACCAGCTACTTTACCTTGAAGAAGCTGAGCGGGATCAGAAATATCCCCTTGGTTGAAGTCTTCCGCATCTAAAGAGACAACAGAAGATGTAATTTCCTTTTCACTTTGAGAACCATAACCGACGACAACGATCTCATCTAAGAGCTCCCCTGCCGCCATTCGAATATCGATGTTCGATCTTCCATCAACAGCGATTACTTGTTCGCTATAACCAGCAAAAGAAACAACTAATTCATTAGTTCCTTCTGGCATGTTGATTGAAAAAGATCCATCAATGTCTGTAATTGTACCTACAGTAGTACCATTGACTAACACGTTTGCCCCGATTAGGGTTTCGTTAGTTTCTCCGTCATACACTGTACCTGAAACTCTCTGCTGAGCATAAGAAGACCCCATAACAAAGAACAGGAAAAACAGTGCAGCCAGGAGATTCCTAGCGTGTAGTTTTTTCATGTGTAAAGTTTGATGTTGGTTAATTAAATATTTAAAAGTCTGTCAAAAACAGAATTTTGTAAGGCGGAAGTTACAATTCATTTTATTTTTCCCCTTAACGTTAAGTTAACTTATTTCTTCAAAATCTACTTAAACGTTTACGAAATAAATAAATTAAGCATAAACCTATACAGATATTATCTGCTAAACATCTTATTTTCGGAGCTTATAGTATATTACCGTAAATTTCCGAAAATGCCCAACCGAGTAGGACTAAAAGACATCGCCAAAGCACTCAATGTATCAGTGACAACTGTATCTAGAGCACTTAATAACAAGTTTGATATTTCTAAGGATACCAGAGATAAAATCCTTAAAAAAGCTGAAGAACTGAACTACAGACCTAATGCTCATGCTATTTCATTAAGAAAGAACGAATACTATGCTATTGGAGTAATCCTACCCTCTATAGATCATTATTTCTTTTCTACCGTTCTAAAAGGCATTATGAATAAGGCCCACATGGCCAATTACCTTGTCATCATAGGCGAATCATCTCATGACCTCGTAAAAGAGCAAGAAATAATAGAAAAATTCATTGCGCATTGTGTTTCTGGAGTCATTATATCCCCTTCTAACAAAAGCTCTTACGGCAATAATTTGGCCTTATTGAAGAGTAAAAGGATTCCATATATTTTAGTGGATAGGCCTTTAGAGGATAGTAAAAACGAAAGAATAGTAAGGTTTGATGATGAGTATGGTGCTTTCTTGGCCGTAGATCATCTAATCAAACAAGGCTATAGAAAAATAGCCATGATCAAAGGTTTTGATTATTGTACGATTTCAAATGCACGATTTAAGGGTTATAAAAAAGCCTTGGAAAACAATGGTCTGTCTTTAAATCCAGACTTTGTAAAACATTGTGGTTTTATAGATGAATCTGGAGAAGGTTATCATTTATCAAAACAGATGTTGACTTCAATGAATCGCCCGGATGCCTTTTTTACTGTGACAGATGAAATTGCTTCAGGCATTTATCAAACAGTCAATGAATTAGGAATGAAAATCCCTAACGAAGTAGGTATTGTAGGTTACAGCAATAGTAAAATATCTTCTGTTATCTCTCCAAGATTAACTTCTGTAGAACAACCGGGCATGTTGATGGGCGAGCAAGCCTTTGATTTTTTACAACAAACAATTATTGATAATTCCTCAACTCTAGAACGTACTTTTGAGGCTAGATTAGTGGTTAGAGCATCTAGCTTAAGGAACCACATTCAAACATCAACTGTCACCAAAGAAAACAACTATGGCGTCTCAGTATAAATGGGGATTTGATTTAGGCGGTACCAAGATTGAAGCTGTCATCTTGGACAGCCTAGATAACAATAAAATTATCGAAAGACAACGTGTCCCTACCCTTTCTAGTGAAGGATATGATACAGTTATCAATCAGGTAAAAACGCTTCTTAATATCATGCGGGATAAAAGTGGTCTAGATACCAATGAGATTGGTATCGGTACCCCAGGACGACTAGATCCCGAATCTCAAACCATGAAAAACAGCAATTCAACCTGCTTAAATGGACAACCGTTATTAGATGATTTGAAGGACCGCCTTGCTTTAGACGTTAAGATAGAAAATGACGCCAATTGCTTTGCACTGTCTGAAGCTATTTACTACACCAGCAATGGATATAAAAATGCACAAGTTATATTCGGTGTCATCATGGGCACAGGCGTCGGCGGCGGTATCGTTGTTAACGGTAAAGTCATAGGCGGACTGCATGGTATCGGCGGCGAATGGGGTCATAATCATTTGGATGATTCAGGAGGTGATTGTTATTGTGGTAAAGTGGGTTGTGTAGAGAAAGTCATTGCGGGTCCTGCATTAGAGAAGTATTTTGCTTCTATATCTAGCACAAGTAAAAGCCTCAAGGATATCAACCAAATGGCCATAGATAATACTGACGCACATGCCGTCCAAACTATCGATAGATTGCATCAAATGTTTGGCAAAGGCATTGCGCCTATTTTAAATTTCTTGGATCCTGATATCGTGATTCTTGGAGGCGGTGTAGGGAATATTGACTCCCTTTATACAGAAGGTGTAGAAGCTATCAAACCGTATCATTTTAATACGCATTTGAAGACGCGTTTTTTGAAACCTCATTTTGGGGATAGTTCTGGGGTGATTGGGGCGGCGTTGTTGTAGTTGACTCATATTTCGCCGCGCTGCGGCTAGGGCATGTGTCGCCGCGATGTGGCTAGATCTGGTGTCTCCACGACGTGGCTATAGATATTCAAAATGCAGGACTATGTTTGATTATAGTATTCAAATTTCTGGGATAGGTTTTAGCTCCAGAGGAGCTTTATATTTTTAACTTGAATCTCTAAGTTAAACTTAGCTCCAGAGGAGCGACATATGACCCATCGCTACTTGAATATATAATCTTCATTAAAGTCTACATCGTTCTTCTTTAAAACATCAAGGTATTCCTTCCTAAAAGTGCGCCGAAGATGATGCTGCTCTTGGTTCTTTATGTAGTTGATAACTATGTGGACTTCGGGATGGCCAACAGTAAAAGCACCAAAACCAGTTTGCCATGAGAATTTTCCTTTTACAAATCCCATTTCATTAATCCACTTAGTACTATTTGATTTTATGTCTCTAACTAAGTCCGAAAGTTTGCAATTAGGATGCGAGCCGATTAAGATATGTATGTGATCTGGCATCCCGTTAATTTGCATCAACTTGTGATTCTTCTGGGTTACGATACCTGTAATATATTTATACAACTCTTGTTGCCATTGCTTCGAAATAAGATTCCGTCTTCCGCGGACAGCAAATACTACATGGTAATATATTCTACTATAAGTATTGGCCACTAATTAGGATATTGAATTATTCTTTTCTTCACACAAAACTTCCATACTACTTAATTGGAAATTAATTGTCAAGTAAACATCCAAAACCCCTACTTTCATTAAAAGTTTTTAAGCTATATAATGAAGTCATTTAAAAACAAATTGTTAATTTCTATGCAAGTCATTGATCCACAATACTTCAGCTATTTTTCCATCCATAGCTACTGCTATGCATCTCAAAATGAGCTTCGTCTTCTGAATCAAGCACTTACATAACTTTTTAACACTTGTTATTAAATCACTTCAATACATGGAAATTAATACAGAATATATCACAGTTGAAAAAACAGCTAGAATAAGTACTTATGGTACTTTAGGACCAAATACAAAATACTTCTGGATGGTCTTGCATGGTTCTAGGATGTTATGTGAACAGGTGCTTTATAAGTTTGAAAACTTTGATCCAGATACGCATTTTGTCATTGCGCCAGAAGCGCTGTTGAGATTCTATGGTGAAGGGTTTGGTGGTGATGTAGTGGCTTCATGGATGACAAAGAGAGATCGGTTACATGAAATAAGTGACATTTCTGATTATCTGACCAATACTTACTCGAGATATATGGACCAATTGCCTTCAGATTGTAAAAGGATACTCATGGGATTTTCACAAGGAGGCACTATGGCTTACAGATGGTTACATAGCAAACAAATTGCTTTTGATGCTTTCATACCTTATGCATCATGGATCCCTGAAGAGATAGATCTCAAGGCTTCACGAACAGACTTAAATGCAATTAAAACAATATTCACTTATGGACGTGAGGATCAATTTATTTCAGAAAATACGGTGGCCAAAATTCAGGACGTCATCACCAGGAATAATTTAAACTTGAGCATTACTTCCTTCGATGGAGACCACAGAATAGTAAAAAGTCATTTAGAAGAATTGTTTGAGATGTTAGATTTATAAATCCTTACTGCACTCGAATTGAATCGAAATAAGATTTTAAAGTCACATCATTTTGTTCTCTTGGTGTCTTGACTTCAAGCAATGCCATACCGCTATTAGTTTTAAAGAATTCTGGGAGGACCTTATTAAAATCCTCCATGCTATCCACGCAGGTATAGTCGAGCGCATACATATTGGCTATATGTTGACCATCATACTGATGATGCGCTTCGAAATGCGTTGCTAAGGCTTGTGTATCTGAAGGGCCGTCGATTATTCTGAATATCCCACCACCTTGATTATTGATCAAAACAATTTTTAGATTCCTTGGATGATGGTGATGCCAAAATGCATTAGAATCGTAAAGAAAAGAAACATCACCTGTTATCAAAACGTTATTTCTTTCAGAAAAATAACTATAACCAATAGCTGTTGACGTGCATCCATCGATTCCGCTTACTCCCCTATTAGCCTGATAGATTATATCTGCTCTTTGATTACACAATTGCACGTACCTTACAACTGTACTGTTAGCCATGTGCAAAACCACATCGTTTGGCAAGCATTTTAGAAGTGTTTGAAAAACATGTAAATCTGAATACGTTTCTTTTTGAAAATAAGCTTCATGTAATTTTAAAACAGCTAAATTGAGTGCATGCCAACTATTTTGATAATCCTCATTATTTGGCGATGACAATGCACTCACAGCATTTAAAAAAGGAACGCTCTCTGATCTTATAAAAGCAGTTAACCGCCCAAAAGTATTTCTAGATTTTGAGGGACCGACATGCCACTGTTCGACATTTTCATGATGGCTAAATAGTTTCTTAATACGCTTAGAGATGATTTGCCCTCCTAGATAAACGAGCAAATCAGGACAGAACGCATTATTATTTTGTTTGGTTATAGAGTTGATGACTCTGTCAATATTATGAATGGCTCCATCAACATAAATATTTGAACATGTTTCTGTCAATAAAACTATTTCTCCTTGGGCAACTAGTGTATCCAAGCTATTTTTTAGATCTTGATCAATTTGTCCTTGACCAACGATCAGCATTTTCTTTTTCGAATTTTTCCAAACGTCCTCCAAAGGAGTCATTAAAGAAAATTCAGTAGCCACCTTTTCGTCCTTCTTCTGATTTACAATCACATTATCGAATGATACATATTCTTTAAGACTATATAAAGGTTCATGAAAAGGGCAATTAAGATGCACGGGGCCTTTTTGAAATATTGCCGTATCCAGACAAAGATTAACCAATTGATCATTATGAATTAAATCTTCGGCTAAATGAGCTTCTTGAATCAATTCTGCACTATAATCAATATAGTTTCTATAAACATCCTTTTGCCTCATAGACTGTCCAATACCTTGATCGATCAATTCGACTGGTCGGTCCGCTGTAATAACAAAAAGTGGAATGCGTTGGTAGTACGCTTCACAAATAGCAGGCGCATAGTTGAGTGCCGCAGTTCCAGAAGTACAACATATTATTGTAGAAACTTGAGTTTGGAGTGCCATACCCATAGCAAAAAACGCAGCTACCCTTTCATCTGGAATATTAAAACAATTAAAATGAGGATTTTTCGTGAAGGCGATAATCAGGGCGGCATTTCTTGAGCCTGGACTAAACACAATATTCTTGATACCTCTCTTTTCACAGATGTATACAAGTCGTGCGATACTCTGCTTATCTGTAGTGATCACGAAAGTGTTTTTTGAAGCACATTCAATAGGGTCATGGACTTATATTCTGTCTCATTCCACTCCGCATCTTTAGATGATGCTGATGTAATACCACCTCCTAAGTAGAGTGCCATTCCATTTTTATAAATGCGCATACATCTTAAGTTAATGTATGTCTGAATTTCGTCTTTTACAAATCCAAGGTAACCTGTATAATAAGCCCTATCGTAATTCTCAATTTCTTTAATCATGGCTATCGCTTCAGCTTTGGGATAACCGCTGATAGCAGGCCCTGGATGGAGTGCATTGAAAAGTTTTATTTGACCCGATGTATGAGGGAAAACATACTCTGATTTGATATGACAAACATTCCCTGCTGGGCTGGTATATCTTTCGGTTTTTGAAAAAGCAATTTCCTCTTCATGGAGCGCCTCTTCAATAAATTTTTCTATAAAAAGGTGTTCGTCCTTTTCTTTTTTACGCCAACGGATGTCAGCAATAGGCTTATCTAACAACTGTGTACCCGCTAATGCAATCGTTGTCCAACTGCTTCCTATCTGGAGAAGAAAGGCTTCTGGTGTAGCACCTATCCAAGTACCTATTTCTGGATGTTTGAGTAAGTAACAAAAACTATTCTCTTGCTCTCGCTTAAGTGCTAAATAATATTGATAAATATCATCAATTGGTTCATCCACAAACTTTATACGAGACAAAACCATTTTATCTATTTGTCCAGATGCAATAGCTTGTTTCGTTGCATCAAACTTAAGATTGTAATCTTCACGTGATTGGAAAGGTCCATCGAAGTGCTCATCAACCTTTACATCAATAGCGTGATTTTTAAGTTTTTCTTTGATTTGAAAATGGAGTGCTTTGTTCATCGAATTATCAAAAGGCATGAAGACAAAGTCAGATTGAGCCTCTAATTCTTCTGGATTAGCAGTATTTAATTGATCCAAGACGCATGTAAAATGGTCGGATTCGTTGGGTAAGCTATAGATTAATATTGACGACTTTTCTTCCAATATAGAGATTCTGGATATTAAACCAATAAAGGGTCATTTTGTTGATCGCAAAGCTAAATTATAAGTTTCGCTTCGTCTAATTTTTCCAGTCTCAGTTCTCAGAAAATTGGAGATATTTAATAGCGCCTTAGGTTGTTCAAATTTACTCAGATATCTTTTGCATAAAGCATTAATGGATGCTTCGTGAGAATCATCCCCTTCATAAACCAGTACGAGCACCTCACCAAATTGCTCATCATTTTTTCCAATTAAGAAAAAATCTTTGGACATCATGGATTTTAACTTCTCTTCTATCAATTCGGGATGCAATTTCACACCTCCAGAATTAACAACATTATCCCACCTTCCTTGCCAAATAAATGCAGTTTTAGAAATAATTTCTACAATGTCGTTAGTAATAATTGATTGATTTAAGTGATCAGCATCTATGACTAAACAAGATCTTTGATCCTTAGAAAATTGAACACCTGGTAGCGCATTAAAGACACGATCTTTGGCTTTTAGTTCTCTTAAAGCTATGTGTGAGATCGTCTCTGTCATTCCAAACGAATGATAGACATCAAGCGAAGAATTATGAATTGCATTTTCTAGTGTTATGGATATCGGTGCTCCTCCTAACAATATCTTTTTTTGATTATGCAAATGGCCTGAGTCATGAAGGAACGACTGCATCATTTGTGCAGGTGTCATGGGTATAAAATCAAATGATTCATCATAACCACGCAAAGGTCTTAAAGATGGATGATCAATATGTAAATCAAGACCTTGTTCTATGGCTCTAATCAACATCATCATACCACCAATAAACTTTACGGGGAGACACAACAATGCCTTATCGCCCTTTTTCAAGTTGAAAAAATTGATCGTCTTCCGAGCACTTTCTCGCATCGCTTTTTTAGAAAGAGATATTGTTTTAGGCGCTCCAGTACTCCCAGACGTATTGAGTTCCATGGTTTCATTGGTATTGAACCATTGGGTAAGCACTGACTTTATTGAATTTAAGAAAGGATCATTATCATCGAGATGATGAAAATCAGTAAAAGACCATATTTGATTCTTATAAATTAAACTCAATTCGAAAACAATTGCATATCCCATGCTTCATCTGAATGGTATAGTGCACCATCTTTAATTTTTAAAGGTGAGGATATATTATTAGTAAATAGCTGTCCGGTACCTAAACCTTGTGGCAATTTAGAATGCAGCGTATATGTCCATTGTGCGATAGCATTCAATCCGATATTGCTTTCTAAGGCAGACGTTACCCACCAACCAATACCGTTTTCTTCACAAGCTTCTATCCATTCATTAGCTTCCTTGATGCCTCCCACTAAACTCGGTTTTAAGATGACATACTGTGGCTGCAATTGGGTAATTATAGCTAGTTTATTTTCTAAATTTCTTAGACCAATGACTTCTTCGTCGAGCGCTATAGGTAAGGGAGAAACCTCTGTCAGGCGCGCCATATCTTCGAATTGGTTCGGCTTTATGGGTTGTTCTATAGAATGAATATCTAAATCTGAAAGACGCTTTAACTTATCCAATGCGTCTTTTACTGTGAACCCGCCATTAGCATCAACTCGAATTTCTATTGTCTTTGCATCAAATTCTTTCCTAATAGATTTAATCAAATCAAGTTCTTCTTCAAAATTAATAGCCGCTACTTTAAGCTTGATACAATCAAATCCTTGATCCAACTTTTGTTTTATTTGTTCTTGCATGTATGACCTAGAACCCATCCATACCAGGCCATTAATTTTAATACCTGCATGGTGGTTAACAAAATCCGAATCAAATAATCGACGTTGACCACCTGACCTCAAATCCAATAAGGCCATCTCAATAGCAAACCTTACCGATGGACTGTTACCTAGTTGAATTTGATCTGCATCAACGCCATTATTAATCTTGTTTATAATTTCCTGGAAAGTCTGATCTAAGACCCCAGTAGGCTCCGGGTTAAGTCCTTCAATAATGGAACATTCACCAATACCCACTTGGTTATCATTCTCCAATATTAAAAACCAACTTGTTTTAGTTTTGAGAATACCACGTGAGGTACCCCCTGGGGTTTTAAACTGAAGCGTATGTTTTAGAAATTTGGCTTTCATAAAAAAAGGTTGCACTAATAATAGCACAACCTTTATAAATCATTTTGGTTTATTATTCTTGCTATCCAAACCTACTTAATTTCAAACATTGCTTTATCGATAGCTTCGTTGACTTTAATTGACTTGGCTTCCATAACCATAGGTGTAGGCATAGCACCTGCAGTTACCATTTTGTGAGGTATCATAATACCTCCTACTTCTTTGTAATCTGACATATCAGTTGTCATTGTTACTACTTGTCCTGGTGCCGCTTCTTCTGATTTTACACTTCTCATAAGTAAACCTGTCTTAACACTGTAGTACTGTGTTTCAGATTTACCATCTCTAGTAACAATCACTTTGTAGCAGGACTCTCCTTCAACATTATCAATGCCTTTCAATTCTAGTTCATCAGCTTTGTAGCTTAATTGAGGGAACATAACCGCCTGCTCTTTCGTAGTTTCAAATACTGGTCCTTCAGTGGCTGTTTGAGATTGTCCCATTCCTCCTGTCATAGCAGTTGTACCATCAAACTTCATTTCCTGGAATACCATCTGGCCATTACCGACTGTCATAGCCATCATATTTGGTGCCATTTGATACATATCAATATTGATCGCCTGCCCCATCATTTCAGTAGTAAAGTGAGACTCTAAAGTTTTCACAGCCTGTAATTTACCAGCGCCACCGACTGCTTTAAGATAATCATTAATAACAATTTCACCAGTAATATCCATTGGTAATGGCGTATCCATTTGCTCCAATTTATTACCGAATGCGTCATAGTAATCTAATTCTCCATCCGAATCAAATACTTTGATTTTATCAGCGATTTCATCTTTATTTCCAACAACTACGATGTTAGCTCTATCTGCAGTTACATATTTTCTAGCAGCATTCTGAACATCAGCTACAGTTACTGCTTGTAATCTTTCAAGATATGTGCTGTAGTAATCTTCAGGTAGATTGTATTCAGCGATATTTCTTGCGAATCTTGCTAAAGTCTGAGGAGATTCTAAAGATCTGGCGAAACTACCTGCTAATGAGTTTTTAGCTAATTGCAAGTCATCTTCACTTACTGGTTCACTAGCCATTCTATTCATTTCGTATAAAAACTCAACGATAGAAGAATCCGTTACTTCAGTTCTTACACTAGCTGACGCATTAAAATTACCAACCAATTTGTTTGGAGTTATACTTGAACGAGCACCATAAGTAAAGGCCTTATCTTCTCTTAAGTTTTGCATTAATCTACCCATGAAAATTCCACCACCTAAGATAGAATTCATACAACTGGCAGCCATCATATCATCACTTCCAATTTTGTAATCTAGAGGGTAAGTGATTCTTACCACAGACTGTACTGCACCATCTTTATTAACTAAAGCCACCTTAGCTTCATCAGGTCTAGCAGGCATGTCATGTGTTACATTTGGCACATCACCTTTTTTCCAATCACCAAAATATTTTTGAGCATTGGCTTTAGCTTCATCAATTGTAATATCGCCTACAATCGTTAGGTAGGCGTTATTAGGCTTGAAAAAAGTATTATAGTATTCTTTACAATCTTTAATTGAAATAGAATTGTATGTTTCTGCTGTTTCTACTTCACCATAAGGGTGGCTTGCTCCGTAATTAACTACAGCTGCTACATTCCCTGCCATAGCATTAGGATCAGACTTACTGCTTTCTATACCTGATAAATTTTGCTTTAAAATTTTATCAAACTCATCTTTCGGGAATGACGGATTGTATAATATATCTGTCATTAAATCTAGTAACTTATCTTGGTGCTTAGTTAATGATGTTGCGAAAACACCAAAGCCAGAAGCATTAACATTTGCACCAATAAAGTCTTTAGCTTTATCCAATTCTGCTTTTGTTCTATTTGTCGTTCCACTGTTTAACATTTGGCCAAGGAAAGACACCATACCTGCTTTATCTTTTTCATTGATTTGCTTGTTCATCAATGATAGAGAATAAGAAACTCTCGGTAATTTGTGATTCTCAACAACGATCACTTTAAGACCATTGTCCATATCGAAAGTATTGAAAGTACCAAGATTAATTTTTCTTGCAGGGCCTGCTGCTGGCGAACTAGATCTCCAAGCCTCAGTATTTGTTGTAACCTCTTCAACTACTTTTTCTTCCATTTTGTCAGCCACTTTCGGCGAACATTGAATTAGGAAGAAACCAGCTAAGAGGATGATTATATAATTCAATTTCATTATTGTTTGCATTTAATGATTACGAAAATGATTGATTAAGGCGTATTATTTTGCTTAGGTAAATAATATAATACTACCCTTCTATCTGGTCTTAAATATTTTCTTGCAGCTTCTCTAATATCTTCTTTAGTGACTGCTAAATATCTGTCTAACTCTGTATTGATTAGGTTAGCATCACCAAAGTACATGTGGTAATTAGCCAAACTTTCAGCGATACCTGCTACTCTAGAATTAGAGCTTACAAAATCATTTTCCATTTGGTTTCTCAACTTCTGAAATTCTTCATCAGACATCAACTCTTCTTGCGCCTTCTTGATTTCAGCATCTATTGATGACTCAACCTCAGATGGATCGATTCCCATATTTGTAATAGCGAAAGCTAAGTTTACAGAGTAATCCTCTAATGCTAAAGGAAAAGATCCTACAGTCAATGCTTTTTGCTGGTCTTCAACAATTGTTTTGTTTAATCTTGACGACCCCCCTCTTGAAAGTAATGTTGAAAGCATATCTACTGCATAAAAATCAGGTGTACCTTGAGCAGGTATTCTGTAAGCTTGAATAACTGCAGGTAATTGAATGTTGTCATAAACTGTATCTCTTACTTCACCAGTCATTTCTGGTTCAATAACATTAGGTCTATAGATCTCCTTTGTACCTCTTGGAATAGATCCAAAATATTTTTCAACCCAAACTTTAGTTTGTTCGATATCTAAATCACCAGCAATACTTAAAACGGCATTATTAGGAACATAAAAATCTGAATAGAAATTTTTGTAATCCATTTCTTCAGCAGCATTTAAGTGCTCCATATAGCCAATGATTGGCCACTTGTAAGGATGCTTAGTAAAGAGACGTTTCATTGTCTCTTCAAGAATAGAACCGTACGGTTGATTATCGATACGTTGTCTTCTTTCTTCTTTAACTACCTCTCTCTGAGTTTCGATACCTTTGTTTTCAACTTTTGCATGCAACAATCTTTCAGACTCTAACCACAATCCTAACTCCAATTGATTAGAAGGTAAGATCTCAAAGTAGTAAGTTCTGTCATAAGAAGTGTTTGCATTCAAAGTTCCACCGGCTTTCTCGATATAAGAATCGTATTCACCTCTTTCAATATTCTCTGAACCTTCAAATAGAAGATGTTCAAAAAAGTGTGCAAAACCTGTTTTGTCTGGTTTTTCATTTTTTGAACCTACGTGATACATTATAGATACAGTAACTATTGGTGTTGATGCATCTTGATGAAGAATCACATGTAATCCGTTGTCCAAGTCATACTCCACAAAATCAATTTTATTCATTTGTGCTGAGGCAAAACCTGATAACAAAAGACTGATAATAGCAATAAAGAAAAATCGCATTATGTCAATTTTATAGTGATAGAATAAATGTTTTAACAAAAACACCGCAAAGGAATGAAATTCTATGCTAAATAGTAGGAATAATCAGATGTAAATCCATTGGTTTTAGACAAACTTGTCCGCACAGCTAGAACTCGCAAATGCGTCTGGTTTGGCTTTAAACACGAATCCCATTGACAAAATATAGCCCATAGCCTCTTTTAATGCTGCATTTGACTTGAAATTAGGGTCGGTATTGATGTCAGCGTGCACTTCAAGTTCTACATTATACTTATCCAATAAATCACATAATGCATAGGCAATTTCGATAGATTTAGCTACTTCGCTTATCATTCTTTCTCTGATGGACATTCGGTTATAACTCGTATCATTCTGAATGAACATAAATCCACCTTTCTTTTCTCTGACGAACACAATAACCGTAGCAAACTCTATCTCATTACCTTTATCCATTGAATCTGAGCCAATACAAACCTTGAGCTTATTACCCAATTGATGCTCTTTTAGAATGGCTTTTTCAACCGCTTCTTTTATTGGTAATTCTAGTCTATCACCGTTTAAACGTCGCCAATGCATGATAATGAGTTTGGTTATGTGATTAAATTACATATTTAATTTGTCAATCATTGAAGTTTTCAGTATAAAATCCTTAAATACACAAACCATCAAACTTCATTGTAGAATAACGTGTTATACGAAAAGCATTATATAATAACTTCGATTTACTAGCTTTTGCTAGCTTGCATCTTCTTCAATCCTTACGGGTTAGAAGTAGCTTAAACCTATCATATAAAAAATGACACGCAAGACATCTTTATCAAGCCGAATCATGTTAATAAATGGATTCAGATTAACAGCTGCTTTATTGAGTGTAATGATATGCTCTATGTGTGGCTCTGGAAAACCCTCAGATATGAATAATAATAAAAAAGCCAATAAGCTCATCAATGAGTCTAGTCCTTATTTATTGCAACATGCCTATAATCCTGTTGATTGGTATCCTTGGGGTGATGAAGCTCTGGAAAAGGCTAAAGCAGAGGACAAGTTAATTATCGTGAGTGTTGGCTATGCAGCTTGTCATTGGTGTCATGTCATGGAACACGAATCATTTGAAGATTCACTTGTTGCTTCTATTATGAATGAAAATTTTGTTTCTATAAAAGTTGATCGAGAAGAAAGACCTGATGTAGATGATGTTTATATGTCTGCTGCGCAATTGCTTAATGGTCGTGGCGGATGGCCGCTTAATGCGGTTGCATTAGCAGATGGCAAACCTGTATTTGCTGGCACCTACTTCCAAAAAGACCAATGGATTAAAATTCTAGAACAGCTTGTAAAGTTAAAAAATGAACAACCAGACAAGCTAAAAGAATCTTCAGAAAAAATAACTGAAGGAATTGTTGCAAGGAGTTTGATTGAAGTTAATGATTCAGCATTTGATTTTACTCAAGATAATCTTATTGAATTCGTAGATCAAACTATTCAAACTTTTGATACACGATATGGAGGTCGGATGGGTGCTCCAAAATTTCCTATGCCCAACAGCTATGAATTTTTAATGAAGTATCATTGGTATACTGGAAAACAGAATGCACTCAATACAGTGAAAACGGCCTTAGACAATATGGCAAAAGGAGGCATATACGATCAGATAGGCGGTGGCTTTGCGAGATATTCTGTGGATGAATTTTGGCTAGTCCCCCACTTTGAAAAAATGCTCTACGATAATGGACAACTGGTTTCGGTTTATGCGCAAGCGTATCAATTGACCAAGGATCCAATGTACAAAAGGATTGTTGAAGAAACTATCTCCTTTATAGAGCGTGAATTAAGTTCACCCGATATGGGATTCTACTCGTCATTAGATGCTGACAGTGAAGGCGAAGAAGGTAAGTTTTACATTTGGACCAAAGACGAAATTGCGTCAGTCATAAAAGATGAAAAAGACTTGGACCTATTTTGTGAATATTATGATGTCTCAGATAAAGGCAATTGGGAGCATAGTAATATCCTAAATATTGAAGGTGATAAAGCCGATCTTTTAAAGAAGTACAATATTGACGAAACTGCCTTTGATCAAAAAATCACCGAATACAAAAACGCGTTATTAGCAAAACGATCTGAACGGGTAAGACCAGGATTGGATGATAAAATATTGACCTCTTGGAATGCTTTAATGCTGAAAGGTTATGTAGATGCATACAATGCTTTGGGGAATCCCAAATATCTTCAGAGCGCTATAAAAAATGCATCATTAATAACTTCAAAGCAGATGAACGAAGATGGACGCTTATTTAGAAACCTTAAGGATGGGCAATCTTCGATCAATGCATTTTTGGATGATTACGCTCTGACTATCGATGCCTTCACCAAACTCTATCAAGCCACTTTTAATAAAGAATGGCTCGATCAAGCAGAAAAGTTAACTCAATATGCGATTGAAAACTTCTATAACGAGGAATTAAAAATGTTTGATTTTACATCCAAGTTAGATCCACCCTTGATTGCCAAAAAGACTGAATACGCGGATAATGTCATCCCTTCATCGAATTCTGCAATGGCCAGAAGTCTATTTGGATTAGGCACACTCAACTATAATCCTGATTATATCGACATTTCTAAGCAAATGCTCAATAACATGATGCCTCAAATCAAAGAGACCACATTCTTAAGTTTTTATAGCAATTGGCTTCAACTACTGCTTGATGTTATCAATGCCCCTTATGAAATTGCTATAATTGGTGATGATGCTCCAAGCTTAAGAAATGCTTTAGCCGCTAACTACTTGGGCAATAGTCTTTTATTAGGCAGTACTGGAAGTGAAGATTTAGAATTACTCAAAGAAAAGCATCAAGAAGGAAGGACCATGATTTATGTCTGTCAGAATAAGGTTTGTAAGTTTCCTGTTGAAGAAGTAGATAAGGCGTTGGGGTTGTTGGATAGGTAAACCTGTTTTTATTTTGGATTTTGGATTTTGGATTTTGGATTTAGTATCCACTAAAAATAAAGTTTATAATATTTGAAACAATTAAGCCCAGAAACAGTGACACCTTGATACCGTGACACCTTTATACCTTCTCGTAATCTACCCTAAACCCATGTATTCTACAAGGTGTGCCCCAAGATTGAAAGGTCATCACATCGAGTAATTCGACCCAGCAGTAAACTGGAGCGTTTTTAATCTTTAATTGTTCTGGAAAATTGATGGGTAGGTAATTTGATTCTGATTGGATGCCCCAAAAACCACCTTCAAAATCTAAGTATTGAATTGTGCCTTTGATTTGTATTAATGCAAGCTTAGACACGAACTGCTCTGTTTTGCTTCAGTAGTTTTTCTATTGTAGCATTCAGACTATTAATCATTTTACCTTGATTGGAAATTGTTTCTTTAAGGCAATCTACGTCATGGCTAAATGTCTTTTTATCTTCTTTAGGCGTAGGAACAAAAACAGATACTTTAGATCTAACTTCCCAAACTTCTTTTAATTCGTGTAGATAAAGTTCTTCAGAAGGATAAAATGGGTTGTCTAAATTGATAATTATTTTGCTTTGATTTTTGATAAGATTTTGGATCCGTCCAATGAATACCGTAAAGTTAGTTACAACCACATAGACATTACCATGTCTGATACGTCTTCCAAATTCTTCTCTAGCAATAGAATCGCAGATTAATTGTTCGCCTACATTCAATAAAGGACTCATTCTATCGGAACTTACTTCGAAGGCTCTCCAATCACCTTTTAGATATTTTCGATCAGTTAAATGGATTTTAGGAAGTCCTTCTAAATATCCTTCAGCTCCATTATCCCTTACATAATTGGATTGTTCACTCGACGATACGAAAGCTATGCCTTGAGTATTGAACAACTCATTGGGCAACGCCACAACAGTTGAATTTAAAAAATCACCAATCCCTTTATAGATATAATTGAGATTCAGATCAAAATGGGTAACACTCTTATGAATGATGTCAGAATTAACATCCCTTTTACCGCGAATAATATCGCTAATACATTGGGGATGAATCCCTATTGCAAGCGCATATTGACGTATAGATGGTATTTGTTTTGATGCCTTAAGGTAATTAAGACAATTGATGTATCTGTTGGTTACTTCGCTGGGTATAAACATATCATGTAAGGTCGATCAAATATACACATATAAAATATATAATAAAATTTTTTAATATATAAGACCTATAATAACCTTGAAACACCCTGCCCTAACCATCTGATAATCAGTTAATATATATACATATATTTTTTTTATATATATCTAATTCATATTAATAAAAAGACATATATATAAAAGATATAATATGTTTAAGTATTTAAAATCTTGGTTTGCTCTCCAAAAAACTGGACAAAATTCTGCATTTGATTCGCTAATTCTTGATTGTTTGTAGATCTAATATAGCTGTCTGCTAATCCCTTTAAAGTATAATACATTAATCTGTCCATTTCGGAGACTTGCATTTCCTTAGTCCAAAGATCAATTTTAAAGGTATCAAGCGACTCCTTATCAAAAAGTGAAAGCAACATAGCTTTAACCTCTCGCCTTTGTGTACCATTATTGTTATCCTCAGCTTCCCAAAAAATCTTCTCTGGGGTTTTAGTTTCGTCTAATTGAATTTCTAAAGTTATGTTTGAACTCCTCATCTGATTGCAGTTAGTTTAAAGTTTTTCTTTTTCAATATATTCAATACACCCTTTTGACCAGCTAAATGGGCTGCTCCTACAGCATAGGTTGTTGAAGCACCTTTATTATCAAAAATCCTATTGGCCATCAATACGTTCCGGTCATAAAGCATCACTTTTCTCATTCCACCAATACTTTTTTTGGTGCGTCTAAATAACTCTTGTATATCTTCATTTTTATAAATCTCCATCAACCTAAGCAAAGATTTTTTGAACTTTCGAGTATCTCTCAATAAGTCCTTTAAGGATTTTAACTGTATCTCAATCGGAATATTCTTTAAAACCTTTAAATGATCTTGAATTCTTTCTACTCCATCTAATTTTAATCCTAAAGCTTTGGCCTTTTCCCATAGATAGACATCCAAAGGTACCGAATGAAAACTTTGCATGATAGACTCTGTAATATGATTGATGGTTAAGACAGGATATACTCGATTGAAATTATGCAAGGATAAATTAAAAGCTCGTTGCATAGCTCTGTCCATTCTTTCAATTTTATGGGCGCTGAGCATATCAACAAGTCCCAAATCCATCATATAGTCACTGGCATTTATCTCGAGCTTAGCCTTATCAATATCAATTTCAGTCATAAAGTTCTCGCAAAGTGGCAATACATCTAATACTTTTTGGTGATGTTTGAAAGCGGCTTCATCTTTCAGATGCATTGTACCAAACAAATAGGATGTTGGCATTTGCTCATATTCTAATTTCCAAAGAAGACTATTTTTAATCATGGAGCATTTTGGACAGCTAAGAAAAATGGCTGCTTCTCACTTAAAGAAACAGCCACTTTCGGAGGTATAATTCATCTTTATACTACATATCTCTTTTTTTAAAGAGATGAAATTCTATTCGTAATCGTAGGGTAAGATTTTTGACTTCTTAATTTTTGATAAGGTCATAAAAGTCTTTAATCTTTCGACTTCATCGATTTGAGATAACTTCTTAAATAGTAATTGTTCGTAACTTGAAATATCTTTAGTTACAATTTTAAGTAGAAAGTCTCCATCGCCCGTTATGATATAGCCTTCGGTAATTTCAGGAATTTTATTCACCTTTTCAATGAAATTTTCTAAAGCGTTTTCCTTATTCCAAGCTAAAGAAACCAAAACGAAAGTTCTCACATTCAAGCCAATCTTTTCAGCGTTGACTTTAGCATGATAACTTTGGATGATATCAATGTTTTCCAGCTTTTTAACTCTTTCAAGCGTAGGTGCCGGTGATAATCCAATCTGCTTTGATAATTCTAAGTTGGTAATTTTACTGTTCTCCTGAAGGATTTTCAGAATTTTGAGGTCGATCTTATCTAGTTTTTCTGACATTTTCTCTTTCGTTCACTCTTTGAATTAGAAAGCCCAAAGTAAAATTAAATTTTACAACTATGCAAAATATCAAAGCATTTAATTAAAAAATTAAGTGTTGACCACTAATAATTTTAAATTAGAAATAAAAAAAAGCCGAAGTATGAACTTCGGCTTGAAACCAACTATGAAAAAACTCTCTACTTTCTCTTTAACGCTATGTAATTCAAATATATTATGGATTACGGGAATATTCCTAAAGTTGTGTAATCCGAGGCGACTTTATTAATTGCATTAACAAATGCGGCAGTTCTTAAGTCATTCACCTTCTTTTTACGTTTGTAGATATCTCTTATCTGCTGGTAAGCAGTAATCATTGTTTCTTCTAAACCAGATCTTACTAAATCTACCTCATCAGCACCTCTAGTCAAGTAATCTCTTTCCTTTTGGCCGACCTTCTTGCCAGTCATTTTTTCAACCAAATTTACCAAATTAGAGTAAGCCCTTTCGTCAAATCTCTTTTCTATCCTGCCATACCTTACGTGAGACAAATTCTTCAACCATTCGAAGTATGATACCGTCACACCTCCTGCATTTAAATACATATCAGGCACGATAATCACACCTTTCTTTAATAATATCTCTTCAGCGTCAGCTGTAACAGGACCATTGGCAGCTTCAGCAATAATTTTTGCTTTGACTTTCTTAGCATTGGCTTTAGTAATTTGACTTTCTAAGGCAGCTGGAACTAAAATATCGCATTTTAAACCTACCCAGTCTTCACGTTTAGCCGTTTTCTTCGTTCCAGGAAATCCAATGATTGTACCTTTAGACTTTCTGTACTTTATTAATTTATTGATGTCAATGCCATTTTCATCGACGATAGTACCTTCTATCTCTGAAACAGCAATCACTTTAGCTCCTCCCTCTTCTATAGAAATACTTCCTGTGTAAGATCCTACATTTCCAAGTCCTTGGATAACCATGGTTTTTCCACCAATACCAGGCTTTAAGCCCATTTCCTTGCAATCTTTCTCATTGCTCAACATTTCTTTAAGGCCATAAAAGACACCTCTTCCTGTGGCTTCCGTTCTTCCTCTAATACCATTTTGATTGACAGGTTTTCCTGTAACACAAGCTGCAGAATCTAGCTCACCATTATTTAATTGCTGGTACGTATCTAAAATCCAAGCCATTTCTCTGGAGCC
Organism: Saprospiraceae bacterium; assembly: GCA_020630775.1. Taxonomy (GTDB): domain Bacteria; phylum Bacteroidota; class Bacteroidia; order Chitinophagales; family Saprospiraceae; genus RFSX01. The sequence continues at coordinate 23,507 of JAHDIN010000011.1, read as the reverse complement.
TGTTCCGTAATCAGGCGCTGGCACATCTACACCAGGTCCGATGAAATTTTTACGAACCAACTCAACAGTATATCTTCTTGTGATTTTCTCCAATTGCTCTTCATTGTAAGCTCTTGGACTCACCTTTACACCACCTTTAGCTCCACCAAATGGTACATCTACTAAAGCACATTTATAAGTCATTAAAGAAGCTAAGGCCATGACCTCATCTTGATTAACTAAATGGCTAAATCTGATGCCTCCTTTTGTTGGTAAACGGTGATGACTGTGTTGTACCCTGTAAGCTTCGATAACTTGGTAAGAATTACCGATTTTGACAGGGAAATTCATTTGGTAAATGGAGTTGCATACTTTGATTTGCTCTAGTAGTCCTTTTGGCAAACCTGTGTGCGACGCTGCTTTTTCGAAGTTGCGTTCTACACTTGCGTAAAAACTCGCTTGTTTTTCACTCATTATTGATTCTTTTTTCAATTCGATTCAGCTTTCTATCCAATCTTAACAGAAAGAAAAGGAGCACTAAAAAAAGGATAACAACGACTGCTGTAACAGTATTAATTTTTCCAGTACTTCTAAAGAAATCATCAATTTGGCTCTGCCCAATGAGGTTTTGGCAGAAAAAGAATAGGACGGAAAGACTGAGTAATTTAGTTTTCATTTGTCAAGACGAATCTCGTTCTTTTTTGTTTAATATTAAACTAAGGCTTCATTAATATTCTTGTGATAAAGCTATTTTCTCTTCTATTAGTCGGAATCGAAAAGATAGTTGCGACATCCATAGACCTATCAAAAAGTAACCAATGATCGCAGGATAAAAAATAGCTCTCAATGTATTATCCAAATCTTCACTCCCAAATGCTGGATTTCCTCCATTTCCTGGATGCAAGCTATCCGTAAATCTTGGAATTACCATGACTAAAATCATTAAGTTGACAAAAGCGAAAAGGTTAAAAATCGCAGCTAATCTAGCTCTTGAATCAACATCTTTAATGGAAGATCGCAATATCCAATAACCTAAATAGACCATTAAAGAAATGGCCGTCATATTCAACTTGATATCATTAGTCCAAGGAGTACCCCAAGTATAGTTGGCCCACATCATCCCAGTCAACAAACCTGCAATCCCGAAAACGATAGCGATTGTTGTTATGGATGCAGACCAATGATCATATTTATAGTTTTTAGTCCTTAGATAAGCGATACTGTATCCACAAGAAACGATAAGTAAAAGAAACATCGCCATCCAAATCGCTACATGAAAAAACGTGTTTCTTATAGTTTCGTACAATATAGGTCTGAAAGGAAACCGAAAATCATCTGTTTGATGCAAAATGCTTAAATCCGTAAAGAAAGTCTTATAACTATTTGAATTAGGGCCTTTCGAAACTATTACAGCATCACTTTGATGAATAAATCCATCTATTTCGTTAGTGACAATAGCTGTCAGTTTTGTGGTGCCGTCTTGAGGAACATCTAGATTATTGGGGATTTCAACAACTGCATTTAATTTGTTATCATCAACAATATTTAATTGACTTGAGGTTAGCAATTTATTGTCATCAGTCATCAAGTATACACGTACATCCTCTGCTTCCGAAAAGTGGGTATTGTAACATTCGATTTTTAAATTGGCATTTTCACCAGTTTTCACTTTAGTGGTCGGCACATTTAAAATACCCGCATTAATAGGTATTTGAAAACCGAATACGATTGTATATAACAACAAGACTACCCCGAGCCACTTCCACCAATTAGATTTAAAATTTGTCATGACTTCCAAGTTAAAGGGAAAAATATGAGTGTCAATGCTAATAACACTATGTTTATTCCACCAAGTATAAGAAAATAGTTATCTACGGCAGTATCTACAATCATTCGCTCTGATATTAAAGAAACACGCATCGATATTAATAACACAGGAATCAGCAAAGGGATTGCTAAAATGGCTGTTAAAGTATTTTGATTTTGACTTATGGTTGAAATCGAGGATATCAATGTAAAAACAAGCGCAATTCCTAAAGCTGCTAAAATGAAGCCTTTAAAAAATAAAATAGGATCCAATAAAGGCATGCTACTGAATAAGATTTGCAGACCTATCAAAATCACTCCTGCAATAAGCAACTTAATAAAATTAATCAGCAGCTTAGCTGTAATCAAATCTAAGGGATCGTATAGGTTATAATGAAATAGCTTTCTTCTTTGCGCATGAAAGCTAAAACTTTGATTTATGATATTCAATGCTGTAAATAAGAACAATATCCAAAACAAACCCATTCTAGTTGGCCTTTGCATGGTGCTAAATATCTTGAAGATTACAAAGGTTATGGTTACCAGATAAAGTAACGAGGAAAGAAATGTATGCTTTTCTCGCCATTCAATGGTCAAGTCCCTACGTATGATATGGATAACTCGGTTTAGCAATCAAGCAACGTGTGATGCGAAGTTACGGTTTGTGGGTTAATATTTTGGTCTTTGGTCTTTGGTCTTTGGTCTTTGGTCTTTAGCTAATGGCTAATAACACCAAATAATTTTACCCCCAACAGTTGCGTTAATAATACACCTAGGATTACTACCCTTCTATACAAACCACTAAAAATCAACATATTAAACATTTATACTATACATAACTACTTGTAGTTGAATATTTTAGTAATATTTCTTAACTTGTGAGCCGATTATCCAAAAACCGAATTATGAAAGTTTTATTACTTCCATTAATGCTCTTGTGGTGTGCCACTGTGTCAGCGGTAGAACCCTATCATCACGCAGTTAAAGCAAAAAAAGGCGATGGTATCTTTTCATTATTAAGAAGATACCATTTGAATGATCATGCTTGTAATCGATCGCAATTTCTTGAACTGAATAAGTTATCCATTAAGGATAATCTGATATCGGGTAAAAAATACAAATTACCTGTGCTTATCTATGAGTACAATGGTAAAAGCATTAGATCTACTATAGGCATCGATAGCTATGATCAAGCTGTTAGAATTAAAAACTACAATGAGGATATCCTTAAGGATAATCTGAGGCGCTACAACTTTATAGATAGTAAAATCCTATGGGTGCCTTTTCACGAATTAAATTGCGCCGAAGAAGAACCATTAACCAACGCCAACCCTACTTCTGAGATTATAAAAAAAGAGCTTGTTACGGCTCCAACCAAAAAAGCTGACAAACCCAATAGTCCAACATCATCTGCAAATACCCAATACCTCAAAGAACCACTATTCGGAAAAACCAATGAAAAAGTAGCCATCGCTTCTAAAAGACTTAATAACGAAGTGTACTATATCGTATCTGGCCATGGAGGACTAGATCCTGGTGCTATGTGCAATGATTGTCCGAAAACACTCTGCGAAGATGAGTATGCCTATGATGTTTCATTAAGATTGATGCGGGCTTTAAAAAGTCATGGCGCTACAGTATATATGATCATTCAAGATGAAAATGATGGCATTAGGGAAGAGGAATATCTTAAATGTGATAGAGACGAAAGATGTGATGGAAAGAAACTACCAAGAAAACCGCAACCAAGATTGGTTCAAAGGGCCTCTTATATCAATTCATTATACAGAAAACACAAAAAGAAAGGCGCTAAAAAGCAAAATGCAATAATGATCCACGTTGACTCATACGACGATAATTCAAAACGTGTGGATACTTATTTCATGCACCATAAAACAAGCAAGTCTTCAAAAAAACTAGCACAATCTCTTCAGAATACATTTGAAAAGAAATACGCCCAACACAGAAAAGGACGCGGCTACAAAGGTTTCGTGAAAGAAAGAGGCTTGTTCATGCTCAACTATACACAACCTACTTCTGTATATGTAGAATTGGCCAATATCCGAAACAAAAAAGACCGTCAACGTCTTATCAAACCACGCAACAGAGAATTGTTGGCTTTGTGGTTGTTTGAAGGGTTAACAGGAATAAAAGCTGACTAGGCAAAGCCTATTCAGCTTCAAGGAATAAGGTATATGGCCTAAGGTTTAAGGCAGTCAAAAGAGGGTCAACGTTATTTAGGCATAGTCATACCCTATTCCATAAACCCTAATCCATACACCCTATATAATCCTATGGATTATATAGAAGAGCGCATCCCCTCAAATCACTCTGATCCATCCTACCCCAATGCAAAAATCCATTCGACTTTTTGATAGCTAAATCTTCTGTTTGTATAAATGAGATCGTTTTAAAATTGGCGAGATCGATAATACCTAATTGTCCAACACGATCCTCAGGCGCAGATTGAAACGGGTCATTCATATCTTTGATTATGGGAAAAGTGCTGGCGGACGGCTGGAATAAAATGCCATCTTGAGCATAGAATTGAGAAAACATTTCAGTCATTCCGAATTCAGACATAATGGGGCTTTTGGGGAAAGCTTCTTTTAGGTGGTTGATAAAAAGCTCTTGAGTCATTTCAGCCTTTCTGTTTTTCATTCCTCCGGTAAACATTAAAGTTAAGCGATCAGAGTCAATAGAATATGTTTGAGCAAAATCGAATAAAGCAAAGCTGACACCTAACAAAAGTACTTTAGTGTTGGGCTTCGCTAATTGGCTTTGAATAATATTAAATAAATCTTCATGACTATAAAGGTAAAAGCGGGTATCATCCTGTATAAGATGTTGCATCATAGCCACCAAAGATGATTCTCCATTCTCCATATAAGAAGGCAATAGAGCAAATATCTCGGTATCAGGCTCTATAATTTTATCAAAACCGCGTTTGATTACATCATTATAAAAATCAATACTATGGACATGATGTGTACTTCGATGCGCGTATTGTGTTGTCCCACTGCTTTTAAACAAAGTCTGTGCAGTCCAATTGCCAGATTTGATATCGTGATACTTAAAAAAGCTGATAGGCATTAAGGGTATTTGGTCTAAACTTGTCGGTTGAACATTTTCCCGACCTATCAATTGCAGATATTGATTATAGACTTTATTACTTTTAGACTGATATTCATATATAGCCAATGCGAGTTGGAGAAATTTTTCTGGTTCATTAGCGTTATATAAGTCTAAAACTTGTTTTGAAAAATCCATATGACGGATAAAATCTTAATATCAATATTCTGTTTCCTTGCTATTTTAATGATTAGCTCAGGGTGCAATAATAGCCCAAATTTTGATGATGCTCCACAGATAGAATTCATTAGTTTTTCAAAAACGAGTATGTCGCAAAGCGATTTGAATCAAGACTCTGTGTTTATAACATTAGCCTTTCAAGATGGTGATGGGGATATAGGCACCGGACAAAATGGCATCACCGAAAATTTCATCATTACCGATAATCGAACGGGGGTCCCTTACGAATTTTTTAAAATTCCAGATATCGTTAATATGGGTTTGGGTAATGGCATCGAAGGTGAGGTACAAATGAAGTTATTTACAACTTGTTGTGTATTTCCAGATGGTACGCCACCATGCTTCGCGCCACCTCAATTTCCAACAAACGAAATATCTTTTGACATTGTGATGATAGATGATAGTCGCAATCGAAGTAATGTGGTGACGACGCCTACAATAATGCTGTTGTGTGATTAATTCACAAACTCAACAAAAGCGCTACTACAAGACCTACCCCCGTTAACACCGCTGCTCCTGTACCAATGGACCCACCTAAACCGCCTGACTTCAACCCAAAGGCCAGGATATTTTCATTAGGTCCATTGCGATCATTTAAATGATCAAAACGCGTAAATACCCCAATGTTGTGCTTATAAGAAATACTGGCTTCCATGGTCATGCCTGCTAAAAATCCATAATCAATTCTTTCTTGAGTAAAGGAACGAAAATCATTATTTCTTGAATGGTAGACTATTAAGCCTGGAGAGAAATTAAGTACCCACTTATCTTTAAAATAGCGACTATAACGACCACTCAGCCCGACTTGTATAGCACCTCCGCTACCTGCAAAAGCATCAAAAAAACCATGAACACCATATCCTTCTTCTTTACTGATATGTTTGTGTAATCCTAAGTTCAAACCCAATTCTAAACCTGGATTGAAGTCATTTCGATCACTAGGAGGTAATCTTTTAGCGACTTTAAATTCATTGACGATTTGATACTTACAATCTTCAAGACTGAACGTTTTGAAGCAAACTTGCGAGAATGCTGAACATGTCGCGAGTAGGGCTATGATGATGGTAGTGGATTTTGGTATCATGATTTTTTTTGGTCTTTGGTCTTTGGTCTTTGGTCTTTGGTCTTTGGCTATTGGCTTAAAGGTAAATAATGTGTTCGACAAGTAAAGTTAACTATAGCTAATATCTAAACCTTACTGATAAGGTCCACTGCTTCAATTTGTCGTAATTAATATTTTATTCATTTTTCTGACTTTTAACTAAAACATAATATGCCATGAGGCAGAAATTTTTGATATTTTACACAAAGCGAATATTTACACAAGCAGTCTTGGTCTGAACTTCCATAACATGAAGACACTATACGCCTTAACAATAAGCCTTTTAATAATTTCACATTCCAAGGCCCAATCATATTCTAAACTTATTGATCTTGGAATTGATAACCAAAATGTTATCCAAGATTACAACTTCGATAATAATGAGTTGTTAGTTTTATTGGGACATATATGTGATAATATCAATGAATGTTTTAGTTTATCTACCATAGATTATTCTAATGGTAAAATAGACTCTACTTACTTTGATGAAGATTATATATTTCCTGGTAACAATCGTTCCTTATTAAAAGATGATAATAGAATAATCATTTCATCGCAAGCGGATGATAATAATCTGAATAACATTGAACTTACTAAATTGATTGGTTTCGGTGACTCTACTATTACATATAAACACTTTATAGATCAAGATACAATTCGTTACATAAATGATGGTATCCTCAAACATAAAGGCGACTATTATGTATGGGGAGAAGGTTCTAACGATGTTATAAGTGAACCTAATGGACATATTATCAAGCTTGACAGCAGCTTAACATTAGTTAAGGATGCTTGGTATTTCAATCGAGGGACTTTTCGAAGTTACCTAAATGATCTTCAAATACAGCCAGATGGAAATCTTACATTCTTGATAAAGTCTGATGGGCCACCAAGTTCCAACATAGAAAGAACTGATTCATTACATCTCATAAAAATTGATACATCAGGGAATATTATTAAGGAAATCACTATTGAAGAAGGAATGGACATTAAGGAGTTTTTCCATACACTCAGAAACGGCAACTACGTCATTATGAACTTTAGAGAGACAGTATACGGTCGTATTCAATGTATAGATCATGAGACAGGTGAGGTCATCTGGGATTGGGAATTACCCAAAGGCATGTTCAATGAGTTTAACAGATTCTCGATACGAGATTATGCGGAGACCAGTAATGGTGATATTGTCATCTGTGGTTTAGTACAGGAGGTACTAGATGACATATGGGATAAGTCGCGATGGACAGCTATTGCCGCAAGATTATCATCGGAAGGCGAGTTGAAATGGTTCAGAAGATTCCTTGTGCCTAATGAAACAAACCCAGAGGAGAAAGGCCCTTATCATTTTGATATACTCAAAAGAGTATTTGAGAGGACAGATAGTACACTATGCTTCTTAGGGGAATCTACTCAAATAAATCTAACACCACCACATATGCAGTACGCTTGGATACTGGCACTAGATGAAGACGACTGTTATAAGGGCAATTGTAGTGATACGATAGTTATTGATAAGCGCTTGAGTAACAAACCTAAGTTTGAATTGGGTGCAAAGTGGACTTATGAATGTGAACTACCAAATGAAAACAAAACTTCTTTTTTGACTTATGAGTTTGTGGATAGTTTTAACATAGATACTATGACTTGTCATACCGTTGAACCATTTAATGACACCATATGTATCTCAGGAAATAAGGTGTTTAAAAAGTTTAAGCAGATTGAACAATTTCGATTAATATATGATTTTGATGCTCAAGATGCATATACTTCTCAGTGTTATGATATTTACAATGACACCGTTAAAGACTTTACAGTTACAATAGACTCTATTGGTACCGAGCAGATTGCAGATGGTCAATTATTGAATGTGCAATATGTAAGGGCAGAAGCAAATTTTGATTTCGTAGTTCCGGGACTTGACTTTAAGGTTTATGAAGGCATAGGATCTGCATTTTGGAGTCCATTTCTGCGATCAGATAATTGTATAGAAATGGGGGAATTTGAAGAAAAAGTAATGACTGATTTAAGGTGTTTTGAAAACTCCACAGCATCTTACCGTTTCGTCGATTATTCTTGCGATAGTACATGGATAACGACAAGCACTAACGATATAATAGAAAAGTATTTTAACATATACCCTAACCCCACTGACGGAATTGTATATATAGAAGATGGAGCATTCGACATGAAGTTTATACTAAGCAATACAAATGGACAAGTTATAAAATCTGGTAGTTATGATAGTCAAGGTATCTATTTGCCTTACAAGGGTATATTCTTACTGACATTGATAACTGATCGAGGGCAGTGGACAGAAAGGGTATTGAGATATTGAGAGGCCTTAATTTTTTGGTCTTTGGTCTTTGGTCTTTGGTCTTTGGTCTTTGGTCAGAGTAGTGTGGTTTAAAGGTTTAGAGGAATACAGGTGTAGAGGTGCAACGGAAATTCCGGTTAAGCGAATAAAGACTAATAGCCAATAGCTAAAGACCAAAGACTGAAACCCAATCAATCCCCTTCTTCAATAGATCAATTGTATGCTGTTCTTTCTCATTCATTTCATATCTGTACGTCCATTCTACTTGGGGCGGCAAACTCATCAATATGGATTCGATGTTACCGTCTGTATCTAAACCAAACTTGGTGCCTCTATCCCAGACTAAGTTAAACTCAACATATCTGCCTCTTCTGTATAATTGCCATTTCTTTTCTCTATCTGAATAAGCCTTATTGAATCCTTCATTAAATTGATGTGTGTAAATGGGAATAAAGGATCGTCCTACATCCATAACGAAATCAAAGTGTTCGGATTGTTTGCCTTTAGAGCTATCTAGTCTATCAAAAAAAATACCGCCAATACCTCGTGTTTCTTTTCGATGTTTTACATAAAAGTAATCATCTGCCCATTTCTTAAAATCTTTAAAGTAGTGGGCTCCATGTTTATCACATACTGCTTTCAATCGCGAATGAAAATCTTTGGCTAGTTCTGGATCGACAAAATGGGGTGTCAAATCTATACCGCCACCAAACCACCACATACCGGCATCTGTTTCGAAGTATCGGACATTCATATGGATAATCGGCACATGCGGATTAATGGGATGTAAGACTATGGACACACCTGTAGCAAAGAATTTATTCTCGGGCAATCCTAATTTATCGCTGATCTTTTGAGGCATTGGACCATGCACTGCAGAAAAGTTAACCCCACCCTTTTCAATGTGTTGACCCGTAATAATTCTTGTTCGCCCACCGCCCCCTTTGGGCCTTTCCCAGAGGTCTTGTCTAAATTTACCGACACCATCTAAAGCTTCAAGATGCGCACAAATTTGATCTTGAAGTTGCATGAATTGAGACTGTATTTGCTCTTTCATTTAAAGGGCCGATTTAATAGCTTCAACGACCTTTTTCGAATTGCCTGCAAAGGATTGATCACCTATGATAAAAACGGGCCGTTTCAAAAACGTGTATTCTTTAAGTATCCAATTTTTGTAATCCTTTTCTGTTAGATCCATATTGTTTAATCCTAAGCTCCGATACTTCATCGCTCTTTTGGAAAATACGGCTTCATAAGAACCATGATCCTTCGCTATTTTATCTAGCGTTTTAGCATCAATATTTTGCTCTTTTATATTTTGAATGTCTCCTTTCCAATTGACTTCATTTAAAATGCGCTGACAAGTAGAACAAGAAGAAAGAATAAATGCTTTATTCATAATTTAGAGTTTGTTGTTAAATCCAAACTATGCATTAGAAAATCTATTACGATCTTAAATTGCTTCAAATCAAAAGCTTCGCCGACTTATATTCTCTAACCATAACGGTGCTATGCTTTTCGAATATAAGTCGCTGATTTATTGCACTTTAAGATCTCATAACGAAGTTCTAACACATAATTCGAATTAAAAATAAAATAATCAATGTTTATACCTGAATCTGAACTCATCATAAATGAAGATGGTAGTGTTTATCATTTAAAATTACATCCGGGTGACATTGCCAATAGAGTGATCACTGTTGGTGATCAAAACCGTGTAGATCAAGTTGCTCAGCATTTTGATGAGATCTACTTGACTAAGCAAAACCGGGAATTTAAAACAGTGACTGGTCGATTGGGTTCAAAGGACATCACTGTCATTTCTACAGGCATAGGTACCGACAACATTGATATAGTCATCAATGAATTAGATGCATTGGTTAATGTAGATTTCAAAAACCGAACGGTTAATGCGCATTTAAAACAACTTGATTTTATTAGAATTGGGACGTCAGGAACCATTAGGGAAGAAATTGCTTTGGATAGTATCATTACAAGTGCTTATGCAGCAAGTTTAGATGGCATTGCAGACTATTATCCAAATGATGAGGCGGCCGTACCTGCATTAAGTCAAATACTTTCAGATAAAATTTCTAAATCCGTCTATGCTTTTGCTGCATCCGATGACTTAATCAATCAATTCAATGGGATCGGTCACCAAGGTATTACCTTAACCGCTGCAGGATTCTATGGTCCTCAATCTAGAGGCATACGAATCAAGCCTTCTTTCGATTGGATTAACCAACTTGTAGATGTAGAATATGAAGGACTGCATTGTACGAATTTAGAAATGGAAACTGCTGGCATATTTCTTTTATCAAAACTTTTAGGCCATAGAGCCATTGCTTTTAACGCCATTTTAGCAAATAGAGCCACGAGGGAATTTTCTAAGCAACCTAAGGAGACAGTGCGGAAATTGATTGAGAATGTGCTTACTCAGCTTTGATTAAGAATTAAAATGGTGATTGATATCACCCTAAGCTTTATGATCTTTATACTAATTGAACTTAGGCAATTTAGAAGTATAACTATTTCTTATTTGTTACTTTGGTATTGCCCCAAAGTAACAAAAACTCTAATTCATCAAAAGGTCTTTTTGCTCTTCTCATCTCCTTCAGCTCCCAAATTTACTGCTCGTGGTCTACTTCGTAGCCCAAGCCGCTGACGTAAATTTACTCGCCACAGACTGAATGATGAACATTAAAATGTTGTATCAGGACTAAATTAGGGATTAGAGATTGGAAACTAGTCTGCTAATAGTAAGCATTAAATAGAATCCTTTTTACCTATAGACCCAGTCACCGAGATACCTTTAGACCTTTAGACCTTTAGACCGCATGACCCGCGCTACTACCCGTTCCCCTTCTGATAATCCGCCAGAAACTTCTCTAACCCAATATCAGTTAAAGGGTGTTTCAATAATCCTAGAATGGTATGTAGTGGACAAGTGGCAATATCAGCACCAGATTGAGCGGCTTGTACAATATGTTTAGAGCTTCTAATTGATGCTGCTAAAATTTCTGTATCATACATTTGTACGGCATAGATTTCGGCAATTTGTTGGATAAGCCCAATACCGTCCCAGCTGATATCGTCAATACGACCTAGGAAAGGAGAGATATATGTTGCGCCTGCTTTCGCAGCCAAGATAGCTTGGCCAGCAGAGAAGACTAATGTGCAATTTGTTTTGATACCTTTTTCTGAGAAGTGGCATATAGCTTTAATACCATCTTTAATCATTGGGACTTTAACCACAATATTTGGAGCCAAAGAAGCTAGATATTCGCCTTCCGAAATGATTCCTTGAACATCAGTGGCAATCACTTCAGCGCTTACATCACCTTCAACCATACTAGCAATTTTCACATAGTGATCTTCAATATTTTTAGCACCGGTGATACCGGCTTTCGCCATGAGAGACGGATTTGTTGTTACACCATCTAAAACACCGAGGTCTTTAGCTTCTTGGATCTGATCAAGATCGGCAGTATCGATAAAAAATCGCATAGTAAGATTGAGTTTAAAATGAAAAAGTGAGGAAGCAAACCCAGCCGCTCAACCGCCTACCCTTGCTGCATTTCTGCCCTGGGGGAATTCAGCAGGAGCTTGCCGTTTGCCCCTCACCGGCTGCAAAGGTAATTAATTTGGAATTACAGAATAATAAAGAATAGGAAATTGTAAAGTCAAATTAAATAAGATCTGAAAACGCTTTCCACCAAGCGTCAGAGGGACAGTGAGCGACAAGATTCAATTCGGTTTTTGATACTGGGTGAATAAATTTCAATCTTCTGGCATGGAGGGCTATTGATTTATCAGGCAGAGGCTTTTTCATACCATATTTTTTATCACCTAGTATGATAGCTCCTTGATTAGACATTTGTGCTCTAATTTGGTGTGGTCGCCCAGTTTCTAGTAGTATTGAATAGAGGTATCTATCCCGCTTCTGCCCTTTTAATTCATAATTCAGAATGGCTTCTTTTGCACCTTTAAAGGGCTGATCTCTGACTATGGCTTTATTTCTTTTGGTATCCTTTTTAAGAAAATTGATTAATCTTCCTTGAGGCATCTTTGTCTTGCCTTTGGTTATACATAAATATTCCTTTTCGAAATCACGATCCTTTATCAACTGAGTCATTCTAGTAAGTGATTTTGAAGTTTTACATAATACCATAATTCCTGAGGTAGGTCGATCTAATCGATGCGGTAAGCCTAAAAATACCTCTCCAGGTTTATCATAAGTGACTTTGATATATGCTTTTCCAATATCTAGAATTGTCAAATCTCCAGTTTGATCCCCTTGGCTTAATACACCTGAGGGCTTATTTACCACCAAAAGATGATTATCCTCGTGTATAATATCAATATCAGGCATTTCAATCATGAAGCAAAAAGTTATAAATAGTTGATTATCAGTTATTATTATATTAAAATATAATATTATTTATAAAATACTGATTTTAACACATTTACATATATGTATATTTAATAATATGTATATATTTGTATTGTGTAAGTTTTGGTTATTAAATTGTAAAATTCGTTTTTGCTCGTGAAATGTCACGAGCTTTTTTTTTGTACCTCCCTCAGCCCTTAAATTTCTATATAAAGTGTTAAAAATCACTAGTTTAAGTACATATATAGAAAAAACATCATACTTGGCATGCTCTTTGAAAAATAATAATCAAATGAGTTTTGGTTATTAAATTGAGTAATGCCCGTGATTTTTTCACGGGTATTTTTATTTCTTTCCTTAATTTACCCATCCAAATTAAATCTAACCTAACTACAAACCTAAACTCATGATTATAGGTGTTCCAAAGGAAATCAAAAACAACGAGAATCGTGTCGCATTAACCCCTGCTGGTGCATTTGAATTGAGCAACAGAGGCCACAAAGTTTTTATACAAAAAACAGCTGGTGTCGGCTCTGGCTTTTCTGATGCTGAATATAAAAAAGCAGGTGCTAAAATTTTACCTAAGATTGAAGATGTCTATAAAAAGGCTGAAATGATTATCAAGGTAAAAGAACCCATTAAATCAGAATACAAGTTGGTTAAAAAAGACCAACTATTATTCACCTACTTCCACTTTGCTTCTTCAAGACCACTGACAAATGCTATGATTAAAAGTGGCTCAGTTTGTCTGGCTTACGAAACGGTTACCAATCCAGATGGTTCTCTGCCATTATTGGTACCTATGTCAGAAGTAGCTGGTCGTATGGCAATCCAAGAAGGCGCCAAGTATTTGGAAAAGCCTATGATGGGTAAAGGGATTTTATTAGGCGGTGTGCCAGGCGTACCTCCTGCTAACGTTCTAGTTTTAGGTGGTGGTGTTGTAGGAACTCAAGCTGCTAAAATGGCGGCTGGATTAGGTGCAAGCGTCACGATCATGGACATTAATTTAAATAGATTAAGATATCTAGCTGATGTTATGCCTGCAAATGTTCAAACCCAATATTCGAACGCATACAATATTCAAAAAGCGATAAGATATCATGACCTTATAGTTGGAGCTGTTTTAATTCCAGGCGCTAAGGCTCCTCATCTCATTAAACGAAAGGATTTAAAGGCTATGAATCCTGGCAGTGTCTTGGTAGACGTTGCCGTGGATCAAGGTGGCTGTATTGAGACTTGCAAGCCAACAACGCATGCAAAACCAATTTACATCATTGATGACATTGTCCATTACTGCGTGGCTAATATGCCTGGTGCAGTTCCTTACACAAGTACAATTGCTTTAACTAATGCTACTCTACCCTATGCTATTAAATTAGCGGATATGGGTTGGGAAAAAGCAACGTCTGCAGATGAAGGATTAAAAAATGGACTGAATGTTATTCATGGTAAAGTTGTCCATAAGGGTGTATCGGATGCGTTCAAGATGAAATATCATGAGATTTAGTAAGTTGAAGTTGAAGGCTAAGTTTAAGTTGAATGTTTTTCTTGTTAAGTAGTATTTCTTTGAGAAATATGGTTCTCATCTTTGTCTTCAACTTCACCTTCAACTTACTTACAAATCAATCCAAACGCTTCCATCGTAATACCTAAAACTTGGACTATTATCTTCAGTATTGGTGCCATCATCCATATATATGGTTCCTTCTTGAGGATTTAAAGGTGGGCTATCTAATAGAGGTAACTTTAATTCTCCGGGAGGCCCTTGAAGGCCTTTCTCCCCAGGAAATCCAATAGCACCTTGAGGACCTTGTTCCCCCTGAGGACCTTGAAGACCTTGAGGACCTTGCGGACCTTCAACGCCATCTTGACAAACTATATATTTAGACGAGAAACAGAATGGTACAGCATCTAAGCTTTGTCTTTCCAATGTTCTCATTCCTTTACCATCATCTAGGTCGTAACTTAATTCTATGCTAGGTACATTAGTCAGCCAGTCTATATCTTCAAACTTTCCAAATACCGCTACACCAGAACCAATTTCGATATTAAAAATGCCATGTTGGTTGGTTTGTAAATCATGTACTTCCGTATATACTGGCTCTGTTATAAATGCACGACTATGAATGGTCACTTGAATTTCTGCTTTTGTATTTTCCAATACTTGCCCATTTGCAGAACTTAGAAAACCTTGAAAGGTAAAGGCATCACTAATCTGTCCATGTAATGAAATACTCATTAAGAGTAAAACGTAAATTGCTAGTTGTTTCATAATTCTTTATTATAAATCTATCCAAACTCCATTGTTATTAAATCTAAGATGTGGCTTCCCATCCGCCGTATTAGTGCCATCATCTACGTAAATATTCTGTCCTGTAGGAGGTGTATCTGTCATTATCATAATACCGAATGCAGGCACACCTTCTGGTCCAGTCAAACCGCTAGGGCCTTGAATCCCTGGAGCCCCTTGTGCACCTTGCTCCCCTTGTGGACCTTGAACACCTTGCGGCCCTGTAGCACCAGCCTTACCAATACCCCCTAATGCATTGGACACTAAAGCATAAGGAACGGTAAGTATTTTTTTACTTCCGATATATTCATAACTTCCATTTTGTAGTAGATATACATCTATGAAATAGGATTCATTTTGGCTTTGATTCATTTCATCAATCAGATTATTCATTTGTAGAGTCCCTTGTCTTCCTATTCGAACGCTAAAAAAACCTGACTTATCAAAAGGGACATTATGAAATTCACTTAGTAAAACTTCACCCTGTGGATTAGAGCTTACTACTTGCAATCGCAAACTCAATCCTTGATTAATATTCAATTGAGAAATGTCATCTAAAATTATAAACCCTGTGTATGTAAATGAATAAGGAATAGCGTTTACCTCATCACAAACAGGTCTTATCACTTTTTGAGCATTGGTGCTCAGAAAGGAAAGCAAACAAACAAAAAATAGTAATCTTTTCATTTCTATAGATTTAACCAGTTAGTACCATCAAAGTATCTAAATCCAGGCTTGCCATCAGGCCTGTTTGTGCCATCATCTAAATAAAATTCGCCTTTACTAGGATTATTAAGTTCTGTGTCTCTTAAGACTATCAAATCAATAGCGGGCACACCCTGCTCTCCTGGTTCCCCTTCTGGACCAGCAAATCCACTTGGACCTTGATCACCTTGAGGACCTTGAGGACCTTGTACGCCTTGCAATCCCCTCTCGCCATCTTCACCAGGGCAACCTACTTCACAACCTAATTTTGTAGCGAAAATGGCATAGGGAACAGACAACAATTCGACTTGACCATTATTGAAAAAGGTGCTTGTTCCTGATGGTTTTAGTCGAATAGAAATATAATTTCTTAATTCCCAATTCACATCCTCAAATGCACTGGAGACCGCATTACCGTCACCTATTTCAATAGTAAACTCACCATTTTGACCTGTCAATACATTGTGTAATTCTGTATAAACCGAAGGTCCAGAAATGGAACCTTGGATGACAGTGGCTTCAACTTCCACCGAAACATTCTTTATGGGTTCATCTTGAAAATCGGTAGCTATAGAATTAAATGCTATCACTTCCGTTTGTGCATGGACCAAGCTCCATGGGAGCACTAAAAAAAGTATTATTAAATTTTTCATTTTATTGAGTATTGGAGATAGTTATTTCGATAATGTTATTTTCTCAGTTCTTGACCGACCATCTTTGGTTAATTCAACGATATAAATTCCTGATATAAATTCTTCTAAGCTGAACGCATGTTGATTAAATTCTTCCAACAACTGTCGTCCAGTCAAATCAAGAACTTTTATTCTATCTACAGTTTCAGACAATTGAATATGACCTTTCGTGGGATTAGGAAATATTTCAATATTTAAATCATGAAGTGTTTCTTTGGCACTTACAACAGGAAAAGCATCCACATAAGTGGTCCCCGTCGTATTGGTTACAATAGGCGGATTAAAATCAAAATAGATATGCCCTGTATTATTGATAGTTGTTCCATATGCCAATCCATCGAAAGGTTTTATACTGAAGGTGACGTGCCCATTACTTCCGATAGGATTTGATGTGCTATCTGGCAATATGATGTCATCGAATCTAAAATTGAACACATAGGGATCATCTGCTACACTTTCCACCACTAAATGATCAGGATGACTTGTATCTAAGACTTTAAATGTGCTCAAGTCCAGATTAGTATCCAATGTATCCGTTACCACAACATCTTCTGCATAATCATTACCCGTATTTTGAAACCTTAAAGTATAGGTCAGCGTTTGACCAAACAGTGCCAAACTATCCTCTCTATTAGGATGTACCAACTTGTCATTTGGATCGTAGGCACAGCGCAATTCTTGATCAAAACAAAACTCTTTGAATAATTCATCAGATTTTATCCAAGCTACTTGTTTGAAATAATCACCAACAAAAAAACCATCTTGAATACACGGCACCTTTAATGTTAATCTGAATTTAGCCGTATGCTGCATAAAGAGATCTAGGACATATCCCACATAGTTACTATCAATTACTAAATCTGGCTCCTCAAAAAATCTAACGTTAGAAATTCTTTCATCCATCTTAATCCAAAGTGTATCCTTAATGATGGTGGTCCCTGTATTTTTTATGCCTATGGTATAGCTTCTTTCATTGCAACATCTAAAATTACCAGACGTCATAAACACTTCTGCATCAGTAAAAATGACATCAGGAATTAAACCATACTCAATATTTGCAAACTTGTTATTTTCATCAATAGTAACAGTGACTTCGGCTGATGTGGAGAGATTCCAATTATTGGTATTAAAAGAATTAAATTCAAAGCTATAGTCACCATTCTGAGCAACGAGTAATATACCCTCTTGAGAGGCATTGATATAGTTTTGAAAATCACTGGTAACCGCTCCAAAATCAAGATAAGGTTCTTCAAATTCCTTTACACCATTTTGATTTTCATCATAAAAGAACTGAATTTGGATGATATTAAAATCTGGGGAGTTAAATTTAATTTGATTCAGTATACCGTTATTAAGACGGACCAATTCATCACTGGTATTTACAATAGGTTCACCCGAATTAAAGTAAATATTCTCATTGGATGAATTGTTACTTGAAGAGAAGATTCCAAACTCAGAAAATCCTAATTTTTGCGCATTAACATGAGTAAATAAAAATGAGCAAAACGCGAAGAACAAATATTTTTTAAACATAAGTCAATTGTTGATCATTGCTAAATCAACATTTTATTTCATGATGTAAGGATTGGTTAGGAAGGGGGAAGGTAAGTTGAAGATTAAGTGGAAGTCTAAGTATAACGTTTTACATGTCAGTACGATGTCTTTTTATGGTTGAGGGAAGAATGGAGATTGGAAATCGAAAATCGAAAATTGCTAAATAGAAAATTATAATTCAAACTTCAAATGCCCCTCAACTTCAGCTTCATCTTCAGCTTCATCTTATCACCACCTCCTCGACCTTCTTATATTTCAAATTTTCATTGAGTCTGAGAATGACTTTATCCTTGGTCATATTCAGCTCTTGTTTGAGTGGAGAAGAAGTGATGTAAACTGTGAGTCGACCTTTATGAAATATAATTTTAGAAGTATAGTCAGCAATAACATTACCGAAGGTATCTCTCCATACTTGCTCCATGTTAAAGTTGTTATACTTATGGGACAGGCGGCTGTTCTTACTAAAAAGATTACCGATGAGGTTTTTAATATTTTGATCGTCTGAGCTCAATTTAAGTGGATACTATTTGACCGTTTGCAATTTCATAACTGGTGTAATCTACCTTTAGTTTCTCTAACTGAGAAATAATTCTCTCTTTATCTGTATCAGTGATAAAAACTTGAGCATTGAGCGTCTCGAGACAAATTTTCAGAAAGCTTTCTACTCTTTGTTGATCAAGCTTATCAAAGATATCATCCAATAATAAAATAGGAATTTTCTGAGTCTGCTGCCTTACAAATTCAAGCTGCGCCAATTTTAATGCGATAATGGCGGACTTCAATTGTCCTTGGGAAGCAAACTTTTTTAATTCTTTGTTATTCATTAAAAACCGAATATCATCCTTATGAATGCCGGACGTTGTTTTTGCGGCAAACATATCTTTACGCTTATTCGCTTCAAATAAAGCAGTCAAATCGGACTCATGTAATTCTGAGGCATATTCTATCTCCAATATTTCAGAGGCGTTACTTAACTCTTTGTAAAATGTGTTGACAAGAGGCTTGATATCTTGCGTGTATTGATTTCTTTTCTCAAAAATATAATCAGATGGCGGTTTCATTTTTTGGTTGATTGATTCCATTAAAATGGGATCTACTTTCATACCTTCATTCATAGACTTTAAAAGAGCATTACGTTGTTTTAAGAGCCTATTATAATCCAGAAGCATTTTAAAATAAGTCGGATCTACCTGTGATAAAGTCTTATTAATGAGACGCCTTCGTTCGACCGAACTTTCAAGTAATATCGAAATATCTCTTGGTGCAATCATAAATGATGGATAGCGCCCCACAAAATCTACGAGTCTGCTTAATCGCTTTTCATCAAGTTTGATAGCTTTTCCTTTAACTGCGCTTGAGGTAATTTCTAGTGGCGTCGTCAACTCTGCATCTAACTGTGCCTCAATTCTAAAGAAATCTGTTCCTTCTCTATAGATGTACTGATCTCTATGGGAGAAATAGCTTTTCCCATTGGTAGCATAAAATATAGCATCTAACAAGGATGTCTTCCCAGCACCATTAAGACCAGTAAAAACATTAAAATGGAAATTAAATGGGCATTCTAGCCGTTCATAATTTCTAAAATTCCAAATCTTAATGAAGTCTATCCTTATCCGATTCAATTACATATATTTGTGAAGCTCAACCAATTTATGCCAAATCTGTTAATTAACCGAAAATAGTATTTATGACAACGTTGACAAAGTCTAAGGCAAACGGTAAATCTACCACTAAAAAGGAAACATTCAATAAAGAAACATACCTCAATTGGTATGAAGTGATGCTCAGAATCCGAAGATTTGAAGAAGCGGCGCTGAAAGCATATAGTCAACAAAAAATAAGGGGATTTCTTCATGTATATATCGGTCAAGAGGCCATTGCTGCTGGATTGGTATCTGCATTAACTAAAGAAGATAAAATTGCTACTGCATACAGACAACATGGTATTGCACTATCAAGAGGTCTAAGGTCAGATGCTTGTATGGCAGAGTTGTTTGGTAAAGCAACAGGCTGTGTAAAAGGAAAGGGCGGTTCTATGCACTTTTCTTCAAAAGAACATAATTATATAGGTGGAAACGGTATCGTTGGCGCACAAATTCCAATCGGTACAGGAGTGGCTTTGGCTGAGCAATATAAGGGTACTAAGAACTTATGTGTCACAATGTTTGGGGATGGTGCTGCAAGACAAGGTGCTTTGCATGAATCATTCAACATGGCGATGACTTGGAAACTTCCAGTATTATATATCTGTGAGAATAACAAGTATGCCATGGGTACTTCTGTAGAAAGAACCAGTAACGTTCAAGATATCTACAAACTAGGATTAGGCTATGATATGCCTAGCGAAGCTGTAGATGGCATGTCGCCAGAAGAAGTACATCATGCACTAAAAAGAGCTGCAGACCATATCAGAGCTGGCAAAGGCCCATATTTCTTAGAAATCAAGACATATAGATATAGAGGCCACTCTGTATCTGATCCAGGAAAATATAGAACTAAAGAAGAGCTTCAAGACTACAAAGACAGGGATCCTATAGCTGAGACCGAAGAAAAGATTTTAAATGATAAAATCGCTTCAAAAAAGGAGATTGATGCTATCAAGGATAAGATCAAAGCAGAAATTGAAGCTGCAGTAAAATTTGCTGAAGAATCTGATTTTCCTTTGGGATCTGAACTATATGATGACAATTATGTCCAGAAAGATTACCCTTTCATTATGGACTAATGGTTTTCGTATAAATATTTTACGCATACAAGGCTCAACCCAAACTTAGCATTAATAAGTATATTAAGATCTTAAACTGCTGCGAATCAAAAGCTTAGCCAACTTTTATTCTATGACCACAGTAATGCTATGTTTTTTGAATATAAGTCGCTTAGTTATTGCTCTTTAAGATCTCATTACCAAGTTCTAACACATATTTTGGGTTTATTCTACCCCTCTAAAAGCACGCATTTTTAGTTTAGAAATCGTATTTTTGCGCGTCTTTAATAAAATGCTATGGCAAAGAGAAGAAAATCTGAAGAAACAAACGACGAACAATTAGTCGACATCGTTGAAGCAAAAGAGCAAACAGGCGATTTTTTTGAGAATAATAAAAACCTGATTCTGGGTGTCATATTCTTATTGATCGCTGCTGTTGTTGGTTTTTTAGTATACAAATACATGTTTCAACAACCTAAAATGGAAGCGGCTAAAGCAGCCATCTACCAGGCTGAAAAGCAATTTCAAAGAGATTCATTTGCATTAGCTCTCGAAAATCCTGGCGCGGACGCAGAAGGCTTTTTAGATATTATTGATAATTATGGTGGTACACCAACTGCCAACTTAGCGAAGTTATATTCTGGAATCTCGTACCTCAACCTTGGTAGATACGAAGATGCTATAGATTACCTTAATTCTTATTCAGCAAGCGGTACTTACGGACCTATTGTAAAAAATGGCAATCTCGGAGATGCGCATTCTGAACTAGGTAATTTGGACAAGGCCATGAGTTTTTACTCAAAAGCGACTTCAGTTTCTGAAGATGCTTTATTGACGCCTTATTACCTATACAAACTAGGATTACTAGCTAAAAGAAACGGAGACAATTCAAAAGCTGTTTCTGCTTTGGAAAAAATCAAAAAGAATTATCCGAAGTCTGAAGAAGCAAGAAAAGTTGACGCTATCATTGCAGAACTTTCAAGCTAATTGTGAGTTCTTCCAAGAAAAATTTATCCGAACATCAAGACATTCCTGACGCTAGTGAATTTAAAATTCATATAGCTGTCTCTGATTGGAATGAAGAAATCACGCATACCCTATTAAAAGGAGCTATAGATACACTTGTATCTGCCGGTATGACAGAAGAAGGGATTACCGTGGTCCATGTACCCGGTTCTTTTGAATTACCAATAGCTGCTAAAACTTTATTAAGTAGCAAAGCTTCAGATGCCGTTATATGCCTAGGTTGTGTTATAAAAGGCGACACCAGACACGATGAATACATCAACCAAGCTGTAGCGACTGGACTCACACAATTATCTGTTCTAAGTGGTAAGCCCGTCATCTTTGGTGTACTTACTGTAGAAAATGAACAACAAGCTGTGGATCGTGCTGGTGGTAAGCATGGCAACAAAGGTATCGAGGCTGCTGTCACTGCCATAAAAATGGTAGATATGCAAAAAGGCATTAATAAGCCAAAATCTTCAATCGGATTCTAATGAAACTTTCAATTATTGAAACTGGCTTTTTCAAATTAGATGGTGGAGCCATGTTTGGCGTAGTCCCAAAATCCATGTGGGCTAGACTAAATCCTCCAGATGAAAAAAATCTATGCACTTGGTCAATGCGTTGCTTACTCATTGAGGATGGTGCACAAAAGATATTAATCGATACAGGCATCGGACAAAAGCAAGATGAAAAATTCATGTCCCACTTTGAACCTCATGGAGACGATAGTTTAAAGCTGTCGCTTTCTAATGCAGGATTAAGCGTTGAAGATATCACTGATGTCATACTCACCCATCTGCATTTTGATCATGTTGGTGGTGCCGTTCAGAAAGATGCTCAAGGACGTCTCTACCCCACTTTTCCAAACGCCACTTATTGGTCCAATCATAAACACTTCCAATGGGCACTTAGGCCTAACGCAAGAGAGAAAGCCTCTTTTCTAAAAGAGAATTTTGTCCCTTTGATGGAAGAAGGTGTCCTTAAATTTATTGACAATGAACCAGGCGCTCACTTATCGGACAACATCAGTTTTTCTTTCGTAAATGGACATACAGAGGCCATGATGATTCCTCACATCCTCCTACCCAATGGCCGCACTTTAATTTACGCAGCAGACCTTATGCCTTCTAGTTTTCATGTCAGAAAACCTTACGTTATGTCTTATGACATTCGCCCTTTGGTGACTCTAGAAGAACGTGATGCTTTTTATAAATCGGCATTACCCGAAAACGTTTTTGTTTTTTTCGAGCATGATCCACAGCACGCCATTGGTAAGTTAATACAGAATGAGAAAGGGCGTTTTGCTTTCGATACTTCTATGGGGTTTGAGGGTGTTGTTGGGTTAAGTGGTTAAGTGGTTAAGTGGTTAAGTGGTTAAGTGGTTAAGTGGTTAAGTGGTTCAGTGGTTCAGTGGTTCAGTGGTTCAGTGGTTCAGTGGTTCAGTGGTTCAGTGGTT
>JAHDIN010000011.1:0-92 GCA_020630775.1 Saprospiraceae bacterium | reverse complement strand
CAGTTTCTAGATGAGAAATAAGTTTCATAACAACCTGAGGGAGTATTTATAAAAGTGTGTCAACACTTTATAAATAATCTCCCATACTCGAC
>JAHDIN010000054.1 GCA_020630775.1 Saprospiraceae bacterium | reverse complement strand
TTATACTTAATAAAATATCCTCATATTTATTTGGTTTAACGTAGAAATTCTCGGTTTCTCGGTTTCTCGGTTTCTCTAGAAATTCACGTATTTATATGCGCATTCCATTAAATCCTTAAACTTGACGACTTAGGCTTAGATTTAATACACCGACACTACGTTACACCTCGGTCGGATATTGAAGTTTCAGTTTCAACTTCAACTTCAACTTATTATCTCTTAAACCCAATACCTTCCCTAGTAAACAAATCACTATCAGAATGTGCGGTCAAATCTTTGACATCATCAATAATGATTTCGTTAAGATTGGTCGCTTCGCCATCTGAGGTATGCGCCAATCTAAGATTTTGGTTTTTAAGAATATCATGTATCATTTTACGTACTTCTCTGGCATTACCGAAATACTTATTGCGCGTATTGTACATATCCATCAAGACATCATATAGGTAATTCTTTGCCGGAGTCTTGATTCGATATCCATTTTGATCAATCATAGATAATGCAATCTCAAGTAATTCTTCAGCGGTATAATCTTCGAACTTTAGAACCTTATCAAATCGAGATCTGAGACCTGGATTTGCTTTCAAGAAAATTTCCATATTGTCCGGATATCCTGCTACAAAAACAAAAAATTCACCTCGCGTATCCTCCATACGTTTAAGAATCGTCTGGATCGCTTCATTGCCATAATCACCTTGCAAGCCATTGAAATTACTTAGAGCATAAGCTTCATCTATGAATAAAACACCACCCATAGATTCATCTATACGTTCGTTGGTTTTAATCGCTGTCTGACCAATATACCCTGCCACTAATCCCTGTCTGTCTGTCTCGACAATATGCCCTCTTTCAAGTAATCCAAGTGCCTTATAAATCTTTGTCAAAATTCTAGCAACAGTAGTTTTTCCTGTACCTGGATTACCAATAAATACAGTATGTAAGAAAAAGTTATTCAGTACATCCTTTTGACTTTGCTTGTGGAAATAAACAACATCAACAAGCTCCTTAATCTCCTTCTTAATATTATCCATTCCAATGAGTGCATCTAACTCGGCAATGGATTCTTCTAATAATGCTTTATCAACAGGGATTTGAGGTTTGATCCTTTCTTTCTGCAGTTGAATCTTATTGACATCTTCAACCTTTACAAGATTTAATGTTTTATCAGGGAGTTCCTTTGGCTTATCCATTTGCATGACGCGCAAACCCAAATTAATTTTAGCTTTCTCGACAAGGTTAAAAACAAAACGCGCATTACCGAACTGTACATCTCGATTTCTGAATGCCTCAATTATCAATTCATTAATTTTTGATTTGGCAGCGTTTGAGAAGAGAACGCCTTTCTCAAAAGCTGCATGCTCCGCAATTTGAATTAATTCTTGGGGCATATAGTCTGGAAACTCAAAATAATGTTTAAATCGAGACTTCAAACCTGGATTAGAAGAAATAAAATGTTGCATCTCTTTAGGATACCCTGCAACGATGATGGCCATATCTCCCTTAGATCTAGACATTTCTTTGACAAGAATTTCCACAGCTTCACGCCCAAAATCTTTGCTGTCATCATTTGAACGGGCTAATGCATACGCCTCATCAATAAACAACACCCCACCTCTAGCCTTTGTAATGGCTTTCTTTACCTTTGGTGCTGTCTGACCAATATATTCGCCTACTAAATCACTTCGATCAACTTCATGTACATGACCTTTAGTTAACAAGCCCATCTTTTTATAGATAGCACCCATCATCTTAGCCACTGTGGTTTTTCCTGTCCCTGGATTACCCACGAATACTGAATGAATATTAATCTCATCCTCTTCCTTCAAGCCCTTCTCTTTCCTTAATTGTAAATACTGTATGTAATTTCGGTGCTCTTCTATTTGGTTTTTTATAGTTTCTAAACCGATGAGATGTTCCAAACGGTCCGCAATTTCTTCATGGCTTTGCTCCATTTCAATTTCAGGATCCAACATAAAGGATTTGTCACCTTTAAAAACCTTCATTGGTGATATACCTTCTTTATCTTCAAAATCAATCTCAAACGGAACGATGGCTACAAGTCTATTCATCATGACCAATTCAGCCGTATAACTTCCCAGTCGCCAAGACCCTTTGATATTACTTCCCCATCCTGCTGTGACGATGATAATATCATCATCCTTTTTGACCTTTACCAATTTGGCCACTCTTCCTTTTAACTCTCTAGCTTCATTAAAAAACTTTAAGAAAATCTCTAGATTCCAATTGTCCTTAAAGTTTCGATTTTTGAATTTTATCTCGCTGTAAATGTATCTTGTAGTCTGATCAGAAAAGTATTTGAAGTATTTCCTTTCAGCTTCAGGCACATCATGAAAAGAGCCTTCATACAACTTCATAGAAAGGATTTCAATAGGCCCTTCAAGATTATCTAATTCCGGCTCAAAGTCTTCAACGTAAAAATATTTGGTAGCTACTTTTTCGCCCTCAATAAACGCTTCCCAATAGTAAGTACCCTTTTTCCAAAACGATCCTTGCTTTTTATTACCCCATCCTTCACGGATATAAACAATGTGATCATGCTTGGAGACTTTTTTGTTAAAATGGAGTTGACAAATGCGCTTCTTTTTACCTAGTTCATAACAGCATAACTCGACATCTACATTCCAAGCCTCTTCATCAAATCGCTTATTGAAAAAGGATAATTCCGCGTATATATATGTGGCGTCTTCAGAACTAAATACTTGCCGATATTTTTTAGAATTATTGGCCAACCATTCTGTGGAAGAATAGATTTTAAGCTCATTAAACTTGTAGTATTTATTGATGTTTTGGAGTTTATCCTCAGACATTCTATCGTTTATTTTATCAATATAGAATAATCTGATCTAAAATTCATTTTTTTAGTTGAGGAAATAATTTCACTCTAATTTGAAGACTACAGGCAAGGTAAACTGTGAATAAATACGCTGACCGTCTTTTTGGGCAGGGATCCAACTTTCCATTAATGCTACTACATCTAACGCAGCTTCACCACAGCCACCTCCAATATCCTTTATGACTCTTGGATTAAGTACCTCTCCGGTATTGGAAATATCAAATTGAACAGTAACACGTCCTTGAATACGGTCATTTCTCGCCGTAGGAGGATATTTTAGATGCCCATAAACAAATCTTAAAAGTGATAAATTGCTGCATTCTCTATGTTCGTCCAAACTAGCTGAGTCATCCTCACACTTAGAAAAATAGGCTATTTCAGTAGGCTTTCTAAATACCAATTGCTCCATTTCAATACGTTCCTGACTATTATTGACATATTGCCATTCCCCATCAATTTTGACAAGACTTAAACCCGTTTCTGCTTCATATGAATCAATATCTTGAAAAGTTCCCTGAGTCAGTACCAAACCACTTGTATCTATTAATCCCTTTTGATCACCTTGAGTAAAAAGGAAATTCCAATACATATGAATATCAATCGCATCATATGCAGGCTCAATCAATGTGTTACATTCCGAATCAGTAATCCCCCATTTTCCATCCTTCATAACTTCAAAGTAGCTAAATTTCGTGGTTCCTATGGAATCTGCATCAAATTGGCATTTCTCCTGATCTCCTATAAATAAAGACCATACATCGCCCGTTTGGCGTGCTTCCGGCGGATAATAACGTTGTGAATAAGTCGGTGCAGTAAGAATAAAACAAAACATTAATGCGATTGTCGATCTAATCATGATATTAAAGCTTAAGATTGAAGCAATTTATAACTATAAAATAGGTCTACCGCATCCATTAAGAATATTAAAATAATTTTAATTCAATGAACCCAATAAGGCCTTTCATTTGTTAGCTTTGTATTAATTAACAAGGTAACATTTAGTATGGCGAAGATCACCTTCAGATTTGAAGATAAAAGCATAGAAACTAAAGTCGTAGATAGTGAGGCGGGATTTACCATTCAGGAGGTCACAGAGGATCATGATATACATTTAAATCATAATTGTGGCTGTGTCTGTGCTTGTTCTACCTGCCATGTATACATTGAAAAAGGAGAAGATAGCTTGAAAGAAATATCTGATAGAGAAGAAGATTTCATAGATAGAGCTATTAACCCTAGAATTGAATCAAGGTTAGCATGCCAATGTGTTATCCTAGAAGACGATGCAGAGATTGAGGTAATTATACCAGATCAAGAACAAATCATAGGACACGAACATTAATACATTTAATTAAACTGTATATCTACAATGAGCTTTAAGGATTTTGATGACTTACCTATAAATTGGCCAGACCATGAAGACATAGCTATGGGCCTTTACGATAAATTTGGAGATGAATTTGGAGAAAGTAAAATCTACAGAATCCGATTTACAGACCTTTTAGAATGGATTCTTTCTTTACCAAATTTTGAAGGTAAAAGAGAAGACTGCAATGAAGGACACTTAGAACTCATCCAGGCCAAATGGGTATATGAATGGCGTGAGAATCAATAAATCATGCTAACGTTTATAAAGGCCATTAGACCTTTAAATCTGCTATTTGTTTTAGCACTTCAACTCATTTCTTATTTTTCATTTATAGTGCCCTTCAAAGAACATGTGCACTTACTTCTTTACCCTAAGTATATTGTCCCTTTCTCCTTAGTCACAGTTCTGATCACACTTGGAGGCTATTTAATTAATGACTACATCGACTTCGAATCTGACATTTCCAACAAAAAGACGCATAAGCTTCAAAATCGACTACATTACCTATACAGTTATTTATTTGTTACCATAATTGGAGGTGTTTTAGCTTCATGGATAGCATGGTCCCTTGACCACTTACAATGGGTAGGTTTATATTTTGCAGCAATCGTTTTACTCGTTGTTTACTCCACACATTTTAAAAAATGGCCACTTATTGGAAATTTAATAGTAGCCTTTTTTGGTGTTGGTTCTATAGCTATTTTTTTATTTGCTGAACAGAATGTCCTTAACACAACTGCACTTCCAGACCTATATAAAACCAAACAATTGTGGTCTTTGATTTACATATTTATGGGGTTCATTTTCTTAAGCTCTATGGTAAGAGAAATAGTCAAGGACTTAGAGGATATAGCAGGTGATAAATATGCCAATTACAATACACTGCCCATCGTCACCAGTATAAAAACCTCAAAAGTAGTGGCGATTATATTTATGGCATTGCTCTTTATAACTTTATCATATTGGTATTTGTCATCAAGATCCGATCAGCACTTTCTAGTCAGACTTTCATTGGTCATTTTCGTTATTGCGCCTATTTTTAATATAGTACGGAGACTTATAAAAGCTCAAAATAAAATTGAATTTAATACCATTAGCAAGGACCTCAAACTCCATATGCTATTAGGTTTAATCTACATATGCCTTTACGTATGGACTTAAAAGGATATCAAATAATACTGGGTTCTAAATCTCCAAGAAGGACCAATTTACTTCAACAAGGATTCATCAATCATAAAGTACATGCCATCGACGTAGATGAATCCTACCCTGAAACATTAGCCATAGAAACTATTGCGGAATACATAGCTCACAAAAAAGCTGAAGCACATAAAGATAGGGCTGAAGAAAATGAAATCGTCATAACTGCTGACACTGTAGTGGCATACAAGGATAAAGTTTATGGCAAACCCAAATCAAAAGAAGACGCTATCAAAACTTTATTAACGCTTTCCGGAAACACGCATGATGTCTATACTGGAGTAAGTATTTACAATAACCAAAAACAAAAGAGCTTCACAGTTACTAGTCAAGTAAAGTTTTTTGAGATATCCCAACAGGAAGCTGAACACTATTTCAATCAACAAAGCCCTACGGATAAAGCAGGCAGTTATGGTATTCAAGACTGGTTAGGTGTTGCTAAGGTAGAATGGATTAATGGCTCTTACACGAATATATTGGGATTGCCTATGGGACAATTGTATCAAGAGCTTCGGAGCTTTATAGCGTCTCTGAAATAGAGATTGGGGAATGGAGATTGGAAATTGGAAATTCAAGTTCCCTTATTATGGGATTTAGGGGTCTAAACATATGAAGTGGTAAAGTGGTAAAGTGGTAAAGTGGTAAGTGGAATCTAGTAATTAGAGATTAGAAATTAGTACTTGTTTTCTATTAATGTTAAGTCACCCAAGAAAACCGAGCCAGCCGAGTCAGCCGAGTCAGCCGAGTCAGCCGAGTTACCCGAGTCAGCCGAGCCAGCCGAGTCAGCCGAGTTACCCGAGCCAGCCGAGCCAGCCGAGCAACCTACCCTTCTCTCTGCAATATCCTAACATCCTCTATCAACTGTTTCATTGAACTTTGATTTAATCCATTGTATATACCTCGTATGTATTTGCGTTTATCGATGAGGACAAAATTCTCAGTGTGCAAAAATTCATCAGGATCTCTTTCTAAGCCCATGTCCTCTTCTATAAAGTATTGATATCTTCCCATAGTGTAAATCTCCCTTCTGTCTCCTGTAACAAGGTGCCATTTTGAATCAACGACCCCTCTTTCGTCTGCATACTTTCTTAACACTTCTACTGTATCTCGTTCAGGGGTAACAGAATGTGAGAGTAATAAAAAGTCTTTATCATCAGCGAATACTTCTTGAAGATTTTGCATGTTATCCATCATCTTAGGACAGATGCCCGGGCATGTGGTAAAGAAAAAATCAGTAACATAAATCTTATTGTCGAATGTTTTCTCATTGACAATTTCCCCCAATTGATTCTTTAAATTAAATGGTGATACCTTATGAAAGGTATCTAGAACAGGGTCATCACTAGAAATCCAATGAGGTGTAAATGAGGCATCATTGTAATATGGTAAAGAATCAAAGGCCTGCTTTTCAGACTTGCAAGCTTGTATAAAGATAATTATAAAGAGACAGACTTTAATTAGACTCCACTTGGACAATTTCATCTTCCAGCTTAAAACATAATTTTGATCTTCTGAGTCCATAAATCTTTCCATTTTTTACTTCATAGTTGTTATACAATTTGCCATTCTCTCTCCAGGATTGTTGCAACCCTTCTTCTTTACCATTAGTTAAAATTGATTTTTTAAATATTGCTCCGCTTTTATACCACTGTGTTTGAACCCCTTCTGGAACACCATTTTCAAAGTTTGACAAACTTCTTAAATGGCCATTTCTCCACCAAGATTTGGTGACACCATTTTGTTTCCCTCCGATGTAAAGAGACTCAAAACTGATGTCACCATTTTCAAACCACATTAGTTTTTTCCCATCTTTTAAACCATTTACATAATCAACTGATTGAGCCTTAGTTCCATTATCATAAAATGAAACCGCAGTTCCTGTAAACAATTCTCCTTGGTC
Source organism: Saprospiraceae bacterium (assembly GCA_020630775.1). GTDB lineage: Bacteria > Bacteroidota > Bacteroidia > Chitinophagales > Saprospiraceae > RFSX01. The sequence continues at coordinate 10,542 of JAHDIN010000054.1, read as the reverse complement.
ATAAACTAACCCTTCGCGTGGTTTTAAATCTAGTTGTGATTCATTAACTTCTTTAGTTTCTAATTGGTCTATTGCTGCAGTGCTCAATCCACTTTCGGAATGAGAACTACAGGACAATAAAACCATCACTATATAAACACTTATGTATATTACTCTATATCCTTTCATAATCATTAGAAATATGTCTTGCCCTAATGAAATACTAAAAATCAACATTCTACAAAGTTCCTTTAACTGAAATTATAATTTTTGTTTACCATACTTTCATCTCAATGAACCATGCTGCTCTTTCCCTCCTCTCGGAGGTGGTGGCGGTGGTCGTTTCCCTTTGGGTTCGCCTAATATTCGGCTAATGGCATGATCAACGAAAGAATCAAATAACGGCAGTTGATCATTATTTAAAAGCATTTTAATTTCGCTAAAGTGATCTCCTGTAGATTGAATTTTCCTTCTTTCAATTCGACAAAGCTCCAAAAACATGTCTTCTTTTTTATCATTAACACTAGAGCTAAAAAGATCATCAAAATAATTCTTGAGGATGGCAGCCTGCTCACTATCTAGTTTCCTCATTTGCTGCATATGAGATTGGGCCAATCCAAGAAATTCTTCATGTTGAGTTTCATTTAACTGCAATCTCTTTACGGCAGACATATCTTCTTTAGGGACAGGTGGCATATTTTTCTTAGGCACAAATGAAGAAGTTATCCACCCCAAATTGATTACTAAGAGCACTATAGCAGCCAACTTATAAAACTTAAGCTCATTCATAATCATAAATTTTATAGTTCGAAATCAAACTGCTACTAGTTCCACTTTGAGCAGAAGGCGTAGTTTCAATATCATTATAACGCGTAACTTTAAACAATCCGATTGCATTTATCAAAAACATCATTGAGGCCGCTACTAATAATGCTTTCATCGAAATCACCTTCACTTTCTGTGGATTCAGATTTTCGATATTTAGCAGAATTTTATCAAATAAATCATTAGGCACTTGAGCTCTGTGCATCCCATTGATACTTTCTAATATGCTTTCTATATGCTTCTTATTACCCATTATTAACTATTGAGACAGTTCATTTTACCTTTTCCTTCGGTTAGGAAATTTATTTTCTAAATCTTTCCGTAAATTTTGTTTAGCTCTTTGAAGCAATGACTCCACTGCTTTTAATGATATCTCCATTACTTCAGCCACCTTTTGTCTTGGTAATAATTCAATGAAACTGAGGATAAATGCTGTTTTTTGAGAATCTTTCAATGTATCTATGGCATCAAAAAGATACTTTGCATCTTCTTTATTTTCCAATAATACACCTGGGTGATTAAAATCAGGTCGTTGGTCTGATATTTTATCTAGACCTACGCTTTTATGTCTCTTTCTCCTATCAATTAAATTTAAACTGGTATTAACCGAGATTCGATAAATCCAAGTAGACACAGAAGATTTATTTTGAAATGAATGCGCCTTTGTATAAAGCTTAATAAATACATCTTGTGTAATCTCTTCTGCATCCGAAGAGGACTGAGACATACTGATAGCCGTATTATATACCCTATCCTTATACTTATCATAAAGAGTTCTAAAGGCCAATTTATCACCTTCTCCAATGCGTTTAAGAATGTCAAATTCGTTGTCCAGTATGTCTATTTTTTGTGAATCACTATTAAGCCTTTTAGCCTAACATGATATAGACAGTTAAAGAAGGATAATTCCTACGTGAAGTATGAAAAAAAATTAATTGAAAAATACAGGTAACGAAATCATTTAACATAAACACTTAGCATATAGAGACTTATAAAATAAAGTCATAGGAGGACTATTAAATCCATTAATTGTTTAGAACTAGTCAGTCATCATAGATTTCATGCCAGTCATCAATGTTTATGAGAATAATATGGTGTATGCAAAATGATTAATTATTTTTTGTTTCAAGAAACGAATTAACCCTTTACTAAAGGGACAAAATTTTATTAAAGATTAACACCAATGAAAACAATTACTTACATGCTTACAATGCTATTTTGCATTGGAAGTTTAAGCATTTCATCTCAAAATTGTACGCTATCACCGACTCAGATCGAAGCTTTTGGATCAGCAACTATCGATGGTAATACTGCAATGATCGCAGGAGATAACGAAGTCAGAATTTACACAGAATCTTCTGACGTTTGGACATTAGTACAAATATTGCCTAACCCTGACACTAACGCTATTAATTTTGGACAAAAAATTGATTTATCAGGAGATTTCGCTATTGTTTCCGCTTTAGAAAAGGCTTACATCTTAGAAAAAAATAATGGCTTATGGAATGTAGCTCAACTACTTCTGCATAATGACCAAAGTTATAATTCGCAATTTGGGTATAATGTAAAAATTGATGGTACAACAGCAATTGTATCTGCCATTTATGATAGCGATATTAATCCAGGCGAAGGCGCCGTGTTTATTTATGAATATGACGGAACAAGCTGGAACCAAATAGAAAAGCTTACACCAACTTCTCCAAGTAACTATATTAATTTCGGGCAGTATGTAGATCTTTCGGATGGAAAAGTAGCAGTCATCGACAGAGGCTATGACTCCTTTTTTAGTAACATTGGTGCCATTCTCATATTTGAAGATGATGGGGCTAGTAATTGGAACTTAGAACAAGTTATAGAGCAAGAACAATACACATATATCTATGGCATTGCTCTGGATGGGATAACATTGGTAACTTCTTCTTATAGTATCACCAACATTTATGAAGATAATGGCACCACTCAATATTCAATAGTTCAGACACTCGATGGAATTTCAGAAATAGGGTCTGTGGAAGATGTAAATGGTACTAGAATGACATTCTACAATGAATTATTTGATTATGATTCTACACTTTCTGAATGGGTAAGTGTTCAAGAAGGATACTATTCTAATGCTGAATTATCTGGTGATTTCATGATTACTCCTGAGGGTAAATTTTACACCTGCAACACCAATCTTTGCTATGCATCACTTGGAAATTATGGCAACAATTACATTTACTTATGTTCAGGTGGAACTGATACCTTTTCATACAATGTAGACATTGGTGGAGGTACCGGACCTTTTACAATTGAATTTGACACTGATAATGACGGAATTACTGATGACACAAGGACTGGCATAGCAAGGGATAGTATATTGGAGTTTACCGCAACAGACAGTACCGTAATTAAATTGGTCCAGGTTTTCGATGAAGGCAATGCTAACTTTATGTGTACGACATCAGATTCTTTAGAGGTCTTCTATAATCAAACACCAGACCTGGTTCCAATGGGAACCATAAGTAACACTTGCCCAGATGATTTTATAGACCTAACTTATTTAAGTTACACAGACAACAACCCAACTACAGCAAATGACACCAACGCTATTTATCAATATAAAGATATGGAAGGATATCTTTTAAACGATCCTACAATGGTTTGCGAACCTGGATTTGTAGTCATAGAAAAGTATTCAAATGGGTGTTTTGATAGAGATACAGTGACAATTGATATTTTAGATTGTGGAAATCCCAATTGCCAATTGAGGTTATCCCAATCGCTATTTGATACTGAAATGAGTAGTACCGTTATGAGTGTAGATAGATCAGACTCTTTAATGATTATAGGGAGTCACGCAGGATCAAGTTCTAATGGAGGTACTGCATTCTTATACGAATTAGTAGCTAATGGCACATGGACAGTTTTGGATACTTTTTACCCCACTGAAGGTGCATCGTCAGGAACTGTAGGAGACAATTTCGGATATGCCGTTTCAATAGATGGAGATTACATGGCCATTGGAGCTTATGGCGATGATGATGTAGGGGGAGCAGTTTATATTTATGAAAAAACTGCAGGTGTTTTTAATCAAGTAGATAAAATTTTAAATTCTGGTCAGTTCGGTTATTCACTAGATTTAACTGATGACCAATTAATTGTAGGCACCTCCGCATATAGTGGCTTTAAGGCCTATGTTTATAAAAGAGACAATACGGGTAACTGGAATGAAACACAACAAATAATACCACCTAACCCCTATTCACCTAGATATTTTTCTCAAGAATTAGAATATGAAAATGGGACATTGGTCTTTAATGCCCGTGGCTTCTACAATAATGATTCTTTATACGTATTTACGGATGATGGCACAGGTACCTTTTTACACTCCGCAAGTATTCCCTCACCAACGACTTCCAATTATAGCAGCTTTGGAAATAGAATAAGTTATTCTAATGATAGAATAGCAGCAACCATGACTGGTACCAATGAAAAAGCGGTTTATATTTTTGAAAATGACGGATCGGGCAATTGGAATACTATGGACACCATCTTTTTGACACCTGTTTATAACAATGATGTTGAACTAAAAGACGACACTTTATTTGCCTCTCAATTTAATCAATTATTCAAGTACATATATAATGGGACCGATTGGGTAAATGAAAAAACATATACCACAATAACAGAAACTTCTGGAATACATTACGAAAACAATAGTCTGTTAGTCGTAGGTCGTGGAACGACAGAATATTACACCTGCGAAGACTTAACATGTTATGCGTATTTCTATAGAAACTCATATACTTTGAATCCGATTTATAACATATGCGAGAGCTATTACTCTGGCTATAATATCAACTTAAAAGTAGATGTATTATCTGGAATTGGTCCATATACTTTGGAAATAGATTCAACATCAGATGGCACTACAGATTGGACGATTAATAATTACCATCCAGGAGAATCCATTTCTATCATGGCGACTCATCCAGATACATTTAATTATGACTTAATCTCGGTAATAGATGAAAGCAATGGAAATGAAATTTGTAATCTTGGAGCCAATGCCACAGTAATTTTAAATGCCAATCCGGATTTAGTGGATATTTCTGATCAAGTAAATGTTTGCCCTAATAATTTTGTGGATTTAACCGCAATTACATTGACAGACAATAATCCATATGCTTCAAATTTCGAAGCGGTATATTCTTACTATTCTCCAACAAATGGTACCATATCAGATCCAGAAAACATAACCTCCGATGGGGTTTATCGAATCACAAAACAAATTGGAAACTGTAGTGATTATGTCGAATTTGTCGTAGATATAAATAATTGCCCAGGAGAACTTTGCCCATTAGTAGAATCTGGGCTATTCTATCCTGACAGCACATTATATAATTATGAATTTGGAAGGAAAATTGATTTTGACGGAAACAGAGTCATTGGCTCAAGCAAGGTAACTTCAACTGAGTATGCCCATATATTTGAACTTGATGTAAATAATAATTTTGTCTTCATGGATTCCTTATATACATCTGATACCTATGAATCTCAATTTGGGAATAATGTAGCCATATCAGGAGATTATGCTGCAGTAGCGGATCATTACAATACTGAAAACGGCTCCCTTTCAGGGGCAGTTTTCATTTTCAAATTTGATAGTGGCACAGGCCTATGGAACGAGGAAGCTAAACTCATTGGAAGCAATGTAGGGTACAATTCAAGATTTGGAACAGCTTTAGCTATGGATGGTGATCGTTTAGCCGTCAGTACTTTAAATGGTCAAGAGATATATATTTTCGAGAGAAATACATCTGGAATTTGGAATGAAGTTGCCATTGCTTCACCCTCAACTACAACCGCAAACTTTAGTTTTGGATTTGAAATTGATTTGGATGGAAACTACTTAGCGGTAGGTGATAGATTTAATAACAACATGGCTTCACAAGGAGGCGCCGTATTTATATTTGAACACGACGGAAGTAATAATTGGACAGAATATCAAGTAATTTATTCTTCAGATATCGCAGCTCAAGACTATTTTGGCTATGACTTAGATTTGAATGGAGATAAACTAATCGTCGGTGCATATGGTGATGACGACAAAGGGACTTTATCTGGATCTGCATATATTTTTGAGAAGACCGCTTCAACAACATTTAGTGAAGTACAAAAAATTATTGCAGACGATGGTATTAGTTATGATAATTTCGGAAGAACACTTTCCATAGACGGAGACAGAGTGGTAATCACAAATTTCAGAAGAGATTCATACATATATGAATACGACGGAAGTTCAACTTGGAATTTTGCAAAAAGCTATTTTCATTAAGCTAGCTTTAATTCAGAAATTGCATGTGAGCTAAAAGGTGATGATTTATTAATTGGTGAATACAGAGCTGCATCAAATGGTTTTTATTCTGGAATGGTCAGACATTATTCTTGTGAATCTGCCACTTGCTCTGCAACAATTTATGATGGAGGAATTGCTTGTACTTCCTCAAATTCTTCTACCTACTTAAGGTTCGAAGCATTTAATGGCATAGGACCTTATATAGCCGAATTTGATGCAACAGGTGATGGTGTTGCTGATTTCAGCCACACATTTACAGCAAGGACAGGAACATTATATCTTAATGTTCCTCAAAACACTTTGACCGTAGAGTTAATCTCAGTAATTGATGAATCAAATAATAATGAAATATGCGATGTAAGCGGAACAGTAACTTTATCTAATCAATTACTAGACGCTGGAAAAATTGGTAATGACCAAGAAATTTGTCTAGGCGACACCGCTTTAGACATTTATACCACTGTGGGAGCAAATTCAAACGGAACGATCAACAACTACCAATGGAGAGAGAGAAAATTGGGAACCTATTCTTGGACTACTGTTCAAAATGGAGGTTCTGTTTATTCTCCTGGAGCACTTACTGAATCTAAAGAATACCAAGTCTATGTTACATCCTTTCTTAATGGCCGAACTTGTAGTGACTTTACGAATATCATTCAGATATTTGTCGGAGATGCTTCACAAGCTGAAATATGTGATGGATTAGATAATGATTGTAATGGCTTAGTAGATGATGGCTTACCACAATACACCTACTATGCAGATACTGATAATGATGGATACGGAGACCCTAATGTAACTTATACAACTTGCGAAAGCCCTGCTCCTTTAGGATGGTCAACAGATAATACTGATTGTAATGACAATTGTAATTCTTGTTACCCTGGTGCTCTTGATTTATGCAATAACATTGATGAAGATTGCGATGGTATAGCTTATGAAAATTGCATTTGCCCTGACATAACTGTTAACAGTATTATAATTGACACACTAACCTTTACAGGAAATTATGGAACGGTTTACTATACCGCTGAGATCGAAAACATAGGAACAGATACTGCATTTCTTTCTCAAAGAGGGGTTCAGCACTATTATAGCGATGATAATATTATCGGAAACGGAGATGAATCTCCTGCTGGTGGTTGGGCAGGACCTTACGCATTTGGAGGCGTAGACACTTTGTTAGTTGGACAGAAAATATCCTTTAGTTTACAATCTTCCAATATTGGATTTGCATCAGATTCTACACCACACCTTATTATCGAGATAATAGGTTCTGGGTTTGATTGCGATGGGTCTAATGATGATTTTATTGAGTTAGCCGTATGTCCTAATTGTTTAAATTGCGATGAAGACGTTTACAATATTACTTGGGATTTAACCCCTAAAGACAGTCTATCCGATTACAAATGGAGTGCAAAAACCATATTAACAATGGATTCTAAAGTATTAGTTGGAAGTTCAAACGACACATTTGTAGATCTTACCGCTGGTAATTCCATTGAGCTATTACCAGGATTCGAAACACCTGTTGGAACAAGAACGTTTATCTATATTCAGGCATGTAATCCTTCGACTATACCTCCTTCAAGTCCTGCAGATAATGAACAAAATCAAGATCAAAAATCCAATGCGATTAGGAAAGAAGAAGTTCTATTAGAAAGCAAGAGATTAAATATTGAAAAACAACCTTAGATCTGTTTATTAGAGACAATTTGTCTATCTTAAAAAGTGCTGGCATTAGCTAGCGCTTTTTTTTTACAACCCAAACTCAAACAAACACCACTCCCCTTTTTGCACACTAGATTTTAATACAAATCCTTCACCACCATAGGTCGACAAGACTAGCTTTTCATCTGATTGGAGTATGCCTGACATCAATAAAACACCATCTGAAGCCAAATGAGCTTTGATATCTTTAACTTTGCTTAGTAAAATGTGACGGTTTATATTAGCTAATATCACGTCAAACTTTTGATCCGATACAAATTCAATATCGCTTTGAAACAAGCTGAAAATACCAGGATTCAGATCATTTAGCAAGATATGTTCATTGGTATTTTCTATAGCTTCCTTTTGAATGTCAATCGCTAAAATATTTGACGCGCCCAATTTAGCAGCCAACACAGCTAAAATTCCTGTACCACAGCCATAATCAAAAACGGACTTAGAATTAAAATCTAGAGTGGTCATCTTATCGATCATCATATGGGTGGTTTCATGATGACCAGTACCGAATGCCATTTGGGGTTTGATTAATATTTCATGTGGAACATCTAGCGGATCATGAAATTCTGCTCGGATACCAACATCGCCGATGATAATAGAATCAAAATTAGATTCCCATACAGCGTTCCAATTTTCATTTTCCACCTGCTCATATTGGATATCTTCTAATCTCAGACTTTCATTCCTCTTGATATTATCAATGACTTCTTTTACCTTCTCAGAGGCCACATAAACGTCCAAGAATGATTCTTGCTCAACTACTGAATCAACTCCATAAAAATTCAACCATCCAATTAAAATTTCTGATGATTGCTTGTCTTCATCATAACTGATAGAAATCCTAGACCACTGTTCAGACATTAAATCGCATGTTTGGTTTTGTAAGCTTTCAAGGTATTCAACATTAATGATACAACCGTCATTGGTCCAACACCACCAGGCACAGGGGTAATAAATGACGCTTTTTCTAGAAGGTTTGGATAATCAACATCACCAACCAATCGACTTCCCGATTTGCGCGTTGCATCTTCAATCCTATTGATACCTACATCAACAACAACCGCACCTTCTTTTACCATATCTTGAGTAACAAAGAATGGCTTTCCTAAAGCAGAAATTAAAATATCCGCTTCCTTACAGATAGCTTCCAAATTTTGTGTTCTTGAATGCACCAAAGTAACCGTAGCATTACCAATCTTAGATTTACGACTTAATAGAATACTCATGGGTCTTCCCACAATATTAGATCGACCAATCACCACCACTTGCTTTCCGGATGTTTCAATATTATTTCGATCCAACATCAAAAGTATGCCATACGGCGTAGCTGGTAAAAAACAATCTAATCCTTGGGCCATACATCCAAAATTGAATGGATGAAAACCATCAACATCCTTTGCTGGATCTACAGCTAATAAAACTTTTTGATCATCAATATGGTCTGGCAAGGGTAATTGGACTATAAAACCATCGATTTGCTCATCTTGGTTTAATTGATTGACCAATTCTAATAATTCAGCTTCTGTTAAACTTTCATCTCTTCTTAATACATCAGATGAAAAACCAACTTGATCGCAAGATCTCACCTTATTTCTAATATAAGATTCACTTGCGGGGTTATTGCCTACCAATATTGCAGAAAGGTGAGGCGGTCTTAAACCTTTGGCAATTATCGCATCTACTTCTTCCTTAATTTCTCCTTTTATAACATTGGAAAGATGTTTTCCATCAAGAATCTGTGCTGGCATATACTAAAGCTTCTGGATCTTTAAAATTTTGAGCAAATCTATTAAATATATTAAAGCTTATTAGGCCTATTATTGTTCCAATAAGCGATCCTACGATCACATCTAAAGGGTAATGTACCCCGACGTATATCTGAGCAAAACCAATAATACTAGCCCAGAGCATAAACAACCATCTCCATTTAAAAAAAGAAAACAAGCAAAATAAGAATGTCCCAATAGCGAAGTGATTCGTAGCGTGCGAAGATGTAAAGCTGTAGCCATGACTGCATGGAATCCTTTTAACGGGCGTCAATTCTTCCATATGACAAGGGCGCTCTCTTTTTATAGTTTTCTTTATCAGCTTACTACTTACTGTATCAGAAATCAATAAAGTAATGCCAAAAAACAACAAAACCAACCACCTACGTCGACCAAAATTAGTCAGCACAAATGCAACGATAAATAGATATAATGGAATCCAAAACAACTTATGCCTCATAGGTACAAGCATCCAATCAAAAAAACCATTGGATAATCCACTGTTGATCATTTGATATACTTGTCCGTCTATTTGAAGCAATGTTTCCATTTATAAGTCGAAGCTGAAGTTGAAGGCTAAGTTTAATGTAAAGCTAATAAATCAGCGATATAGAGATTAATGCTTCTTTATCTTTTAAATGATCTTTATTCTTTGACTTCTTGAAGCCTTGAAACCTTTTATAAGTTGAAGCTGAAGATTAAGTTTAAGATTAATGGAAAGCTAATAAATCAGCGATATTGAGATTAATGCTTCTTTATCTTTTAAATAATCTTTATTCCTTGACACCCTAACAAATCGAAATCTATAAACCTTTAGACCTTTACACCTCTAAGCCTTTGATCCTCTACACCGAGAATTTCTACGTTAAACCAAATAAATATGAGGATATTTTATTAAGTATA
>JAHDIN010000010.1 GCA_020630775.1 Saprospiraceae bacterium | reverse complement strand
GCTACTCAGAATACCATAATGTCTTATTCTAGTAAATCCGCTAGGCAGAAAGTGCTCTCATACAGGTAGACCCGGAATTGATCCGGTTGTCTTTTTTAAATTTTTACTTGTTGGTTATCTAGAAAACATCTGAACAGATAGAACATTAGAAAGGTTATTCCAATTAAGATTAGATCTACTTTACTTCATAGATCATGATATAGGAGATCGTGTGCCAGATCATTTCATCATTTGTAAAACTAGAAAGCGTCAACCTTTTTTAGTAAGTGGTAATTACGTAATTAATTGATAATCAGTATCTTGTATTTGTATTTGACAAGGTGAATAAATTACTTTAACTTATCTAATCATTTATTAAATGATTAGATGTCTTTTCAGAGAAACTTTAATAAATGGAAAGTCGTTATATTTATACATAATTATGAAAACAGATAAGAAAAAAACAAATTCAAATCTTACGTTAAAGGTTCAATATCCTACCGATAAACTGTTGAATTATGTAAGAGACCTTCGCAATAAAAAGATTGCAAAGAAGAAGGAACTTGTCTGTAATAGCTAATTAAGGCTATATCTATACTTGGAAAAAATAGCAACATTTCGAACTTCACAAGGTTCAGTTTACTTGATCAAATTTTCAAAATTTGATAGTGATGCGATAGAAACTAAAGTACCCATAATTGATTTAGTTTTAAAACAAGATGTGAATAAGGGACATGATAATTATGAATTACTCAATTACCTTTCAAAAGAAGTTCTTAGTTATCTCGATAAACATAGATGTGTTATTTATTTCTATTGCGATCATGAATTTATTCATAAGAATGAAAGGAACTCCAAATATTCAAATCAAGAATATAGAAGTAAAATATTTAATTCGATGTTTCAAAGAATGAAACAAAAGTCTCAAATAAGTAATCAAGCATTCGATTATGTAATTCGAAATATTGAAATAGTTGACCCTGAAAATGGTGATCATTTCATTTCAGTTATTTCAAAAATTTTGGACATAGATGACTTAGAACTAATACAAAAAGAACTATTGTCACTTGAAAATAAATAACTCTTTATAACAATAGAGGCTGTTGACAAACTATTGACTCATACTTATGATACGTTAATTTCATTTTGTATCTTAAAGATTGGAAGGAAAGAGGAAATATAATCCAAAGTTGTTTGTTAGCTTTAGCTTAGATGAACAGATTCCCGCAGATAATTATTACAGATTACTTAAGCAAAAACTGGATCTAAATTTTGTCTATAAAGAGACAGAGCCTGTTTGCGCTCACACGGATAGACCAGGAATTGATCCTGTTGTCTTTTTTAAAATTTTACTTGTTGGTTATCTAGAAAACTTCCTAAGTGCCGAATTAAAAACAATTAAAAAGTGAAAATGAAATATATTACAACTTTAATTCTTATTACAACTTGTCTGAGTGTATATGGGCAAAAATTTTATGATGCTCAAATTGAATATGTGGACAATGAAGTTGTTGAAGGTGTAGCCAATATCCCAAAGAACGACAGTAGAAAAGTTGCCTTCAAATTTTATGACTCATCAAAAGTACATTGGATAAAAAGTGATGAAATCAAAACTATAACCTACAAACCCAACAATGGAAAGTTTTACACCATTATAAGAATTAAGACAAAATCGACTTGGGGCAAGAAAGACAAAAAGTTTAATACAAAAATTAGTAAGAAGAAAAAATGGCTATATGTAGCAAATTCACACCCTGAACTAAATTTGTATCTTGGTTCATATGAATATAGAATTGATAAAAAAGGGGAATTTGAATTGTACAGTAGTGGAAGATCTGGATTTACAGGAATTGCATATTACTTAAAAAGACCTGAGGAAAAAGTTGCAACATATATTACTGGTGATGGTTCTGGAATCGCAGTTGGAAAACAAAAAATGTTTAAAAATTCAGCCCGAAAATACTTCAAAAATAATACTGAACTTGTAAATAGAATTGATAATAATGAATTTAAATCCAATAGGTTCTTCGAATTTTATGAAACAATAATTGATCAATTTTAATTATTAATTCTTCTTGCTTACTAATTTATAATTGATCGATTCAAATCTGAGGAAAAAACGATATTTTAAATATTAAGGATTTCCTTTATTAGAATTTTGTAAATACTATACAAATAAATAGTAGTGACTATGCGTAACGTCATGTGATTACAGCTTACCCTTGGGGGTAAACTGGATTCACGTAATCTGTTATGAGTAAGAGACACATTCAGTATATATTCATAGAAAATGTCTTAATAAGTAATTATCCATTTAAGCAAATTTTTGTTGTGAAAAACTTAATATTAATACTATTCCTATTACCTGTAAATCTAATTTTCTCACAGGTAAGTGTAGATACAATATCCACAAACTATTATAGTTACATTGAAAATGGAGAAAAGTATTATGCAATTCTTAAAGAAGATGGAGACACATTAATACTAAGACAACTTGAATCTGAAAGATTAGTTATTAGTAGAAATAAACTGGAAGAGACATGTCAATTAGATATAAAAAGCGTTGAAGATAGACAAGACGAGAGCATACTGTTTAGTAAAGATCAAACTCTATATTTATTAAATTCAGATTGTGAAACGATAGCTATAGATACTTCTCGTTTGTACAATAGTTTTGTGGGAACTAATATTGTCAACTTTTCCAAAAAGGATTCTATTGTATGTCTATACGATAAGGATGGAAATATAATTAAGACTTTTGATGATGTTAAGGATTTTAGCACATTTAACAAACAGTACTTTGGCATAGTGACCTTTTCTCAGATGGATTCCATAGGACGAAAAAGATTATTTGATAAGGAGATAGGATTTGTAGGAATAAGAAATGTCTATGATGCAAATGGTGATTTAGTTGTGAAGTCCGTAAGAAAATTTAAAACTTTTAGTAATCAATATTATGGAGTAAGTAATTCACGTCAAATGGATTCGCTAAAAATGTTAAATATATATCACAAATCTGGAGAATTCGTGGGGACTTCAATGGGCGATGTTAAGGCGTATGATGAAATCATTTATTACAGAGATATGGAGGATGAATGGCATTATTATTTTGACAACAAAGCGTATCAATTGCCTAAAGATTTTAAAAGACTACGACTACAACTTAATAAAGATTTAGTGGTGCAATTTAACAGTGGACTTAGCGGGATATATGATAAGTCATTAAATGAAATCATACCTCCTAATTATACTCAAATCTACTATATAAGATGGGACCCAAAAGTAGTATCTCATAATGTGACAATTACGCCAGACAAGGACATTTTTGCTGCAGTAGATCCAGAACTCAACTTAGATCTCTATTATACAAATGGAAGTCCCGTAGGTTTGGACTTTAAGTTTGAAAATATGCCAAGAAATCTACCTATGCACTTTTTCAGAATCAATGGAGAGGTTAAGTTCATTGCTATAAGCAGTGATAAAAGGACATTTCATTTATATGATGTAAATTTCAACTACTTAGACAGTGTTACAAAAGATGTTACCAATAAGTATTGTTTAGAAGCTAGTATGCAAGGCTTTCCTGTCGAGTTCTTGAAATATATAATTACTGATCCTACAGAATTGGGTTTCTTTGATGCTAGAGTTGATAAAGTTTTCCGACGTAATATAATTGATCGAAATTTTAAGCCAGTACTGAAAAAAGATGTGAGTTATATAGAAAAAATAGACAATGACCATTTCATAATATCAAATTCATTCAGTGCATTTAATAGCTTAGGAAAGACTGGATATGTAATTAAATTATCGTATCAATAACCATTTCCTTGGATTGTAATTATTACGAACATTCAATGTCTAATATTAAGCTAGCTTCAAAATAGACTCCTCATAACACTAGAGGCTATTGACAAACTATTGACTCATACTTAGGATAGGTACTACCATTAATTGTTACTATTCTTCGCTATTATTAATTCATAATTGCACCGAGAATAAATTTAGCCTGTTTGAATTTCAAGCAGGCTTTTCCTATGGTATAGAGGGATGGTTGGTAAGCTTTAACAGATTATACTACAGCATTTTAGCATTATTTAGTATCTTAAAAGATAAGAACCAACTTTATGCCTTCCATTATTCAGAAAGAATTCATGTTAAATAAGTGGAATTACCTTTTTTTGGGTGGATTAATTTCTGTCCTAGTACTCCTTTCATTTAATAGCTACACTCAGACTTGCTGCGTTGAATTAGAGATACCCAATGTTGCAGATTGTGGCAGTGCCGGTTGTACCCCCTCACCATGGTATGAAGTCGGCGGCACTGTATACATCGAAAGTGATTGCATTTGGGAGTTATGCAATTGTGAAGTGGCTTATCCCAGTTCGGTGGATGGTGGCAGTTGGTTTATGTTTGGTTCTAATACAAGTATTGGTTATGATATTACAGGATTAACTGTTGGGCAGTCCTACGTATTTGGGGTTGAACATATGGCTCCTGAGGTTACATGCAGTAATAATGGAAATCCTCTAAGCATTAACGTCTCTGTAGATGATCAAGATTTTGTAATTAATAACACTGACAGCTGGCAAGAGACTATTATTTGCTTTGTAGCTACCAGCACAACCGCAGAAGTGGTATTCGAATCTAGCAGTGGTGAAGGTTTTGCTTTTGTTGATCAATTATCATGTGCTTATATTGATTCATATAGTCCTTGCGAAGACTGCTGTTCTTTATTAGCTACAAGTCCTAGTTTTGAAACTTGTCCTGGTTATGAACACGAGTTAATACTAGATCTTCAGTTTGAGTCAGGAGATGTGACTTGGACATGGACTTGTGATCCTCCAGAAGGTCTTAATTATTTGGACGATACGTCTATTCAAAATCCTACTTTTTTCTATCCAGAAGCGGATAATGTTGAAGAACAACTTTTTACATATAAAGTCACTTATTCTGATGACAATTGTGAGAAGGAAACTTACATTGATATAGCTATTCTGCATACAGAAGCACCCATTTTTGAAGATTTATATGTTTGCGAAACAATGTTCCTTGAAGATCTTCCTTCAGTTTCCGACAATGGCTATGAGGGATATTGGACGGGCCCTCAAGACTTTGTACCACTAGCTGGTCAATCAGCACAATTTCAATTTAATTTAGATGGATTCCCAATAATCAATTGCCATGAAGATTATGGTTTTGAACTTTACATAAATCCAGGGCTTGAGGCCAGGTTTAATTTTGAAGATACTTATTGTGAAGATGATTTTACTGATTATGAATTGCCCATTAGATCGATTAATGATTTGACCGGTCAATGGGATGCCGAAAGTTTTAATCCTGCATTGCTTGGGGTAGGCAGCTATACCTATACCTTCACGGGAAATTTATCTACCGATTGCATTAAACCTTTTGTTTTAGAGTTTGAAGTAACGCCTATTGAGGATCAATATTTTAATAATTTATCTGATAGGATATGTGAGTCAGATTTACCATTTGTGTATCCCTTAGAAAATATTGATGGTTTTGAAGGTGAATGGCAATTTGTAAGTTTTGATTTAGATATTCTTCAAGATACAGTCATTACAAATTACTTTATCGCCGAAGATCCAAGTTGTTATAATGTGTTTGCACATGAGTTGTACATCGAGGCAGAAAAGTATATAAGCTTTGATGTGGATAGCTTATTGTGTGATGACAGTCTTGAAATCGTCTTGGATAGTTTATCCAATGAGAATTTCTTGGGGTACTGGACACCCGATACGATATCAGCGTCTATGTTTACTGGGGACTCCATTATTGCACATTGGGTAGCTTTGGATGACGGTTTGTGTATCGATACTTTTTTTCATACCGTATACAGATCTCAGCCATATCAGTATGCATTTTCAATTCCAGATACTTTCTGCATTGGACAGGATTTTTCACTTTTAGATATCAATACTGCTGCTCAGATTACGGGTGTCTGGAATGTTCAAAATATAAATCAGTTGTCCACTTCGGGCTATCAATCACTCATATTCATACCTGACTCTTTGCCATGTGCGGCAAATTTTGAGAAAACTGTTTTTATAGAAAATAGGCATACCCTAGAATTTAGCTTACCCGAATATTTATGTTTTGATGATGATAATTATGTTTTGCCTACAATGTCTAATAATGGCTATGCAGGCACATGGAATATATCTGAAATTAATGTCTCAAGTTCAATTGGATCCGCAATCAATTTAAACTTTGAACCTTCAAACGCTTGTGCAGCTTCGTATAGTTGGACATTGGAAGTTATAAGCGCATCGGATTTGCAATTGGAAAAAGAAGACCCAAGCCAATGCGGATCTGATGATGGCAGTATTTCGGTAATCGGTGATGCCATGTTATATGAATTTAGTATTGATAATGGTCAATCTTGGCGTACAGATCCTGTTTTTGATAGTTTAAGTTTTGGAACTTATGTCGTTCTTTACCGCCATAGGCTTTATACAGAGTGTATAGAATCCATGACCATTGAATTGACTGATGTTACATTACCTATTATAAGCAATATCCAAATACAAAATGATAATAGTTGTATTTCTGATGATGGTCAACTTTTAATTCAACAGGAATCCAATGAAGTATTAGAGTTCAGTATAGACGATGGCATAAACTGGCAGTCAGACTCGCTTTTTACAGGATTAGGTGCTGGCGATTATAAAATACTTATCCGTCCTGTATTGGCACCTTCTTGTCTTTTACAAATGACTGCAGCGATACTAGGTCCGGATACACCTGAAATTATAAATATCGACCAAACTGAGGTTTCAGATTGCGGTATCTCAGATGGCTCAATTATTATTCATGCTGATGGTACTGATCTTGAATACAGCATAGACGGCGGCGATTCTTTTCAGATCTCAAATGTCTTTGAAAATTTGAGTGTTGGTATCATTGAAGTCATTGTGCGGGACTTAAATGCTCCTGATTGTGTAGATAGGTTGTTTGTTGATATAGAAAGCCCTTCTACGCCAGATTTATCAATTATTAACTTGGTGCATCCATCAGCCTGTGTAGAAAATAACGGACTCATTGAGGTTGGGTCAAATTTTTCTGATGTTGAATACAGTATTGATGGTATAAATTGGCAGTTGAGTGGGTTATTTGATAATCTTTCTGAAGGGAGTTATTTGGTTAGGGTCAGAGATGCGGATAGACGCAGTTGCGAGCAAGAAACAAATTACAATTTAGCCAATACGCCTGAAGTCTTAACAAACATCGATGGTACTGTCACAAATGCTATGGGTTGTAATGAAGCTAATGGTCGTATTGAAATGGTTTATAATGGGTCGTTGGACTTGGAGTACAGTATCGATAACGGTTTAAGCTATCAATCAAATACTGTCTTCAATAATTTAATAGAAGGTAGTTATACGATTTTGGCAAGATCAAAAGGAGATAATAATTGCAATACAACTTTGGATTTTAATGTATTCGAAGAAGCATGCAATTGTGATGCATATATATTGAATTATAATTTGACAAATGTTGATTGTGATAATGATCCTTTAGGTTCGATCACTATTTCGCCTTACGCTGATGAAACAATTCTTTGGGATGATGGGAGCACAGATTTTCAAAGAGTAGATTTAATAGAAGGGGAGTATGCCTTTATGATTACCTACGAGAATGGAGAATGCCAATACGAAGACATGCTTTATGTTGGGCAGATTGATGAAATCTCATTAAATCCTGAAATCCAACCTTCCGATTGTACGGCTTCAGCGAATGGAGTTATAAAAGCACTCAATACTTCAGGAGGTACACCACCTTATCAATATGCTTTAGATGGTGGAAATTATCAAGCGACCCCAGGCTTTTCTGATTTAGCACCAGGCAATTATACACTTTCAGTTATTGATGAAGGATTGTGTGAAACAACTTTTGATTTTGAGATTGAAGTATTGCAAGATCTAGAAATTAATTTGCCTGTAAGCTTGATCATTGATGAAGGTGATGTTGTTACTTTAGATCCCATGATCGACGCAGCTGATTTAGATAATTATAGTTGGACACCGCTTGATTACATAGTCAATCAAAATGATCTTATAATAGATGTGCAACCTCCAGTAGACATTCAGTATGAGTTAATGATTAATTGGGGTGTCTGTTCTGATAATCATATTGTTGATATTGAAGTCATTCCAAGTCAAAATCAATCTAATGCCCCTAACAGCACCTTGGAATTATATATGCCTAATGTTCTGCTTCCAGATGTTACAGGCAACAATACATTATACGCCCAAGGAAAGCAACAAGGTGAATTCAAAAATCTTTCATTGACTGTTTATGATTACTTGGGCGTACATGTATATGAAGCACACAACATGAATATTAATGATCCTAGTCAGGGATGGCGTCCAGCAAATAAAGGAAAGAAATCTCATCAAGCGCCAGGTATATTCATATACAAATGGACGTATGAATTAAATGGAGAAACGAAAACACAATCAGGTACATTGACGGTTATTTATTGAGAGAGTCAATCTGGCCACCACATAAAAGGGAATAAGTGCCTTTTTACAGATAAGGATTAAACTTATTAAATAGGCTGTTTTGGGACTATAAGGTCTTTCTTAAAAAATATAGCATATAAAAAGAAAGTCCCCTTTCAAGGGGATTTAGGGGTCAAAGAAATATATCAAACCCTACTTCTCAGCCGGAATTTCCTCACCTATATTCCTGTCCATCTTTGACATGTAAAGTACAATCATGCCTCCGAACATCAATACTATATACACGACCAATGACCAGGGTGATGGCAACTTATCAATGAAGCTTAAGAAAGTAAAATTTAATCCCACTAATTGGAAAGCTAGAGATAAAAATCCTAAAAAAAAGAAGACAAATCCAACGATTGACCACCAACCTTTACTCATAGATAACTACTATTTATGCAAATCAACATAAATATTCCTGAAGTTGTTTGCTTAGGGCTCAAAATATGACTGAGTCATCACAATTATTGACTAATTTTAATCAAGTGATTTGAAAATCTTCAATACTAGATATTGTTTTTTAAGGATAGAGACGCGTTTAAAGAAGCCTTCAGTGCATATTACAATCCACTTTGTAACTATGTCAATCACATAACGAGCGGCTCTGTGAGTCCAGAAGACGTCGTACAAGATGTATTTGTGGCGCTTTGGAAATCAAACGAAGACCTAGATCCTGTCCAATCTGTAAGCCAGTATTTATTTAGAGCTGCGAAGAATAAAGCCTTAGAGCATATTCGGTCTCAGAAAAGCTATGAAAGTGCTGTGGCTACTGCTCTTGAGCGGATGTCTGATGCCTCAGAAATGTCGGCTGAAACAGATAAATACGTCCAGTTTGAGAAGCTTTATAGTTTAGTACGACATTTGCCAGCTAAATGCCAGAATGTATTTGTTTTACATAAGTTTAATGGCCTAACTTACAGCGAAATTGCAGAGACAGAGTCTATCAGCATTAAAACTGTAGAAAATCACATGCTGAAAGCGCTGAAATATTTAAGGGAAAATCTAAAAGACGCCAATGAATCTAGATAAAATACTCATGAAAGTCCTTAATGATAAGGCCAGTCAAGAGGAATACGCTATCTTAGAAGAGTGGAAAAACGCGTCCGCAGAAAACTTAGAGTATATCAAAATACTAATGGAAAAATCGAAAGGATCAACAAAGCAATATAAACAGTACGATGTCAATTCTGGATGGCAGAAAGTTGATAAAAGAACAAGATCAACGCAAAGCTCTGGTTACATTAAATGGATCAGCTTGGTTCTAATATTTGCTATGTTGTTTGTAGGTATAAAAATATGGTCCAATAAAAAAGATGCTAATCCAACCCATTTCGCCTCTAATAATCAACAAATAGAATTTCAGCTTCAAGATGCAACCAACATATGGTTAAATCATAACAGTACCTTGGATAGAGTTTCAGAATTCGAAAATCAAAGAGAAGTTGCTCTAAATGGAGAAGCGTTTTTTGATGTTGCGGAAGATGCCTCAAGACCTTTTGTGATCCACCTTAATGAAACAGATTTCATTCGTGTTTTAGGTACAAGCTTTAATGTGATCAATGAAGGCGAAAATATAGATGTCTATGTAAAGTCAGGACATGTACAAGTACATGTGTTAGAAAGAGATATTGATCTTTACGCTGGAGATAGAATATCGTTCGTAGATGGCGCCTTCGTTAAAACCAAAAACAATGATAACAATATCTTGAGTTGGAAAGAGAAGGTTTTAGTTTTCGATAATACAGGGATTCAAGAAGTATTCAATGAGTTATCTGATTACTTTAATGTGGAGTTTACTGTTGACGCTGAAACGGATCTCTCTAGTTGTAAATTACGTTCTAAGTTTGTCAATCAAAACCTAGAATCTGTAATGGAAGAATTGTCTACTATTTACAATCTAAGTTATACCTTAGAATCTAACCAAGTTAATATTTCGAAGTTGAAATGTAACTGATGAAAGCCCTTCTGCATATCGCAGTTTGGTTTACGTTCAGTCTTCCAGCATTGGCTCAATCCATTAATACAGGATCGAGCCAAAACTATTCTATAGAAGAACTTATAAGTCGGATAGAGTCAACCACCAATTGGTTTTGCTCTTACAATCCTGATATCATCAATGATTCAGAGATCTTATCTATACCGAAATCCTTAACAAGCACTCAGGCGATAATTGATTATGTAGATCAGTATTATCTGTTTGACTTCGTTGAACGGCCTAATGAGAATAAATTGCTCATCATAAAATCAGATCAATTTAGTATTCAAGGTTTGGTCGTTGACTCTTTAACTGGAGAGACCATACCAGATGTCCTGATTTATTCTAAGGACAATTTTAATGCCAGCCACACTAATGTTGATGGTTATTATCGCTTGAGTTTATCTGCCACTGATAAGGAAATTGTGTTTCAACACTTAGGATACAATAAGCTTGTCTTGCCAATTGAGCAATTGAGAGGCAAAGGGATACTTATACAGTTGTCCTTTAGCAGTTCAATACCCGAAATTCTAATTCTGGAATCAGAAAGCGAATTTAATATATCTTCCAATGATAACATTTATAACAGAAGTCAAATTGATCATGTTAAAGGAATTATGGGGCGTGCTGATGTATTGAACTATATCAAAACACTTAAGTCTGTAAGTGCTGGAGCAGAAGGTCAGAATGGTTATAATGTTAGAGGAGGGGGCATTGATCAAAACTTGATACTCATGGATGGCTTTTCAGTTTATGAAGCCAGTCATCTTGGTGGCATGTCCTCCATTTTTATGAACGATGCCGTTAAAAAGGTGCACTTCTATGAAGGCGGTATTCCTTCAAGATACGGCGGAAAACTATCGAGTGCCTTAGATATTCGTTTGCTTGATGGCAATAGGAAGTCTTGGAATAGCAAAGCTGCATTAGGTATAGAAGGTATTAATTTACATACAAACGGACCGTTGAGTGATAAAACAAGTATTAGTATAAGCGGTAAATTAAGTCTCTTCTCTCCATTGGCGAGTCCAATATTGCAAAGCAATCTCAATTTTATAGATCCAGAGCTTTCCTATGGTGATGCATATTTGAAATTAACGCATTGGATAGATGATACCAATCGTCTTAGTCTTACTGGGTACATAGGCAATGATTTAGTGAAATTTGGTAGATCTGCAGTAACAGCTCGAGCGGAGTATATAGATAACAATAGGATAGAGTGGGGTAATAAGATTTTGGGCGGACAATGGCATACAACATTAAGTCCCAAGGTTTTTGTTAAATCCAAATTAGGGTTAACGCAATACAATTTCAATTCTCAAGGCGCATACCAGATCAACTTCAATCAAAATAATGAAGAAAGATCAACGGCATTTTTTATAAATACGCAATCTGACTTATTTGATGTTGTTGGTGGTACGGAGTTGGAAATTTATTGGAATAATAACGCTCATATGAATGTAGGCATCGAGTATATCAATCATAGCAATTCGCCTTCTATTTTTGAAGAAGAGAATTTCTATTCGCAGGATACAACATTATCTGTTATTGATAGCACATATCGGTCTAAAGAGTGGTCCTTCTTTTTAGAGAATGAATGGCGTTTAAAACAGAATTGGAAAATTAATGCGGGTTTTAGGTTCAATCAGTTTTTTACAGGAGTCAATGCTTATCGTCATTTTAATCCCCGTTTATCTGTTCAATATAACTGGACAAAAAGTTCGATCTCAGCCAGCTACAGTGCTATGAGTCAATTTATACAACTCTTATCAAATTCAGGTCCTGGCTTGCCTTCTGATTTGTGGGTACCTAGTACAGATCAATTAGAGCCTCAAAGGTCGAATATATTAGATCTTTCATATTGGGTTAAATCAAATAATATACGATTCAATAGTTCGATATTCTATAAGCGCTTTTCGAATTTAATTGATTATACCAATCCCACGGATATCATCTTTTCATTGATTATAAGTAATCAAATATTTAATGTTCAAGCGGATAATCAACCCTGGGAAGAACGTATCAGTATTGGCAAAGGACGTTCATACGGATTCGAATCATCTGTTTACTATGAAAAAAATAAATTGACCTCTCAGTTAAGTTATACCTTGTCCAAATCTGAGCGGCAATTTGACAATATTGATGATGGTGCGTGGTTTCCATTTAAGTTTGATCGTACACATGACATAAAATTTTGGATTGACTACAGAATTAATAGTCGTAGTAGCTTCAATATCAACTTTGCATACACCACGGGCAATGCATTTACCTTTACAGATACAAAAGTGGGTGTGAGTCCGGATATCTTTTTGATACCTTCTAGTAGAAATAATGCACGATCGCCTTCATTTCATCATTTAGACATTTTATATACAATAATGCCTAAGAAATATAATGGCCAAATGTCTCTTTCCATTGGCATTTATAACCTTTACGCAAGGAGAAATCCTTTTTACATCATCATTCAGCAAAATGTCACAGATAACCCTGATGAGGTGCTCTTAGAAACTAATAAAATATCCATTTATCCCATATTACCACAATTTAACATCAGCTATAAGTGGTGAAGCCGTAGATGATTTGATATTGTAACAATTAAGCCCTATCTTAATGTCGCCGTGAGGATATTGCTAGCCATAATATCAGTTATTTCATTCATCTCATGCCAAGAAGAGATTGAAATCAAAGGAGGAACCTTTGAGCCAGAAATCTATGTAAAGTCTATCCTTTCTACAGATGCCAATTTTGAGGTCCAAATGAGTGAGACACGCTATGTCACGGACAATCAAATTACATTTATTGATAATGCTGATGTTAGTATCCTAGATTTAACCTCGGGCGATGCATTTCAATTAGATAATCAAGGAGATGGAATTTACAAGGCTAAAAGTAGTCCTCAAACTGGTCATGATTATAGGTTGCTGATAGATGCCCATTTAGGTGAATTTATCTACTCACATACAAGGGTGCCAAACAATATTGATGTCAAAGCTCAGATAGATACCATTTATGATAATGAAGGTCTTGTTGAATCTTTAGATATAAATCTTGAAATTGAAAATGATCCAAATACTGAGGAGTTTTACACTGTAGAAATTCAGAGTTACATGCCCGAAAATTTGGAAGATAAAGATACTTCAAATCCTTTCGAGCAGGGCCTCACAGTGGAATCTGAGCAATCTACTGAGAATGCAGAAGACACAGAAGATGGTGATAGCAATGAAACTAGAGATAACGAAATAGCTTATAAAGGCTTAGATTTTTTCTCTGATTCTGAATTCAGCGATGGAGAGGCTTCTTCTATAAATGCACAAATAAAAGTTGATCGTAATCAACTTATCGAAATATATCGAGAAAACTGTAATTGCTCTTCTTCAGCTACGGGTAGTCAATTCAATGAAGAATTCAATATGAGACATTATCTTATCAAAGTAAATTCTGTGTCGTACGAATACTTCAACTATATCAGATCACGAGAGTTGAACGAACAAACAAGCAATTTCAATACTACACATACAACACCTTCGTCCATCGAATTTAATATTGGAAATGGCATAGGGATCTTTGGGGCGGTCAATGTCCAAACGGTTTACATTAATTAAGCTTAAGCTTAAGTCCAAGTATAAAATTTCAGTAAATTCTTAATTTGAGCTGATAAGTCTATGCCCATTTTTAGAATCACGCTTAAAGAGCAGCAATACAATCAATATTCGCAGCGTTAATCGAGAATGAAATGCTTCTGTATTTTATTCTGCTTGTTTCTTTCTTGTGTGCCTAATAAGGTTGACGAAGCTGTGAGTAGTTCTGATGAAAGTCAGAATGATAATCTAGTTTATATAAATCAGGATGGAAAAACGATTGAAGAAAGGTTCATCCCTCCCGAAAACTATTATCGACCTATAAGCACTCCCAACGGCTTTAGCCATTATCTGAGGGATCTTAAACTTAAATCACACGATTCTAAATCCGAATATTATAATGGAGAATATAAGTCTAGTGAAGATGTTTATTGCGCTGTTCTTGACCAAGCCATTGGTAATAAAGATTTGCATCAATGCGCGGATGCTATAATTAGGCTCAAAGCGGAGTACCTTTGGGACACAAAGCAATATGATAAAATAGCATTTAATCTGACTAATGGCATGCGTGTTAATTATAATAAGTGGCTAGAAGGATTCAGAGTCAAAGTTGAAGGTAATAAGACATCTTGGTACAAAGCTTCAGAAAGAGACGTTTCCTACAATAACTTTTGGTCCTATTTAGAGTTCATCTTCACTTATGCTGGAACAGCATCTTTATCAAAAGAAATGCAATCAAAATCCATTAATGAAGCTCAAATAGGAGATGTGTTTATAAGAGGTGGTTTTCCTGGACATGCAGTCATTATAATAGATGAAGTCATACATCAAGAAACTTATGAAAAGTTATTTCTATTAGCTCAAAGTTATATGCCAGCACAACAGATGCAAATCTTAGTTAATCCTAAGAAGGAAGGCATCGACCCATGGTATAGTTTGAATAATATCAAAACCTTAGAGACGCCCGAATGGACTTTTGATCTGGGTGAGTTGAAAGGGTTTTAAGTCTAAGCTTAAGTCTAAGACTAAGTTAACCGGATCTTAGACTTCTGCTTTTAGCTTTTACAGCTTTAGCTGGAGCTAGGAAAGCATCCGCAACCCAACGCTTAGTTACATTTCCGTATAAGATTGAAAATTCATCCGACGATAAGTCGTAATCTGCGACTAAAACGTCGCGAACTTCAACTTCATGCATAAGATGCTAGAATGGTACTCTTCGACTCGAGTTCCGAATGCTCACATTTTAGTACATCTCAATATTAAATAAGCCGATACTGTGGTCAGAGATTCACAATTAAACTTAAGCTTAAACTTCAACTTAAACTTACAAATGTATCACCTCCCCATAAGCCGCCGCAGTCGCTTCCATTACAGCTTCACTCATGGTTGGATGTGGATGTACCGCCTTTAAGATCTCATGACCCGTAGTTTCAAGATTTTTTGCAGCAACTATTTCTGCAATCATTTCAGTCACGTTTGTGCCAATCATGTGGGCGCCAAGCAACTCTCCATATTTTGCGTCGTAAATTACTTTAACGAATCCTTCCTTAGCACCGGCTGCACTAGCTTTACCTGATGCAGAGAATGGGAATTTACCAATCTTAATTTCGTGTCCTGCTTCCTTGGCCATAGCTTCGGTCATCCCGACAGATGCAATCTCTGGCGTACAATAGGTACATGAAGGGATAATACCATAATCAATCGGATGTACATCCATACCTTTAATCTTCTCAACGCAAAGGATACCTTCAGCTGATGCTACGTGCGCAAGCGCTGCCGTAGGTATAACATCACCAATAGCGTAGATACCCGCCACATTCGTTTTGCAATATTCATCTACTTCAATAAAGCCTCTTTTGTCTGTTTTGATGCCTAGCACCTCTAGGCCAATGTTTTCCGTATTTGGCGTGATACCAGCTGCGCTTAAAACAACATCACAGGTAATTGTATCTGATTTTTCTGTTTTACGATCTTTGACAGTGACCTTGATTGATTTACCGGAAGTGTCTACGTTTTCTACAGCAGTATTTCCAAGAACCTTAACGCCTTGTTTTTTGAAAATTTTATTAAGCTCTTTTGAGACATCTTTGTCTTCTCTAGGAAGAAGACCATTTTCCATAAATTCAACGACAGTAACTTCGGTACCGATAGAATTGTAAAAATAAGCGAACTCGACTCCAATAGCACCAGCACCAATGACAACCATTTTCTTTGGTTGTTTCTTTAAGGTCATGGCCTGTCTATAACCAATTACTTTTTTGCCGTCTATGTTGATGCCAGGAAGCATTTTAGCTCTTGCGCCAGTCGCTATAATGATATGATCAGCGCTATATTCTTTTTTACTGCCTTTGGCATCTGTAACCACAACTTTCTTTCCTCTCGCTAAAACACCGTCGCCATCAATTACTGTGATCTTATTTTTCTTCATTAAGAATTGAACACCCTTGCTCATGCCACCTGCTACATCTCTTGATCTATTGATCATCGCATCGAAATCAGGACTGGCTTTCGATATTTTGATACCATAATCCTCAGCATGATTGATGTAGTTGTATACCTGAGCCGATTTAAGCAATGCTTTTGTTGGAATACAACCCCAATTAAGACATATACCTCCAAGGTTTTCTCGTTCAACAATAGCGACTTTCATACCTAATTGAGAAGCTCTTATGGCTGCTACGTAGCCACCTGGGCCACTTCCTAAAACGATAAGATCAAAGTTCATATGCTTAATTTTTGCGCAAATATATAGTAAAAATAGGGGATAGCTTTGCAATACATACTATGAAAAATATAATGTCTGAAAGGATATAATTGTTCTATTCTAGGCTGTCAAAATAAATACAGGAGATAATTTGCATCATCTCCTGCACCAAGCAAATATATGCTTGTTAAATAACCAAATCTATTATTAAAAGGCCTAGTTTTTTTTCTAATTGACTTAGCCTTTTGTCTATCTTTTATTGATTGGATTTTAAAGTACTAATGATCTTATTTTGATCCCTTATAGTGTGGTTTTATAACTAGGTAACACCTATTAAAACAGCTCTTGATACCGCGCTCTGTCATTATAGAAATCTCTGACCTCAAATATCCGTCGATCGACAACCAGTTCTTTTTTCTTGTTGATAAAACCGCATCCTTTTCTATGGAGTATTCTTGCTAAACCATCGTGAAAGTCCCAGGCTAAAGGTAATTCTGGAGGTATGAATACTTGACCATTTAAATCTAAGTATCCCCAAGCATCAGAGACAGAAAAAAGTACAAAGCCTTCTTTATATTTATTTATAAGATCAAAAGAGGGTTCAACAAGGATCTCTCCTTTTTCATTTAGAATGCCCCATTTGCTGTTTTCCTTATAAATCCATCTTTTTTGATTGGCGTATTCTACTCTTTTATAAGGTATGTCATAGGCTTTGTCATAGTTTTCATCTAGAATAAAATGCTCTTCTTCTGAGCTTACTAAAGTAAAACCATCTTGAGTTTTAGATGCTTTCTCATAAGGGCCAGCAATGATTTTTAAATTTGTGGGTGACAAGAAATAATATTGACCATTCTTCTTCGCTCTTATTTGTCCGTCCGGGCAAATATCCAGTCGATCGTATTCTAATTTGAGAAGTACATTTTCTTCGTTATCAATGATGCCATATTTACCATAATTTTTGACGATAAATTGCTGAGCTGATAAAATTTTGATGTTAGAATAATGGGGTGCAATAATCTCTTTTCCTGAAGTATTAATTAGCCCCCAATTATTATTAACGGCCACGGGACAAAGATCATTCTTAAATTGCTGAAAACCATCATAACGTAATGTGTCAATGACGCTATTTTTATGATCTATCAATAACCATTGATTGTAGAAATCCTGAACAAATACACGATTGTCATCCTCGTTAAAGTCTTTGACCTGTTTATATTGAAATGGAATAACTTCATTGCCTTTATAATCGATAAATCCCCAACGACCATTATAGTTAGCGGCAGTAAACTTGGTTATCATATCTCGGACATCGTCAAACTTAGGTTTGATAACTGTATTGCCAGATCTATCTATAAAGCCCCACTTTTGAGCAGGCGATTCATAGTCTTCGAAATATTGCTGTGCTATAGGGCCATCAAGATCTGTGGATAGGTCATTTTTACATGCTGTAAAGACAAGAACTAAACCTATATATAGACTGAAAAATTTGAGCGTTCGCTGCATCTTTAAAGTTGGCAATTTTAAACCATTTCATTATATAAAAAGTATATTTTTGGGTCGAATAAAATTGCTCCGTCATGAAAATAGCTCTATTCCCAGGATCCTTTGACCCTATTACAGTAGGGCATATAGACCTCATTAAGAGAGCTATTCCTTTATTTGATAAGACGATTGTCGCTATTGGACAGAATAACCAAAAAAAGTATCTGTTTGATTTAGAACAACGTCAAATGTGGCTTGAGAAAGTATTGAAGCCGTATCCTTCTGTAGAAGTAAAAATTTATAACGGCTTGACCGTCAATTTTGCTAAAGAAGTAAAGGCTAATTATTTAATTCGTGGCCTTAGAAATGCATCTGATTTTGACTATGAAAAAACGATTTCTCAATTGAATACAATTATAGGTGATGGATTAGAGACTTTGTTTTTTATTTCTAAACCTGAGTTTTCGCATATAAGTAGTACCATAGTCAGAGAAATTATAAAAGGAGAAGGAGATGTGAGTGCATTTATTCCGCATGAAATATCCAAAGATTTAAACTTAAATTACTATAAACAGAAATAACCTAGCCATGTCAAATGCCATTTTTGAAGTCCCATTACCAGTAAATGAACCTTGCTTAAATTACGCTCCAGGTTCTAAAGAAAAAAAAGAGGTTAAAGCCGCCCTCAAGAACTTAAGATCTACAAAGATTGATATACCAATGGTTATCGGTGGTAAAGAGGTTTTTACTAAAAACCGTCATGATCTGAGACCACCACATGAAATTAAGAAAGTCATAGGTACATATTCGCAAGGTACAGCAAAGCATGTTGAGCAAGCCATAGAGGCAGCCATGTCAGCTAAAGAAGCTTGGGCCAATATGCCCTGGCAAGATAGAGCTTCCATCTTTTTAAAAGCTGCAGACTTATTGGCTGGACCTATGAGAGCTGAGTTTAATGCGGCTACCATGTTAGCTCAATCGAAAAACATTTGGCAAGCTGAAATTGATGCTGTATGTGAGTTGGCAGATTTCTTCAGGTATAATGTGCATTATATGACTGAGATTTACCGTCAGCAACCAGAGAGTGTTGATAAGATATGGAATAGGCTAGAGTACAGACCTTTAGAGGGTTTTGTTTTTGCGTTGACACCATTTAATTTCACTTCAATCGCAGCTAACCTATCAGCTGCACCTGCTATGTTGGGTAATACTATTGTTTGGAAACCAGCGGATTCTCAAATATACTCTGCGCACTTCATCATGAAAGTTTTTAAAGAGGCAGGATTGCCGGATGGTGTTATTAATCTTGTCTTTGTAGATGGGCCAGAAGCAGGTGATGTCATCTTTAATCATCCTGATTTTGGTGGTTTGCATTTTACAGGAAGTACAGGTGTATTTAAAATGCTTTGGAAAACTATAGGTAACAATATTGACATATATAAATCTTATCCGCGTATTGTTGGAGAGACAGGAGGTAAGGACTTTATTGTAGCCCATAACTCAGCGAATATAGGTCAATTAGTAACTGCTTTGAGTCGAGGTGCATTTGAGTTTCAGGGGCAAAAATGTTCTGCGGCATCTAGAGCTTATATACCAAAATCAATTTGGCCTGAGGTCAAAAAAGGACTATTGAAAGATGTAAAGTCATTTAAAATGGGACCCCCTGAGGACTTTACAAATTTTATAAATGCGGTTATCGATGAAAAAGCATTTGATAAAATTGCGGAGTATATAGACTATGCTAAAAATTCTAAGCAAGCAGAAATTATAGTAGGAGGGAAGTACAGTAAGAAAAATGGATATTTCATTTCTCCAACCGTAATCGTGGCCAAGCGATCTGACTTTAAAACGATGGAAGAGGAAATATTTGGACCTGTTCTAACCATTTATGTCTATAACGATCGAAAGTTTGATGAGATGTTAGAAAAAGTTGACACGACCTCTCCTTATGCTTTAACAGGGGCGATCTTTGCCAGAGAGCGAAGCGTTATAAATTACATGAGCGACAAACTTAAGAATGCCGCGGGTAACTTCTATATAAATGATAAACCAACAGGTGCCGTTGTTGGGCAGCAGCCGTTTGGAGGTGCTAGAGCTTCTGGTACAAATGATAAGGCTGGGTCAATACTTAATTTGTTTAGATGGTTGTCACCACGTACGATAAAAGAAAATTTTGCTGCGCCAACAGATTACCGTTATCCATTTTTAGGAGAAAAGTAAGGTGTTTAAACTCTATCATATAAGTCGAAGCAAAAAGAACTTCTTTGAATCGGCAGAGCAAATATTTACAAAAAGAATTAGGCAGTATGCTAGCTTAGAAGTCATTGAATTGAAGCCGCCAAAGTATCCAAAATCTTTAGCGGCTTCACAAATTCAAGATCTTGAAACCGAATTACTCCTTAAGCATAGCACTTACAACAAAATGATTTTACTTGATGAAAAGGGAAAACATTTTAGTAGTGAAGCTTTTGCTCAGTATATTTCTAAATTAATGGTGCAAGGTGTTAAGCCTGATTTTATAATTGGAGGTGCCTATGGTTTTTCAAAAGGAACTAAGCAAAGTGCTAAGGATGTTATATCCTTATCGACGTTGACATTTCCGCACCACTTGGCTAGGCTTGTTTTTTTAGAGCAGCTATACCGAGCCTTCACGATATTAAATAACGAACCTTATCATAACGCCTAGAACATGAGTGTTACTTTAGCTATACTTATTCTAACTGGAATCGTTTCTTATCAAGGATTTAATAATCGAAATATTATTGAATCATTAAAACATCATCCTTATTCTGAGCATAATAAGAAAGAATACTATCGATTAATTAGCTCTGGATTTGTACATGCTAATTGGATGCACCTAGGTATAAATGGGTTTGTACTCTATATGTTCGGAACACAGATCGAACGGGTCTTCATGATCAATATGGGAGAGATAAAGGGTATCTTCTTTTACATCTTACTTTATTTTACCTCCATTATTGCTGGTGATCTGGTAACGCATCTTCAACATAAAGATAATTATGGCTATAGCGCCGTTGGTGCTTCTGGTGCCACTTCTGCTTTAGTTCTTATTTACTGTATGCTCATGCCTTGGGAGTGGCTAGATTTTCCCCCAGTGCCATCTATTGTATTCGCTGTTGGATTTTTAGGTTACTCTTATTGGGCAGATAAGACTGGACGAGCAGATGGAATAGGACATAGTGCGCATTTATATGGGGCGTTATGGGGATTGGCCTTCTTTTTCGTGACAGATCCTTCTATGCTGTCTTTGGTGTTTGAGAGATTGATGGAAGGCCCAAAGGGATTTGGATAGAGGCTTAGTCACTCAGTTATAGGCTAAATTCAGTTTAACCCCTTTTATACTACGACCCTGCGGAGAAGTCTTTTAGACGTAGAATCTTAATGTTTACATTCCATACTTTATGCACTTCACTTAATCTAGACTAAGGGAAGGGTGTTTTAGATCTTACAGTGATGTCTTATTAGCTTTTCTAAACCAACATCTTTAGGGACATAGTTTACTACAAAATCTTGCAATTGATTTGAAGTACTGGAAGTGTGTTTTATAGAAATATTTTCACTTAGGTTGTCAACGGTAGACGAATAAATATTTCGTATATCATCGAGATTGATCTGTTGCTTAATCAGCCCATTTGAATGACGAACAAAAAAGCTACTGTTTGTTAAAACGTACTCAAGATTAGCATGCTTTCGCCATCCTATAAAGTCGGGTAAAAATATGGCTGTTATGAGAATAAGTATAAATACAAAAGTGGGAATCTTAAACGGCAGCAACGCTAGAAAGAATATAAACAAGATTGAAAGAATAACAGATATAAGTAGATGCGGAGATACAAAACCCATGTAGGAATCAATAAACTCTTCTTCGGGCACCATGAATATCTTGGATCTGTACTTAGGTTTTCCTTTCCAGATGATATTATCGCTATTGTCCTTCATGAGGTCTATTATTTGGATTGATTAATTTGATGTTCGATTAGTGCTTGTACTTTATCAACTTTTGGGATGTTAATTAACTCGGTAGTTTTTATTTTCTTCTTTTTATCTATTTGATGTGTGATGACAATAGATTCGGTGTCAGGCTGCTCACTTGTTGAGTATACATTTAGTATTTTAGAAAGACTGATGGACGTTAATATTCGACCATTTAACTTTCTGATCAATAAGCTATTGCTGGTAAGTACATACTCTTTTTGTCGATTTAATCTAAAACTGATAAAGTCAGATAATACACCTCCCAAAGTAAATAATAAGATAAGGAAGAAATATTTATAATCTAAGTCGAGGTAAATAACAACGAAAATGATGATGAGTGCGAGGATGAATTCTAGAGCGAAAATGCCTTTAAAAATGCGACTTCTGAAATCATCAAAAACCAATTCTGATTGGCCTTTCCAGATTATTTTTTGTGATCCAATCATACTCAAGAAGTTGTAATTAGATCAACAAAAAGTATGACCAAGTAGTTCCAAACATTGAGGGAGTCATCCCTTTCGCAACCAACCTAAAACATCCTTATCCAGTACAAAAAACTTTCCTTGACGTTCCATGACACCAAGCATTTCTCTAGATTTTTGCCCCACATTTTGTTGGATAATTTCACATCGATCGCCTTTGGAGTAAGTGACAATACCAGCATGACCAAATGGATTTTTATGTGTGGAGTCAAAAACTATTATGTCTCCTGGCAAAGGTCTATATTCTGATCCATTTGTAAATTGATACAAATCTCTTTTGGGATTGTATTTTCGGTCTGGCAATTTAGGATTAAAGAACTCTTTAGCATGACCATAAGAATTGGGCATTTTATGATCATAAACATAGTAATAGTAGCGCTTGATATATTCAACGCATTGATAATTCAAACCTAGATTATAGCCATCATAAGTGACATTTCTCCCAAACACATTGCCTACATCTCCGTTATAGTAGACCTCAACATTATTAAATCTATCTATGACTTCCCCAATTCTAGGTTGAAAATGCTGATTAGACTTTTGAGGGAATAGCTGTAATGCATATGATTCAAAAGGACAGAATGAAGCTTGTGAAGCCCAAAGACTCATGAAGCACAAATAAAAACAGATGTATTTTAACGATTTAATCATATTATTAAGAAGTCTAATATATAATGAATTGATAAAATAAGGGAAAGAAGACAAGAATTAAATACTTTCTAATAATCAGAATCTTAAAGATAATCGAATTGCTATTAAGCTTCTATTATTTCTACTTTTGTAATGCTTAAAAAACAAATTCATGTTTAATACACTTAGTGATAGATTAGATGCGGCCTTTAAAGGCTTATCGGGAGAAGGAAAGTTAACCGAAATTAATATTGCTCAATCGATTAAAGAAATCCGAAGAGCATTGGTTGCAGCGGATGTTAACTATAAAATTGCTAAAGAGTTTACCGATAAGGTTAAGGAGCAAGCATTAGGTACAAGGAATGTCCTGAAGTCGGTTAAGCCTGGTGAACTCATGGTTAAGATCGTGTATGATGAGATGGTCGAATTGATGGGGGGACAAACAGCTGGGATTAATGTAAAAGGCAAGCCAGGCGTAGTGCTTATTGCAGGTCTTCAGGGATCAGGTAAAACTACTTTTACGGGCAAATTGGCTAAGTATCTTAAGGAGAAAAAAAACATGAAAGTATTGGTAGCTGCATGTGACGTTTATAGACCCGCAGCCGTTGACCAATTATCTGTTTTAGCTGAATCTATCGGTGTAGGTGTTTACAAAGAACCGGGTAATACAAATCCCATAGAAATAGCAGGGAATGCTATGGTGCATGCAGCACAAAACAACTACGGTGTTTTGATTGTCGATACGGCGGGTCGTTTAGCTGTAGATGAGGAGATGATGCAAGAAATTGAAAGCATTAAAAAAGCAATAGATCCAACCGAAACGTTATTCGTTGTTGATTCTATGACTGGTCAAGATGCTGTCAACACGGCAAAGGCCTTCAATGATAGAATCAATTATGACGGCGTTGTACTTACAAAATTAGATGGTGATACTAGAGGTGGTGCCGCTATTTCTGTTAAATATACTGTTGGAAAACCCATCAAATTTGCCAGTACTGGAGAGAAGCTAGATGCATTGGATGTTTTCCACCCAGAGAGAATGGCTTCGCGAATATTGGGCATGGGTGATATCGTCTCTTTTGTTGAAAGAGCTCAAGAGCAGATAGATGAAAAAGAGGCTAAGCGATTAGAGCGCAAAATCAAGAAAAATAAATTTGATTTCAATGACTTTTTAGGTCAGTTAAATCAAATTAAGAAGATGGGAGACATCAAATCCTTATTAGGTATGATTCCTGGCATGAGTAAGATTAAAAACTTAGATATCGATGATAGTGCTTTTGCAAAAGTTGAATCGATTATTCAGTCTATGACGCCCTATGAAAGAGCCCATCCTGAATCTTTAAATATGTCTCGAAAGAAGCGTATTTCAAGGGGATGTGGAAGAAATATTCACGAAATCAATATGTTTATCAAACAGTTTGATCAAATGCGTAAAATGATGCATATGATGTCCAAGGGGAAAGGGATGAACCAAATGATGGAAAGACTCAATAACATGAAGGGATTTTAACAGATTTTTGGTATTTTGCTGAAAATCTAGTTAGAATGAAAGCAAAACTTTTACACTTATTACTTTTTATTTTCCCAATCGCGGTATTTGCACAACTTCCTGATGGTGCACAAGCCCCTGATTTCACTTTAGATGATATCAATGGCGGACAGCACAATCTTTATGATTACTTGGATCAAGGTTACTCTGTAGTGTTGGATTTTTCAGCTACATGGTGTCCTCCTTGTTGGAGTTATCATCAATCAGGTATTTTAGAAGATGTATGGGATGAATTTGGCCCTCCAGGAGACGACAATGTGATGGTCTTTATGGTTGAAGCCGATCCTAATACGAATCAACAATGCATCTATGGACCTTCAGGATGCAATAATACAAGTTTAGGAGACTGGACAGCGGGCGTTAATTATCCTATCTTAAATCCGCCCTCTGGTGAAGCAGCTGACACTAGAGATAACTATTCAATTGCGTACTGGCCTACCTTATATGGCATTTCTCCAAATGGAGATATCCGTGAAATAGGACAAGCAGGTGTAGGCGAATGGGAATCATGGGTTAACGAGACTTTCCAAATGTGGAATACGACATGGACAGTTGAAGATGGTGGTTGTGAAACATCATCCATTGACTTAGAGCCTGTTGGTGGTTCTGGAGATATTGAATTTCTATGGTCTAATGGCGCAACAACTGAAGATATCTCTGATATCGAATCAGGTGATTACTATGTCACTCTTACTGATGATAACAGCTCGTACGAAGTTGTTTTAGGACCAATCGAAGTAGATAATTCTAATGTTTACGATGTAGAATTAGCAGATTATGAAAATATATTCTGCAACGGAGAAGAAACGGGTTTTATTGAAATCGATATTGAAGGTGGTTCTGGTGATTTTGAATACGTTTGGAGCAATGGTGCTGATACAGAAGATTTATATGATATTCCTGCAGGAGCTTATGATGTCACTATAATTGATACAGATTCAGGCTGTGAGCAAGAGCACAGTTATTTCATTGAAGAACCAGATGAGATAGAACCTTTCTGGGAGCAGACAGATGCTGAATGTGGTATGGAAAATGGTATCATCGAATTTGATGTGGATGGTGGGGAATATCCTTACACATACTATTTCGAAGACTTTGAGACTACTGAAGAAGAAGTTATAGTTGCACCAGGTGAATATAATGTCACAATCGTTGATTCGTATGGTTGTGAAGCTTATATGCCTACAATTATTATAGATCAAACTAACGGACCTGAGGCCGATACGGAGGTTTTAGGTGCTTTTAACTGCAATGCCACTCCAGTATATGTAAATGCTGATAGTTCAGCTGTTGGAAATAACATTATCTATTATTGGTATGATCCTTCTTACACTTTAATTGATACAGGGTATCAAGTTCAAGTAGACTCTGTTGGTCTTTATACATTAGAAGTGTATGATATGTTAGAGGATTGCACAACTTCTGAAGCTGTTATGGTCAATGAAGATTTCACAACACCTATGGCAGTCGCTCAGGCTAATAGTCAATTAGATTGTAATAACCCTACAGCTTTAATTTCTGGCCAAGGGTCTACAGCTGATGGATCTGTAACGTATATGTGGACAACATCGGATGGTCAAATTATGACTGATCCAACAGCTATAGACATTACTGCAGGTGCAGCTGGAACTTATGAACTTCAAGTAACCAATATAATGTCTGGATGTACGATGACTGCATCAACAGTGATTAGTTCTACGGGATTGCCAACTGTTGAGTTAACTGGTGCTGACGCCTTCTGTGATGGAGGCAATACTACACTCTGCGTAACTCCAGAATCTAATGAAAGTGTGGAATGGTATATCGATGGTGCTTTTGTTTCTTCTAATGATTGTCTTGAAGTAAGCAATACTGCGGATGTAACTGTTCAATTAATTGATAATAATACAGGCTGTAGTGCTGATGCAACTATGAGCGTAGAAGCATTAGCTGCGCCATCTGTTGCTATAAATGGAGATTTTGAAATTTGTAGTTCAGAAACTGGTAGCCTTTGTGTCAATGCTAATGCTGACGAATCTATCAGTTGGATGATTAATGGAACACCGGTTTCCTCTGGTACTTGTGTTGAGTTCAATAGCAGCTCTATGATAACAGCAACTATTACCAATAATCTCACAGGATGTAGCGAAACACAAACATTAAATACAATAGTAAACGAGCAACCAAATATCAATATAGATACACCTATGATGTTAGACTGTAATAACACTTCAACGGCATTAAACTTGAATACCAATGTTGCAGGTACAGTGACTTGGACGGATGCTGGTGGTAATGTGCTTTCAAATCAAGAAGATATTACAGTAAATTCTGCAGGTACTTACTTTGCTACTGTTACCACTGCAGCAGGTTGTGAAACAACAACTTCAGTAGATGTACAAGCTGATCTAAATGATTTTGCAACTGCAGCTTATAGCTCTATGGCGGAAGGTTACGCTTTTGATTTTACTGATGAGTCTGTTGGAGAAGTAAATACTTATCTATGGGATTTTGGAGATGGTAATACATCAACTGAACAAAGTCCTTCACATACTTATGCTGAGGCTGGTTATTATAATGTTTGCTTATCAGTTACAAATGACTGTGGTACAACTACGGAATGTAATGAAGTGTTAGCATACACTGAGATGCGTATTTCTGCTGTAATATCAAATGTTACTTGTTTTGGTGATAGCGACGGACAAGCTTCTATAACTGTTGTTGGTGGATTAGAAGGATATGAGTATTCTTGGGATAATGCACAACAAGGAAGTGTTATCTCAGACTTAGGACCTGGTGTCTATACCATTACTGTAAGAGATGCTACTGGTGCTGAGATCGTTCAGGAAATCACAATTACTGAACCTAGCCCAATTGAAGTCAATGGCGTTGTAGAAGGTACAACTGCAGGATCTGCTGACGGCACCATTACACTAGATATTAATGGTGGCAATGGTAACTATTCTGTAAGTTGGGATAACGGTGCGACAGGTATGATGCTTACTGGACTTGAGAGAGGTGATTATACGGCTACCATTACTGATGAATTAGGTTGCTCGACAACTGAAACATACTCAGTATTAGGAACTACTAATGTTGATGAAATTTCATTCATTAATAATTTCACCATTATGCCAAATCCAGCTAGTGAATATGTTGATGTACAATTAGTCAACCAATCAGATAATCAATTAAGAATATCTATGGTCAATATGGCTGGTCAGGAAATGCATTCGCAACTTGTAAGAGGAACGAATATTACTGAGCGTATAACATTGGATGATTATACAGCTGGAGTATACATGATTAAAGTGGAGGCAAATAACAAAGTATCTGTTAGAAAGCTGATTATCACTAAATAGAATAGATCTTAATCGAAATAAAAAAGGGAGGCTAATTAATTTTAGTCTCCTTTTATTTTTTCCATCACTTCCTTCAACTTAAGCATACTTTCTATTGGCGTTAAAGTATTAATGTCGATACCTTCAAAGAAAGTCTTTAACTCATTCATCTTTTCAGACCCAGAGTCAAAAATGCTTAATTGTATTTGTTGTTGGTTGGACTGAGCGGCACTTGTTAATGCTTCGCGTTGAGCAGCATCTTGATGCACGGACTTAGACTCTAACTCATTCAAAAGTAAAGCGGCACGGCTTATTAACGTCTGCGGCATGCCTGCAATTTGCGCTACATGAATACCGAAACTAGAATTACAAGCACCTTCAACTAGCTTTCGCAAGAAGATTACTTTGTCACCTACTTGTTTAGTCGAAATGTTGAAATTCCTAATGCGTTCCATAGAGCTTTCTAGTTCACTGAGCTCATGATAATGGGTAGCAAATAGTGTTTTGGGTTGATAGTTTGGAGAGTTATGTAAAAACTCTGCAATTGCCCATGCTATTGAAATACCGTCAAAAGTACTTGTACCTCTACCAATTTCGTCTAGTATAACTAAACTTCTATTAGATAAGTTATTTAAGATGCTGGCTGTCTCGTTCATTTCAACCATAAATGTAGATTCTCCACTAGAGATGTTATCCGTAGCGCCAACTCTCGTAAATATCTTATCAACGATACCGATATGTGCGGATTGAGCTGGAACAAAACTGCCAATATGTGCCAATAGTGTAATTAGCGCAGTTTGTCTTAGTACGGCTGACTTACCAGACATATTAGGTCCAGTAATAATAATGATTTGTTGGCTTTCATTATCTAGAAAGACATCATTAGGAACATAAGGTTGATCTGCAGGTAACTGAGCCTCGATTACTGGATGACGCCCCAGTTTGATATCTAATATCAAACTTTCATCAACTTTAGGTTTACAGTATTCTCTGGTAAAGGCTACTTCAGCCAATGAAGCTAGACAATCTAGTTGACCTATTATTCGCGCATTATTCAAAAGCAAGGATACGTAACTGTTAGACTTGTCGACCAATTCTTCAAATAGTTGTGCTTCTAGTCTAGAGATCTCACCTTGAGCTTGTAGAATTTTAGCTTCAAGATCTTTAAGTTCTTGATTGATGTATCTTTCGCTTCCTTTTAATGTTTGCTTGCGTACCCAATCGTCAGGAATCAAACCTTGATCTTTAAATCGATTAGTCACCTCAAAGTAATATCCAAAAACATTATTGTAGCCAATCTTCAACGAAGAAATACCTGTAGCTTCTATTTGCTTTTTATGCAGTTCAAGTAAAACATCCTTACTGTTTTGCGTAAGGTCTTTCCAGTCGTCTAATTCCTTATTAAATCCTTCTTTAATGATGTATCCTTTAGACATATTGACCGGTGCATCTTCCCGAATCATTTGTTCGATCAATGATTTCAATTGCTTACAGGGATCGATACGCGCCATTAAGTCATTAAATGCATTGTATTCCCATGATTTGACTACATCTTGGATATCCTCAATTAATCCTAAGGTTTCAGCCAAAACAACATATTCGCGTGGATTGATTTTCCTTAACGGGATTTTTGAACTTAAGCGCTCGAGATCACCGAACTTTTTAAGACTTTCAATTAATTTGGATCGAGAGGCCTCCTGACCAAATAAGTAAGCCACTTTTTCTAAACGCGCATTTATTTCAGCTTCATGTTTCAGAGGTAAGACAATCCATTTTGATAAAAGCCGAGCACCCATCGGTGTGGCGGAGTGGTTTAATATTTCAAATAAGGATTTACCTGTTTCATGGAGTGCAGAAACCAATTCTAGATTCCTAATCGTAAATTTATCTAACCACATATAGCGATCAGACTCAATTCTGTTGACACTATCTATATGCGCGATATTCTTTTGTTGGATAGTAGATAGATAGTGTAATATAGTGCCAGCGGCTATCTGCGCTAATGGCAAATCTTCAAGGCCTATGCCTTTAAGCGAAACGACGTTAAAGTGTTTGAGTAATAGTTCTCTATTGTATGCTTCTTCGTAGAACCATTCGTCTAAACCATAAGCATATATTTCTTTTGATACATTTTCTTGAAAGAGGGTAGACTGCTTTTTAGAGTGCAGTATTTCATTAGGACCAAAGGACTGTATCAAGTTGCTTACTGAAGCTTTATTACCTTGATGTACCAGAAATTCTCCGGTAGAAATATCTAAAAATGCGACGCCTATGCCATGCTTATCAAAGTAAATAGAGCTCAAATAATTGTTTTGGTGCGCATTTAGAAGTGAATCATTAATTGTCACACCAGGAGTAACGACCTCTGTTACGCCCCTTTTTACAATCTTTTTCTCCTTACTTGGTAATTCTAATTGCTCACAGACAGCTACACGATAGCCCGCCTTAACCAATTTGGGTAAATACAGGTCTTTTGAATGGTGCGGAAAGCCAGCTAATTCAATATCGGAACCGCCATTATTCCTTGAGGTAAGTACGATACCCAGTATTTTGGAGCATTTTACAGCATCTTCTCCAAATGTTTCATAAAAGTCTCCGACTCTAAATAATAGCAATGCATCAGGATGTTGTTGCTTAATCTCCTGATACTGACGCATTAAGGGCGTTACTTTCTTTGATTTACTGGATCCGATGGCTTATTGATTTGTCGAGGAGCTAAACTAAACAAATAGCTTTTATTCGTCATATG
Organism: Saprospiraceae bacterium; assembly: GCA_020630775.1. Taxonomy (GTDB): domain Bacteria; phylum Bacteroidota; class Bacteroidia; order Chitinophagales; family Saprospiraceae; genus RFSX01. Next base: position 46,843 of record JAHDIN010000010.1, on the reverse strand, counting down.
TATCTAACTGAAATTTTTCAACACCATTTTAAAGAAAGTACTATATTTGCGGCGTTAAAAACCTGCTGTCTGCTATTCGGATGACGCAGGGTTGGACTAAACCATAAAATTTTAGCTATGTCAGTAAAAATTAGATTGGCCAGAAGAGGCCGTAAAAAGAGACCATTCTATCACGTCGTTATTGCCGACGCAAGATCACCAAGAGACGGTAAATTTATTGAAAGTATTGGAACATACAATCCAATGACCGTTCCAGCAACCATCGAATTAGACAGAGAAAAAGCTTACTCATGGTTGATGAAAGGTGCACAACCTACAGATACAGTTAGAGCCTTGATGAAATTTAAAGGCGTTTACTATAGAAAGCATTTGATGAGAGGTGTTGCCAAAGGGGCAATGACTGAGGAGAAAGCTATGGAAATGTATAACGCTTGGATTGAAGCAAAAGAAGCTAAAATTGCTTCTAGAATAGAACAAACAAAGCAAGAAAGAGAGAAATTCTGGAAAATGGTTTCAGGTGAGATTAAGCCAATGAAGGCTGCTGCCGCTAAAGAATCTGGAGATGCATTTAGAGAGGGTGGCGATGCAGATGCTGCTGAAGGTGAAACTGCCGAAGCTCCAGCTACTGAAGAAGCTGCTCCAGAAGCACCTAAAGCTGAAGAAGCTGCTCCAGCACAAGAGGAACCTAAAGCCGAAGAAGCTGCTCCAGCACCAGTTGCAGAAGCACCTGCTGAAGAGGCACCTGCACCTACTGCAGATCCAGATGATTTAACAAAAATTGAAGGTATTGGCCCAGCTATTAGTAAAGTATTAGCAGGTCAGGGCGTTTTAACTTTTGCTGATTTAGCAGGCAAATCGCCTGAAGATGTAAAGGCAATGTTAGACGCTGCTGAAGGTAATTTTGCAGCACACGATCCAGCGACTTGGCCTAAGCAAGCAGAAATGGCTAGCAAAGGTGAGTGGGATGCTTTAAAGAAGTGGCAAGATGAGTTAGATGGTGGTAAAGTCGTCGCAAATACTGCTGAAGAAGAATAAGCGAATTATAAAAGCTTAAAAAGGTTTAGTACCTTTAGAAATAACAAGATTAAATTATATAAGACCTGGTAAAGCTGAAAGTGGCTTTACCGGGTCTTGTTTTAATAAAACGAAGCCTATTAAATTTTAAATCTATGCAAGACTTAAATATAAAATACAAAACAGTTCTAGATAACATTAAGAATAGTATCCAGCTTTCGGAAGAATTAAAATCATATCTAGATACTGAAGAGGATGAGGATTATAAAAATTTAATAGTCAAATTCGAAGGAGAAATTCATGAACTATATACGCAAGTAGCCAATGATAATCCCCTTCAATTAGAATCATTCGAAGCCTACTTGTTAGACGACCAATTTGAAGGGTTGTATTTACCGAAAGCTCTAGGTTATTCTGTTTTAAGAGGTCGCGTCAATGAGCATGTGAAGTATCACAGACCTCAAGATCATTTTAGATCTATACTCATGTATATTATCAATTCATCGAATTTCGAGCAAATAAAACAAAGAGTTGGTCAATCGATACAAATTGGTTTTGCATTAAGTTCTGATATATGGATTACTAATATCTTGTCAGAGGTAAGCAACAAGCAAGTACGCATGTTTTTAGAATCTCAAAAGTTAAACAAGTATAGAGATTCTAAATTGAGAAATAATGGTTTGGTAAAATACAGAAGACAATTTCAAAGTCTTAATTACCAAACAACTTACATGCCGCAAAATAGAGCAGAGTTATTGCAAGAAGCTGAAAAACTAAAAGAGTTTTTAATCTACAGAGCACATGGTCAATTTAACAATGAGAATTTAAAGCCTATATTGGTTGACTTTGTTCAACAAGAAGAATACTTCGATATGAAGGAGTATTATGAACTTTGTTTATTGATCGGTTTATTCTTTGATTTAGGTGCTGATGGGCAAGCGAAATTAAAAGCATCTATGAACAAAATCAGAGAAATGAATCCTGGAGCGGATGATCATTTCTTCAACTTTACCAATAATCTTAATAAGAAAGGTGTCAAAGTAAGTCTCGACGATGAGAAATTGCTTTCAGGTTCTATATCTAGAAATGATAATGACCTCATTTCAAAATACTTCAATGTTATTGATGACATCAACTCTAAAGGCTATATTCATAATGATGCTATAACTTCTGTAAGAGAGTTCTATTATAAGAATGAAGGATTGTCAATTGAGAATGAAGCCATTAGAAATTCAATCTTATCAAAATTGGCTCAATTTCTACAGCATTTAGAAGTGACAGATTACAATGAGTATTTCGAAATAAATAAGACGTTTACAGCTTATATGGATGTCTTTAGTAATCAGAAGTTTAATCAAGATCTCAAAGAATCAGCTTTAGGTTATATCAAGAAATGCTTAAAACACTATAAAGACAAAAGAAGTAGAGAATATCAGGACATTAAAAAGTTTGTCAAAACTACTTTTGTTGATTATGGTTGGATGAGTGATAAGCAAGTCACAGAATTATTCAAAACAAAACGTAAGCCAAGGGTTGCTAAAGCCTAAGTTTTATCCAAAATTTCTAAAACTTGGTCTTAAGCCTTGATGCTTATCCTATAAGCATTCTATATTTATAAATATGTTAGGTGATTTTACAAGATCAGTAAGCCATTGCATTGAAGCCTTTAGTTATATATTCAAACCTTGGGCATTCAAGTACTTTTTCATTTCAGGTTTAATCAGTTTGATGACCTTTGCAGCATGTGCAGGGTCCATATATTTCTTTGGTGATGATTTGGCCAATGGCATTATACATTTGTTTACAGAAAAGCTTTCTTGGGATTGGTTGACAAAAGTTATTGAATGGCTTGTAAGGTTACTATTGTTTGCAGTTGCATTTTTTATTTTAAAATACATTGTACTCATTGTGAATTCTCCAATAATGAGTTTGCTTTCAGAAAAAGTAGAAGAGAAAATCACTGGTCACAAAACACCAAGTTTATCTATAAAACAACAATTTAAAGGCTTGTCTAGAGGCCTTAGACTTTCGCTTTCTAATCTAATGCGCGAGTTGTTTTGGGTGCTTATAATATTCTTAGTAAGCCTCATCCCTGGTGCTGCTTTTATTACTTCAATTCTCTTTTTTCTAGTGGGTGCCTATTATGCAGGCTTTGGAAATATAGATTTCTTTATGGAAAGAAGATTTACCATAAAACAAAGCAGGCATTTCGTTAAAAGAAACAAAGGCATGGCCATAGGTAATGGATCTGTATTTTTACTATTATTTCTCATTCCTGTGTTGGGCGCATTTGTAGCGCCAACAATCTCCACAATAGGAGCTACATTGAGTGGTCTTTCTAAGCTTAATGAAGTTGAAGAATTAGCCTATTCTTAATGCTTAATAATTTTTACAACTTCAGTCTGTCCTTTAGACTTGATTTCAAGGATGTATATTCCCGCCTCTTGATCGCCAAGTTTTAGATCGATACTTGATCTTTGTATGTTTTCTACTTTTTTTATGGACTGCCCTTTGGTATTGATGATATTTATAGATTGGATATTGTATGGACTATGAACTTGAACAATATCTGAAAAAGGATTGGGAAAAACCTGACTTTTCAATACGCTAGATTCAATGAGTGTATTGACCATTTCAACTCTAAAACTGGTATCAATCTGACACCCATTAAAATCAGATATAAGTACATTGTAAATGCCAGGGGTTAAGTTGTCTATACTCCCGTTATCCTCCAATATTAATGGATCATACCATTGAATAGCATAAGGTGCAATACCTCCTTCAATGTTCAAGTCGATGAAACCATTGTTAGCAGTAGTTGGGCCAATATCTGCATTTATAATCAAAGCGTCTGGACTGGAAATTTCAATAGGCACCGTCATTATTTGACAATCGTTAGCATCTTTAATGTCTGCTGTATAAATGCCATTAGTAAGATTGTTGATTACCATTCCCATCTGACCTGTTGTCCAAGTAACAGAATAATTTTCCTGACCGCCACTGATGTTTAATTCAATGAATCCATTTGAATTATACCAACAATCATTATCCATGGTCTCTAGCACTTCATAGGTGATTTCTTCTGGTTGATTTATTTGTATAGAATCCGCAATTCCAACACAACCCTCAGCGTCAGTTACGGTCAAATTATAGCTAGCACTTGATACTTGATATAGCGTATCCAAATCAATGTCCTTCAGCGCTTGCTGTCCTATATTCCAATTGAAATCATAAGGGGCAATGCCATTATCTACTTCAGCAGTAATAATAGCTGTAGAATCACCAAAGCATTGAATCTCATTAAATTCAAAAAGATCTACCTCTAGTGCTCGATCATTACTAATTATTTCAAAAATAAATGGATCAGATTTGCATTCAAACGCATCAACAACAGTCAATGTATATTGTCCTGGCGATAATGAATCCAAAGCATTAGCTGTACCTTCTATGCCATCAGCTGCACTCCAATTGTATTGATAATCAGGAGCACCTCCATTAACAAAAACTTCGACAAAGCCTGTCCGACTCCCTTGGCAATTTACAGCTGTCAATCCTGCAAGATTAATATTCAATGGTGGAGATTCCAGAATTTCTATATTGTCAAATACCTTAGTACAGGCGTTAAAATCTGAGACTGTAATGGAATATTCTCCAGCGCTTTGATTAAAGATGTCTTGAGTCCTTTCGCCATTGGACCACGCATACGTGTAATGTGCAGTGCCTCCTGAAACGGCGATATTGATCAAGCCATTATCACCTCCATTGCAATTTACATGTTCGATATTGTCTAGACTGATGGATAAACTATCAGGGCTTTCAATTTGAATATCATTGATTACATTCTGGCATCCTGCATTGTCTGTTACTGTAACCGTGTAATTGCCTTCTGGTAATTGGGTAACTATGTTTCCTGTCGAACCTTCACTCCAAAGGACATTATAGGGAGGCACACCTCCAAAAATGCCCAATTGGATAAATCCTGTTTCCTCGCCTGCACACTCTATATCTCGCTTTAGCGAAACGCCCGCTGTAATTGTTTGTGGTGCGGTCACACTAATCAAGTCCGTTTCAATTTGACAATTGTCTGAATCAGTAATCGTTACGATGTAATCGCCATCAGATAATTGGTTGACAACCGGTCCTGAGTTAAGGCTGTCCCATAAAACCTCATAAGGTCCTTGGCCACCAGAAATAAGCAAGGTGGCCAATCCGTCATTTTGTCCTTGACAAGAAGGAGGGGTTAATTGTATTAAACTGTAAGTAATGACTTCCTCGAAATCGACGAATATAGGGTCTGTTACTAAAAGGCATCCTCCGAAATCAGAAATTGTACACGTGTATAACCCCGTTCCAATATTTGTTAAGTCTTGTGTACTAGCGCTATTTGACCATAAAAACTGATATGGGGGTAAACCACCGTTTACTTCTATAGAAATGGCCCCATCTAATTTGCCAACACAGCTCTCATGAGATACACCGGTCAATTGATAAGAAATGTCGTTTTGCATGAGGTCATCTTGCAATCCATTGCAGTTTTCATCTATCAAGTTGCAATTAATTTCTACAGCTGAAGGATTAATGCGCGCATCTGAATCGTCACAATCCAGGTTGTTGGTTACAAAACCTTCTGGAGGGTTGTCACTGCAAAATAATATGGGCGCTTGACCTCCAAAGCCATCACTGTCCATGTCTTCGTAAAATGTTGATAAGCCCGTTGTTTCAAGACCTATGAGTTTAATTAAATCCAATGCAACATCTGACCTAATTGCATCAACGTCCTTGGCAAATTTGAATCGAAGTTGCCCTTTATCAAAAGTTGTTGGAAGTGAAACTATATCCGATAGCCATTGCTCACCCTTATTGCCGTCTTGTAACCATAATGTTTGCCAGTCTTTGTTATTTGTAGATAATTGTAATTCTAGTGTGCCCATTTCATTACCAAACATGTGATAGCTAAATGCTATAGCACAATTATTGATTTCAGTATAAGACAAACATTCAGAGATAAGAATATATTCAGTGGCTTCACAAGCCAAGATCTGACTTTCTGCATAGATATAATTTCCTGACCCTCCAATGTCTGCATTAGGGCCTGTAAAGTTGGTTGATGTTAAACCATTGTTGACGAACCATCCGTTAATGTTTGACGCATCATTACGCCAGATCTCATCGATAGGGCATAAGGTGTCGCATTGTATGTTACATATTGGTAAGTTGTCAAAGTTCGATTGAAAGCTACTATTTTGACAAAGTGTACGAAATTCGATGATGCAACTTCTGGCAGATTCTATATTGCCTTGGCAGTTTGAAAAAGTATACAACTCGTAATCTGTATCTGCTTCCAGATTAAGAATTCTAAATTGTTCTTCTTGACACGCTTCAAAATCAACTGATGTATTGAAATCTGGATCAGTCTTTTTCTTATAAGCAATACCTATGATGTCACATGTATTGAAATTATTCCAATTGACTAATGCTGAAGTGGCTTCCACGTCAACCAATTTGAACTGCGGAGCAGGTACACATATTTCTGAACTAAAGTCGAGCATTATATTCTTTAAAAAGCCTACATCACCATTTGCTCTATCACAAATTGATAAGTTCCAAATGCCATTTATGCTCTCTCCCTCAAATATTTTAAAGGATTCTTCGGGCTTTAATACACCTCTAAATGGAGGTGGGAAATTGACGATTGATGTACAAGCAGATTCTGAAAAGGCCAAAGCGTTCATGCACTCGGTAATGTCACCATAGTCATCACTGCCATTACCATTATGACTGCTCAAAGTACAAGTACGACCTTCAGGTGAGATCAATGTAATTTCTAAATCTGGAGGCCAAGGATGTTGGATATTTACTAAGACTTTATCTAATTCGATATTGTCCCCAATGATGCTGTTGTCAGATTGATTGATTTCAATCTGAAACGCTGATGGTCTGTTGCAATTATTATCTCCAATTTCTAGATTTAAATCGCAACTGTTATTATTGTCAATATTGGTGTTGACAAAGTAAGGGCCATTCCAATCACTACTTTCATTATTGTCACAATTCGTCCTTACATAAATTTCATAAGTCGTTCCAGATTCCAAGTTGGTGAATACAAACTCCTTTGATTGGATGTCTTGAATGTTAGCCTGGAAATTACGTGTAAATCCTTTTATTCCAAATTCAATATCATAAGAAATAGAACTAGAATTAAGGTCTAGCCATGATATCTTAAAGCCAGAGATGGACATATCACTGGCGTTATTGACAATCGGTAGTTGACAGTTTTGACCTATTAAAGGGCTAATCTCTCCAACAAAAAGAGCAAAGACCAATATCACATATATAAGACGCTGTCTAATAATCGTCAAGCTTAAGACTGTTAAATTAAGGATTCAATCGTGCTAATAAAAGCACTTATCTCTTATTTAACGACGATATTGATCATACGCTTCGGCACCACGATCACTTTTACGATTTTTTTACCTTCTGTCCACTTTGCTAAATCTTCTAATTTCATAGCTTCTGCCTCTAATTCTTCTTTGCTAAGCGTAGCAGGATAAGATTGTAGAGCTCTTTTTTTGCCATTTATACAAATTGGATACTCAACTTCATCGGATACAAGGTAAGACTCATTATGGACAGGATAAGAGGCCATGTGTACACTCTGGGTGTGTTCTAAATATTGCCAAAGCTCTTCTGCCATGAATGGTGCAAAGGGCGCTATCAATTTGACCAACTCTTCTAAAACTGCACGCTTGTTACAATTAAGTTTTCTTAATTCATTAACCGCAATCATCATGGCACTAATAGCCGTGTTGAAAGAGAATTTTTCAATATCTGCACTTACTTTCTTAATTGCTTGGTGTAAAACTTTTAATTCGTCTTTAGTGGCTTCGTCTTCAGAAATTTTAAAATCATCACCGTCAAAAAATAGACCCCAAAATTTTCTAATGAATTTAGAAACACCTTCGATGCCTTGTGTGTCCCATGGTTTAGATTGCTCGATAGGACCGAGAAACATCTCATATAGTCTGAAAGTATCAGCTCCATAATCAGCAACAACATCATCAGGATTGACGACATTGTAATATCTCTTAGACATTTTACCTACTTCTGACTTTGTCAATAGTTGAAAGTCATCGGGTAGGGCGTCTGCCTTAAATCCACCTGCTTTTGAATAAAAAGTGGCGTCTTTATATTCTGGTCGCCATTGTAAAAATGATTGGATACCTGATGGGTTTAAATGAGATTGATCAGATCCATATTGACTGACAAAGTCGATATGCGTAGGTATAAATGCATAATCTGATGCATCTCCTTCTATGGCGTCTAAGCTATAGAAATGATTGGATTCATTTTCTCCTTTTTTCAAAGCTAGGTATTCAATAACGCCTTGAATCATCCCTTGATTGATCAACTTTTTGAATGGCTCTTCAGAGAAAACATAGCCTAAATCAAAAAGGAACTTATGCCAAAATCGCGCATATAGTAAGTGAGCAACAGCGTGTTCTGAACCACCAACATATAAATCTACAGCGTCCCAATATTTAAGTGCTTTTTCAGAAGCAAATGCGTCGTCATTTTGTGGATCCATATATCTTAGGAAATACCAAGATGATCCTGCAACTGCAGGCATGGTATCTGTTTCTCTCTGACCATTATCTTGATTTACCCAATCTGTCAATCTTGACAAAGGTGACTGACCACCGCTTGCAGGTTTAAAATCGTCAGTAAAAGGTAATTCAACAGCCAAAGCTTCAAGTGGAAGGGATTGAGGTATGTCATCTTTATAAACGATAGGGAAGGGTTCACCCCAATATCTTTGTCTACTGAAATTGGCATCACGCATTTTATAATTGACTTTGACTTGACCTATGCCTTTGTCTTCTATATGCTGACTGATGACTTTGATAGCTTTTTTGACTTCTAAGCCATTAATCAATTCAGAATTGATCATTACGCCAACTTTGTCCTCCCTCCCTGCATCGGGGTAAGCACTCTTATCAATTACATCGATGATGGGTAAATCAAATTTAGTTGCAAACGCATGGTCTCTCTCATCGTCAGAAGGTACAGCCATAATGGCTCCTGTACCATAGTCCATTAAAACATACTCACTAATCCAAATTGGAATTTTTGTTCCGCTGAATGGATTGAGTGCATAGGCGCCTGTAAATGCACCCGATACCTCCTTTACCTCTGACATCCTTTCACGCTCTGATCTGGAATTAGCATAATTTTTATAATCTTCTACTGCAGATTTTTGTTCATCAGTTGTTATTTGACTTACATATGGATGTTCAGGAGCTAATACCATAAAGGTGGCTCCATAAATAGTATCTGGACGTGTGGTATAAATTTCTATTGTGTCTTCATGTCCATCTATGTCGAAAAAGACAGATGCGCCTTCAGATTTTCCTATCCAATTTCTTTGAATTGTCTTTAAGGAAGATGACCAATCTAAATCATCTAAACCCTTTAAGAGTCTTTCCGCGTAAGCTGTTATACGCAGATACCATTGCGTCATGGCTTTACGCTCAACAGGATGACCACCTCTTTCTGAAAGACCATCTTTGATTTGGTCATTCGCCAATACAGTCCCTAAAGCTTCACACCAATTTACATATCCGACTTTTCTAAAAGCCAATCTAAAATCAGTGAGTATATCTTCTTTTTCAGATGTAGAAAACCCATTCCACTGATCTGCAGTAAATGGTTGTTCGCAATAATGATAAGCCGTTACATCTTTCAAACCATGTGCCTCAAAATGTGCAACCAATTTAGAAATAGGTGCTGCCTTTTGAGAAGCCGTGTCATAATAATGATCAAACAATAAAGTGAATATCCATTGCGTCCATTTGTAGTATTTGGGATCACATGTCTGCACTTCTCTAGACCAATCAAAGCAGAAGCCGATATTGTTGAGCTGTTCTTTATAGCGTTCTATATTTTTACTTGTAGAATCAGCTGGGTGCACACCAGAGGCAATAGCATACTCTTCCGCGGGTAAGCCGAAGGCGTCAAAGCCCATTGGATGCAATACATTGAACCCTTTCAATCGCTTAAAACGACTGTAAATATCTGAAGCGATATAGCCTAATGGATGGCCTACATGCAGTCCCGCACCAGAAGGGTAGGGAAACATATCCAATACATAAAATTTAGGCTTAGACTCATCTATCTCAACTTTATAGAGATTATCTTTTTCCCATTGGGCGCGCCACTTCTTTTCTATACTCTGATAATCGTAATGCATATTCTTTGGATATTAATTAAGTTTTCTAGTTGCAAAAGTGAAAGGGACCTTTTCTCTATAACTCCATCTTTCCGTCCATCTATTTTGATCATCTTGCTTCGTGATCTTATAAGTTTCTATTAGGAATAATTGGCCTTCCTCATCAAAGCCTGAAAATCCTGTTTCATTTCCAAACTCGTCGTAAGTGAATTTATAGACCCGATCAAGTTTGTTGTTTTCGTCTACGATTTGTTTTTCAGTTCGATTGCCATTTTCATCGTAGAGATAAAGCTCTGTACGCAATAATTGATTTGATTGTCCATCATAAGCAGTCTTCAGTCTTAAGGTATCCGACTTGTATACGAGATTGTAATAGCTTAATAGATTGGAATCCACATCGTAATATTCTGAATGTCGCTCAGTTTTTGATCTATCGATATATTCTGTCCCCTTAAGTTTGTTCTTTTTATCAAAGAACTCTTGCTTAACCAAGTGATTGTCTTCATCAAAATATTTGATGTCTTTATATGTTAAATTACCGACGGCTACAGAATCTTTATTTAAGACTATAGAATAGATTTCCAACTGCTCTTTAGAAATAGCTTTATCACTTGTGCAGGCATTGAAGTAAATAATACCTAAAAGTGCTGCTATTGAAGCCAATATCCTCATAATTTCCTTTTAACGCGAATATACGTGAGTTGCTAATAATAGCCTCTGAATCAGGCTGAATTCTATGACTTTCGAACTAAATCAATGAGTATGTCAGGATAATCCGTAATAATGCCGTCTACCTTCAATTCTATAAGTCTTTCCATAATAACCAACTCATTTACCGTCCAAGGTATTAAACGCATCTTGTTGGCCTTGCAGTAGTCAATGGTCGTCGGATTAACCAACAAGAAATTAGGACTGTAAATTTCAGGGATAAAGCCCAGTCTTTCTATGTTTTCGCTAGGGCTAAAAAGATTATCTATTAGGTAGACAAGTGGTACATCTGCATATGTCTTTCTGATGTATTGCAATGTGGGTATATCGAAACATTGCACTGTTGTACGATCTAATATGCCTAAATCTTTTATCCGATTGATGACGATGTCAGCGAATTGGGTATACACTGGATGGTGGGTCTTATCCCATTCTGGTCGGCGTTTAATCTCTATATTAAACAGCATTTTATCATCAACCTCATCGACCGCACGGACTACATCTTCTAGCGAAGGTTTATGAATAGCAATTTTCTCCTGTTTGTCAAATCGGGGATAGTGCTTAAGCCCGACATCATAGGATTTGATTTCATCATAAGTCAATGCATAAACATTATGATTAATCTCATTTTCTTTTGTTATCACCTCACCATTAGGACCTGTGGCAATGTGATGCGAGAAAAAGGGTTCGTGTGAGAGAATAACTTTTTCATCTTTAGAAACAACGACATCACACTCCAAGGTATTGACGCCCAATTCAATAGCTTTTAGAAAGGCGGGAATTGTATTTTCTGGTAATAGACCTCTACAGCCTCTATGTCCTTGAATATCCATTTTAAACTCTATTGCATCTTAAGATTGGCGATATTTTATCAATCAAAATATTGCCTTTGTGAGGAATGTGATTGTCGCTAATATGTGCTTCTATAATGATATAGTACATGTCATCATTAGGATTGAATTCTATATCGTAGTTTTTCCAATCCAGATGTGTAATCTTTGGCGATTTGAAGATCAATTGTGCCCGCTCATTTTTCTTGCTGCCCAGCCAAACTCGAAGATGGATAGGTTGATTATAGCCTGTGTAATTATCAGAATGAGCCAAGTGAATGGACATATTATAGCAAGCGTCTTTGATTAATTTATCGTTTAATCTTTGACTTATGCTTTCAAATGATCCATCTTGTCTGGTTATAATACCTATGTATGTTTCGCCATCGAAGGGTTCATTATATACGCCCCAATACCCGGGTAAGATATCTGGCGTGGTGCCTTCTGCAGCAGAAAACCACCCTGAAGGCATGGTTGCATCGGCAGGTGTGCCTTCCATAGAACTGTTGTCTAAGGTCACTTGTCCCGATAAAAGTGTACAAACACTCAAAAAGATTATTGATATATAAAAATCTTTAATATAAATGTCCATACATTTGTTTTTTCTATTATGTGAGCTAAATTAAGAATACCATCAACTATAACCACGTTTTTCTGATCACAATATTAGGTCATTTATTGATGTTCTATTTCCTGTCTTTGGCGATGGGTGGTATAAACTATGATAGTTCACCTAAAGAATTTAGACAAGTATTAATTGAACTTGACAAGGGTCTTGAGGAAGAAGAACGACTCAAATTAGAAGATCGTTTGACCAATGATTCAATAGTAAAATTTACAGTCAGTCGTTATGTTACCGCTGAAGATGCCCTTATGACACTAGAAGTAGATGAAGGATTAAGAAAGAAGCTCCAACGAAATAACCCATTGAGCGATCATTACATTCTGAATGATTTATCCGAGTTTGATTTACAACAGATTAATGATTATTTAACTACACTAGCCGATGAAACAAACATCAAATCAGCGAAGATTGTAAACTATGGATCTAAAGCAGGTTCCATGAGGTCCATGAATATCGTATTCCAACCTTTGGCTTATTTATTTATTGCGATTACAATGCTCATTGTTTTTATAGGTCTAAGTATGGATTTTGATAGAAATAGAAATAATTTATTGAAGCTATTGGCGGGAGGTAAAGACAGAGGAAAATTAAAATCTGAATACTTTTCCAAAGGTTTTCAACTATCGTTTAAGTCATGGATAATCGCTGTTTTTCTAGCAATAGCCCTTATTTATCTAATTAAATTGATATTTGGCACTCAAATCCTTCAATTTGGCGTATTAAAAGCTTTAATGATTGCTTTAGGCAGTTTGGCTTTAATTAGTTTTACAATCTTGTGGACAATATCCTCAAAAATTAGCGCACTTAAAACGGCAGAAAATGGCTAAGAAAAAGAAAGTTGTTGTATCGAAAAAGAATAAAGGCACTTCTACAACAGTAAAAAAAGCAAGCCCTTCACTCCAAAATGTAAAATCAACATCTAGAGCAGCAGTAGCTCTTCCATTCGGTAAAGAAAATTATAAATGGATGTTGATCGGTATTTTTCTTATCGCTTTAGGTATGATTCTTATGATCGGTGGTTTTAATGAAGATCCCAACGTTTGGGATGAGTCAAAAATTTATGGTCTAAGAAGAACGCTTTTAGCACCTGTAGTTATACTTACCGGTTTAGCGATCGAAATCTACGCCATTTTTAAATAAGCAGCATGTCTGAACTTTTGGAGGCCCTCATCTTGGGGGTGGTTCAAGGATTAACAGAATTTCTTCCTGTCAGCAGTTCAGGTCATCTTGAGATCATGAAATACATTCTCAATGATGATAGTCTTGCTGAACAAAGTATGTTAACTACCGTCTTTTTGCATTTTGCGACAGCTCTAGCGACATTAGTCATTTTCAGAAAAGATGTATTCGAAATTATCAAAGGCTTCTTTAATGCTTCCGATAAATTTAGTAGACCATTCGTTCTCTATATCGTCATAAGCATGATTCCCGCAGCTTTGGTTGGCGTTTTCTTTGATGATATTATAGAAGTGTTTTTTCATAGAAAGATCTTTTTGGTTGGCGCCATGCTTATCGTTACGGGTATCTTATTATGGATTTGTGAAAGAGTGCGCGTTCAAGATAAAAAGCTCTCTCTGATGAGTGCTTTCATCATTGGCTTAAGTCAGGCCGTGGCTATTATGCCAGGTATATCTAGATCTGGATCTACAATAGCCACTTCATTATTGTTAGGCATTGACAAGTCCGAGAGCGCACGGTTTTCTTTCCTGATGGTTATCCCTCTAATATTTGGCAAGATTGCTAAAGATTTATTATCTGGAGATTTTCAAGGCCATATGCCTTCTGCAACATATCTTACCGTAGGTTTTATATCAGCTTTTATTGTAGGTATGTTAGCCTGTACCTGGATGATTGCTTTTGTCAAGAAATCGAAACTTATTTACTTTGCAGTATATTGTTTTGTAGTAGGTGGTGGGATAATGTTGTATGCGCAATTTGCATAACGTTTTGTCTTGGTGCATTAATATGGAAATGAATTTCGATAATATGCTTTTAGCTTAAATTATAAATCGGCAAATGCTATTAACGGAGCGCGGCCGAAAATCTGGCGGAGCGTTTCAGATTTTCAAGCATTTTTTGGTTCGTTTTTTTTGCGATTGAAAAAAATGAACAAATGGAATTTAAATTATTCAACATTATTTATTCAGAGCTCAAAATAGACTCTCATAATGATAGAATTATGGTTCACTTTAACCCTAATAACTTCAATTTTGATTGCTTGTTCTGTAGCAATGATGATAACAAAAAACCTCACGGATAATTGATTCCTGAATTAAAGATTATATCAAAAACTGATGAAACCTCCTCTATAGATTATAAGGACGGTTGCGTTCTTTTGGTAGATAAGCCTTTAGAATGGACTTCTTTTGATGTGGTTAATAAAATAAGGGGTGTTTTGCGACATCGATATCAACAAAAGAAATTCAAAGTGGGGCATAACGGGACGCTTGATCCTATGGCTACAGGTTTGTTGATGATTTTTACAGGGAAGTATACGAAGCGCATTCCAGAATTTGAACGCAGAGATAAGCGGTATACAGGGACAATAAAATTTGGCTGCACGACCAATACATTAGATAGGGAAGGCGCTGAAAAAGGCCAAGCTCCGATTGATCATATAACATCAGCGTTATTAGATGATACTAAAGCTCAATTTATTGGGGAATCCTTGCAAGAGATCCCCATTTTCTCTGCAAATAAAATAAAAGGTAAAGCCATGTATAAGATGGCTAGGCAAGGGCAAGTATTTAAGCCCAAGGTTAAAACAGTTGTGTTTAATGAAATTGCGTTTTCCAATTTGAAGTTACCATTTGTTGATTTTGATCTGGAATGCGGTACCGGCACTTATATCCGAGCTTTTGCGCGTGATTTAGGTCAAAAGATGGATTCATTGGCGTATCTTTATAGCCTTAGAAGAACGCAAATAGCCAATTTTTCTGTAGAAAATGCGTTCTCTATTGAAGATATTTGTCAAAGAATCAGGGAATCTAAGTGAGTATTCAAGTCAATGCTTTAACAAAAATATACGGTAGTCAAAAGGCTATTGATAATATCTCCTTTGAGGCGAAAGAAGGGGAGATCACTGGGTTGGTTGGCCCGAATGGTGCAGGTAAAACCACCACCATGAAAATATTGACTTGCTATATGCCCCCTAGCGAAGGTCAGGCCACTGTCTGTGGGTTAGATGTCAATACGCAGGAGCAAGACATCAAGAAGTTGATCGGTTACCTTCCAGAGCACAACCCGCTTTATGGGAGTATGTACATTAAAGAATACCTGCAGTTTATTGCCCGTGTGCACAAATTACCCAATATCAAAAGTAAGATTGCTGATGTTATAGATATGGTGGGATTAGGGAAAGAGCAACATAAACGCATTTCACAATTATCTAAAGGCTATAAGCAAAGAGTAGGTATAGCACAATCTTTAATTCATGACCCTAAGGTGCTCATTTTAGATGAACCTATATCTGGGTTAGATCCTAATCAGTTGGTAGAGATCCGTAAGATGATTTTAAACCTGAAAGAAGGAAAGACCATTATATTCTCTTCGCATATTCTTCAAGAGGTAGAATCTATATGTGACAAAATTGTCATTTTAAATAACGGTCACGTAGCGGCTGATGATGAGATTTCAAAAATTGAAAGTAGCTACTCAGAACGCTTAAGCATCCAAGTGGAATTTTTAAACTCTATTAATCCTACTATTCTTCAAGGACTCGGTCAGGGCGTTAATATAGAAGCCATTAGCTCCACGAAATATTTGTTACATGTAGAAAACAATGAGGATATAAGAGCTGATATATTTGATTTAGCTGTAGCCCATAATAATAAGTTGTTGAATTTATCCACGTCACAACAATCATTAGAAAACGTATTCAAATCCGTAACTAATAATTAGTATGAGAAGTATCTACTTCAAAGAGTTGAATCAGTTTTTTAGTTCACTAACTGGTTATTTGGCCATCATCATATTCTTGGTGATTTCTGGTTTGTTTTTGTGGGTTTTCTCGGAGACCAGTATTCTTAATTATAATTATGCAAGTATTGGTCAGTTGTTTACGATTGCTCCATTAGTCTTTTTGTTTCTCATCCCTGCAATTACCATGAATGCTTTTGCAGAAGAACAGCAACTCAAGACATTAGAGCTATTAACAACAAAGCCATTGACAGATTTGCAAATTATATTAGGTAAGTATTTTGCCGCGATTACCTTGGTTGGTTTTGCCTTATTGCCAACGCTTATATATTATTTCAGTGTCTACTTCTTAGGTTCGCCTGTTGGGAATATAGATACTGGAGGCGTCATTGGATCTTATATTGGCTTATTTTTTTTAGCAGCTATTTTTACAGCTATTGGCATTTGGATTTCAAGTTTAACCTCTAATCAAATAGTCGCCTTTATTGTTTCGGCATTTATATGCTTTGTGGTGTATTGGGCCTTTGATTTTTTAAGCGCATTACCCATTTTTTATGGTAAATCAGATGCATTGGTAAAAAGCTTTGGAATCAATTTGCATTATGAAAATATCAGTAGAGGACGCATAGATTCGCGTGATGTATTGTATTTCGTTTCTACTATAACATTTTTTCTTTGGCTCACTTTCGTCAGTTTAGATAGGCGAAAATGGTAATTGAAGATAATGAGAACTTTTAAAGTGGAACATAATAATTCATAAATAAGTGAACAGAAAGTCAAGAAAATATACGCGATTTATTCAAACGATTTTGTTTGCAGCGATACTGATTTTTGTCAATCTGTTAGGTTCTACATTTTATACTTATTTAGATCTTACTGAAGATAAGCGCTTTACATTAGATAAGTCGACAGTTGCTTTATTGGAAGATGTGGATGACAACATATTTGTTGAGGTTTTACTAGAAGGCAATTTGACGGCGGGTTTGACAAACTTAAAAGATAGAACTACAGAAGTTCTGAATCAGTTTAATAATTTGAATAGCTCGATTGATTACGTATATATTGATCCGAATGAAGGTTCTGTTGAAGAGATTAATACCGTTAAACGTAATCTACAAATAGATGGCATACTGCCACAAACTTTGTTCATTTTTGAGAATGACAAGCAGGTTCAAAAACAAATATATCCCTATGCGATAGTGAAGTATGGGAAACGAAGAATCCCTGTAAACCTATTAGAGCCCAAGGGTAGAGATGAATCTGAAGATGCGGCTATTACTGAATCTATGTCCATGTTGGAGTATAAATTGGCATCCGCCATTCAGCAAGTATATAGGACAGAAAGACCTATTGTGGCTTTTTTAGAAGGTCATGGTGAATTAGCTGATTTTCAGACGGCTAAGTTAGAAATGGAGTTAGGCTATGCTAAAGAAGTGGTGCGTATCAACTTAGATTCAACTTATCAGGTTGATCCATTTATTGATGTGCTCATAATCGCAGGACCTAAAACAGCTATTGGTTTAAAAGATCAATTTAAGATAGACCAATACATCATGAATGGTGGCAAGGTTATTTGGTTGGTTGATCAATTTTTTGTGAACTTAGACAGTATTAACTACAATAAAATCTATGTGCCTAAAAAGCGAGAGACGGGTATAGAGCCAATGCTTTTTAAGTACGGCTTACGTATTAATCCTGATCTTGTTTTAGATGTAGAAAATACAAAGATTCCTCAAGTTGTAGGTAGACAGGGAGGTAAAGAGCAAGAACGTTTATTCGGTTGGGTGTATCATCCCTTGTTGCAAGGCAGTCCAGAATCTAATATTACTAAAAACATAGATCGGGTCAGCGCAACTTTTCCAAGTTCAATTGATTTGTTACCTGGAAATGAAAACGTAAGCATCACACCTTTGTTGACAAGTTCTGAATACAGTCGACGTCAAGTATATCCGATGCGTTTGAGTTTTGATGTATTGAAAGTTGAACAAAAAAACGAAGCTTATAACAAATCGAATTTGCCTGTAGCTGTTTTACTTGAAGGTACTTTTGAATCTAACTTTAAGAACAGAGTGTCCGAAGAGATGCAAAAAGGACTAGATCAATTGAATCTAGAGTTTAAACCCAAAAGCGATAGAACCAGCCAAATCGTAGTTACGGATTCTGATATCATTAAAAACCTCTATGATGCTGCTAATAATAGAATCAGCCCAATAGGATTTAATAAATGGACGAATCAAACTTTTGCCGGCAACAGAGATTTTATCGTCAATGCCATTGAGTATCTAGTTGATGATTATGGTTTAATTGAGGCCAGATCAAAGAACATGAAAATGCGCATACTGGATCAAGTTGAATTAACTGATCATAAAACTAAATGGCAGGTGATAAACTTATTGATTCCTTCGTTGATTGTATTGGTTTTTGGTTTACTGTATCGAGTTTATCGAAGAAGGAAGTATGCCTAATTAGTTGTTAATTCCCCGCACCATTCAACTCACAGTACATTTCTACCATTTCAAAAGCTCTGTCAAATTTGATCTTTTTTTCTTTATCGGCAAATTCTACAATAGAAGGATAGTCTTTGAAAAATTGTTTGAATAGACTGCGATTTAGTTTGTGTGGATAAACAATGCCTTTAGCTTTATGTCTGTTAATTGCAAGGCCTACTAAATAAGCCTTTGATGCATCGACTTTTTTAAGAATAAAATCTGAAGGGTAGGTGGCGTTGTATTCAAATATTAAACCTTTCTTCTTTTGTTTGATCTTTATAAAGTTCTCTAAAACTATGAGGTCAGAACAAGTGTAAATCACATTGTACCAAATAGCCGCATCGGTTTTCGACTTATTCTTCTTTGGGTGCTTACGCTCCATTCTTGTATAATGCAAAAGCGCACCTGATTCGTCTCCATCTCTTTCAAACTGAATATATTCAATTTCTTTTGAATCAAATGTTGTGATATCACTGTCTTCTGAGCTTTTAAACTTTATTTTTTTCGAGTTAGCTGTAAAGTTTTTAATAACACCAATACGTTCTACACCATTTTTAAAAATTAATGTGGCTTCAAAATCAGCTTGACTCAATAAAGGACTATTGATAGTAAAGACAAAAATGAGTATATAAAATAGTCCTAATAACTTGTTTGTTCGTTTGTTCATTGTAATGATTTGTTTAAAAGTATTATTTATATATTAAAGTCTCTCTTTTCCTTTATATGATTTATTGTGTTCTATTGTGACATAAATGACTTAGTCAGATTCCCTTCATTGCTCTCATCATACATAATCAATTAATTAGTTTAAAATATCAAAATTCATGCTTGAATGAATTATATTCAGACAACTAGTTTGCATCTTTTAAATAAAATATCGTCATGGCTGTATAAATGGTTCAAGTTATCTATTGGACTACTGCTGATTATAATATTGTTGTTTTTTACTACTGCCTTTGTATCATCGAGGATAACAGCAACTAAAGAACTCAAAGAAGACAAGGATATTACCATATATTTAAGTACAAATGGTGTCCATGTTGATTATGTATTTAAAAAAGATGATCTCGATTCTAGCTTTTTAATGAAGATTCAAAAATTAGAAGATTCACCTTATGCTGCTTTTGGTTGGGGCGATAAGTTATTCTATTTGGAAACTCCCAATTGGAAAGATCTAAAACTTAAGAATGGTTTTAAAGCCTTGTTCTTAAATACACCTACAGCCATGCATGTAACAGAGTATCCTAAACAACGGTCTAAATGGTATCCGGTTGTTATCTCAAAAAATCAACTGTCCATCATAATGCAGCATATAATTCAATCTTTTGATAAAGACGCGGAGGGAGATTTCGTGCGCCTAGTTAGTCCTGGCTACACTAAATATGATGCTTTCTATGAAGCCAACAATAGCTACAATTGTATTCATACATGCAATGAATGGGTCAATCGAGGCTTACGTAAAGCTTCAATTAAAACCTCAATTTGGGCACCTTTTGATTGGGGTGTTTTGCGGCATTTTGAAAAAGATGCGACCCAATAATATTACCTTAAAGCATATGACAAACCTACTTTAAACCACCTCCCAGGCATAGGCACTAGATTTGTCTCTCTATAAACTTGATCCGTTATATTATTCAGTTTTAGCCTCAACGATAATTGTCCAAAAGTATAGGTGGCATTAGCGTCCACTACAAAGTAATCATCTAATGAGACACGATCATTATATAAACCAGAAATATAAAATTGAAAATCTTTATAACTGATTTGTGGTGCTACTATCAATTGGTGTCTTAAATTTTCTAATACATTTCTAGAGAAAGCAAAGTTATTGTCTTCAAAATCGGCATCGATATAAGCGTAATCTATATCAAAACCGTAAGTCAATTCATTTTCATCAGCGTGTTGATAATTAATGATAAACTCTAGGCCTTTAAATTGTCCTTCATTAAAATTATCAGGCTGCCATTTGTCCATTTCAGATTCTCGGAACCAATCGATTTGATCAAATGTATTTCTTAAGAATAAAGCAGATTTAATGCTGAAGTCGCCTTGATTGTACTTTAAGCCGATTTCATAACTGATAGCATTTTCCTCAGTTAGATCAGGATTACCAATATTGCCGCTGTCCATATAGTACAAATCTGTGTAAGTAGGAATCCTAGTTGTACTGCCAACATTTGCGAATAGACTAAATGCCTCATTGACATTGTATCCTATATCGATCCCAGGAAATATTTTATTTCCAAAGTCACTGATATTCATTAATAATAATCCGGGTGTAATGCTCAATTTTTCATTTAGTCCCACCCAGCGATTTTCTATGTATACACTTAGCTGCTGTCTGCTATGATCTGACAAGTTACTGCTGTTGATGTTTAACCAATTGTGTTCTACACCAAATCCTAATACGCCTAAATTGTGGAAAAGGCTATTATGTAGCTCTAGGGTAATGACATCCGTGTCATGGAAGTTTTGAAAGAACTCAGGGTCAGAACTGTTAAACTGCCAATTGTCCTCATTATGCCTATAGCTCAATCGTGGGTTGATTTTAAATTTGTCTAGTCGCTTAATCCATGACAAACCACCAAAATATGTTTGTACTGTTTCATACTGCTCTGTGAATGTTTCTCTGCCATAAAAACCATTCGCACCAAATGATCTTTCCGTTAAACCTGCGAATATATCTAGTTCACTTCCCTCAGCTTTTAATCTGCCTTGATAGGCTAAGTTATTGATCGTGTAATCGGTATTATAGCGATAGCCATCAGATGTATAACGACCTAGCGAAAGTGTTTGCTGATAATCACCAATAGGCTGACTTAGAGACAGCTGACCATTAAAAATGCCAAATGATCCATATTCTAAAGTGGCATTGATATTTTGCTCTTTTTGAGCTTTTGTAATAATGTTGATCACTCCGGTAAACGCATTCAATCCAAAACGTCTGCTTGATGGCCCTTTTAAAACTTCAATGCGCTCTATATCTTCAAGATTGACAGGTAGGTTCATTAAATGGTGTCCAGTTTGAGGATCAATTATTTTAAATCCATTTATTAGAATAACGACTTGTTCAAATGTACCGCCTCTTATGGATACGTCTGATTGCACGCCATTGATACCACGTTGTCGAATGTCTACACCAGCCATTTTTTGAAGTAATTCAGCTACTGAAGAAGGATTGATGGCCTCGATTTCCTGTTTTCTTAATACTTCTATATTTCGTGAATTGTCAGAGAAAGGAATATCTATAGTGTTACTCAGAATACTAATCTCGTTTAACCATAAAGCGCTTGTGTCTAACTGGCTAATTGCTAGTTGATTGCAAAATAAAACAAGAAGTAAAGCTTTAAAAAATATCTTCATCACCTATCCGATTTGATCGGCGAATCTATTGAATCAACTCTATACCCAGGTTAAAGAAAAGAACAAGATTGATGATTATTACATACAAATGACATTCTCAATATTGATCATAAACATTTGCACTAAAACCCAGACTATGCATTACAAAATCTATTGCGATCCTAAATTGCTGCAACTCAGAAGCTTCGACAACTTATATTCTCTAACCATAACGGTGCTATGTTTTTCGAATATAAATTGCTGATTTATTGCACTTTAAGTTCTCATGACGAAGTTCTAACGCATAGTCCGGGTTTAATCACTACCTAATGACTGTAATCTCACCTAATAGTTCTTCTTGTCTTCCTGTGAAGTATTCTACGGTCAACTTATAGACGTAAACACCCTGTTCTACAAATTCATCATTGTAAGTGCCATTCCAGCTTAATGCATTGAACTGATTGGGGTCTATATTTTCTAAGTTAAATACTTTATTACCCCACCTATCAAAGATGTTGAATGCAATAATTCTGCTGGCTACGGACTCTATATTTCCTATGACGAACTGTCCGTTGGTACTTGTATTACTTAAACTGAAAATATTGGGGATGTATATGTCTTCATTGGTTGAAACATTAATGTTTATGCTATCACTAGTAGAGCAGCCATTGATATCGATGATTTCTATAGTTATAGTACCTGATTCTTCAAAGATTCTTCTTAATTCTAATTCATCAATATTCAGTATTTCTGAAAGTAAGGTCCAACTAACAGTATTGATATCAGATGATTCAATATTGGTTAAGGCTGATATGACGATTTCTTCTTCACTTGTAACTTCCTGATCATCACCTAGCGAAACAAATATGGCTTCCGGTTCTATAATTTCAAACTGGATAACTTCTGATGCACATTCATCGATAGTCACAAAAGCGTTATATGCGCCAGGAGCTAGATTAGTTATAATTGGGCCAGGAACTTCTTCGTCATTTACATAATAATTGATTTCTCCATTTGGCATTGAGGATAGTACAAACTCCACAGTACCATCATTAGCACCAAAGCATGTCACGTCATCTGGGTTCATCTCCAATTCAATTGTCTCAATTAACTCAATATTTACAAATGCACTATCTGCAGGACAAGGATTCTCATTTTCGAGAATATATGTGAAAGTATTGTCACCAATTTCTAAATCTGCTATGTCAATACTTTCGTTGACAACAACTTGTTGTTTCATCCATATGCCGCCTGCATCAAAGCCTGATATATAATTGAATAGATTCAATGCTTCGGTTTCGTTACTACAGACAACGATATTATCTATAGCCTGCCCAGCAGATAAAAATGCAACTATATCTAAATCAACTTCAAGAAATGGTTGGCAAGAAGAAGGGTAGTTGGGGTCATTGAAATCGTAACGTAAAGTATAAAGCCCCGGATCGGCATTAGAAAAAAGTAGCATGTCATTTTGTAATTCTGGTGGGTTAAGACCGCTACTCTCTAGAGACCATTCACCATCAAATCCCTCTACATTTATATTGTTCAAATTTATACCTGGATCATTATTACACAAGGTAATCATGGGAATATTGAAAGTTGGACAATCACATTCAATTACAGTAATTGGAACAAATATGGTGCTACCCGGACATGGATCTTCTAAGCCGATAGTAGAAAACTCAAGTAAGTAGTCACCAGCTGTTGTATTTGCAAAATCTATCGTATTGTTATTAACTGCAAATGGTGTATTAATCAACTCAATGTTTATAGTAGGATCAATGAAAATCTGATCAAACGAAACTGTGGAGCCAAATAGGGGATTATTACATATTTCAATATCTGCGTTGAAGTCTAAAGATTGATTCCTTTCAACTATAATTTCAATAGTACCATTAAAATTGTTTATGCAACTTCCTGTTGCTTTGACCAGTGTAAGGACTTCCGAAGACGTGCTCACTATTTGTAATGAAGAATTGCTATCTGTCAAATTAAATGTAACATCGTTTGCTTGGTTGCTTTCAAAAAATAAATCAAGCGGATAATTCGAATCCAATGTAGGTCTAAAGTTGATGGTATCACCTTCACAAATTAGAAACTCAAATGCAAAATCAATATCAACTGATTCAATCCAAACGACTTCGATACCTTCACTTAATCTCAAGCATGGGTCTGAAAAATCTATAGCACCGTTTATGGATTCGGCCAATACGGCATTTAGATAATAGCTTGTATTTAATTCAAAATTGGTATTGTAGTTAATAAGATCTCCAACACTCTGTGCGACTATATTACCTGGATTATTGGCGTCTCCATCATGTAACACATAGAAGAGAGATTGACCAGGGTTTGGAGTGAAGTCATTATTCGAAATATTAGGGTCCAATGACTCTCCTTCACAAAGTTCTATCGAGCCCGTTACAACTGAACCTATGTCACTAGCACAAGAACAATCTATAGGTCCAAATTCTAGAAACTCTACACAGTTATTAACGTCTTCTACCAGTATAGTACTAGTTGCATTGGATTGTAAATCATTACTAGTAAAAGTGGATCCATTTACATTTATGCCATTGACCGTATACGGAGGGTTACCAGATGTAATGTTGAAAGAAAGTACATAAGTCTGATTGATTTCATCACAATCTATTTGAAAATTACTAGCAATAGGAGAGGATAGAAATTCAATCGTTACAGTATCGGCTACTATGCAGGCATTGGATGTTGTTGACCATTCTAATTCATAAATGCCCTCTATCGATACTTCTAATTGTGCATTGGCATTATTTAAATTTGAAAAATTGATATTGGCTCCATTGGGTTGATCAATAACCCGCCATTCGCCTTGTGCAGGAGTAGACTCTAAATTAAAAATGTTGTTGCAAGAGTTTTGATCATCTCCTGCATTTACAATAGGTATGGCTTCCCAATTAACTGGAGCGCCATTAGAAAGATCAAAGCATAAATCTGAAAAATCAATGGCAGCGCCTAAACTATCTCCTACAGCATAATTGACAAAATAGGTTTCACCTAAGATATAGTTGGCATTGTATTCAAAAATGCCCCATCGACTAGTATCTAGAACAGTACCAATAGAGTCTATACTGCCGTTATGCAATATAAAATAAGCCACATCATTATTGTCTAGCTGCTGCCCAGCCACATTTAGAAAAAGCGTATCGCTTATACACAGATTGTTTTGCGATGTTGATATAAATCCAGCTTCAGTATTGCAATCACATAGTTTAACACCACTTATGCCAGAGATGCATCCATTGATATCCGTAATATTTATTTCATAGGCTACACCTGTACTGATGGGATCTGAAATAAATGTATTGCCATTAAACATCCCTCCTATATTGCTTGTAAAAGGTCCATCACCAATCAATTCAAATTCTACAATGTAGGCATTGTCGTTAGCGTTACAAATCTCTTGAATATTCAAAATCGTAGGACCGTTACTAAAATTCAGTTCTATCTGCTGAAATGAAATACATGCTTCGTTCTCAATCTCTAATTCTAAAGTATAGCTCCCAAAGGAATCTACGGTCACTGTCGTCGGTACATTGTCAAAGTCACTGAACTGTGCATTCCCTGGCCCCTGAATGGCGTCCCAGCTTAAGTCATCAACATTATCATCTGGAATGCCGTTTATTTCCAACTCATTGCTACAAACAACAGATTCAAAATCCAGCATGACACTTGATTGATCAAAGAAGATAACTTCCTGTCCTATGGAAACAGATAAACATGGATCAGACAAATCAATATCACTAGCGCCATCTTCATTGCCAACCACATAGGATATATAATAGGATGTTTCTAATTCATAATTTCCGGCATCGTATTCAAATAGTCCGTTCTCATTAAAGTCTAGAATGTTACCTAGTTCATTATCATCATTATCATGCAGAAAGTAAAGGCCTATGTCATCTATGTCTAAGGTGCCATCATCATTCCACGTGGCTTCAAATGTCATTTCATCAGCAACACACAATTCGATAGTGGCATTACTCATTGTTCCTGCATTAGAAATACAAGGACATTCGTATATGCCTTCTACTGTCACCATACAACCTAAAGCATCAATAATAATAAATTCAAAAGGCTCATCTGAGGGTATGAATTCTGACGTATAGTCAGAAGAAGATATAGTTATACCATTAACTTGATAAGGGAGTGCGCCTGTCAAAATCTCAAAGCTTACTTGATATTCAGAACTACTGTTACAATCAAATTCAGGATTACTTGTCGTTAAGTCTGGTAGGAGCTCTACAGTCACAACATCTGTATCTTCACAAATGCTATTAGTTTCTGTAATTTCAAAAATATAAGTACCAGCATTGGTTAGTTCGACAAGTGTATTGGCTTCGGTCTCATTTATGATATTGGCGTTAGGTCCATCCAATTGAGTCCATTGAATTTGGTTTGAGCTATTTGCATTTGATTCTAATAAAACCTCTAGATCACAGGTGGGATCAATTGTCTCAATCTGTGGATCTGGAACTTCAAGAATATTGAGTGATTCGCATACGGGTCCTTGTGTATCACATATAGTTACCAACTCTAGACAAATCTCAGCTAATCCAACGCCTGCACCTTCAAAGTCTACTGTTTCTGTACCGTTGCCACTTAGAATATCAAGATTAGTTGATGTCCAATTGTAACTGACTATATCAGCATCTGGATCTATGAATGCCGTCCCTATATCTCCTAAGCATAGCTCTAATGGTGCATTGAGTTCTGTAGGAATTTGATAATCAAAATCGATATCTACATCTTCACAAATAGGATCCAAATTGCAGCCTAATCCACCTACTTCAACGCATACTTCATAATTACCATTAGTTAGTGGCCATTCTATCTCTACGGTACTAGAAGTTTGATTGACAATAGTGCCACCAGTTGCGGTATATATATAATTAAGCCCCGAAGGAGGACTTGGTGTAATGATGTATTCTACGATATCCCCTGGACAAGGCTCAAAATTTCCATCAATTTCCACATCTGGCACTGTGGTAACATCTATAGTGAGACAAGTTTCAAAACTGCCACAATTAGAGACGATATCTACACATAATTCGCCAGGACCGGCTATCCAAATAACTTCCCATACGCCAGGAGCGATTTCAATAAATTGCGCGAAAGAGCCTACTATATTTATGAGGTAGGTGAAATTAGGGTCGTAATTGACAATTTCATATTCTACAAGCTCTCCAGCACAAACAGATGTCGGTCCTTGAAAATCTGGATCTTCTGGAATAGCTTCAATGGTCACTGAAAAACAAGTTTCTGATAAGTCTGCGCAATACACATCATTATCAATATCATCTTGGATGTCATCCACCGTCAATGATCCATCAGCACCTGGGAGATTGCCGGCATCATCAATCAAATACGAAAGTCCACAAATTTCATAATTACCTGCATCATATCCTGTCATGTCCGTATCCATAGTGATATCTTCGATAACATCTGTATCGGTATTTACTATGACATAAGTATAATCGTAATCTGCACTTGGAGGCGGCGTACCATTGTAGATAGGATCTTCATCAATATTCAAATTAGGATCGCCTTCGCAATACATCAAATCTAAATTTGGTAAATCGCCACCATCCGCAATACAGGTAGGTCCACTACCACAAGCACCAGAATTAGCGCAACCCAATCCAGAATCATCCGCAAATACTAAATACCAATCATTTAAAAAGCCGTCTTCCAAAATCCAGCCATCTGTCATCTCTAGTGTCCAAGTCCCATCGACAGGACCTGAAAGATCTTCTAAGCATCCGCTAGCAGGGTAGTAGCTTCCATCATAAAGGGTTTGATCCATCCACCCAGCATCAGTATCAAAAACAGCTGGAAAACCTGAATCCGGATCTGCTGATTGATCACAGGAAACAAAGCAAATTTCAAACATCATATCCGTGCCAAAATCTATACTCGTATTTATCATTAAGTCCACAGAACTCCCATCTGGAGCGATCAATACCATATCCACTTCCCTAATGGCATCATGGATAACTTCAATACAAATTTGACATACTTGTTGACCATTGACATCAAGCGTAGGATTATTAGCGCCAGATATATCAATATCACTGGACGTCGTCGAAACACCAACTATAGGGACAGGGCAATCCGTGCACTCGCATTGGCTATGAGCTTGACATGCGCTTGCAAACAACATAGCAAAAAAGAGAATAGGTCTGATCATTTTAATGGCTTCTTGCTCTATATGTCCAATTAAGGACTTAAAAGTTGCTTGAGACTCGGATTATTTTGTCTTTAAGATAATGCTTTTGGGAGGAATAAGGTATTTGGGATTATTGAGTAAGTCAGAATTTTAAGAGGAATATAGCTTAGGGCTTAAGGAATAGGGTAATTCTATTAAATTGGTATGAGGGTAACAGGCATACTTAATTGTTGAAAGTCCAATCTATCTGCGTCTTCTGTATCTATCTTGTACAATCTGATTTAAAAACACTTTAGATTCGATATGGTCAAATGCTAATGGCTGATTCAAATTACCGAAAAGCGGAAAACCAGATCCTAATAAAATTGGAATTGTTGTTAAAATCATCTCATCGATAAGATCCTCATTAAGAAAATTCTGAATCGTGCTGCCGCCATCAATGTATAAATTATGATATCCTTTTTTATGTATGGTCTTAAGAATATCATTGAGGTCACCATGAAGTAAAGTCACTTTATTTTTTAAGTCCTTTTGTATAGAATTGATTGAATGACTGAGTACAAATACATGTTTGGTATAAGGCCAGTCTATGCCAAAGCCCAATACTGTTTCGTAAGTCGCTCGTCCCATCACAATGGCATCGATTTTTTGAATCAACTCGGTATATCCCATGTCAATCTTATCTGGATTGGGAATTGAGTTTAACCAATCTATGTCGCCATTTTCTCCAGCTATAAAGCCATCAAGGCTTTTGGCAATGAATACGGTGTTTTTCATTTAGTCAAGTTTAGATACGTTATATCTGCCTTGAGGGCCGATGTGAAACTTTGCTTTTTCAAAGAAAGCAGAAGCTGAACCTTTTTTCTCCGATTTAAAGTATCCCTGCACATGGCTACTTACTATTTCATTGTCATCAAGACTTGAAACGATAATGATATATTCTCCAGAATCAAGTTCCATTTTAAAAGGTGTCAATATCTTTTTAAATGTATTTTTCTCAATCGGACTAGCAGTTAAATTTTCTACAGAGATACTAAAATATTGTTCGTTTTCTGTAGAGCTGGTTACAGAAAGCAAATAGGTGTAGTCTGTCTTGTCTAGGTTTGGAATTATGTTAGGCAGGAATAATCCATAAAGTATGTAAAGCATAGGTAAGTAATAGCTCATGATTTGATTGTATAAGTATTGAAGTTACATTTTAATTACTTTCTGTATGTAGACTTGATTGCCGTTTCGGTTTTTGATTGTTATAAAATATATACCATTTAGGAAGTCCGAAATATCAACTTCAGTGTTATTTATGGTATAACTCATTGAGCTTCCTGAGAGATTCTGAATGACTATGATTTCATAATCGGCTGGGATTATGAGCACATCGTTTGCTGGGTTGGGATACAGTAAAATGGGATCTTCGTCAACTTGATTTATCGATGAAATTATTGATGTTTCATAACAGTCAAGTTCAGTTAGTTTAATAGTATCATTGCCATTGATTTTACATCTTAGATTAATGCCTTCATATACATCACATAAATTTGTACCAATGTCAGGAAAAAGTAATCCGTATTGTATATACCCGATATCTCTGGATAATTTATAAGATGCATTATCATCATAGCTGTAATTACTTAATATGCGCTGATAGGTCAACTCAATTTGTTTTCCACTTGGTAAAATTTCTATCCCGATGGAATCATTAACAACGTTAGTTTGAATTTCTTCATTAAACCAAGCTGCATCGTAAGTCATGTTATATGCATTTTGAGCAGTAAAATCGATCATTAATTTTTCGTCAATTAGGTTTTTACTCAATCTGAAGATTTTATCATCCTCCTCTCGCAGATATTCTACTGAAGTGAAAATTCCACAAGGACTCTGTTCAGAAGAAACTAACTTATAATACTTAAGCCCGTTTATCAAAGTATCAGATACGATATGAATCGAGTCAAATTTTTCAGTGTATGATCCATTGAATAAAGAATAATCTCTGAAATCATAAATCCACTTATTGTCAAGTTCTAAGATTTGTGCATTAGCTGTGCTGAAAGCACCGAGCAGAATAAAAGATAGTAGTAATGGAAATCGCATATGTTACTTTACTTATGGATTATCAAGATATTACTTTTCTGTTTCTTGAGCTTAAACTACGAAGCTTATATGTCGTAAAGATCTATATCTCTAATACTCCATCATATCTAATTCCTCCAATGAAACTTCAGTATACTTTGTCGGATCGAATTGTAAATAGACGTCCATATTCGTATCCTTTTTAATTTCCAAAGCGCCGAATGTTATACTAATGCCTTCTACAAACATGGTTGTCTTAATGGGGGCGCCCTTGATAAATTTACTTAATGGCCCCATGGCCTCAGATAAATGCGGAATTTCATTTGTTGTATAAGCAACAGAGTTCACCTCAGTAAAATCAGGAGGCTGCATCATGGTCAATTCATTACACTTGAACCCTAAAATATCAACAAGCTGTGATCCATTCTTAAACATTTTTGAAAATTCGTCCATATCTTCATTTGGAGATTCCATTTCCTTCGTCATTTGTGTAATATCCATTTTTGCGAAATACTGTACATTATCTTTCGTAAGAAATTGATATGCCATTTTAGTAGATCTATCATACAATGAGCGCCTGACGTACGTGCCATTTTCCTTGACTAACTCCGCAGATCGATTAGAATTATAAACGAGTTCATTTTCCATGGTCGACTGCATCATATCAACCATAATTTGAGCCATTTCTTGTGTAGCAATAGTACTGTCAACTACGGCGTACTCAATGAGGCCCATTACAATATGGCCTGTTGTTGTAGTTTCAATTTTTGGATCGATTTGTTGCTTGAATATTTCCTTGTTCGTTTTGCAGGCTAAGAGTAGGAGGGTACATGTTAATGTTAGAAATAGTTTATTCATGTTTATATCTGTTTAGAATGATGATGTTGTAAATGTTGCTAGAGGTTTCAAGGTTTCAGGGCTCCAAGGTTTCAAGGCTCCAAGGTTTCAAGGTTTCAGGGCTTCAGGGCTTCAGGGCTTCAGGGCTTCAGGGCTTCAGGGCTTCAGGGCTTCAGGGCTTCAAGATATATAGGTCTAAAAATTGCATTTTATATGACCAATCTAGCTAACTCTTAACTATTATACGGTATAAAGGGCATGGAAATTTAGATAAAGTATCTCTTTTATTGTCACCTTACAAAAAGTTTTGATCGTTTATTTATTTAAATTTAATTTCCCGTAGCTCAAAACTGGTGTTTTCTCGATATTGCAAGAAACTAAAATCAAGAGTGCTATTGTTGCTAATATTCGCATGTGTACTCCTAAAATGATTTACTATAAATTTATTTTTACTTTTTTCTCATTGATCAAACTCTAAGGCACTATGTCATAAATCGTTTCTTTGTCATTCGTAATCTAAACATACCGTCTCTCCAAATAATTCTTCAAGATTACCAAAGCCTGAGGCCAACCATCCAAAACAGCATTGTAATACCAATCCCATTCGTCATTAAGTCCTTTTTGAAAGCCAGATTGATTTATCTTTAGAATGCTGTAATGTCTTTCTGTGAACACATCATATTTCAAAGTAAACGGTCCCATCATGGGCTTCTCGTAATTAATATAGATTAAATTCTCTAGATACAGATGAGAGCGCGGATTGTATAATCTAATTTGACCAGAACTTATAAACTTTATGCCTTCTGGCGTACGCATCCAAGTTAGACAATATAGTCCACCATCTTTTTTTTCTACAAATGCATCATCTACGCCCCACCAAGCATGGAGTTGTTCAGGGTCTACGAGTGCTTCTATGATTTTGTCAGGAGATACATTGATACGGATTTGGGAGGTGATAAACTTTTTCATTCTGGACAAGGTAAAAGATGTTCTCTTGAGGCATTTGCAGAAAACTCATGTTGCAGACCATTCATATCTGACTTAATATAATTGACGATATTATGAAGCTGTACATCACTTAATCCATTAATAGCCACCATTTCTACAACGCGATCGGGACTATTTTTACCATTTCTTATGATGCAATAGATTTCTTCAAACGCATAGTCTTCAGTCAAGTTATTCAGTGCAGGATATATATCGCCGACGCCTTCACCTTTAGGCATGTGGCAATGACTACAATGAGTTTCATAAAGTATCTCACCTTCCTTAAAGGTAACATGCTGGCAAGCAATAGCCATTGACAAAAGAAAAAGAATAAATAGTACTTTACTTTTTAACCCCATATTCTAAAAGCAATAAATCAATATCTTTTAATAACTGAGTCACATCCTCAGGATCAGTACCTTCTGCAAATGCTCTGATATGTCTCTTTTTATCGACCAGAATTATTTTGCCCGAATGATCGAATCCACCGGGTGCATCTGCGTCTTCATACGCTGCCACAAAGTAGTCTTCTGCAATGTCTAAAAGTTCTTCTTTATCACCAGTTAAAAACATCCATTTATCAGTATTTACGGATAAGCCTTCAGCGTATTTTTTAAGTTTTTCAACGGTATCTCTTTTAGGATCGATAGTATGACTGACGAGCTTGATTAAAGGCTCATTTTCATATTTGTCATAAATCCTCAACATTTGCTTTTTTACAATCGGACAAATTGATGGACAATTGGTAAAGAAAAAATCCGACAGATAGAGGTAGTTGTCCAAATCTTCATTGACCACAGTTTGCCCATCTTGATTGGTGAAACTAAAGTCTGGTATATGATGGAAGATGGTATCTTGACCATTAATCTCTTGACGACCTAATATGGGAAGGGGCTCAGAAGGCACTTCCTGACATGCCCATATGGAGCAAATTATAATAAACCCGAGCAATATATTCTTAGTCATTTAAATACTTTTTTGCAGTATCAATTGATAACAACATTTGATCACTTACACTTTGAATTTTTTGCTTTTCGACATTCAAATAATCCATTTTTACCGTCTTACTAGAATCTGCCAAAGTCTTATACTTTTGAAAATCTGCCATCCAATCCATCATCGCATCGTCAGCATCTTGCAGTTGCTTTATAAGCGCTATAGATGTTTCATCATTCTTTTCTAACTTTCTTACACGCTTCTTTAATTTATTGATGTCAGATATCTTAGGCATGACTTCATCATGGATTCTAATGACTTCATCATATAATAGCTTTACTTCCTCGTCATTGTGCGCAGGTCCACATGAAATAAATAAAAATAGCAGCGCCAGGAGTTGTAGAATTTTCATAATTATAAAACCAAAATTTTAAATTCTTGTTTGTCAGATAAAGGTAATTTTATTTTATATTAATTTGCTGTTTTAATCCCGATATGAAAAGATCCATTATATGGTTTAGAAATGACCTAAGACTTCACGATAATGAAGCTTTGGTTGACGCATTAAAGCACAGTGACGAGGTTATTCCGGTTTATGTGTTTGATGATCGTATTTTTAAAAGCCATACTTCTTTTGGATTCAAGAAAACGGGTGTCCACCGAGCCAAGTTCATCATAGAAAGTATCAAAGATCTTAAAGCATCATTACAGGCTTTAGGTAGCGATTTAATTATTAGAACTGGTATCACAGAAGAAGTTATTCCCCAATTAGCCCGCCAATGTAAAACCCATTATGTTTATTGCAATAGAGAAAGGACTCAAGAAGAAGTGGATGTTCAAGATGTGCTAGAAAAGTCACTCTGGTCTATTGGACAAGAAATGCGATATTATAGAGGGAAAATGTTGTATTACACCGCTGATTTACCATTTCCTATCACGCACTGTCCAGATCAGTTTACAACCTTTAGAAAGGAAGTAGAAAGATTTGTCAGTATAAGGCAACCTTTTGAAGCACCAAATGAGCCATTTCAATCATTGAGTATTGATGTTGAAGTGGGGGATATACCAACATTGAAAGACTTTGGTTTTGATGACGTTCCAGAGGCATCTCTAATGAATGGGGGAGAGCGAGCTGCATTAAAGGAATTGCAATATTACCTTTGGGAAACAGATCATATTGCTAAATACAAGCAAACCCGAAATCAATTGCTGGGCAGGGATTATTCAAGCAAGCTAAGTGCCTATCTTTCACATGGCTGTTTGTCTCCCAAATACGTCTATCAAGAAGTCAAAAGGTATGAAGAAGAACGTGTCAAAAACGATTCTACTTATTGGTTGATATTTGAACTAATGTGGAGGGATTTTTTCAGATTCATGGCGAAGAAACATGGCAACAAAATCTTCTTCAAAAAAGGTATTAAAGGGAAGCTAGAATTCCAGCTTTATGACAATGAAGTGCTTTTTGACAAATGGGCTTTAGGTAAAACAGGCATTCCATTTATTGATGCAAATATGAGAGAACTAAATGCTACTGGCTTTATGTCCAATCGAGGTAGACAAAATGTGGCTTCGTTTCTTGTAAAGGATATGAGATTAAACTGGATCATGGGCGCAGAGTATTTTGAGTCATTATTGATTGACTATGATCCTTGTTCTAATTATGGCAATTGGAATTATGTCGCTGGTGTAGGGACAGATCCAAGGCCCAATCGATACTTTAATATTCCGACACAAGTAAAAAAATACGATGCCGACGCTAAGTATATTAAACACTGGTTACCAGAACTTCAAAATACACCTTTAGAATATATTATCAACCCATTTAAGTACAATGGAAATGCATTAAATGGCGTCAATTATCCGCAGCCTTGTGTACATGTTAAGAATTGGTAATATTACCATCCACAATCTCTAATACACGATCACTTAATTGAGCTAACTCCATGTTGTGCGTGACAATAACAAACGTTTGTCCCATGTCATCACGAAGCTTCATAAATAATTCATGTAATTCAACAGAGTTTTGTGTATCTAAATTACCTGTAGGTTCATCTGCGAAGATGATTTTGGGATCATTTATTAATGCTCTTGCAATTGCAACTCGTTGTTGCTCACCTCCAGATAGCTCATTAGGTTTATGATCAAGCCTTCCAGACAAACCTAGGTAACTTAAGAGATCAGAAGACTTCTTATGCGCCTTATGCTTACTAATTCCATTGATAAGCGCTGGCATCGAAACATTTTCTAAAGCAGAAAACTCCGGTATCAGATGATGAAACTGAAATACAAACCCTATTTCTTTATTTCTAAATTGAGATAGTTCTTTTTCATTCAGCTTATTGATTTCGATATCATTTAAAAATACCGATCCAGTGTCAGGTACATCTAATGTGCCGAGTATATGAAGCAAAGTGCTTTTTCCACTCCCTGATTTTCCGATTATGCTTGTAATCGTAGAGCCAGATATTGATAGGTTTACACCTTTTAAAACCTGAAGATCCTCGTACGATTTTGTAATATTTTTTGCTTCTAACAAAGCTTGTATTAAATTTTCTCTAATATATTACTTATTTGCACCTTTGTAGAGTATTAAAACGCCAGAATGGCTACTGTAGAAAATACCTTAAAGTAAAGCTTTAAGATTATAATATAGTTTATCAAACTTAAACATTTGATAATACGTGACGTTTTTAATTCATTAAAGACCAATGACTTAGTTGCATAATCTGATTTGATATAATCAAGATATTTAGAGCTTAGAAAGCTAAATGGAAGAGGAGTAGAGGCTTAGAGACATAAAAAGGCATAAAGGCATAAAGGCATAAAGGTATAAAGGCATAAAGGCATAAAGGCATAAATGATTTTTAATAGCTTAACCTGCATAAAATAAAGTAAAAGTCCCCTTGCAAGGGGATTTAGGGGTACAATGTCCAATAGCCAATAGCCAATAGCCAAAGACCAAAGACTAAAGACCAAAGACCAAAGACCAAAAACCAAAACACATACACATACAAATGAAAAATTTCAAAGAAGCAGAAGCACTCAACGGTGTAGCAGCATTTCATAAAACCTTTAATCTTCCAGTATTGGATAACCCTGTGATACCATCCAAAGAGAGATGTGAGCTCAGAATTAGCCTTTTAGAAGAAGAATTAAAAGAACTTAAGGAAGCTATACAAAATAATGACTTATTAGAAGTGGTAGATGCCTTCTGTGATATTCAGTATGTATTATCTGGAGCTATCCATGAATTTGGGATAGGGGAGAGATTCAACTCAATGTTTGCGGAGGTTCAAAGATCAAATATGAGTAAAACTTGTAAGTCTCAAGAGGAAGCAGAAGCTACTCTAAAACACTATAAATCGAAAGATGGCACCGAAGGTGAGATAGTGAAAAGAGGTGATGAATTCATCGTTTACAGAAAGCCTGATGGTAAAGTTTTGAAGTCTGTCAATTACAGCCCAGCAGATTTGACAAAATTTCTAGATTAAAGAGACTCAATAATTTCTCTCAGATCTCTATCCGAAATTTCTTTTGGACTGGATACAGTAACTAGCTCTTGGTTTAATGACAGATCAATGTCTTCTAGATTATAGAAAAACTTATTATCGCTATAAAATACATTGAGGATCATGGCATCTGGCTTTACGTAAGGAATGTTATAGCCGCATTGCAAATCAGAGGATTCTGTGTTGTTTAGTTTAAATAAATAAGAGTTATTTTTTGATAAGATGTAGGTAACTGTGTTTTCATGATCATAATCTTCTGAAAGTTGAATACATATATCTGTCAACTCAAAAGATGATCTTTGAATATCAGCCATTACATACCATCCAGTTTCATAGATCTTAAATTCGTAGCCGGTAACATCCATTAATTGACCATCGGAATTCAATGCTTTCCAACTCGTAAATTTAATCGATTCATTTATTTTGAATTCATTGAAACTCCAATCCAAAGTTTCTGATTTAAAAAACGCTTTTCCAAGGCCTATGTCTCCTAAATCTTCAGAAGGTATGCGTACAGTAATGTGTTCACCTTCTCTTATTGACAAGCTTTCATCATTTGCATTAGCATCAATCAGAAAACTATATTTAATTTCTGAGTATCCAAGCTCAGCATCACTTGATAATCCTTGAGTTAAAAATTGAGCAAACTCTTTATACTCTAATAATTGCAAATCATAGCTGGATTCATTCACCGTTTCTGAAGGTTCAAAAAACGTATTCATATCAATATCAAAATTGACATTTGATTGAGATGCTATAGAAGTTGTTGTGTTATCTAGCTTAAAGTTTTCAAATAATGGAGGCGCCAATTTAATTAATGCCTCCTGAGTAGGTGCATTTTCTAAAGGCACAAATCTTTCTGTGTCTTCGCCGCAAGCCACTAATCCAATGATCAAATAAAATAAAATCAGTTTCTTCATCTTTTAGGTATACTTATACTTCCGTTTCGTGGTGATTTATAAAATACGATATTGAACTCCAGTAGATAATCCAACTTTTGAAATAGAATGATATACGACGTTGTCGTCAGCATTTATATTGTTGTAATACTTTATGTTGAGACCAGCACTAAGGCTTAATCTATCATTTATACTTGTTAATAAATTGACGCTACCTAAATAGCCTAATCCAAATTTAGTTTTATAAAGCTGATGATCAGAATCACTGCCATATGTCAAATCTCCATTATTAGTAGTCAATACTCTTCCTTGATTTGAAGACGTGATATTCATATTGACACCCCCTTTAACACTCATTCTGAATTTAGGGTTGATCGGCATTTCATATCCTATCAGTAAAGGAATGTCAAACTGTTCAAATTTATTTCGGTGTTTTATTTCATAGAAGCCAGGTCTAGAAACAGTAGATTCTTCCCAATCGATTAAATTCCCTGCTTCATCAAATATTTCAAAAGTTTCTGTAGATACTTCAACAGTAGGAATGTTATAAGAAAACTTTACATTGATTTGATCATACACTAATCCAGCCTCCACCAAAAAACCGCTTGGCGACACATAACCCAATCCTAAACCTGTATGGAATGAATACATAGGAGTTTCAGTAGCTGTACGTTGGTTAACGTATTCCTTGTACTCTGAGTTAGCTACACTTAAATTCTGAAAAGGAATAGCAGAAGTATAATCTATCCATGCATAGATGCCTTTGATGTTGTTTTTGAATTTTGGACATTTAGGCTTAGCGCTAAACAACCCATCAAATAAACTTGGGTCTTTTTCTTCTAGTCCATTATCAAAGTATGCAATAGAAGTTCTTTTAATAACGGCTAGAGGCTCGATTCGACCCCATTTTACCAACACGGAATTTAAACCATATGGTTCATCATATATGTTTTCTTCAGTTATAAACTCGTCCAATTCCTTTGTTAAGAGTGTTTGAGATGAACTCGCAACAGCTATTTCTGATGAATTATAAGTATTAAGATTGCTTTTGTTAAGTGTGACGCTTGATGGAGCATTAGTATTTAAAGAAATATTTTGTTCAGCAATAGCAACAGTAGACTCGTTGTTTGTAGAAAGTATCAAATCAGACTTTGGGTAAGTAGAAACTGCGTTCGAATCACTCTTCCCGAGCTCTGCTAGGTTCACAATAGGGGAGTCTGCTCCTATTTTTACTCCATCAACATTCAATGACTGATAAGCTAAGTACGCTGAAGGCAATGCTATACTTAGTAACATAAATAGCATCCAATATTTAGGTTTCTCAGGTTTAGTATCGATTCTTTGTTCGATCTTCTCCCATATATTATCAGATACAGGCATCTCCGCATCCTGCAACAATTCTTGTATCCTTCTGTCAAAATTTTTCAACCTGCCAATTTTCTTAAGTCCAGTAATTTTGTTCTAAGCATGTTTCTTGCTTTTACCAATTGTGATCTTGATGTGCTTTCACCTATAGATAATTTATCTGCAATTTCTTTATGACTGTAGCCTTCAACAACATATAGGTTGAAAACAATTCTATAGCCATCAGGAAGTGATTGAACTAACTTCAAAATCTCTTCTTTGGAAATCTCATCAATAACACTTGGTGTGGTATCTAATGCATGAACATTTTCAATTTCATTATATGAATGTCGAGTTACATGTTTATGCTTATACTTTATAGCCGTATTAATGATAACTCTTCGCATCCAAGATTCTAATGATCCTTGCCCACTATACAAATGCAACTTTTTAAATATTCTAACAAAGCCTTCTTGAAGCATATCTTCTGCTTCATTACGGTCTCGAGCAAAACGATAGCACATACCCATCATTTTACCAGAATATGTATCAAAAAGTTGTTTGCAAGAATGTGCATCCCCCTCCATACAAAGGGCTAATAGGTCTTTTTCTGTTATATTATTTAACCTTAAAGGGGACATAAAGTGAATCTATAATCTATGATACTTTAATATATGAAAATGCTGCCTGAATATCAAGATTCTGGATCTTCAATGATGGCGTCATCAATAATTTCGTTGCCATCACCATCCAAATCTGTAAAACCAGTGGCAGGTTTTTGATCCTCGAACTTCGGTTTGTCGATACTTTCTGCGTCAGATATGGTTATTTTTCCTTCTGAGAAGGCACCATACTCTCCTGATGCGAATTTGTCAGCTTTGCTGAAAAAATCATCGGTTCCTTCTAGTAACGATCCACTAGCATCTAAAGTATCATCAGCAAATTCTTTTTTAGGTTTTGCTTTTTCTGCTTCAGCCCATGCATCAGCTTTATCCATTGTTTCATTAAGCTTTTCTCCTAATTGTTCTTTAGCTTCATGAGCACGTTCCATTAATTTATCTTTTGCTTCAAGCACTTTCTCTCCTACATTTTCACTTAAGTCCTTGCCCTTATCAAGCAATTCTCCTCCTGTCTCCATCACCTTTCCGCCTACATCCTCAGTAAAATCTTTTAGCTTATTGACTGATTCGCTTTCAGATAAGGTTTGACCAATTTCAGAAATCTTGTCAGAGGTTTTATCTAATATATTGCCTCCAATATCTGTGACACTGTCTTTCAATTCATTAGCCTTTCCTAAAATCCCTCCACCTGCACCTTCAACCATATCCCCCGACTGATTAAGCATTTCTCCGCCTTTTTCCATTACAGTATCTTTTAAGGCATCTGCTTTGTCTAAAACAGTCTCACCAACATTGGTGGCCATGTCTTTTGCCTTATCTAACATCTCACCACCTTCTTCTTTGATAAAATCTGAAGCTTTTTCTGCAGCATGCTTGGTTACAGAACTTGCTCCAAAGAATATATTTTTTAAGTCTTTAAGAATTCCCATTGTCTAAAATTTATGTTTACTATAAAACTAATTGAATTTTTACATATTATTGATTTTTATGATAATTTCCAAAGCTTTAGAATCAACATATAATAATGAACAAGATTTCTGCAATTCAAAAAGAGATCAAAGCCACAATAGAAGAATTCGAGTCAATAAAGAATATCGAATCTCATGTGAATGAAATCAATATAAACTTGAAAAGTGCATTTGAAAAATTAAAAGCTCTTGATAAGAATCTTGACAAGGAGTTAAATGATATCAATAAACTTGAAAAATTTGGTTTAAAATCTTTGTTCTACAAGACCTTAGGTAACAAGGAAGAACAAATGGAAATTGAGCGTCAAGAATACTTGGAGGCTTCTCTGAAGTATAAAGAACTAAAAGAACGCATTGAGTTAATGGAATATGAAAAAGACGTTCTAAATAAAAAACTAAGACAATTACCCAACTTAGAAGCTAAACTCGCTGCACTCAAGAAAGATAGAGAAAATGAAATACTAACTACTGGAGATGATATCATTAGAAATGAATTCAAAGAAATATTACATCAGACAGATGTAAATATCTTAATCAGAAAAGAGTTAATTGAAGCAATAGATGAAGGTGAAAAAGCATTGGCAATTTTAAAAAAAGTCATTCAAAGTCTTAGACAGGCAGGAGGATGGGGGAGATGGGAAAATTACGATAGAAGGCGACAACAATATTATAAACGACAAGCTATTGACAGTGCATTTAGCTTTATGACCAGGGCTCAACACCAATTAAATATTTTCACAAGAGAGTTGAAAGACTTAGGTGACAACAATATTCACTTTAATTTAAACAAGCTAAAGTTTAATAACGCTACTGACTTTTTCTTTGACAACCTTATTTCAGATTGGATTATTCAACAGAAAATAAAAAATTCTTTAACGAATGTTGATAGCAATATGGCTTCTGTAAACAGGATTGTTTTGAGTCTAAAGAAGGAGTTATCCGATACCGAAAAGAAATTAAAAAGCTTAGATGACAAAAGAGAACAATTTCTTTTGAGTTAAA
Organism: Saprospiraceae bacterium; assembly: GCA_020630775.1. GTDB lineage: Bacteria > Bacteroidota > Bacteroidia > Chitinophagales > Saprospiraceae > RFSX01. The sequence continues at coordinate 5,320 of JAHDIN010000010.1, read as the reverse complement.
TATCTGACCTTACATCTCTAAAATTATAATTTCGTCTTTCTAAAAATTGTGACGACTATGAAGACTAAGGAATTAAAGAAGATTAATGAATTATTTGAATATAGAAAGCTGCCGTTTCTATTGAATCACTTTGTCAAAAAAGACAAAAAGTGGATGCATCGCAAACTCATTGATCTGCAAGTGGCTATATATGATTTAGACAGATATTTAGAATCTAATTGGAAGCTTAAATCTGATAAATTAGACCATTATTGGAGTAAAATTTACAGTCAGCTCAATAAACTTGATTTTACCCAATCCGAAATATCAATTCTCGTCAAACACATTCAAAAATATCAATTACATGAATCGCAACTAAGAGAGAATAAATTACCAACAAGATTAAGTTTTGAATATTACTATTATTACAAGTCTTGTGATGTAAGATTAATGAGAGAGATCATCAACATTTACAATGATATCCTTAGATCAAAAATAGACGTAGCGTCTTGGAGATATTACGATTTAATTACTGAAATGAATGACGATATTGAAGATGTTTTCGAGGATCAATTAACGATTAATGGCAACTTATTTAACATAATGATATTTGAGCATGGATTAAAGCATACAGAAAAAGCTTTTAAATATCACCTAGATAATATACTTAAGAAATCAGAACGAAAATTTAAACATTCTAAAAACGCTTATGAGCAAAAAATAAGAAAGTGGACCTTAAAAAGACATAAGCAAACAACTAAACTCATGGAAAAACAATTGATTAAAATCAAAAAAAAGCGGCTTAAAAAGTCGAATTCCAAATTATATTCTCGTTTATAACAGATTTACAGTGGTTCATGGATTATTTTGATTATATATTGATATATAAACTAGAATCCTTTAATTTTATGATTCTAATGGAAGTTGTTCTATAATGATTGGCTAGTGTCGGTTTTGCTGACACTAGTTTTTTTTATACCTATTTGAAAGTATTCCCTTACACACTTGTTTGATTTATTCCTAACACATAACAAGTTCAAAGCACAATTCAGTATCAAACCACATTTTAGATCCAAAGTCTCTTTCTGCCTATAATTTATATTATGTTAAATAGACTTTTTCTTTCAGGTCCTCCTTTTCAAGCTTGATGACGCTTTGTACAACAAGAATTAATTCTATACTTCATAATTGAATTGTGTTAGTTTTGATTTAAACAAAGCGCTTCATCATAATCAGTAAACCACATAACCTCTCATAGACATGCTGATATTTGCATTAATAGCATATTATGGAGGATCACATAAATATTGGATTGATAATCTAATAACGCATTCGACACACGAATACATATTATTCAAATTACCTGCACAGAAATGGAAAAACAGATTGATTAATTCAGCAAACCATTTCGCAGAATTAATTAATGGCCATGATCGTGTTCCAGATCTGATATTAACAACTGATCTTACAGATGTATCAGATTTAAAAGCGCAGTTGAAGGTTAATGCACCAATTGCGCTTTACATGCACGAGAATCAATTGACATATCCAAACCAAAAGAATTATACCCAAAATGAAATCGATCATTTTGGTGCACGAAACTTACAATCATGTTTAGTAGCTGATAAAGTTATATTCAACTCGCATTATCATAAAGATCAATTCATAAATGCATTTCTTAGAATTACTAAATTTTCAAAAATAAGTCAGAATACTGTTGATAGATTATGCGAAAACTTTAAAGTTATCCCCGTTGGCTTAAATTTAAAAGAGATTGATAATGCAAGAAGCGTTTACATAAAAAGCAAACGCCAGATTAGCAAACCAATAATATTATGGAACCATAGATGGGAATCAGACAAGACTCCCCTACTGTTTTTCAACCTTCTCAATCATATAAGACATGAAGATTTTGAATTGATAATAACAGGCATAAATAAATCAAGTTTTGCAGATTCGATATTGAAAAAACTTTTAGATAGTTTTCAGCATAAGATCAGACAGGTCGGATATGTTGATTCTAAAGTCGATTATTACTTCAACTTGTTAGATGCTACAATCCTGCCGGTAACATCAGATCATGATAATTTTGGGATCAGTGTTCTAGAAGCCATATACTGTCATACAACACCTATCCTACCGACTAAAAAAGTTTATTCTGAACATTTTAGCAACCAACCTCAATTATTCTATTCAAATTTTAACGATCTAAAAGAAAAAGTTATAAAACACATTAGAAATTTTGATAATGTAAAAAATAACCAAATTGAAGATTTTTCATTTGCAATCCGCAAATATGACTGGTTACGAGTCACTTCTGAGTTGGATTCAATAATGCTACAAGCAAAATTGTCTATTGAAAATTAGATCTGAGCCAAAAAAAAATTGGTTAATTATAAAATCAAAGCACAATGACTTATTTTTACCATGTTGAACTCGATCAATATTCCACCTTATTATAAAAGTGTCATCCAGTAATCGCACTTAGTGCGTACCTCCCAAAGACTGAAATGTAGACATGTATATTGTTATATATAGTTGCTGATCAATTCCTTATATATAAAGGTTTACCGTAATGCTGTGCTATACTAACTTTTCCTAAGTTCAGGAAATAGATTGGTATGGGCATACTTATTTTATGTTGATATAAAAGACCTTCTGGTCAAAAGGAATAGTTATTAAACGATTTATTAAATATTAATTTATTCAACTGACGCACAATTTTAAATAATGGTTAAATCATTACTCTCTAGCATAGATGCAAATCAAAATGCATTTGTGCCTATTCGTACAAGAATATTTTTAAAGGTGTTTACCGTCCTAGCATTAGTTGGATTATTCACTACAGATTATTATGCTCAGGGCATAAAATATGGTGATAATCCTACCGTCATAGATGACGCATCATTGCTAGAGCTAGAAAGCGACAGTCTAGTTTTTGTTCCGACAAGAATGACCACTGCCCAAAGAGATGCTATAGCTACCCCACTCGAAGGAGCTATAATTTATAATACCGACTTAGAATGTCTACAGGTCAATAAAGGAACTGATACTGTTCCAGAATGGCATTGTATACAGTCTTTATTAGTTGGTCTCACAAGCACTCAAAGGGATGCTTTGATTTTCCCAGCTACGGGAGCCATTATTTATAATGACGATCTAGATTGTGTCCAAGTAAATAAAGGAACACCAACTAACCCACTATGGAGCTGTTTGGAAGGAGCTGTTGGCCCACAAGGTCCAAGAGGTCCTCAGGGTCTTACAGGTCCCGCAGGTCCTCAAGGTGCTCAGGGTAATCCTGGTCCACAAGGTGCACAAGGTGCACAAGGTCCTCAAGGGCAAACAGGTCCTGCTGGTGCACAAGGTCCACAAGGTCTTACAGGTCCTGCTGGTCCTCAAGGTCCTCAGGGTGATCCCGGAGTTCAGGGTGCTGTTGGTCCAAGAGGTCCACAAGGAAATCCAGGAGTAGCTGGTCCTGCTGGTGCGCAAGGTCCCGCTGGTCCGCAAGGCCCTGCTGGTATTCAAGGTGCGTCTGCATATCAAGCTTGGTTAAATGCAGGAAATACTGGTACTGAAGCAGATTTTATTGCTTTCATCTCTGGTGCTTCAGCATACGAAATTTGGTTAATGTTTAATACAGGATCAATGCAAGACTTCTTAGCTTCTTTACAAGGAGCTCAAGGTGTACAAGGTGTGCAAGGTATTCAAGGTCCTGCTGGCTCAACAGGACCTCAAGGTCCTCAAGGTGATACTGGACCTCAAGGCCCAGAAGGTCCGCAAGGTCCAGCTGGAAACCAAGGTCCTCAAGGTGAAAGAGGTCCTCAAGGTGCTACTGGAGCTGCAGGCCCAGAAGGTCCACAAGGTCCTGCTGGCGCTCAAGGTCCTGAAGGCCCACAGGGTCCTGCTGGATTACAAGGTGTCCAGGGAGAAAGAGGCCCACAAGGCGATACTGGTCCTGAAGGTCCTCAAGGCCCGCAGGGTGAACCAGGTCCACAAGGTCCAGAAGGTCCTCAAGGTCCTCAAGGTTTACAAGGTGCACAAGGTGAAAGAGGTCCTCAAGGAAATACAGGTCCTCAAGGATCTCAAGGTCCTCAAGGTGATACCGGCCCTCAAGGTCCAGAAGGTCCTCAGGGTCCTCAAGGTGATCAAGGAATTCAAGGACCTGCTGGTCCGCAAGGAAACACAGGAGCACAAGGCCCGCAAGGTCCTCAAGGTGAACCAGGCCCACAAGGTGCTCAAGGTGCTCAAGGTTTAACAGGTTCAATCGGTGCTACAGGAGCATCTGCATATGAAATATGGTTAGCTGCTGGCAATATTGGTAGTGAGATTGACTTCTTATTGTCATTAAGAGGTGCTCAAGGAATTCAAGGAGCTCAAGGAATCCAAGGTCCTGCTGGAGCGCAAGGAGAACAAGGTCCTCAAGGTAATACAGGTCCACAAGGTCCTGAAGGTCCTCAAGGTCCAGTTGGAGATCAAGGTCCTCAAGGTATACAAGGTCCTCAAGGTGATCAAGGTCCTCAAGGCGCTCAAGGTCCTCAGGGTCAAACAGGCCCTGCTGGCGCTCAAGGCCCTCAAGGTAATCCAGGTATCCAAGGTGTTCAAGGTCCTCAGGGACCTCAAGGTGATGTCGGTCCTCAAGGTCCAGAAGGTCCGCAAGGTGATGTTGGTCCTCAAGGAGCTCAAGGCCTTCAAGGTGAACAAGGAGAACAAGGTCTTCAAGGAGAACAAGGTCCTCAAGGTATTCAGGGAGCTCAGGGTGACCAAGGTCCTCAAGGACAACAAGGTCCTCAGGGAGAACAAGGTCCTCAAGGGGAGCAAGGTCCACAAGGCGCTCAAGGTCTTCAAGGAGAGCAAGGCCCTCAGGGTGCTCAAGGAGACCAAGGTCCACAAGGAAATCAAGGCCCTCAAGGAGAGCAAGGTCCTCAAGGTGATCAAGGCCCTCAAGGTATTCAAGGTCCACAAGGTGATCAGGGTCCTCAGGGAGATCAAGGTCCTCAAGGTATCCAAGGTCCTGCTGGATTAAATGGAACAAATGGTGTTAATGGTGTTAGCTGTTGGGATACTAATGGCAACGGCATAAATGACCCAGCTGAAGATACTAATGGTGACGGCGTATATAACTCTGCAGACTGCCAAGGTCCTCAAGGAATTCAAGGTCCACAAGGCGATCAAGGTCCTCAGGGTATTCAAGGAGCTCAGGGAGATCAAGGCCCTCAAGGTATCCAAGGTGCTCAAGGAGACCAAGGTCCTCAAGGACAACAAGGTCCTCAGGGAGAACAAGGTCCTCAAGGTGCTCAAGGTCTTCAAGGAGAGCAAGGCCCTCAGGGTGCTCAAGGAGACC
>JAHDIN010000053.1 GCA_020630775.1 Saprospiraceae bacterium | reverse complement strand
AGAAAATTATATGAGTCTGGCAACTTGACGTTTAGTTAGTTATATGATAGACAAAGGCAAGAAAAGAACAATTATGTATAGAATTGTCAACATTTTTTGAAACATTATTAATGTGGGGAATCATCAATAAGTATTCAATTTCACTACCAATTTTAATATCTTAACCCTGATTTATCAATACTAACTATGACCAATCAAAATACCAATCCCAAAGTAGGACGAATAACTAGAATACTTAATCTAATCGAGCGCATTGGAAATAAGCTTCCCGATCCCGCTATTTTATTTCTTATTAGTTTGATATTGGTTTGGCTAATTTCAGCCTTATTGGCCCCTATCGAATTCTCAGAAATCAATCCTCGAAATGGAGAGCCCATCCGCATTAATAATTTGCTGACTGGCGAAAGCATGGCTTCGTTTTTATCTAATATGGTCAATACATTTACCAGCTTTGCGCCTTTAGGTGTTGTTTTGGTAGCCATGTTAGGCGTGGGTGTAGCTGATGGTTCTGGTTATATTAATACGGGACTTAAAATGATGTTGAATAAGACGCCAAAGTACTTTTTAACGCCCATGGTGATCTTCGTAGGTATTCTTTCTCATTCAGCGGTTGATGCGGGGTATGTTTTGGTTATACCTTTAGGCGGTATTATATTTTATGCTGCTGGACGGCATCCTTTAGCAGGTATTGCGGCGGCCTTTGCTGGTGTGTCAGGAGGGTTTAGTGCGAATCCTATGGTATCTGCTCTAGATCCGCTTTTGCAGGGATTTACGCAACCAGCGGCTCAGATAATAAATGAGTCTGTTCAGATTAATCCATTATGCAATTACTACTTCACAGCATGCTCAAGTGTGTTGATTACATTGTTGGGCTGGTTTATTACGGACAAGTTGATTGAGCCAAGATTAATTAAATCAAATCCAGTAGATGAAGATGCGGAAGAAGCTCCTGAAATGAGCCATATTACATCTGCAGAAAAAAAAGGATTTTGGCTGGCTACTTTTATTACAGTTGTTCTATTTGTGTTATTCTGTCTAGCATTATTGCCCGTTGATTCACCATTTAGAGATGAGGAAGGGAAGTTGACCTCCTTTACTGCACCTATAATGAGGTCCATAGTACCGCTAATCTTTTTATTTTTCTTGTTGCCAGGCGTAATTCATGGATTTATTTCGAAAAAATATAATAGGGGTAAAGATGTCATTGATGATATGACTAAGTCGATGAATGGCATGGCATATTACATAGTCATGGCTTTCTTTTGCGCTTTATTCATAAATGCATTTGCAAGTTCAAATCTTGGAGCATTATTGGCATTGAAAGGCGCGAGTGGTTTAAAGGCTTTAAATCTACCGGGTCCAATTACTATTGCTGGCATAATATTCCTGACAGGCTTTGTTAATTTATTTGTTGGTTCTGCTTCTGCTAAGTGGGCACTGTTGGCACCTATTTTTGTACCTATGCTTATGCAATTAGGTTACTCCGCAGAATTAACTCAAGCAGCGTATAGAGTAGGCGATTCTTCTACGAATATTATCACGCCCTTAATGCCTTATTTTCCATTAGTTGTAGTCTTTTGTCAACGTTATGTGAAGAATACAGGTATAGGTACTCTTGTTTCTTTGATGATTCCATACTCGATTGCCTTTTTAATTGTGTGGACAATTTTCCTAGTCGTCTTCTGGGTGTCAGGTATACCATTAGGGTTGCAGGCTAGTTATACCTATCCTGGTTAATGTAAAACTGCCCCTGAAACGTTTTCCAGGGACAGTTTTAAAAATCTGTAGAATGAACGATCACTTGAAAATGATCTTATCTTAATGTGTATTATTCATAAATGTCAATGCCTTCGTAGAAGGTACCCCATGAGAACCAATAACCTATAAATTGATCTGGTTTGGTAAGTGATGCAGAACCATCATTTGTAAATCCTAGTATGTCATATTGAAAACCTTGACTATCTTGGATAATGAAGGGGAAATCAATGTCAGCAAGTAATGAAAAACCATGCCCTTCAAAGGCGGCTATAAAATTTTTATCTCTATGACTTACCACGGTAATGGCTTGGCCATTAATAGCATCTTCAATTAAAACTAAATCATTGTTTTCTTGATCAAATCTATAGGCCTTTGGCTCCTCATTAATAATAACGCCTAATACTCTTTCCTTTTTAGGTAAGCGTGTATCATCTATTGTGATTGGAAATAATAAACTATTGTTGGTTCGATAGCTGCCATATGGGTAAATGCCATAATTTCTAGAATAACCTGTTCTGTTTGATAAAATCTTGGAGTTGGGGTAGGCTGCTTTCCAACTTGCCCATGTGGTCTCTACAAATGAATATAACTCAGGTTTAAATCCCTGAAGTTCTCCATTTACACAATCCAATCTTTGTTGCGACCAAGTACTTTCCGTAGCTCTATCAAATGGCATTAAATTCGTGTTGTATAGTAAACCAGAAACACCAAACCTTGTTTCTTCTCCATTTATTTCTCGACCCCAACCAATGCCTGTTCCAGTTAACGGACAATAGGTAAGTGCTACTTTTTGATCACCAATTTCGTCATTGACAATTTCATGCCAGTCTAATACGGGATGTGGATAGGCTTTTATTTCATCTCCAATTCTAATGCCTAAGACAAGATCTTCGTCATTCATGAAATCTATTTCATCAATATCATCAAAATGAGGGTTGTCTACTGATGGTATGCCATCTTTTCCAGGGCCTCCATCAAAAACTAAATTTGGATCTACCAGCCAGTCTACATTAGTTGCGTTAGGATCTTGGGGGTCGATGACTTGAGGGTCTTCGTCTGAGCCACACATTATAAATGCACAGCATAATGATAGCAGTAAAATGTATTTAGTTTTCATTTAGAATTATTTTTTTGTTGATTGATTCTTGTCTCAATTGAAATTTGAAAGTCCAGGACAAATTAAATCTATAGCTGGGGACCAATTGTGTATCTGTGACATCTGCGTAAATGGGTAATTCAAAATTCATATTTATGTCACCTAATTTCTTGGATAGATTAAATCCCAAATTGGCTCTTGCAAATAAAAAGTCTCCACCTGTCGCTGGTAATTCAGATCCACTGACTTCGTCATTGTTGGCATGTCTGTATCTCAAAGAAAGTCCAGTTGAGATGAGCATATTGTTTATCAAAAGATTATCAGCAAAGCCTGAAATCAATTGTATGTCATTTCCAAATCTATATGATTGAAATCCTCCTCTTGATCTCTCATTTGTTCCCTTGAAACTTTGGATAATATTGGTGAATAAATTTAATGAGGGTCTTGTGGGCCAATTGTAGTCTATCATTAACATAGTAATGGCATCCCAAGCGCCGCTACCTGGCTGCATGTCCTCTAATAATAAGATACCTCTATCATTGCGATGTGAAAAGCTGCCGATAGGAATTTTTGGACCTGCGCCAATTCGAAAATTGATAGGTTTGGATATTATTGAAAATACGCCTAAGAAAATAGGATCTCCAATTCCAAAGCTCGATTCAAAATCAGTGCTACCAGTTGAAGATTCAATATTCCTTGTTTGTCGCACGAAAGGAATAAATCCTTCAATGCTCCATCTTTTTGACAATGTTAAGGCAGGTCTTATAATGTATGATTGCGTTGTGCGTTTTCTAGAATCGTCATTGAGTATCTCCCTTCCTGACTTTAGTGTTTTTAGAATATTGAAATCACTGACTAATGCAATTTGGAGGACGCCTTCGTCGGAGCCTTTGAATCCTAAATTACTACTGACAGGAACACCACCTGAACAACAGGTTTGCGCAAAAGAGAATCGAATCCCAAAAGCTATATAAATGAATAATATTAGTGCAAGAATGCGCATCGTTATAAAAATACATTTCCATTAAAAAGAAGTTTAGGTATAGGTCATTACCCTGTGTCGAGATGCGGACATCTGAAAATGTGAAACTGTATTGAAGTCAGCTTTCAGACATTTCAGGCACTAATAAACGATTAAACCCGGATTATGCATTAGAAAATCTATTGCGATCCTAAATTGCTGCAAATCAGAAGCTTCGCCAACTTATATTCTCTAACCATAACGGTGCTATGCTTTTCGAATATAAGCCGCTGATTTATTGCACTTTAAAATCTCATGACGAAGTTCTAACGCATAATCTGGGTTAAAATGCTTGTGACCTGATTAATTGCAAGTTGCTAAAAACAAAAAAAGCGACCAACTAATTGGTCGCTTTTGAGAAGTAATTATTTCTTATCGAATAAATGGATCGCTCCATTTTTCATCAGTTTCAATTCGATCATCTGAAAGTGTTTCTAAAAACAAGACCAATTGATCTTTCTCTTTATCAGTTAAGTTGAGCTCTTTGATTTTAAGACTTGATCCATCAAATTCTCTTAGTCTGAAGTCTAAAAAAGGGCCTTCTTCTACACCATCATTGTAATGGTCAATAACTTCCAATAAAGTTTCAAATCTTCCATCATGCATATAAGGTGCGGTGGAACTGATATTTCTTAAAGAAGGTATTCTAACTCTGTCATCAAAAAATGGATCTGATATATTGTGCAATTTAGGTAAACCAATACTTACTAAATCGTGGCTACCTGTACCCATGTACGGATCGTCATTGGCAAATGAAGATTGTACAGCATCTCCTAATGCAGTATGACATTGATTGCAATGTTCTTCGAATAAATCTAATCCAGCTTTCTCATCAGGTGTTAAAATAGTAGCTGAGTTAGCTTTTAAGTGAGCATCTAATTTTGAATCCACACTTATGATGCTACCTACAAATGAGCTCAGCGCTTGTGATATAGTATTCGTATTAATGATTTCTCCGCCAAAAGCTTTCTTAAATAATTCTCCGTAGTAATCTGTATTTTGAATCCTCTTCTCCAATTCGGTGATGTCCATTCCCATTTCCTTGTGGTCGAAAATCGGCATTCTAACAGCATCTTTTAAGCGGTTGGTTCTCGCGTCCCAAAAGAACGCTTCTCCAAATCGTAAATTGATTAAGCTTGGCGTATTTTTATCAGTAAGTCCTCCAACAAAGCCTTCACTTAGCGCTACATCGTCGGCAAATGCCAATTCTTGTTTATGGCAAGTGGCACAGGAAACATTTCCATTCCTTGATAATAAATTGTCATAAAACAATACTCTACCTAGTGCAGCTAAATCTGAATTAATGTGCTCGTTAAGCGAGTTATCGCTGTAGTCGAAATTTAGATTTTTAAATTGAATCTCATTCGTTTGAGTTACTTCATATTCTGAGCAAGCAAACAGAAGGATCATAAACGAAAGAAGGAGTCCTATTTTTTTCATGATTTTATTTTTATGTCCTATAATGAATATCTTAAGTTAATATTTTTCTAGCAAAATTTAAAATTGAAGTCCTAGTGCCGTCACTTGAGGAAAGAATAAAAGTCTCCTTTCGCTAATTATTGTACCAAAAGGGTCTACCAACTCATCTCTTCGTTCACTATATACAGTATAAAACCCCGCCTCGAAATAAATTTTTACACGCTTTTTATTGGGGATAACCATACCAAATGCAGCGCCACCAACGAATGGAAATTTATTAAACTCTCTGAATAATGACTCATCTGTTCTATAGCCAATTCCAGCATACCCTTCTATATAAGCTTTAGTTTTATATTGGTTCGTACTTAAGAATTTTTGCACATAAGAAGTTAAAGCCAGTATGTTCGAGTCTTCGTCATTAGCATACAATAGTTTGCCGCCAAAATTTAAATTGGGAGAAAATCTTTTACCTATTTCCATGGCAAAGGGAAAGCCAAATAAATCTAGATTAACAAAATCACCTTTTGTATGATGATATTTATCCATTTGAGGTTCGAATAAGTTTTTCGAATTACCATCAAATAAATAGTATTCTTTAATACCTGATTCTTTGAAAGCAGAATTATGACCTATAACCTCATCTATATGTTTATGTGCTAATTGTAAGGTATCCCCATTACTAAATATAAATACAATATGCTCTGTGGTTTCTTTCACAATTTCAGCATGAATTCGAGATCCATCCTTTAGTTTTATAGTGCTTTTTTGCCCTAAAGCAGGGGCAGTGCAAAAAATAAATAGTGCAGAAAAAAATGCGACAGGTATAAGCTTGGAAAGCTTTTCTTCTAGGAATGAAATCAAAACAGTTTTTGTCATTTGGATTGAAAAGTTGTTCTACGCCTTCAACTAAGATCGCTTTTTTAGTTGACTTATAATTATAAGGAAAAGTTAAGGCTCTTTATTGTATATGAGTCATGGAAATAAAAAAACCGCTCACTGATTTAAGTGAGCGGTTTTCATGTATTTTAATATAATTTCTATTGCCTAATTCCCGTAATTACACAGTTGTCAGATAAATTTCCTACAAGTGGAATGCCTGTTTCTATAACTAGGCCCAAATCTGCACTTAAGGTTTGTAAATCAGTCGACATCGTACCTCTTCCATCTGCTATTACATCTGCTGTTATTGAACCAACAACAGGTAAATCATTTATTGTTACATCTTCAAGTGTATGTGCAATGCCTAAGGTGTCACCACTTACCGTTCCTGCTAAGGCTAACGGAAAGTCATTTAAGGTTATGCTTAAGATTATATCCTCTGTAATATTAGCATCTAAACCTTCAACTATTGAAAATTCTAAAGAATCATTATCTAAAATCGATAATACAGTTGGGCATCTTAAACTACCTAAATAATTTCCTAAGAATTTATCTCTCGAATACGTACAATCTCCGCTAACATTGGCTTCAGCATTGTAGTTTTCAGCATTAGGATCCGTACAACCTATGATGTCATCGTCTCCACAACTAGTTATCATAAAACTTGTTCCAAGTACTATTAAAGCACCATAAATAAATTTAAAATTCAATACTTTTTTCATAATCATTAAAATTTCAGTGATCAATATTAAGGTTTAAATTGTTAGAATTAAAGGTATTACTATATAAGCCTAAAGGATTAACATTATTTAACTTAAAAGCAAAGATAATTAGGCGTTTTGGCTAAATGTTTATGGAGCCGATTAACTTTGCACCCATTAAAAGTTTCACATTGAGCGATATACAATTCAATACCATAGAAGAGGCCATAAAAGACATCCAAGATGGCAAAGTGATTATAGTTGTTGATGATGAAGAAAGAGAAAACGAAGGCGATTTTATTTGTGCCGCGGAGAAGGTGACTCCTGAAATTATCAACTTTATGGCTACCCACGGACGGGGCTTAATTTGTACCCCAATTACTTCAGAAAGAGCCAAAGAATTAGACCTTTCTAAAATGGTCACTACCAATACAGCACTTCATGAAACAGCTTTTACTGTAAGTATTGACCTAATTGGAAAAGGCTGTACAACCGGAATTTCAGCTTACGATAGAGCGACAGGTATTCAATCAATGATTGATCCAGAAACAAAGCCTTCAGATTTTGCAAGACCAGGACATATTTTTCCATTAATAGCTGCAGATGGCGGAGTGCTAAAGAGAACTGGACATACTGAAGCGGCAGTAGATTTAGCTGTGTTGGCAGGGTTTTATCCTGCAGGAACACTCGTCGAAATATTAAATCCAGACGGTACAATGGCACGATTACCACAATTGATGGTATTAGCCAAAGAACTAGATCTGAAAATAATATCAATAAAAGATCTAGTGGCTTTTCGAATGCAAAAAGAGAGACTAATTGAAGAAAAAGCCAGAGCGAAGGTGTCTAATGAATATGGCGATTTCGAAGTTGTGGCATTTAAAGAATTAAATTCTTCCCATTCGCATTTGGCTATTACAAAGGGTGCTTGGTCGTCAGATGAAGAAATTATGGTCCGTGTGCACTCATCGTCAAATACAGGAGATATTTTAGGTTCATTTCTATTGGGTTATGGCAAGCAACTTCATAAAACTTTGGAGATGATTTCTAATGAAGGCAAAGGTGTTCTACTCTATTTACGCAATAGTGAAGAGCATGATTCTTTAGTGCAAACCATACAAGCTTTGTCTCACTCTGATGGAAGTACAAAATCTGATTTAGCCAAATTGGTTTCTAATAACAATGAGCATAGAGATCTAGGAATTGGCGCTCAAATTTTAAATGAATTGGGGATTTCAAAAATTCGATTGTTGACAAATCGTCCTCGGAAAAGAGTGGGCTTAATTGGTTATGGATTGGAGATAACCGAAAATATAAGTATCGACGTTTAATGCAAACTAATAAACCCCAAGTCATATTTAATCAGATGTTCGATAAAGATGCCTTTAGCCAATGGCTGGGTATTAATTTGGTTTTAATCGAAGAGGGGTATTGCATTATATCTATGAAAGTTCGTGAAGAAATGACCAATGGTTTTGGAATAGCTCATGGAGGCATCTCATATTCTTTAGCTGACAGTGCATTTGCATTTGCTTCAAATTCTGAAGGTCGACATGCCGTGTCAATTGAAACGAGTATTTCACATACAAAAGCTATTCACGTTGGTGATGAATTAAAAGCAGAAGCTAAACGCGACCATCTTTCCAATAAATTAGGGATCTACACAATTTCTGTTACCAATCAAAATGATGTAATTGTCGCCTTATTTAAGGGCACAGTCTATAGAAAAAGCGACATTTGGGAAGTTTGAATAAATCGGCCCAATGAAAAAATATTTCCTTTTTTTATTATTTGCATGCAGCTCTCTGATTTCATTTTCTCAAGAGACTGTTGATGCTAGTTTTCAGTTTCAAAATATCGAGAAGTCTTATTCTCTTTATATACCTTCTACATATGACGCCTCAGTGCCAAACAGTTTAATGTTGGCTTTGCATCCATTGAATACCAATCGATGGGATGGCGAATCTTGGCGTGATACTTTAATTGTATTTGCAGAAGAAAATAACCTATTATTGGTAGCCCCTGATGGCGGAGCTGATGGCAGAATTGATGACCCTATTGATACAGCTTTTACAACTGTGTTACTGGATTCGATGTATAATTGGTACAACGTAGATTTTGGAAATAGATTCGTTATGGGTTTCTCATGGGGAGGAAAAACTAGTTATACATATGGTTTAAGACGTTCAGATGTATTTAAAGGTATAATGGCCATTGGTGCAGCGGTAGAATTAAGTGAGATTCAATCTATTTCTAATTCTGTCGAAAACCAAAATGTATATGTGGTTCATGGCTCACAAGATGTTACTAGTGTTCGTTACTTCCCAATAATTGATCATTTAGAATCAGAAAATGTTTGTCTTGAGTCATTGCTCATGCAAAATGTTGGACATACAATTGACTTTCCACAAAGAAATCAGATATTGACAGATGCGCTGAATTGGCTTAAACAAGATAATTGCATTACCTCGTCTGTAAAAGATGAATTAGAGGATAACATAAACTTATTCCCCAATCCAAGTCCTAGTGAGTTTTATGTTGAAGGATTAAAATCAAAGCATTTGCTTTCAGTATTCAATGCACAAGGCCAAAAGATATCATTTATAAAAGAGGATAATAAAGTGACATTAGTGCCGTATTCAAAAGGCTTGCATTATGTTGTTTTAGATACAGATAATGATAGAATTATCAAACCAATAATGATTATTAAATAAGTGCGATTCCCGTTAAATTAGTTTTACAATTGTAGATATGTATTACGCAGATGGGAATAAGCTTAAGAAAATAATTATACTTGGCGATAAAGTTTTAATCAAGCCTACGAAGCCAGAAGAAAGAACGAAATCAGGCTTGTATCTTCCGCCCGGAGTAGCAGATCAAGAAAAGGTTTTAAAAGGGTATGTCATGAAGACAGGACCTGGATACATCCTACCAGTGCCTATTGAAGAAGAGTCTTGGAAACCTCAAGAAGAACAAATTAAATATATACCTCTACAAGCACAAGAAGGTGACTTGGCTCTTTTTCTTGTTAACAGTGCCACTGAAATTAAATACGAAGGTGAAAAGTATTTTATCATAGCGCATAATTCAATACTCATGCTAGAACGAGAAGAAGATTTGTAGTCCTAACGTATAACTTCAGTTATGTTATCAAGGGGCGACATGTAGGCTTCTAGAGTTCCAAAGCTGTTACAGCTTGAGATTGACAAATGTTCTAAATCGGTTAATTTTCCATAAGGCTCAGGAAGGGTTTTTAAGGAACTGCAGTTTCTAAATCTCAATAATTTTAAATTCGGAATTTTCGTGAATACCTCCGGAGCAAATTCAAAGTTTGAGTTGTTGTGAATCGCCAAGCCAATAAGCTTTTTCATATTCTGAATTTCTTGAGGAAAAGATTTTACTCTGGACCCATCAACTATCATGACGCCAACATTTAATTTACCAACCTCATCAATTAACTGGTTTGTATGTAAGAAGTGTAATTGATTTAGACGACTGATACCATTTAGGTATTCAGATTCGGGCGCAACAATCCATAAGTACTTTAAATTCGGAATGTCGAAGATGTTTGAATAACTGCTTTCTTCGAGTTCGTTGAATAATATTACTTTTCTAAGCTGGGTAAGTTTGCTCACTCTATTGCTAATACTGATATGGTCAGATCGGATTTTTAAAACTTCCAGATTTTTTAATTTACCAATTTTTTGATCTAAGGTATCTGGAGCATTGTTATTGAGACTGATATCTAAGACTCTTAATCTCTTCAGGTTATAAATTGATTGTGGAATTTTATTGATTCGATTAATTCGAACAAGTTCAAGATTTCGAAATACACCTAAGTTAAGTTTATCTAAATCTGGATTGTATTCAGTTAAGGCAATACCATAAACATTATTTGCACCTTCCTTTACTAAGGATTCAAAATCTTTTTTTGAAGTTATTTTTCTAAGCGCATATATGTTGGCAAGAGAATCTATTTCTGTAAATCCTTTCAAGAGTGACAAATGATGGCGATATTTTCGGTCAGGTATTTTTGATATAAACTTTGAGGATGCTAGGATCTCATTGGAGTAGTCTTGGATTTTATTATCTATTAATCGTTTCTTTTCTAATGGGTCTTCAAGTTCAACTTCTGTTTTGTTGTTTGCGCACGAAACGAATAATATTGAGAATAGAATACTGCTGGTAATAAATACTCTAAAGTTCATTAATATTCAGAATTCAATCTTTGAGAAAGCTCAATCAGGCTTTAATTATAGTTATTACTTAATATTTAATATTTTAAAGCCCAATTAAGATAGCCTAATAATTTTGAATAAGAAAAACCTGAGTGCATATTGGAAACAAAATCTGAGATATCTAGCTATTCTGCTAATCATTTGGTTTGTTGTTTCATTCTGCTGTGGAATTTTATTTGCGGACACATTAAATCAATTTAAAATTGGTGGCTTTCCATTAGGATTTTGGTTCGCTCAACAAGGGTCTATTTACGTATTTGTAGTCTTGATTTTCGTATATGTTCGTTTGATGAATAAACTTGATAAAGATTATGATGTCGACGAATCCTAATCAATATATTTTCATACTATGGGCGTGAAGGCTTGGACGATGTTGATTGTAGGGTTAACTTTTTTGCTTTACATAATTGTCGCTGTTTGGGCACGAGCAGGATCTACGAAAGAATTTTATGTAGCGGGGGGAGGTGTTTCTCCCTTGGCTAACGGCATGGCAACAGCAGCTGATTGGATGTCAGCAGCATCTTACCTTTCTATGGCTGGATTAATTTCATTTATGGGATTCAGTGGGGCACAGTATCTGATGGGATGGACAGGTGGATATGTTTTATTAGCGTTATTGCTTGCACCTTATTTAAGAAAATTTGGAAAATTTACGGTGCCAGATTTTATCGGCGAAAGGTATTATTCTAACACTGCAAGAACAGTGGCCTTATTATGTGCCATACTTGTTTCATTCACTTATGTTGTTGGCCAGATGAAAGGCGTGGGTGTGGCTTTTTCACGTTTTCTTGAAATCCCATTTACACAAGGGATATTCGTTGGTATAGCTATCGTTTTTTTCTATGCTGTTCTTGGAGGTATGAAAGGTATAACCTACACACAAGTGGCACAATACTGTGTTTTAATTTTTGCATTTACCGTTCCAGCTATATTTATATCATTGCAAATGGTAGGTAATCCAATACCGCAAATTGGATTTGGAGGTACAATGCAAGATGGAACGTATTTGTTGGATAAGTTGAATCTCTTGAGTAAAGATTTAGGCTTTGAGGAATATACCAATATGGGCATGAATGATAAAACAAATATGTTTTTTATCACGGCTGCTTTGATGTTGGGTACAGCAGGGTTGCCCCATGTAATCGTAAGGTTTTTTACGGTACCAAAAGTAAGAGACGCCAGAAAGTCGGCAGGTTATGCCTTGCTATTTATAGCAATACTTTATACTACCGCACCTGCTATAGCTGCATTTGCTAGAACGAATTTAATACAAACTGTAAGTGATAAATCTTATGCTGAAATGCCTGCGTGGTTTAAAAAGTGGGAGGCTTCAGAATTGCTTGTATTTGAAGATAAAAATGGAGATGGTAAAATCCAGTATTTAGCTGATGCGACAAAGAATGAATTAGTAATAGATAGAGATATTATGGTTTTAGCTAATCCTGAAATTGCAAATTTGCCTGCGTGGGTGATTGCTTTAGTTGTAGCGGGAGGCCTAGCAGCAGCATTGTCAACAGCTGCAGGCTTGTTACTTGTCATCGCAACTTCAATATCTCATGACTTATTGAAGAAGAACATAATGCCAAATATTTCTGAAAAAGGAGAACTCTTGGCGGCGCGGATAGCAATAGCAGTTGCGGTTGTGGGTGCAGGTCTCGCAGGTATAAATCCGCCCGGCTTTGTGGCTCAAGTTGTTGCGCTTGCTTTTGGTTTGGCAGCGGCATCTTTCTTTCCAGCCATTATATTAGGCATTTTTGATAAGCGGATGAACAGAGAAGGCGCTATAACTGGAATGGTTGTCGGTATATTATTTACATCATTTTACATTTGGTACTTTAAGCCACAATTGGGTGGTCCAGGGTCGCCTGAAAACTATTTATTTGGAATTAAGCCTGAAGGCATAGGCGTTATAGGTATGTTGATTAATGCATTAATATCTTTATTAATCAGTAGAATTACGAAAGCCCCACCACAAACTGTACAAAATCTAGTTGAAGATATCAGAATACCTAAAGGTTCAGTAGCTCCGACTGCTGGGCATTAATTATTTTTAAGTATGAATACAACTCAAATATCAAGCCTTGAGGAATACCAAAAGCTTTATAAGGAAAGTGTAGATAGTCCAGAAAAGTTTTGGAAGAAAGAAGCCCAACAATTTATTTGGTTTGAAGACTTTAAAGATGTCTGCCAATGGAATTTTAACGAACCTAATGTTAAGTGGTTTCTTGAAGGAAAAACCAATATCACTTATAACTGCCTAGATAGACACGTTTTAGAAAGAGGTGATCAGACGGCTATTTTATGGGAGCCTAATGATGAGTCGCAAAGCGTTCGTTCTTTTACCTATGATGAATTATTGGATGAGGTTTGTAAATGTGCCAATGGTCTGAAGTCATTGGGCGTAGTCAAAGGTGATCGGGTTATTTTATATATGCCTATGGTTCCAGAACTAGCAATAGCGGTTTTAGCATGCGCACGAATAGGCGCTGTTCATTCTGTAGTATTTGCAGGATTCTCTGCGCAAGCATTAGCTGATAGAGTAGACGATGCTTCGGCGAAATTAATTATATGTTCCGACTACAATAATCGTGGTGCTAAAACAATTCCAGTCAAACAGGTGGTTGATGATGCTATGGATTTAGGATGTAATTCTGTCGAATCTGTATTAGTGCATAAGAATAGTTCTAATGAAGTTAATTGGAGCGACGATACTGATAGATGGTGGCATGATGTCGTAAATGATCAATCACCATTTTGTCCGGCTGAAGAAATGGATAGTGAGGATATGTTATTCATTTTGTATACTTCAGGATCTACAGGTAAACCGAAAGGGGTAGTCCATACTTGTGGAGGATATATGGTGTATACCTGCTTTAGTTTTAGGAATGTATTCCAATATAAAGAAGGCGATGTTTATTGGTGTACTGCCGATATAGGCTGGATAACAGGGCATTCATACATTGTGTATGGTCCTTTGTTAGCAGGGGCTACTACCATGATGTTTGAAGGGGTGCCTACATATCCTGATGCTGGTAGGTTTTGGAAAATTTGTGAGAAGCATAAAGTCAATCAGTTTTATACTGCACCAACAGCAATAAGAGCACTTATGGCAAAGGGTGATGATTTTCCGGAGCAATATGATTTGTCAAAAATAAAGGTTTTGGGTTCTGTCGGCGAACCGATTAATGAAGAAGCTTGGCGTTGGTATGATGAAAAGATTGGTAAAGGGAAAGCGCCTATTGTGGATACTTGGTGGCAAACAGAAACAGGCGGTATTATGATTACGCCTTTGCCAGGAATCACTGATACAAAACCTACTTTTGCATCTTACCCATTACCGGGCATACAGCCTGTTTTGGTTAATGCTGAAGGTGAAATTTTAGAAGAAAATGATGTTGAAGGACTACTTTGTATTAAGCATCCATGGCCTTCTGTTTTAAGAACGACTTATGGTGATCATCAGCGATGGAAGGATGTCTATTTTTCAATGTTTAATGGGATGTATTTTACAGGTGATGGTGCCAGAAGAGATAGCGAAGGTCGCATTAGAGTTATAGGTAGGGTAGATGATGTCATAAATGTGTCTGGGCACCGAATGGGTACAGCAGAAGTTGAAAACGCTATAAACGAGCATCCTGCAGTTATTGAATCTGCGGTTGTTGGGTTTCCGCACCCTATCAAAGGTCAAGGCATTTATGCATATGTCATCTTACAGGGTACTGGTGATGACAACATCAGAAAAGAAATATTAGATGTAGTTACTAAGGAAATTGGTCCTATAGCAAAACCAGATTTAATTCAGTTTGTAGATGGTTTGCCAAAGACTAGATCTGGAAAAATAATGAGAAGAATTTTGAGAAAAATTGCATGTGGTGATGTGGATAAGCTTGGAGATGTTTCTACATTATTGAATCCTGATGTAGTATCGAATATTAAATTGGACGCACTTAAGTTATAATTATGAAATCAGTTTTAATCAGTATTGTATTTGTTGTTTTATCATTATTTTCTACCGACTCAAAAGCTCAGTATACAGATCTCTTGTTTGAGTTTCAGGCTTACCCCACAGGACTCATTCCAGGATTGAGACTTGAAAAATCAATTTCTTCCAAGGATGCGTTTCTTTTAAGGGTCGGTTATCAATGGATCAGGCACAGGGATTTAGGTGTTCATGATGATGAAAGAGGTACGGGCTACGGATTTACAGTAGGATATAAAAGGTATTTCAATGAAACATATACAAAGTGGCATTGGGCTTTAAAGACTGATGTATGGAGAAATACTTTAGATTGGGAAGATTTGGAAAATCAAGCTGTCATTGCTTCGGGGCTTACAAAAATCTGGGTGTTACAACCTACTATAGAAGCGGGATACACGATGCGAAAAGGTAACTTAATGTTTAGTCCTAATGTGGCTTTTGGATTGGAGTGGAATGTAAAGACAGATGGCGCGCCAACAGGTGAAGGCCCTATTCTTTTGATTGGTTTTACAGCGGGGATGTCACTTTAAATGTGTAAAGTAATAGTTCAACATCATCGTTTGGTAAATTAACAACGCCCTCTTCTTTTAGACCTAATTTGATAAGCAATTTTTGTGATGCAATGTTTTCTCTTATTGTAATTCCTTGAATTTTCTTAATACCTAGTTGATGTATGGCTGCGTCAAAAATACACTTTGATGATTCAAAAGCATATCCCTGTTTTTCGTAATCAGGAAGGAATGCAAATCCAATGTCAATGCCATCCAAACCTTCTCGGTCATATAATCCACAAGTGCCTATTTTTGCTTGATCGCTTTTTCTAATAACAGTAAAGTTTCCATATCCTAATCTCTCGTATTGAGGAAACATTTTTTCCTTCATGTAGTTTTGAGCGTCTTCAATAGAATGAACATTTCGATCACCAATATTTTGAATCCATTTTGGCATGTTCATCAATTCAAGAATAAAGGCAGCATCGGCTAGCTCTACAGGTCTTATGTGAAGTCTTTCTGTTTCTAGTATTAGAGGATTTGGCAACGGTATTTTTTTGAGATGTGAAGTTAGTGATTTTAAGTCGCGACGAAAAGTCGCAGATTCCGACTTAGGCGTCGGATGGTTAAGTGGTATAGTGGTGGGTGTGGATGATGCCCGATGTAAGAAATTGAAACTTATGTCGCAGAATCTGACTATAGTCCAAAATCCAAAATCCAAAATCCAAAATCTTCAAGTTGTGTATTCTTTAAAATATAGAGAAATCAAACAAGCTAAGAGTTAAAAAATTATTCATTATCAATTTTTCATTCTTAATTCATAATTGCACCCCATGTACTGCCTCAAAAAATCTTCTCAATTTATCCTCATCCAAATGACCGTTAGTTCTCACTCCGCTGCATAAATCCACTCCAAAAGGATTAACAGTATCTATGGCTTCTCTAACATTGCTTGGATTTAGTCCTCCGGCTAAAAAAACCGGAATAGGACACTGGTCTACAATTTTTTTACTAATTGACCAATCTTGGGTGCGACCAGTACCACCCAATTCTTTTATATCCTTATTAGGATTTCCAGAATCTAAAAGAAGCGCGTCTACATGTTCGGCGCAAATTAAAGCTTCTTCAATGGAATCCTCAGACTGCACATGAATGACTTGAACGAGCTTAACATGTGGCAATGAATTTTTAATTTCTTCATAACTGCCTTTTTTTAAGCTGTCGACTAACTGAATCGTGCTTGTGTGTACTTTATTATAGTGCTCGATAATTTTAGTTGCGCTAGGCTCACTGGTTAAAAGAAATGAGGATACGCCAGCTGGCAATTTTTGGGTTATGAATTTTATTTCTTTATTATCAATAATTCCTGGGCCTGAAGGCATAGGTCCAACCAAGCCTAACGCATGAGCACCTGCCTTTATGGCGATGTTGGCTTCTTCAATATTGCTAATACAACAAATTTTGACTTTTATACTTCTTGAGAGAGCCATTTTGCTTGTGAATTTTATTATCTACAACTTATGATTATAAGTTAGTATTAAACCATCTCAATATCTTATAAATTCTATACTTTCAATACAGTATTCAAAACAAATAAAATGAATCATACTATTCATCACGATGTTTTTATTAGGGCTTCTAAGGAGAATATATTTCAGGCGCTTTCCGATCCAAAAATGTTGAGTGATTGGTGGACCTTAAAATGTTCAGGTTCTCCGCGAATAGGAGCTGAGTATAATTACTATTTTTCTGATGAATACAATTGGTATGGAATGGTGAAAGGGGTTAAGCTCAACGAGTGTCTGGTGATTCAAATGACCCGAACAGATGAAGATTGGGACAATACAGTTTTAAGATTCGAATTAGAGCCAAAGGGTAGCGGTGTCAATTTGAGATTTTCTCATAGTGGATGGAAAACTATCAATCACCATTATTGTAAGACATCTTATAGCTGGGCGCTTCTTCTGAACGCACTGAAGAAGTATTTAGAGGACGGTATTGTTATACCCTTTACTGAAAGAGCTTAGTAATGTCTTTGAAGAATTTATTTACTAACTAACCTCTCTTAAGGCAATTGGCGCCGCAATCATCTCTTCAGGAATGCCAAATGCATCTACCAAAGTTTCTAAGTGAGGTTTTAAATCAAGACTCAACTTATCAGCTAGTCGTCTTATCGCTTTTGTTTTAGCACCTTCCATATAATCAGATTCAAGGTACCAAGCTTTGTTTTGCTGTATCATGGTTAATGCGTATAGCTGTACAACTTTGATCATTAAGTTTTTGTGCTTATCATCCTTCATAGATTCTACACGATCATAAAATGATTTTAAAGTGATTTTGTCAACGTATGCATCCGCTAAATCTATCATGTGATTTTGAACCTTAAGGAAAGCTTGAAATGAATCAACACCACGCTTTAAATACTTTCTCATTCTTTCACTCAAAGTTAGGAGTGTTTTTTTACGTCTATATTCAAA
>JAHDIN010000052.1 GCA_020630775.1 Saprospiraceae bacterium | reverse complement strand
TTTTACGCATTTTTTACTTTTAAATGCCTAAACCTATTTCAGGGAGGGACAAATTTCCAATTTCCAATTTCCAATCACCAATTACAAATACCTATTTCGTGAATCTGAAAAATCTCAATCCCAAATTAAAAGTATGTGCTTGTCTCCCTGGAGTCCCATCTATGAAGTATGTGTAAAGGGCTTCGATTTCTATGTTGTCAGTAATATAATATTTTGTACCGGCACCTACCTGTGCGAAACCTTGAGTTTCATAACGCCGATTGTTAGGGCCGTCATAGAAAAAAACAGGCTTGAGTGCCGCATTGGCTAACAAATAGAATGTAGTATTGGGGTTAGGGATGAAATTATAAATACCTGTCACTGGAATTTGGAATTGCATAAAGTGAGACTCACCTTCTTCAATATTGAATTTGATATTTTCTATATGAAATCCGATGTCAAAAAATAGTCTTCGTTTTATAGACAAATCTTTTTCGTACCAGATGTTATTGAAGATTTGTAAATTATTAAAATCTGAATAGCCATACAATTCATTGCCTTCTGAATCTGATTGCGGCACAAAATAGATAGCATGTAGGATATTGATATTGCCTTTATTCTTGAAAGGTTGATATCGTACTCTTGGGCCAATACCCGTTATGCCTACTCTTGAAAATAAAACGTTGTCGTCATCTAGACCCAGTTGTTTGTCTTGAAAATTAAGAGCAGAAAAAACACCAACTCTTCCTTGATTAACACTACGCAATTTTACATCGAAACCCCAATTGAAATTAGAAGCTGTTCCGAATTGAACTTGAATAAATGAGGAAAAGAAATTTGAGCGAAAGCCATTATCAGATTGGGTATAGTAATTGTTGAAAATCTTTACTTCCCCAGCACCTTTGCCATATAATTTAGTCGGATAAAAAATGAGTATATCATTTCCCGATAGAGAATTGGAAGTCCAATCGTATTCTTGATAGCTAATTACCAAATCGGTGATGTCTACTTCTGGGAAAAATGGATTCAGTAATTCCTTTAATGCTTTTTCTCCTTTGAAGTCGTTTATGTTCCAGAAAAAAACTTTGTTTAATTGTATCTCCGAATTATCTGAGACGATATGAACCATAGATACCTCATTGAGCACATCACGAATAGAAGCATCATTTATGTTCTCAAAAAATTGCAACTTAGGGCATCCTCTGGATCCACAATTTAAGAAGAGATGCAATAATGGATTGGCACCATCTTTTATAATTTGATGTTCTAGTTCATCAAAACTTGTAGTACGCCCAGCTATCTGACGTTCTTTGGTAAAAAAGTAAGGGATTTCTGTAACGGAATTTATATTCCCCGCTTTCTTTATAGCGTAAAGTACCTCAAAATTGTAGAGATTAACAAAAAACTTTGTTCTTTCTGAAGCACTTAAATCAGCACTTGAAATAGTTTGATAGCTACTTCTTATGCTTTCAATTTGCTCATCGCTAATAGAACCGTAATCAACTAAATTGTCTTTAACGTGATTAGCTAATAGCTTTTGATATTGTGTGTAAAATTCGTTTTGCCCAATTAAGCTTGACGTAAAACCTATCAACAGCAGTCCAGAAAAGAATAAATGTTTCATAATCAACACAAAGGAAACAAGTTGCGATGAATTTCGTTCTTTAATTTCCGACTAAGTCGTGACAAAAACAATTTCTGATGAAGTTTAAGCTTAAGTTTAAGTCTGAGCTCGCGACGTTTAGTCGCAGATGGCGATCCAAGCATCGCATTAAGTCTAGATTAACTACTTAACTGATCAGGACCCCTAAATCCCTTTAAAAGAGGACTTTTTATCTTGGTAATAAAGAAGATTTTCTAGGAGTGTAGAAAGCCTAATTTCCAATTTCCAATTTCTGCTTTGCCACTCAACCACCTAACCACTCAACCACTCAACCACTCAACCAATTTCCAGTTTCAATTCTCCAATACCACTAGATCCTTGTTTTTGTTGTAAATTGAGTCTTATAAATGGGGCCTTAGCTCAGTTGGCTAGAGCGCCACACTGGCAGTGTGGAGGCCACCGGTTCGAATCCGGTAGGCTCCACCATTTTTCTGAGTTGCTAGACATAGATAACATTTTAGATAGTAATGCTTCACATTCATATCCCCACTTACCACTCTAATGTATCCAGTGGTAAAGCCAAGTCTACCATTCGTAAATTGGATCCTTAATTGGTAAAATTAATTAGTATTTTAAGGGGGGAGTAACTAATTAATGAGACTCAATTAACCAATTTATCAAAACAATCCACCCTTATGAAAGCTTTCGCTTTTTCAATTCTAATTATAGTCTTTTTTATCAATAATCTTCATTCTCAAACTTACGTGCCCGATGATAATTTTGAGCAAGCCTTAATTGATTTGGGGTATGATACAGCGCCTTTAGATGATTATGTGCCAACTGCTAATATTAGTGGGGTTACTGATTTAAGTTTAGCAGGGGAATCAATATCAGACCTTACAGGGATTAAAGATTTTGTCATGTTAACTCAACTAAACGCAAGTAGTAATCAATTGTCCTCTGTTGATTTTTCATTTAATACAGCTCTAGAAGTTCTTATAGTTGGCGCGAATCCAATAAGTGATTTAGATCTAAGTCAAAATACTGCTCTTGAGAGGTTAGATATAAGTAATACTACAATCACTAGTATAGATATTTCAATGTTAGGTCAATTAAAAATATTTAATTGTAATATCTCAAGTTTAGCCAGTTTGGATTTGTCAAGCAATCTAATTTTAGAGGAGTTGGTTTGTGCTAATACAAGTTTAGGTTCACTGGATGTATCTAATAATACTCAATTAAAGAAATTGATTTGTCAATATACTGGCTTGGTTAGTTTAGACTTATCAAATAATATAATGTTAGAAGAATTATCATGTTATCAAAATTCCTTATCTAGTTTGGATATTTCAAATAATGTAAGTTTACATACTGTTCAAGCATCGGAAAATTTATTTACGTTCTTCGATGTCACCAATAATTCAGCATTAGAATGGCTCAACTTAACAAATAACAATCTAAGTATATTCCCTACGGGTCTTGAAAATCTAACGAATTTGGGTGCTCTATATCTATATGGAAATAATCTTTCAGGTTGTTGGCCAACTGGATTAAGTAATCTTTGTAGTCAATTAACTACATATGATTTTGACAATAACAACTATGACGGTAATACTGATTTCATTTCCAATCAAGGTTGGATGGATTTCTGTAGTTCCCAAACTGGTGAATGCCCATGTCATCCAGATCTTGATGGCTTAACGACATTTTATAATTCTACCAATGGCACCAGCTGGACTAGTGCAACTGGATGGTTGTCAGATTGTGATCCTTGCGGCATTGTTAGTGGTACACCTTGGCAAGGATTGACTTGTCTTAATGATCGTGTAACACATATAGTTTTGCATGGTAATAATTTAACGGGTATCATTCCTACAGGAATAGATCAGATGACGGAATTGGAGTGGTTAGAAATTCCTGGTAATTTTGTTACCGGGGGTATACCTTCTGAAATCTGTAATCTTGATATGAGAGTTTTACAGGTTTACAATAATGATATGTCAGGAAATATTCCTAGCTGTATAACTAATGTTACTACATGGGAAGGAGTTACACTTACGAATAACAACTTTACAGGATCATTACCAGCCTTCAATAGTACCCATACGAGTTTGATTAATATTCAAGCTTACAACAACCAATTTTCAGGAGGTATTCCTTCGACTTATGGAGACCTGACTGCTTTAACAACTTTATCTATCCAAAACAATAATCTTTCTGGAGCCTATGACTCCAATCTTCAAAATTTATGTCCCTTAGGATTTACAAATGCCTTCATCAGTAATGGTAATAATTTTAATGAGTCGTGGCAAGACTTCTGTTGTAGTCATCCAGATTTTACAGCACTTGAGGCCTTTTACAATGCAATGGATGGTCCCAACTGGAATAATAATACTGGATGGATGACAGACTGTGATCCTTGTGGAGTGAATAATAATGGAATTCCATGGTTCGGTTTAGTATGTAATTCAAATGATAGAGTGACTCAAATATATATGCCTCAAAATAGTATTGCCAATAACGGCCTATCTGGTACGCTTCCTCCTGAGGTTTTTACAATGTCGGAATTACATACAATGAATCTTGGGCACACCGATCTGATAGGTGCATTTCCGAGTGAATTTTGTACATCGAATATTCGAATTTTTAATGTCGCCAATTGTCCTAATTTAACTGGGCCTTTACCTTCTTGTATTGCGGATAGGACAAACCTGATCACCTTTAGTGTCATTAGCGGTGGTCTAACAGGGCCTTTGCCAGCTTTTGATGTAGATAATTATTCTTTGAATCAAATCAGATTTGAAAATAATAATATGACAGGTCCGATACCTCCTACTTGGGGTGACCTGCCAGCATTAGTTACGACGCTCATTCATGGAAATCAATTGAGTGGTGCTTATGATCCAAATCTTCAAAATCTTTGTCCACTTGGTTTTACCAATGCATGGATTAGTGATGGTAATAATTTTAATGAACCCTGGGAAGACTTCTGTTGCAGTCATCCCGATTATGATGCTTTAGCAACTTTATACAGTTCTACTGGTGGAGCAAGTTGGACGGCTAATACAGGTTGGTTATCCGATTGCGATCCTTGTGGTATTGTAAGTGGTAATGCATGGCATGGCATTATATGCCAAAATGATCGAGTGACAGAGATTGATCTGAACAATAACGGATTAAGTGGACCCTTACCAGTGGAGATTGAGGACCTTACAGAATTGGTCTCATTTAAAGCTTATGGTAATGCATTAACAGGAGCTATCCCAGCAGAGGTAGGCAATTTGTCCAACTTAGAAGTATTTGAGCTTCAGTCAAATCAAATTACAGGATCTATACCAAATACTATCTGCAATGCAAGTGCTTTAACGCATCTTAATTTAGACGGTAATGTTTTAACAGGTAGTATTCCTGCTTGTTTTGCTGATTTAATTGGGCTAATTGATTTTGATTTAGGAAATAATCAGCTTACAGGATCATTGCCGGCATTTGATATGGATAATGCAACACTTAATAAAATAGCTTTGTCCAATAATCTAATTACAGGTAATATTCCTAGCAGCTATGGAGATCTATCGCTGACCAACTTGGAACTCAATGACAATGATCTGTCTGGAGCTTATGATATGCATCTTATCAATTTATGTCCAGCAGGTTTTACTAATGTCAATGTGAGTGATGGCAATAATTTCTTTGAGCCATGGGAAGATTTTTGTGGTTGTAGTGCAGATGGTGGAGATCTAAGTAACAATAGTTCTACGCCTGCGACGTTGGAATGTCTCAGAGGAACTGATCTATTAGATGGCAGTACCGAAATTGTCTTTGCACCAGATTATACAGCTGCAGATGAAGATGCCCCTGGATCAAATTATGAGTATGCCATCCTTTTAGTGAATAGACTAAATACAATCAAGAAAGTATCCTTTGATTCAGACACCGATTTTGGCAATTTTGATTGGTCTAGATTTAGTCCGGGCTTGTATCATATTGCGGGCATTAGTTATAAAACAATAGGTAATCAATACAGTAGTATAGATGCGTTTCTTGATAATGAAATTATCAATCTCAATTCTTTAGATGACTTTTCTGATATTCAAAACTATATAACGAATAATCCAGATGAATGTCTTGACTTAACGCTTGATCCTTTGTCTGGTCAATCTATAGACGTGACCATTACACCTGCTGGCAATGATTACTTCTGGGTTGGCGGCGGAGGTAATTGGTCAGATTATCAAAATCATTGGGCGGCTAGTTCTGGAGGGACTGATTATAGGGATCGTGTACCGGGTGCTTTCGATAATGTATACTTTGACGAATTGTCTGGTTTTAATACAGGTGATGTAGTTAATGTAGATATTCCATTTTTGGAGTTCCATGACATAGATTGTACTGCTGTGACGAACAATCCTTCATTTAATACTGGTGGTAATATTTATGTTTATGGTTCTTTTACTTTGTCTCCGGATATGAGCTGGAGTAATGGTTATGTTTATTTTGTTAGTGAGGAATTGGGTGAAGAAATTACGAGTGGAGGACATAAGTTGAAGCGTGTTTACTTTGAGAATGCTAATGGTGAATGGAGCTTGCAGGATGCTTTGACTGCCGATTACATATACTTGAATGGGGGTCATTTTAAAACTGAAGATAATCAAGTTACAACAGTTCATTTGTACTCTGAGGGAGCAAAGGTTCGTCAAATGACTTTAGGTAGTAGTCAAGTATCTACTGGATATTTAAGATTTCATTCTACAAACTTCACATTTGAAGCTGGTACATCAACAGTGGTGCTAAAAAATAATGAATATTGGGGTTCAGATTATCATGGTGGTGGGAAAGAGTTTTACAATATAAAGACGACAGTTGGAAGTAGGAATAGGTGGGCGGAGCTTTTTAATTTCAATGTAACGAATGAAGCTGTATTTGATATAGTGACGTACGTCAATACTACATATAGGAATTATAGAAGATATTATGGAAATGAATATGAAAAGATAATATCGAATAAGTGGTGTCGAATTGTAGATAACGATGGGATAATTAATGAAGCTACATTTAATGCAAAAGTTAGTCTTTTGGATGTAGGGTTAGGTCAAAGAGGAATAATTACATTCAATAGTGAGGCAGAGATATTTGGAAATAATGTATATGATGAAATAAATTTATCACCAGGATCGGGTTATAAAATTCAAAGTAATAAAACACAAACGATTAGTTCAAGCGGTTCGATAAATGCCCAAGGGGGTATTTGTGATGGTCAAATTCTGTTAACATCTACATCACAAGGAGAGGAAGGATATATATCATATGGTGGAAGTGCAATATCTGTAAATGGAATAATATTACAAGATATTCATGCAAATGGTGGAGCGGTTTTTACAGCTATGGACGCGGTTGATTTAGGGAATAATATAGGATGGAATATATCACCGCTAATAGCACGTGATTTATATTGGATCGGAGGGGAGGGAGATTGGGATGATATATCTCATTGGAGTTTAGATCAAACAAATGGAGGAGAATGTCCTCCTACTTCAATTGATAATGTACATTTTGGGCCTTATTCAGGATTTACTGTTACTAATTTGAATGTTAGTTTAGGTGATGTAAATATTTATTTGCATGATCTAGTATGTGAAAGTGGAATTCAGAACGATCCATCATTTGTTGGCGATAGTGATGTGTACATAAGTGGTTCATTAAGTTTGAACGATGAGGTACAATGGTTAGCAGGTAGTTCGATTTATTTTGTTAGTGAGGAATTGGGTGAAGAAATTACGAGTGGAGGAAATAAGTTGAAGCGTGTTTACTTTGAGAATGCTAATGGTGAATGGAGCTTGCAGGATGCTTTGACTGCCGATTACATATACTTGAATGGGGGTCATTTTAAAACTGAAGATAATCAAGTTACAACAGTTCATTTGTACTCTGAGGGAGCAAAGGTTCGTCAAATGACTTTAGGTAGTAGTCAAGTATCTACTGGATATTTAAGATTTCATTCTACAAACTTCACATTTGAAGCTGGTACATCAACAGTGGTGCTAAAAAATAATGAATATTGGGGTTCAGATTATCATGGTGGTGGGAAAGAGTTTTACAATATAAAGACGACAGTTGGAAGTAGGAATAGGTGGGCGGAGCTTTTTAATTTCAATGTAACGAATGAAGCTGTATTTGATATAGTGACGTACGTCAATACTACATATAGGAATTATAGAAGATATTATGGAAATGAATATGAAAAGATAATATCGAATAAGTGGTGTCGAATTGTAGATAACGATGGGATAATTAATGAAGCTACATTTAATGCAAAAGTTAGTCTTTTGGATGTAGGGTTAGGTCAAAGAGGAATAATTACATTCAATAGTGAGGCAGAGATATTTGGAAATAATGTATATGATGAAATAAATTTATCACCAGGAGTAACGTGTAAATTTCAAAGTGAAAAGACTCAGCATATTTCTAATTTTGGTAATCTATTTCTTAGCGGAAACCCAAGTAATCCAATCCAAATTTCTGCTTCTTTACAAAACATCCAGGCAACTATAAAAAAGGATGGAGATATGATCTGTGGAGATTATCTGTCTATTGTTGATCTAAAGATGGAAGGAACAGCTGCGTTCTATGCAGGTTCTAATAGTGTTGATATAGATAATAATACGGACATTGTTTTTAGTGAATGTATAGATTGTATTTTTGCGGGCTATGACTCTACCCCAGTTTTAAATAGTAATTCTATTACTAACATGTGCAAAAATGGAACATTCACGATGATCCTTGACGGATTAGGCGTAGACGACGAAGCGGTATGGATAGATGAAAATAATGAAGAAGTATATGCATCCGATGTTAATGAATTTAATCCGTTATCGCATTTGTCTTCAGTTTACTTTGGGGCAATTCGCAATAAACTTACGGGCTGTATGACACCTACGCTACAAGTTAATGTTTTGTGTGATTCAGATAATGATGGGATTTCTGACCCTTTGGATAATTGTCCGTTGAATGCAAACAGCGATCAAGCCGATGCTGATGGGGACGGTATTGGAGATGTTTGTGATCCAAATCCATTTCGAAGTGAGGAAGAGATTGTAACTGTTAAATTAGTCAATCCAGATACAATATATGTAGACATTGATGCAACTACTGGAGCGAATGATGGTAGCTCTTGGGCAAATGCATTTAAAGAATTGAGTGATGCTTTAAATATCTGTCAGCATCATGATCAGATATGGATTGCAGAAGGGACGTATTATCCTCAGCAAGATAGTTCGGGTAATATTAATCCAACTTCAAATCGGACTAAAACATTTTTTATCAATAAGGACATTGCAATTTATGGCGGATTCAATGGTACGGAAACGTCCATTAACCAAAGAAATTTAGAAAAGCATGTAGTTATTTTGAGCGGAGATTTAGATAACAATGATCTAGATTTAATTGAAGATGAATTAGGTATTGTGCCTGACTCATTAGGAGATAATTCATATCATATTATGTGGGTAGAAAATATTGATTCATTAGTTCTGAATGGATTTCAATTTACTTCTGGTTTGGCTATTTCAAATGAGAATCCGAATGGTGGTGGTTTGTATATTAACCAGAGCTTAAAAGATAAATCAGCTAAGATCGACTTAATAAATTTGGAATTTGGTATTAATTACAGTAAAGGAGAAGGTGGCGGCCTTTTTATTAATGGACTAGATTCAAATACAGAACTGTTGTTGTCACAATGTAGGTTTTATGGAAATGTCTCTGGTTCAGGTGGTGGTGTAACATTAAATTCTAGTCACAATGCCCAGCTTTCGGTCAGAATAGATAGTTCATTTTTTATTGAAAACATAGTTGAAACTTCTGGTGGAGCCATTTCTGCTATAAGTGATTCTTCTTCCACAATCGATCTAATCATTAGTTTTAGCGAATTTAATTATAATGTTGCAGTTGAAACTGGAGGAGCCATTTTAGCATCGTCGGCTCATGGAGGTAATATATTGAGATTTGCAAATTGTTCTTTTAGATTTAATTCGGCGTTAAATGGTGGGGCTATTTGCTTGTCTTCTTTAGAGGAGGATTCTTACAATGAATTAAATGTTAGAGAATCTATCTTCACAGATAATCAGGCAGAAGAGATTGGCGCTGTATATTATGATAATAGCTACTTAGGAAAGACTATTTCAAATGTTAGCAATTCTTTATTTAAACAAAATTTTGCGCAGAGGGGCGGGGTCTTTGCATTAGAGTCCGTTAATAATGAGGTCTCATATATATATTTAAACGACTCTGAATTTTATAACAATACCGCAACAGAAAAAGGCGCCATTGCTTATGTTAATTCTTCTGATACTGCCAATCCAGAATTATCCATTACAAATTCTTGGATAAAAGGAAATCAAGCCGAAGATGGTGGTGTCATCTATGTGAAAGACTCTTTAAATGCCGTCTCAAAAATAGTAGCTTATAATAATGAGATCACAGGTAACTATGCATCTAATAATGGTGGTGTATTCCATTTCGAAAATGGAAGAGCTTACCTTATTAATAATACAATCTCTGGAAATTTAGCAGATGGACAGGGAGGTGCACTTTATACGGATAATACGACTTTAGATATTTTAAATAATATCATATGGGCCAACAGTTCGGAAATCCAAGCAACAGGTGCAACTATTAATGCTGAAGACAATATCATTCAAGGAGGGTTTGCAGGTACAAATATTTTAAATGTAGATCCTGTTTTTATTTCTCAACCAGACTTTAATTTG
Source organism: Saprospiraceae bacterium (assembly GCA_020630775.1). GTDB lineage: Bacteria > Bacteroidota > Bacteroidia > Chitinophagales > Saprospiraceae > RFSX01. The sequence continues at coordinate 7,862 of JAHDIN010000052.1, read as the reverse complement.
GCTCCATATCTTGATGGGGATGTACAGGTAAATGAAACCTCGCCAGCTATTGATAAAGGAGATAATGCTGCGCTATTTCATCTAGATAGTTTAACATTTGTTTTAATTGATCGAACTCAAGACTTAGGAGAAAATGACAGGATAATAGATGGCGACTTAAATGCAACACCTTTGATTGATCTAGGATGTTATGAGATTTTTAAATTACCATGCCCAGATCATATAGTGATTGATCCTAATTATCCTGATGGTATCATACAAGCGGATAATACTATAGAAACTTCTGGTAATAAGATCATTCAAGCCAATACAGTTTATATGGCGGGCAACCACATTATTGCTCATCCAGGATTTGAAGTACCTCAAGGAAAAGTGTTTTTGATGACAATAGGGGATTGTTCAACACAGAATAATGATGATAATTAGTGTAAAGCTAATAGCTTGGATTTGCCTCTTAAAAGATTTACAAAGCCTAATATTCAAGTATTGATTTAGGTTAGTTTTAAATAATGATTAGTTACTTATGTTAAGGGACAGTAGTTCCCTTAACATTTTTTATTGCTCTTACTTTTATGCTGGCGTCATTTGATTGATTTGGAAAAGACTTCAAATAATCTCAAAGGATTTATTTAAGTTCGTTAAAAATTGCTTTTTCGGATTGCCAAAATGATAGCTAACCAACTTAATCATCTTAAAAGCATTGGGGTGCACGATGGACTGCATGTGTATCAATGCGAATTAGAAAATAGTAATGGCATCAAAGTAAGTATCATTAATTATGGTGCTACTATCCAATCTGTTATTTGTCCTGATAAAAACGATGTCTACCGAAACGTTGTACTAGGTTTTGAGACACTTAAAGCATATAAAAATCATAATGCTTATTTGGGCTGTACTGTAGGTCGATATGCCAATAGGATAGCAGGAGGTACTTTCGCAATTAATGATAATGTTTATCACGTTACTAAAAATGAAGGAGATAACTGTTTGCATGGCGGTGAAAAGACTTTGGATAAAAAGGTGTGGGATATAATAGATTTGGATAGACAATCGGTAACCATGAAAACGGAAAGTGTTGATGGGGAAGAAGGATTTCCGGGCCATGTAGAAATAACTGTTCGGTTTTCATTGGATGATCAGAATAATCTCGAAATTAATTATCAAGCTGAAAGCGATAAAGACACCGTGCTTAACTTGACGAATCACAGTTACTTTAACTTATCAGCACATCCTAATATTCTAGATCATCAACTTCAAATAAATGCATCTTATTTTACACCAATAGATCCCCAAGGCATACCAACTGGTGAAATTAAACCTGTGGCAAATTCATGTATGGATTTTCTAAATGCTACCCGAGTAGGCGATGCCTTACATCCAAATAATGTTGAGTTATTAAAGATTACAAAAGGCTATGACCATAATTTTGTTGTCAATGATTATGATAAAACATTGACTAAAGCAGCAACATTAAGCGATCCTCATTCTGGTCGTATCATGCATGTTTTTACTACAAAGCCAGGTGTTCAATTGTATACAGGCAACCACTTAGACTTAGAAATATCTGGACAACATATAGGTCCTTATTCTGCATTATGTTTGGAAACTCAGCATTTTCCAAATGCACCAAACACCCCTGCCTTTCCTAGTGCTGTTTTGAAGAAAGGAGAAGCTTATTCTGAGACAACAGTTTATCAATTTGTTGTAGAGTAATTCTATATCAATCACATACTATACTGCTGACTAATAATCTCTTCAGCTGGTTTGTCTTGTATAGTAAAATCTGTATTATAATTTGATGATGGTGCTTGTTGCCAATTCCAAACAAATCCTCCAATAACAACTTCGGATTGCCAAATACTTTGAAAAAAGGCTTCGAATAAATTGGCCTGCACTTTATTATTGGGGATGGCGTTTTCAGTTTGAGAAACATGCAGCCAAGGTTGGGTACCTGCGCCATTGATGTTGCGGTAACCAAATTCTGAGATAAGAATTTTTTTACCATACTTTAAAGAGATATTAGTCAAATATTTTTCGATCTGCTTCCATTTTGATTTTGATTCTTTGATATTGGTTTCATCCGAAGTTGAGATAGGGAAGTAGCCATTAACACATATGAGATTTAATTGCCTCCAAAAAGGAATGTTTTGGTAGTTGTCCCAGTTGGCTGAGTAGCTGATAGGGCCATCGTAAATATTCTTTACTGCAATAATTAACTTATTCCAAAATTGAGGTCTGGCCTTGACGAAAGATTTTAATTCGGTACCTATAATGAAAAGTTCTACATCTAATGAATCAGCCAACTTGGCATATTCTAGAATATATTGGCTATAGGCTTTTTCAAGTGATGTCCAGTATTGTTCTTTATGCATTTGGATATCTCCTCTCCAAGAACTTTCTTTTTTAACCAGATCCGTGGATTGCACTTTTTGCTCTAAAACCAAATGTGGTTTCAACATGATTTTTACGCCTTTAGCTTTCGCGGCCCGAATTAAATTAATGTAGCCTACGGGCGAATGGGTCCACTGCTGATTGTTGGATGTTGGATGAATACTTAAATCAGATCTACTGATGGATGCTTCAGGTGTTAGTGCAATCCAATTGGCATTGAGCTGCTTGATGGATTGAATGCTGCTTTCATTAAGAGCAGAATTAAATGGTCCAACAACGTTGATGCCTTTTACAATTTGCGCCCAATTGGTGCTGTGCGTCATTAGAATTATTATCAGAATTAAATTGACTTTTTTCATCTTCGTTGTTTTAAAAATATTGACCAAGTCCTATTACGAAACCACGTTGATTTTTATCAACGATATCTACGCCATAATCAATTCGAAGTGTAGCTCCAAATACTTTTTGATAGTTAATTCTCAAACCGCCTCCAATAAATTGTCTGAATTGGTCCGAGTTAAATATATCACCTAATTGGCCGCCAGGATTTCTCCATGTTCCAGAATCTGCGAATCCGACAAGTTGGATAGAAAAATGATTTACATGATAGACCGTATAGCGACCTTCAAAATTTAAAACTGCTTGAGCTGTTCCTCTGTCAATTCTATTTCCAATACCTCTTAAATTAAAATGGCTATCGGCAACAAATGGCGCAAAAGGAGAATCGTTATTTGTTGATATACCAAGCTTTAATCTAAATGCTAAATTTAATTTTTTGCTTGGTCTTAGGAATAGTCTGTTTTGAATTTGAAAGCTGTTGAAAATATCATTGACACCAAAGCTAAAGACACTATGATAGGTGATTAATGTTTCAAAACCTTTTAGATAGAAGTAATTATAGTTCAAATGATTTTGTGTAAACTCAATTTTCGCCAATCCTTTATTGATTGAAAAGTTATCTGGTCCAGGTGATTCACCGAAGAAGGGATCTTCGTTTTTTGCATAAGATTCAACAAAGTATGTGCCACCGAATTCTATCTTATAATTAAGTCCAAAGTTTCTAATTAATGTGCCTCCAATGCCATTGTTGTTATATAAGTACTCTACCGTTCCCTCATCAAAATAGACAGGTTCATCGGATGCCCATTTACGGACATTCACACTGTAGCCCCATTCAGAATCTAACAGTCTTGGTTTTTTATAATACAATTCACCTGAGTGTCTCCCATTGTTGTTTTGGTAATATGCCAAAGCCAAATCACCTTGACCCCTGAAGTTATTTTCAATAACCCCAACTGAAAACCATATGTTATTTCTTATGCCGCCAAAGTTTAGAATGGGTAAGGCTGTTCGCCGTTCTTCAATTTTGTAGTTTATGATAATCTCATTTTCAATCGTATCAATTTGGTATTGAGCATTTGCAATACTAGGTAGATTTTTCAGGATTTGAAGATCAGCTTCTATAGATTCAATTGAACTTGTTTGGAAGGGTTTCGATTTAAGAATATTATTTAGAAATGAGGGTTTAGTTTTTGTAAGGCCATAGAAATTAACTTCAGAAGTCATTTTCAGGTTTTCCTGACTTCTTAGTTGACCAGAACAAATGGCAAGTAATAGGATAATTAATTGTAGTAAATGGTTTTTCAAAATTTAGCAGTTTAAAAGCTTTAGACTATAGATTGTGTAACCGAATGGATGCTGGTTTGTTTCTGTTTTTCTTTAGTTACAATTATACGTTGTAAAAGCATTTTCGTTATGATTCTTTCGCGGATTGAGATCCACAGCATTGCATTTAGTTAACTATGACAAAGCTCTGGGCATGCTTTTTTATGATTGAAATAAACGAACATATACCAATTGAAATTATAAGTTTATTCTAAATCCTAAATTAAAGGTTTCTGCTTGACCATTTGTTTGTGAAAGAAATTGATTTGTGAAATCTGTGTAAAGTAACTCAATCTCAAAATCAGGAGTAAATTGGTATTTTGTTCCTAAGCCATATTGTACAAAGTAATCGAAATTCGCTTGCCAGTAAGGAGAATAACCTCCAATAGTATAAAAGGTTAATTTGTTGGTTGGGATATAACTGAATATTAATGTCGCGGGAGTAGAAACACGATTGATGTGTCCTGCATCGCTGCTTCCTATGTCTTCAATCAAAAGATCTATTTCGGTAAATAATGAGAATTTATTTCCAATAGAAAAGTCATTGAAAAATTGTGTCCACCAAGTAGCGCCAGTCCAATCAATGTAAGGTTGTGTATTGCTTCCAGCTAAGTCTTGACCAACGGGAAAAACGAATGAACTCTGAATGGAGAAGTTTTTCCATTTCGGTACTGGAGCATATCTTATTTGAGGTCCAATAGCTGTTAATCCAGATCTTGAATTTCCTTCCTCCGCAGAGCCGAAAACAGAAAATGGAGATGAGGGTAGTGGACTGTTTTGAACCCTTCTAAATCTTGTGCTTACGCCAATATTAAATCTTTTACTCAAGCCATAAAATGCACTTAATGAAGTCGTAAAAAACGAAGACCTATCTGTAAGACCTTCGTTTCCTGTTTTCTGAGTATATAGATTATTAAATATTTTTAATTCTACGGAACCTTGAGGAATAGTAGATGAGACAATATATCTTGATTCATTAGACCCTTTTTGAATGATAGATCCTTGTGATTGATTCGCATCATTTAAACTCCAGTCATAGGTGTAGTATTTTACTTTTGTTGATGTAGGGATATTTGAAGTTCTATAGTTATTGATAAAGCTTAAAATATTTGAACTGTTACCACCAAAATCACCAGCATACCATTTGAAAATTTCCGAGATTTTAAGTTCACCGTTATTGTATCTAATAAAGTTGGAATCATTAATCGCTAAACGCGTTTGCTGTTCTAGTTGAGCATTTAGGTTTTCTGGCGTATACGCGAAGTTAGTGATAGGTGGACATCCGTGTGCACCGCAAACCAACACAAAGTGAAAGCGTGCATCATTATAAGCTTTTAGTAAATGTGTTTTCTCTAGTTTGTTTAATGTCATTTTCTGATTGGCCACTGTTATTTTATCTCCATCAAAAAATCCATTTTGATCAATGACAGAAGCAAGCGGATAGCTTTTAGCTACTTTATTGATGACATTTAAGTTATATGCATTGATGTAAAATGCTTGAATGGTATTGCCGTCTACTCCTGAAATATCAGCTTGACTCACACGATTGATTAAGTTGTCAATGTCTTTAGTTTGTGATACGGATTGGTAATCGACTAAACCGTCTTGTACATAAGTTTTTAAAAATCTATCAACATCATTAAAGAATGTCGCATCGATTTTTTGTGTGGTTCCTGGCTGTAAAGCAAGAAATGCGATGAGTGTAGTTAGAATAGTTTTCATTTCTGTTTGTATTTTAATTAATAATAATACAAGTATCGGGATAGATCAGGCCTGTCAGGTATTCAATAATTCCTAGGCGTTGTGCAAATTTTCCTTGGGGTTGTGCAGGATTTCCTTTGGGGTTGGCAATATTTCCTTTTTGCGAGGTATGAAGGTGTCAGGGAGTCAAGGTTTGAAAGGGTCAAGGTATCGAGGGTATCAAGGTTTCAGGGCTTCAAGGATGTATAATTTTGGGTTTAGTAAATAGAGCTATGCTACAATAAAAAAGGGATATTACGATAGTTTAATTTTTGTGATATAGTGTTATATCCTTTGCTTTATTAATTTGGCTTTTCTGTAAATTGTATAATGACTTAAAGTCAATATTTGTTAGAATTGAAAAAATAATTTATGATTATAGGAGAGCAAATAAAGAATTTCATATTCGTTGAGGACAAGATAATATGCATAAATGATAAAGTAGTATTTGACTTATACGAGAATAAGAATCTATTGGTTTTTGATAATTTTATTCAAACAGATAAATTTTGGAGTAAAAGAAATTTAATTTTTGCAACTGATTTGCACGGATACTCTGAAGCATATGATCTAATAAATGGTAATATTAAGCTTTCTTTTATTCCTAAATGTTGTCATAAAAATTTGATCGTTGGAAATAAAACTAATCCTAAAATAACAGGGGGTTATAAATTAAATGGAGAAGCAGTTTGGGAATTGGATTATAGAACTATATTGTTATATAACTATGAATCTAATTTCTACCACGTTGATAGACGGATTGATACTGAAAAGCGACTCATATTACGTAACATTAACAATGGTAAGCTATTAAGCGAAAGATATTATGGCGCTGATTACTTTATAATCATGGGGATCAGTGGATATGATTTATTGGTAATGAATGACAATAGATTTCAAATTGATGTACTAAATAGTAGTGACTTAGCAATATTAAATCGATCTATCGTGATTGATCGATCTAGCCTCCCTTATGAATATGTTAGTTACGCTTCACTAAAAATAGATCAAAAAAACCATCAAGTTGTCCATCCTTATTTTAATATAGATATCGGAACTGGCGAGTTAACAATACCAAAATATATTTCGGATTTGGAAAAAATTCATCCAACTTGGAATAAACGCAATTATCAATTTGGATTCAACGATAACTACATCGCCTTTGAATTGAGAATTGATGAAGGAAAAGATTCGACTATTCGGTTAGTAATTGTTGAAAGAGAAAAACAAAAAGTCGTTTACGACCACAAATTAAATCCTGGGAAATCAGAGACCTTTATTAATAAGATTTTATTTAAAGAAGATATTCTTTATTGTCTAGATTATTCATGGAAGTTGCATCGGATTGAATTGTAAAAAAAAGACACCCCAATCCGAGATGTCTTTATACAAAACCATTAGAACAACTATTACTTTAACTCGGATTATGCGTTAGAACTTCGTCATGAGATTTTAAAGTGCAATAAATCAGCGACTTAGATACGAAAAGCATAGCAACGCTATGGTTAGAGAATCTAAGTTGGCGAAGCTTCTGATTTGAAGCAATTTAGGATCGTCATAGATTTTCTAATGCATAGTTCGAGTTTAACCTAGCTTGCTTTCGCGAGTTTCTTTATTCTTTTTCTCAAATCGCCTTCAGATGTTAATCCATTAACGCGATCTTTTACGGTGTTTCCTTGTAAGAAAAATAAGGCAGGGATGCTTCTAACTTGAAACTTCTGCGCTAAGTCTCTTTGTTCGTCAACATTAACTTTAAGGATATCGACTTCTTCTTCAAATTCTTCAGCTAACTTTTCTACCGTCGGTAATAGCATTCTACATGGACCGCACCAATCAGCATAAAAATCCAATACAAATGGTTTTCCTCCTTTGACGAGCTCGTTAAACTCTTTGTTTGTCTGTAAAGCTTTCATATCATTAATTTTATTCAAATATCAATAGAATATTAAGTGAGGGGGTAATCAATTTTTCCTATTGGTTTAGCGAAAATTCCCAAGAAAATATGTTCCTTTTTGTCTATCATATAACTAACTAAACGTCAAGTTGCCAGACTCATATAATTTTCT
>JAHDIN010000009.1:20640-78746 GCA_020630775.1 Saprospiraceae bacterium | reverse complement strand
CGCAGTTCCCCCTTATTGGGTTCAACTCGCATGTATGTCGATTATAAATCAACATAACATGCCTTTTGTGTTATCCACAAGCGAAAAATATAGTGAACAGAATAATCGAAATATTAGATGAAATCAATGAAGCTTCGAAAGAGTATGAAGCAGAACTGAAGAATCACAAAGAAGATTTCGAAAATGAACCATTTACAGAATCAAAAACAGGTTCAAATGAAGAAATCCTAAAACATCAGAAACATGCTTATAATTTATTTCAAATGTATTTAGGAAGTCAACTACAAGCAATTGAAAACTTTAAGTCACATTGGAACGATGAAGAACAAATCAATTATCTCAAGAACTACGATAGTCATACATTGACAAACGGCAAGTTCTACGATTATGCAGTCGGGCATTATGCCTGGCGACCCAAAAGAGAAGATTTATACCAAATGATTGAATCTAAGATCAATCTCTTTCTTGATCTAAGACATAGACTCAAAGAAGCATTCAGAGAATATATTCTAAGTCACTATGACAAATATTTAAGACTAATTTCTCCTGAAATTGCAAAGATAATTGAGACTGAGCATGAATTGGGAAATAAAGTAGTTAGCACGTATCATGGAGATTATACGAAGCATAAAATGTTCCTGCAACTGAACTCAGATTTCAATCAGGACTACATGAAACATTTTCCGAATTTAGAATACAGACATGTGAATAATATTCATTATTGGAACAAAGAATATCAGGACTATTATACGATATTAGTAAGTGGATTTGAAACAAATAAAACGACGAAAGCCAGTGGATAACAAGTGGTCCTATGTAAAGCCCCAACTTTAACTATTGAAATCATTATATTTTTTTTCCAAAATTTTCATCATAGAAAAAGGAATGGCCTTCACCAATGTAGGTCATTCCTTTTTTGGTGTCTTTTATATAATTGGTTCCGCATCCTATCTGTGGTAGCCTACTCGCTCCACAAGCATCTTATTTGATCAATTCGACAATATAGAAGCCACATGCTGATCGATTGTGATATCATTATAATTCACGCCACTTGTTTTGTGGTCTTCTTCTCTGCCCACTCTTACAGGTTCACTCACTTAAAGGTCGTTTGACCTTTATCCACTTTCGTGGAAAAGACTTACCAGAAAATTCACTCCTGAAATGTACGCGCCAAGTTTTCTTGTGAAAGTCAATTCCTATACATAACTTGGATCTAGTCTAAGTTTGGGTCTTCATTTTTATTAAGTTTTTTACTCAAACCAAGGCTCTTACATGGATGATGATGATGGCATACCTACTCCTTCATTATAGAGACACTACATTCCATTATCCATTAGTCACAAACAAAAATTGATGAAAGAAGACAAAATATTGGACACAGAAAATCATGAAATAAAAAGCAAAACAAAGCGAAATTCTTGTCTATTGATTTCATCTATAATCTTGATATTACTGATAGTCTTTGCATATGTTGTGACTAAAGAAGTATCAAATGCATTCGAACTAGTAGACAAGGGTCTTACAGAAACTAATGAAACTTACAAGAAAACAAATGAAGCTTTAAAGAACGTTCTTCTAAAACATAGTGAATATGCTTCAACAGTTCAAGTAATTGAAAAAGCTTCTTCAGAATACAATTCGCTTATTGACTCAACGATTAATTTACTAATAGAAAAAACAGGTGGATGGAAGCAGGATACTCATCAACAAGAATTAGCAAATCCAAAAAATTATATGGTTCCAACAAAAATATTAGTCAAAGATAAATTAGGGGACAGACTTGAAGAATCTATCAAAAAGACAAGTATTATATACAATGAAATATTGAAAGTCAACCTAAAAGATGACACCACAGAACTACCACTAAAACTACTTACGAATCACATTCAACGAGAAAACAAAACGTGGACTGAGTACAACTTTGACCAAATGCCATTAATGGCTGTTCTACCAATACTAAGAAAGCTCAAAAGTGACGATAATGAATCTAAATCTATTATGTACAGAATAATGTCTCATGACAAATAGGTATATGGCTAACAATATTATGCTAGCATATCTACTCCTTCGTCGTAGAGACGCTATATACAATTTTCCATTACTCGTCTCGGTAAATGAAAATATAAATTGAAAACCTTATTACATATAGCCATAGTTTCTATTCTAACCATAGTCACACAAATTGGCGGTCTACTTTGGATCCTTAACTTTGGTTTTTATAAATTAAAGAAAACAAAGAAATCTAAATGGTAGCAAAATATTTTGTCTACACACCCAGTTCGATAAATTGATAAAATTAGTACACCATTAATTTTTTAGATTTATATATTACTCTTTCATAGTGCATTCATTTATATTAGAATTTCAAAAAACAATCATCTTAAACAAAGACAATATCTAAATCATGAAAAATAAATTTATCATTTTGTTTGCACTTATAACCTTATCGTGTAATTCTGGCAGTAATGATATATGTAACTGTTACAAAATATTTGTAAAAACGATAGAATCATCTAAAATCAATTTAAATGATTCTAATTCCTCAAAAGAGTTACAAAAGTTATTTGATGACTTGAGATTAGAAAATGAAACTTTTCAAAAATGCAATCTTGAACATTTTTCACAAGGAAAGTTTAATTTATTCTGCATGCTTGATGCAGAATGTCTTGATTGTGAATATTTACAGAAAATCTCAGAAAACGGACCATTAATGTATTATAATCCAATGGAATAAATAATTAATTTTCTTTGCAGTCTCAATCTTTAATACTTTTTGAAAGCGGGTTTTTCAAAAACTGTTGTGACAAGTTATCTATAAATATACATGAGGATAACAATTTCACAAATAACCTGACACACCCATTAAAATCGAACAATGGAAAAACTAGAAATAGAGCGAAGCAGATTTAAAACATTCTTTTTAATATTAGGAGCAATAGTATTCGTTATTGCAGGAATATTTATGATTAAATCATCTGACACTGATTTATTCGAAAAAATTATGGGAGGAATTGGAATTCTATTTTTTGGAGCAGCAATTCCAATTGGGATAAAGAAACTAATAACAAATGAAAATGCCTTAGTATTATCTAAACGATGTTTGATTATAGAACCTAATTCAAATAAAAAGCATGTATTGCCATGGGATAAAATAATAGGATTCGAAGAGATCAGAATTAAAGGAGCGAAAATAATCAACATCAAAGTAAGCAACCCACATGAATGGGTAAATAGAGAACCGAATCCTATCAAACGTAAAATGATGCAGTTTAACCTAAATAATTATGGAACACCATTCAATATAACTTCAACAGGATTAAATGTTTCACATAAAAAGCTTTTAGAAAATTTAAATTCATTTCTTGAGAAACAATCATAAAGATAATATGAAGCTGAGTAGAATAGCCCCTAACAAGAAAATAGAAAAACTGATCCAAAGCTTTATACTATGCTTCCAAGGATCTAGCAAACCATAGAAATATTAAGTACATGCATCTAAGATCGCTAAGTGATATTATTAAGAAAACAACAACTTCTGGCAACATTAACTTAAGCCCCTACAAAATCTCCGAAGCTGTATTAAATCATTTAAAAAAGATAAAGAGCATTACTTTTTCAAGTATGCCCTTATACCATAACTCGCTAAAACACCCTCACCTGTTGCAGCAGCAACCTGCGCTATAGCCCCCTCTCTTACATCTCCAGCTGCAAATATTCCTGCAACTGAAGTTTGAGCTAAACCAGATGTTTTGATAAATCCCCTATCGTTTAATTCTATTATCCCTTCAAATGATTTGGTATTCGGAATCAAGCCTATGAAGATGAATGCGCCATCTGCTTCCAATATTTCTTCCTCTCCAGACTCATTATTTTTGACCTTTAATCCTTTAAATTTATTATCACCACTTGCGACAAATTCCAAAGAGGTTCTATTCATATAGGTCGTAATATTATTTATCTCCTTAAGCTTTTCTATATATGTTTCTGAAGCTGAAAATTCTGGTAATAAATTTACAATCTTGACGCTTCTGACAAAACCTGATAAAAAGATACCTTCTTCCAAAGCAGAATTGCCACCACCGACAACAATAATATCCTTGTCTCTATAAAAAGCACCATCGCAAGTTGCACAAAAATGAACACCACTCCCAATTAATTCTTGCTCACCTGGTATCTTTAATTTCCTGTAAGTCGAACCGGTAGACAACACTACTGACTTGCCTAAAAAAGTATTGGACTTGGTTCCTATATGAAATACATCATTCTTTTTCTCTATTGAAATCACTTCTTCACCCGTCTTAATTGTAGCACCATAAACTTTTGCCTGTTCTTCCATTTTATCCATCAATGCAGGACCTGAGATGGAAGTAAATCCTGGATAATTTTCGATCTTCTCAGTCAGGAAGGCATTACCTCCGATTGTCTTCTTCTCTAAAATAAGCGTATCAAATCTATCTCTCTGCGCATAGATAGACGCAGTCAATCCTGCTGCACCACCACCTATAATAATGGTATCGTATATCTTCGCTTCCTTGACCTTATCAATATTGAGCACCTCGCGCAATTCCTCGTTTTCTGGCTCCACAAGCACGATATCGTCATTAATTAAGATCGTTGGTATTTTCCGCTTACCGTTATTAAGCTCTTTAATTAGCGGAATGGCCCATGCATTTTCATCTTTGTCAATTTCTATATACTGAAAGTTGATCTGATTATCTGTTAAAAAGGCCTTCGATTTACGACAATCTGGACACCAATCCGCACCATACATGACAATACGATAATCTTCATTGATTCCTAATACCGCTGACAACTTTCCATTATCAGGATTGGTATAACTTTGACCGTTAATAATAAGTGTAGGTATGATCCTTTTCCCATTATTAATACGTTCTACTTTTTTAGTAGCTTCCTCATCCAAGTCTACATCTATATAATCAAAATCAATCTTCTGATCTTTGAGAAAGGCTTTTGCCCTTCTACAATCTGGACACCAATCCGCACCATACATTATTATTTTGTTCATTGTGTTTTAGTTTTATTTGTGAAAGGTTAGCGATAATTATTCAATTCTAAAAAGCAAGCTCATCAATTTATTGATTTGAATGAGCTTACTATTATATCTTAATCATAAGTTAATTATAGATAATTGTACTTTGTTGTTTAGACAATCTTGTTTTTAAATATTTTGTTTAAACAAATTGTGGCTTTACAAAATCATCTTCTTGCTTTTCTTCACCTTTGTGCAAGCTCACTACTAACAAAACAGCAATACCGTTAGCAAGATAGTATATAAGATCAAGTCCTTTAAAGCCAAGTATAAACGGTAGAATCAAAAAGGTGACCGCCACAAGAAAATCTACAGCTAAGTGGAACTTATAAGTGACTAGTTTAAATATCCCAGTCTCATGATCTGTAATAGATGTAAGTAGGAATGCCGCCACGCCAGTTGCAACTGAAGTATATAATGCGAGTATGTGTGATTCACCTAATCCTAAAACAAATGGAAGAATAACCAAGGCTATAGCCACTGGATAGTCAATAAACGCATGTAATTTTTGTGTTACGAATTTCATGATAGATAATTTAATTTTTATAAATCAATTTAATGTCTACAGAACTAAAGTGCTTTTGCTGCTGGAAAGTCTACCGGCACTTCTGTTGTTCTATGTAAGTAATTGGTAATAGTGATCTCCCCCACTTGATTGATAACATCGACTAGATTTTCCTTTGTCCATCCAGCATTATAGAATGCTTCAAGTACAGTTGAGTTTGTAGCACCTCGGTTTTCTGCAATGTTTCTAGAGAGCTTAGCTAGCGCATCTAATTTTTCGTCAAATGATGCAGCTCCTGATCTTAATTCAATAATTTGCTCTGGAGCGAATCCATTCATTCCTGCTATAGCCGTATGAGCTGACAAGCAATACTGGCATTGATTTAATTCACTCACTGCAAGATTGATAACTTCCTTTTCTTTTGTTTTAAGAGATGACTTAGCGTTAGCAAAATCAAGAAAGTTTTTCAAAGCATGTTCGCTTGTTGCCATTGTTGCATAAATATTAGGTACAAAACCTACTGCCTTTTCTAAATTGTCAAAGATGGCTTGATTGGTTGAGCTTACCTCTTTTCTTGTGGGAACATTAAAGTTTGTCATGATAATATTTTTTTGTTTTTTATTGGGAAATATTTCCCTTTTGTTGACATAACAAAGATGCAGACACATCCATGAGTATCTTAGGGCAGCATTTCCTAAATAATTGTATATTTTTCCCTACTTAATACATCCCCAACGCTGTCTCAATTCAATAATTTTTTTTATGGTTTCTGATAACCAAAGCTAAATTATCTCAGTGCTTTTAGTCCGGTAGATTTGTGATACGGTGGCCGCTTAATAAGTACTATTGAAAAGATGAAGTCGAAAGGAAATTCATATTGTACTAATTCTATGAGAAAGCGAGGAACAATACGAATCAAAACAAAATTTTTAAAACCGTTACAATGGACATTAGCACAACTAAACTACAGCTCCTTTTATAGAATAAACGCCAAAGCATTCTGTGCTCCAAATAGCCACCTTTCATATAGATTCAATAAAAAAAGCGGATGCACATTATTGGATATTGTGCATCCGCTTTGAAAAAACTACTTTTAATATCTTACTAATCCTCAACTTCCAAGCTATACTTTTCCGTTGGATTAAGTGGACAAAAATATTCGTACGCTCCAGCTTCTAATGTAACTACATTGGTTAAAGAGCTTTTTCCATCAGCAACAGGTGCTTTTACATAAGCCTCTTTAATATGATTCGCAGCATCATACTTACCTTTTGGTACAAGCACAAATCCTACTTCATGATCAACACCGTCATTGGCAATATTAAATTGATAGGCTCCAGTTTTCAAAGATAGGTTTGTTGTTTTGAACACACCTGGAGCTTGGGTTAATTTTACTGTTTTCACCTCATCAACCACAGTTAAAGCATACTTGGGCGTAGGATTGAGTGGACAAAAATATTCATACTCACCAGCCTCTAATGAAACGACTTTTGTTAAAGAATTTTTTCCATCTTTAACAGGTGCAGTTACGTAAGCTTCTTTAATATGATCTGCTGCTTCATACTTACCTTTAGGTACAAGAACAAATCCAACTTCATGGCCTACACCATCGTTGCTGATATTGAATTGATACTGTCCTGCTTCTAGTGTTAGGCTTGTTTTATCTATAGCACCGGAAGTTTGAGTTAAATCAATTTGTTGTGTTTGAGAAAAAGCAATTGATATGCTAAAAAGTAAGAATAATCCAGTTATTAATTTTGACATGATAATTTATTTTTATTGTGTTATAAATAATTACAATACAAAGATGATACGTATCATGCTATTGATTACTGTAATCCTTTCCCTATAAAATGTAGATTATTCCCTAAGTTATTAAGCTAGAGTGCAGCCTTTGATTTTTTAAAGGCATTCGGATTACTCCCTGCATGCTTCTTAAAGAATTTAGAAAAGTGACCTGACTCTTTATAGCCTAGGTCCCTGGAGATCTCTTCGATGGTGAGATCGGAGTATAATAAAAGTCTCTTTGCTTCAAGAATAATTCGTTCATTAATGATGTTCAACGGACTTTTATTAATCAACTTAGAGAAAAGATTAGAAAGCGTCTTCGGTGATTTATAAAGAAGATCGGCATAGTCCTTTACTTTATGTAATTTTCTGAAATGCTTTTCCACTAACAAATTAAATTCACGAACTAGATCCATTTGGTTTGTTGGTATGGAAGGATGAGGCAGATCTTCCTTTAGCAGTCGGGTAGAAATTATCAATAATCTTTTAAGCAACGACCTAAGCATCTCACCCTGTAACTGATCTTTGACAGAAAAATCATTTAGAAATAGTTCTTCCATTATGGAGAATTGCTTTTGGTCTTTTTCGCAAAGCTCAATAACTTGAGGTTGTGCAGAACCGAAAAACAAGAACCCATTACATGAAACTTGGTCGTCATGAGTCTGAATGCAAAAGAACTCTTTATTGAATACAAATGAAATGAGGCCACGATTGTCCATCGGCACATGAATGATATTTAATGGCGTACAAAACACAACCTGATTTTGATCAAGTGATAACTTATAATCATCTATCTTTAAGTCAACCGCCGCCTCCTTACTCCAAATAATTTTATAAAATCCTTTTGCTTGAAATAACTTCTGTGCAGGTTCACATTTAAAGTCAGTTATAATAAAGTTGTCTTCGTCTTTAAGGCTGGAATATGATAGTTTCAATTAAGTAGAATATAATTTCAAAGTGAAAATTAAATATACTGATGATAACCTTAGATCAGATCGCATATCTGCGAAATCGTCGTAGAAACGACGACCTATCATCACCCGCCTAAGGTGTTAACGTCTTTTGATTTATAGCTGAATCGAAATGTTGATGTCAAACGCAAAGATCAAATTAATCTGTTTAAAATAGTACTTGTAAAATAAAGGGCTTCATGCAAGTAATAAACTATGATCGTTTCACGACACCTTCATGTACCTCACAAAATGATAGGTAAACCATCACCGATTGACGTTAGCAAAAATGCCACTTCCTAAAATAGCCTGAAGCATTTTACACAGCCGTAGTCTGATTGAGAATGATGTAGATTTTTTTTCACAATTTATTTCTTTAGAAATGGCAGTGTTTGTCCTCTCACCTGCAAGTAGTACATTCCAGGTGACAAAGAAGATGCATCCATGTAAGATCCTTCACCCATCAGTACCTGTTGACCTAATTTATTAGTAACTACCCATTGTCTTAGATCCTGATTGGAGGATATAGTCAACTTGTCTGAAGTAGGATTTGGAAATATTAAAATTTCATTACTCACAATTTCTTCCACTTGAGTTAGCGATCTTTCTAATTCAATTCTGTATAGAGAATAGGGCTTGATTACAATGGATTCAAGATCAATATTTAGGTCGTTTAATTCTGTATGATTAGTTTGTATAGCATTTTCTACTTCTAATTGACTATCAGGTGTCAACTCATTAACCTTTAAGACCGAAGCACCAATTGAGGTCTCTAAGTCATTTATGCTCAACTTATAACTTTGTTCCTTCTTATTGATTAAGGTCAAAAACACTCTTTGTGTAGTGGGATTATATGTGGCAATCGCATCCATATCAGAATAAGCATCTGGGTAGTCCCCTCTACCCTGATATGTTTTATTGCCTTTTATAACTACAGGTTTGTATTGTCGGGCTTGTCTTATACTTTCTTTAAAAAACATGAAGAAGTCATAGTTCTGAATTCTACCAAACTCAGTATCATCTGGCAACAATTGATTAGGACTGCTTTCATTGGTTATCATCTGAATGAGTGAGTGCCAACTACTCATTTCAACATTCTTATTTTGAATCATTTTCATCATAAACCCCGCAGTAGATAATCCCCCGAGATAAGTATTTCTAAGAGGATAGGTAGAAAGTGAATCCGAAAACCCACCTATATTATATTCTGTAACCCATACTTTTTTACCTGGAAAATCATCTTTCAATCTCTTAAATACTGCATTGGCATGTCCATCTATCTGCGAGATACCATAGGTATACGATTCTTCTACTGGCAGCCAGTCTTCCATTGAAACCAACCTATTCATACCCGTTGTAGAGTACATATGCATTATGATTGCATCAAAAAAATCTTCCTTTTTTATAGCTTCATACCATAACTCATCTCGCTCACCTGTTAAGCCGCCATCAGGCATAAAAACCTCATCAGACCATATGGAACTAGGACTGAGGGCTCCAATGAGTGCATCAGGAAAGTATGATTTAATAAGCAATGCTCTAGTTTTCGCCTTTTTAATATAATCTGCTGCATCTGGTATAGCAGTTTCATATTGTTTTGTATACAGCTCATTTCCTATTTCGAAATACTTTATTTCTGCTCCTTGATCTCTTATTTTTCTAAAGATACTTTCAGCTTCCTCATCAGTCGTAGTCGTGATATTCATAACAAAAGTAGAGGTCGCTTCTGTTTCCTTTAGAAATTTAATATACTCCCCAATGTCTTCTCCTTTATCTTCTTTTCCAGCTTTTACAAGAAGGTTATTATGAGTTGCTGCTCTATTAGCATCTTTCTCATCAGCACCAGGCCATACTTCTGATCTACCGTTTGAAAGATCTACGTAATTAGATATCGTTCCTCCAGGATACCGCATTGTGGGTTTCCCAAGGTCTTCATACACCTCTTGAAATCCAGAGTTACTCATATAATAAGGTTTACGTAAAGTGTTATTATTTACACCATAGATATCTTTTCTAAGACTGTATCCTTTAGAAAAATCAATTTCAATACTTATCGATTTTTGGCCAAAGACACTAATTGAAATTAATAAGAAAGCGATTGTTAAGAAGTAGTTATTCAGCATCTGTTATTAATATTAAATTTTATCAATATTAATAATATCCCAATTTCAAAACCTAAGGCATTACCCTAGTTTTAAGTATAGGGGTATTCACTATTTAGAACTAAGAATATGTAATTACTATACTTAAAGGGTGCTTTTTAAACTAAGTCATAAGGCCACTATAGTTTTAAATGAATTAAAGTTAACTATAACAGGAGGCTATAATTAACCCTGCTTGTGAATTTAGAAACATCTAAACCAACAATACAATTGATATCAACAACATAACCAAACATGACTCTTGTGCAAATGATTTAGCACAAAGAGGGTTAATGTATCGAACAAGCATATCCAATTTCTTAATCAATTGGAGTTTGAAAAATTTAGAATACCCTATCGTTTAATAATATTTGAAGGTGGAGATCATGGGCTTTCAGAACATAGAAAAGAAGTTGATGAAGAGGTAATGAATTGGTTTGACAAATATTTAAAAAATAACGCACCACTACCAAATATGGAATATCACGGAAGATAACAAAGGACAAGAAATTAGATTAGAGGAAGTGGAGGCATTGAACCACCAATAATGAGGATGCATTAAAGATAGCCCTATTTATAATTCTCATCTTATGTCCTACATGGTTCTAATGAATGATAAAAACACTACTTTGCAAGAATTTTCAAATTTTGAAGACCCAGAACTATTGGAAATCAAATGTATCTCGTTGTATCAAAAACTAAAATAGAAGACGATTAAAATAGCCAACAATCTCAGATACAGAAAACAGATAAACTCTATTAACTAAAGGAGAAGTTTAGAAAACTTGTATTCTAATTTGAATAATGACAATAATTAATGAATGTAAATCTCGTCTGCTTATAGTTGCTCTACATAGAAGCAAAAGTTAGCGGAAGATAAAATAAACAAGAGGCATGAATAAACTGATTTATCTAAGCATTTACACCATACTCATAATTACAGCTTGCAAGGAAGACGAACCCATTATATCGTTCGATGGTATACCCACAATCGCGGCTGAAGCTACATATCCTGTTCTTATAGAAGAGGATGTCATTTATGCTGAGGGATTAGGTCATGATGCAATAAGTACAAGTCCTTTTCCAATTCCTCAATATTTGGATGTGTACCTACCAGATAACAACTCCCCTAATAGACCGGTTTTCATGTTCATACACGGTGGTGGATTTACTGGTGGAATAAAACACAAACCAGAAATAGTCGAGATGGGCAACTTCTATGCTTCAAGAGGTTGGGTTTTTGTTTCTATCGACTATAGGACAACGGAAGAGTTAGGAGCGATAGAAGGGATGACTCCAGAAAGCGTCACTACTTTCTACAAGGGCATCGTCCCACAAGAGTGGATAGCATTTGCCCTTCAAGGAGCACAATCTCCGAAAGAACTACAACAAAGTCTTGCTATGTATGCCGCACAAAGAGATTCTAAAGCGGCCTTACGTTGGATTGTCGCTAACGCAGGCAGCTACAACATTAATACAAACTTTATTACAGTAGGCGGTGCTTCTGCAGGAGCTATTACAACTGTTGCTTTGGGCATTTCAAATCAGGAAGACTTCAAAGATGAAATCCCAATGGCTGACGACTCTACACTTGCAACGACAAATTTAAATGAGGATTATGAAGTAAAAAGTATGATTTACTTCTGGGGCTCTAATGTAAAACTAGATCTTTATGAAGGCGTATATGGATTAGAGCAGTATGACAGATATGACAGCAATGACCCTGAATTATTTATGGCGCATGGTACAGCAGTAGATCCGGTCACACCTTATGAAGAAGCATTAGAACTACAAAGCATCTTTGACTCTTTAGGTATTCACAATCAATTATCAACCCTGACGACACCTAATGGTGCACCTGCAGGACATGGGGCCTGGAATGGTGTTGTGGATGGTAAGGGATTATTTGAACTGACTTTTGACTTTTTAGTTGAAAGACAAGAATTAGATATTGAATAGCAGCATCTAATTTCGATAAGATTATTGGATTCTTTATTAACCCAACATCGATACAGATATGGCTACCAAATGATTAAATTAAATAACCCAAAACCTTAATACCTTTAGCATCATACTTTCAAACTTCATACTTACTAATTTAAATCTACGAACATGCCATTTAGACTGCCCACCATGTTGTTTATACTATTGCTTGGCATAGAAGCTATAGCTCAATGCCCTCCGAACGGTGTATCCTTCCGTACACAGGAAGAGTTAGATAATTTTATAATGCTTTACCCCAATTGTACTAAAATCAATGAAGATGTATTTATAGGAACATTTGGATCTGACATTTCAGATTTGAGTCCACTATCTAACTTAGAAATAATAAGAGGTCGATTACTGATTCAAACGGTGCCGCAAGTCACAGACTTATCGGCTTTCGACAATCTAACTGAAATAGGTAGAGATTTATGGATAAGCGGCACATCCGCGTCAACTTTCTCGTTCCCCAATTTGACATCTGTAGGTAAAACAGTATCAATCGGAGGTAATGATAATTTAGAAGTTTTTCAAGGACTTAATAACCTCACCTACATTGGAGAAGATTTACAATTCGCCGGAAATATAAACTTGGTTGACACACCTACCACAAGTAGTTATAAAAGACAACACATATCTATAATCCGTTAAAAAATAGTTATTTTTAATACAACAGGTTAAACTAAGTAGACTTAAATCAATAAGCATATATAATTCTGAGGTTCATTAGGCTATTTAAGTCTTTCAAAAAAACCATTGTAATATCAAAATCGAAATTTAAATTATAAACACATCTATGAAAAAAACAATTTCCATATTACTCATTTTATGCACTGGATTTTATGCATCAGGTCAAATCTATGTCAACGCCAACGCAGATGGCAATAATGATGGTACAACATGGACGGATGCATTTAATGATCTGTCAGAAGCAATAGATTCTGCTGAAGAAGAAGATCAAATCTGGGTCGCTGCAGGCACATACAAACCAGGAGGTATTAACCCAAGCCGAAACAGCACATTTAATATTGATATAAATATTGAAATCTATGGTGGGTTTGTTGGCACTGAAACAGCCCTAGAAGAAAGAGATATTGAATCAAATTTAACAATACTCTCTGGAGATATTCTTGGTAATGATGTCGACAACAACTTTACTGATTTTAAAGAGGACAATGTTATGCACGTGATGGTATTTGATGAATCAATTCAAGGACGAACCATAATTGATGGATTAACTTTTGCATATGGCCAAACTGAAGGAGCATCGGGTTCGGGTGACGAAAGAAGAGGTGGCGCAATGCTTACGAATGGATCTGATCCAAAAATTCGAAATTGCACCTTCACGCAGAATTACGGCTACTTTGGAGGGGCGATTCATTTACGAGCTGGGTTCAACTTTCTTGTCAGACCAATAAACTGTAAGTTTATAAATAACCAAGCAAATATTGGAGGCGCCTTTTATGCTAATCAGCATATGACATTATTTGAGAACTGTTTGTTCCAAGGCAATACAGCAAGAGAGGCTGGAGCTGGCTATTGTGATGACAACAACTTTACACATTTCATTAATTGTCAGTTCATCTCAAATAGCTCACGATTTGATGGTGGCGCAATAATAGTTGCAGAGTCATTTTCAAGATTCGAGGATTGCTTTTTTGATAGCAACTTATCTGAAGGTGGAAAAGGCGGACATATATTTGACTTTTGGGAGGACGATCATAGTAGACAAACTATGAGATTAGAAAGATGTGAACTTATCAATGGTAGCGCTAGTGATGGTGGAGCGATACATGCGGAAGGTGACAACACACAGGTTACAATACTCAGTAGTCATTTTTTAAATAATCAAGCCTCTGCATCTGGAGGTGTATTAAACATCACCTCCATTGATGAGTTAACGATTGAAGATTCAAGATTCATAAACAACCAAGCAAGAAGAGGCGGCACTGCTCAAATAGGTTCTACGAATACAACAACGATAACAGACTCAAGAATTGAATCTAATAGTGCATCGACTTTTGGAGGAGGAATTAGAATCTTTGGACCTCTTGACGAAACGCAAGAAAGACCTTTAGCAATCATTTCAAGATCACTTTTTAAGAATAACTTTGCAGAAGATGAGGGTGGAGGACTTATGTTATCTAATGTAAATTCTAATATTGACAACTGTCTATTCACTGAAAACATAAGTAACGAAATTGGAGGAGGAGTAATTATCACAGGATCTAGTGAGGTAGAGTGTCGTACCTTCATGACCAATTGTACGATTGCTGGTAATACTGCACCCGCGGGGAGCAACGTACTTCTCGAAAGTACAACCGGCACCAATACACTTATCTCAATGAATAACATCTTTGCTCGACCTTCTGCAAATAACATAACATATGCATCAGGCATCATAGCATTTATTACAGAAGGTGGTAATCTTTTTGACGGCAACATTCCCTCGAGCATTACATTAAATCAAAATGATGTAATCGAAACGAATCCATTATTCGAAGATCCCGAAAACGGGAATTATAATCTAGCTCAAGGCAGTCCGGCAATAGATACAGGAATAGATATAGATTCTTTAAATATAGACTTAGATGGCTTAGTCAGATTGCCACCTAGGGACAAAGGCGCTTTAGAGTATAAATTGACAGATAGTGATAGTGACGGCTCACCGTTAGTTGAAGATTGTGATGATAGTAATCCTGAAATAAATCCTAACCAAACCGAAATACCTTACAATGGCATCGACGATGACTGTAATTCACAAACACTTGATGATGATCTTGATCAAGATGGATTTCTACTTGCAGATGATTGTGATGACAACAATCCCAATATTAATCCAGATCAAATAGAGGTTGTTTATAACGGATTAGATGATGATTGCAATCCAGAAACTTTAGATGATGACTTAGATCAAGATGGCTTTGTAATAGCTGATGATTGTAATGATGATGATCCTAATATAAACCCTGACGCAGAAGAGATTCCAAACAATGGAATAGACGAAGATTGCGATGGAATGGATTTATTATCATCAATATTTGAGCTTGGCAACTCAACTATTAACATTTTTCCGAATCCAGCCATAAAAACTATAAATATAAACGTAAAAGGAAATCTTGATTATACAGTGACACTATACGACTATTTAGGACATGCCCTAATTAGCACAACAAATAAGAAACAAATTGATATAGCAAGTGTCCCAAATGGCAACTTTATTCTTGAGATTAGAGATAACTATACAGCTCAAAAAATCACAGAGAAAATTGTTATAAATAAATAAAATACGCCAGACAACTGAAAAGGGCAATCGCTCACAAATCACGTTAGCGGTTGTCATTTTAGTTCTTTTATGATTTTCTTTTATAAAAGGAGTTGAGCTGAATCCTAAAAATCAGGTGTATAAATACCATAAAAACATTTACAACAATAAACTTTATCCAAATTATTCCACAAAAGTGATTAAAAGCACGTTACTCATAGTAACATTAATAATTCTAACTCACACAGTTGGTATTGCTCAAAACGAAACCATACTTATAGATAGTTTTGAGATCCTTAAGAAGACGTTAGAAAAAAATAACGACATTGATCGTGAGGCATTTGATAGTCTGTTGCATAAGTTAGCAGACTATGGAGACATTCACGAGTTGGTATTGAGTAAAATTGGAGAATCCAGGAGGACGCCTGTCCTTCATGATTACTACCCAGCTTTTCTATCATATATTTGTAACAATATGGACTCGATTTATCAAAAACGAATTATTGAAAAAATCGAGTCCGACTCCATAGGTAGTTTTCTCGCCTACCCTTTTGTAAAGTCTTGTTTATTTGAAACGGATGAACAAACTTGTCAATTTTTAAACACCCTAAATTTAGAAGTAAAATCTAATCAGACTAGATCAAAATTTTTCGAAAGCTTAATGGATTTTAGGAATGAAATGAAGTGTGGCATGTAAGCACATGCTCACAAAAATAAAGAATGAAAGAAATAGAAACATATATCGTCGACTCATTTACAGACGAAGCTTTTAAGGGTAATCCTGCTGGCGTATGCATCCTAAAAGATACATTTTCTGATTCTGAAATGCTTTCAATCGCAAAAGAACTAGGACTATCGGAAACGGCATTCATTGGAGAATTAAACAAAGACAATGCATATCCATTAAGATTTTTTTCTCCGGTTATGGAAATACCTTTATGTGGACATGCCACTCTGGCTTCTTCTAAAGTGCTCTTCGAAAGTACTGGACAAAATGCGCTTACCTTCGTAAATATTCAAAACTTAAAATTACCTATCGAACGCGAAGGCGCGTTTATAAAAATGGGCTTCCCTATTTATGACACTACACCGCAAGATGCACCTATCGAACTGCTTAATGCATTGGGGATTAGCGAAGTGAACAATAGTGCATACAATGCTGAAACCAAAATACTTTTACTTGAAATCTCAAGCTCAGATATATTGAAGAATCTTGCGCCTGATTTCGATAAACTAAAAAATTCGCATGATTCCATTAACGGTGTACTTGTGACAGCGCTATCTAAAAAAGAAAACTTTGATTTTGAATCAAGATATTTTTGGCCTTGGAGTGGCACTAATGAAGATCCAGTAACTGGTGGCACACATACCTTTCTAGCCAAATATTGGGGCAAGCAACTAAACAAAACAAAGATGCATGCTTTTCAATGCTCAGAAAGAACAGGGTTCATGGAGGTTGAATTATTGGACGAAAAGCAAATGACTATAAAAAGTAAAGCTCAAATTATTTTGAGTGGAAAGATTAAAATTTAAAATTATTCACATCTTAACCAAACTATAGCAAAAGTCACAAATGGATATATTTAATATATCTCCCGGATGGCATACCACCATACTACCATTACCTTATTACTCAGGTAAGATTCTATCTTACCTATCACTATTTATGTTTCTTTATTTAATTCTAAGCAAGCTATTTCATGTAAACAAAGCTTATAACGCAAGATTATTAAATAGCGCTAACTTAGTGATTTGTATTTTAAGTAGCATTCTTTTGGCTTCATACATATTTCAAATGGCTATAGCGATCTTTGGGGGTTACTTCCATTTACAATTTTCACTCCTTAGCGAGTCTATAGGCTTTTACTGGACGCTCTATATATTAATGTGGATCCCATTAATATTAACACAACTCTTTTGGATCAAGAAAAATCGACTTAATGCGAACTTCAGTTTGTTGATTTCCTTTTTATTAAATGGTATATTTTGGTTTGAAAGATTTTATATAATGATCAGTTCGATAAGATAGCCAGTTAAAAATTTCTATTACATATCATACACATCGCGTTCACACTAAAGACCTTTTTACTATAACATGTAGAAGCCCAATGGCTTATATTTTCTGCAATACTTTGACACATTGAAAGCGATAATTTATTCTATCTTGGGTGCTTTTAAACAAACAACAAAGAATATGAAAAACTTCCTTAAAATCTTATCAACGACTTTATTGCTTAGCTTTTATGCCTGTTCAGATAATTGTGATGGTGTAGAATGCGGACCAGGTGTTTGTGATGATGGGACTTGCCAATGTCCAGATGGATACGAAGGTGATGCCTGCGAAATCATTTCTAACAGCGTTTATTATGGAGAATACAGCGTTGTCGATGCAACCTGTGGCACGACCAATAACACGACCATCATAGAAACGATAACGATAGCCGCGCGTCCCAACGGAAATCCCACAGAAATCAATCTGACGGCCGCTTCTTCTTCAATAACCTCTACTATTGACGGGACCATTATAAACGGCGAGATAGAAGCAGAAGGTACTTTTAGTTCATTTACTTTAGGCGTTTCAGGCTCATTCTCTGACAATGACAACTTTGAAGCTACGTTATCTGGCGCCGGGCTTATATGCACAGGCGTTACATTTAAAAAATAATTAGAACATTAACGGACTTATGAATCAATAAATAAGAACGTTTTAATCACCTCATGATGTTCAATAAAAAAACGCACCAAGCCAACGTAAAAAAGCTTTTCTATCTAGACGCATTAGGTGCACTGCTTTCTGTATTTCTGCTTGGCATTGTACTAGTACAACTAGAATGGTTTTTCGGCTTCCCAAAATCAGCATTATATATCCTAGCAAGTATTCCTGTAATCTTCTTTATATATGATCTACTCTGTCTGAAACTGATCAAATCTAATCTAGGACCTTACCTCAAAATCATAGCCATTGCTAATATTTCTTATTGTTTTATCTCTATCGGTTTTGCTGTCTACCATCAAGCATCAGTCACAATTTGGGGTTGGGTATATCTTTTCCTTGAAACAATTATCTTAATAATACTAGCCTTAATAGAATGGCGAACAGCTCAAAAAGCATCTATTATATTATAATCACCTAAAGGCATAAGCCTCTATATCAAAACTATTCAATAGCTTTGTTCACTGAGCAGAATTATGGCAAAGAAAAGTAATAGATGGTCAATAGTCTTTGAAGATGATCACATATTGGTTATTGACAAACCTAGTGGATGGTTAACCATACCTGACAGATATAACAACAATGCACTTAATCTATTAACCAGCCTACAATCTTACAGAGATACCGTTTTTGTCAACCATCGTTTAGATAGAGAAACCAGCGGCTTAATCACGTTCTCTAAAACAGAAGCAACACATAAAGCGATGAATCAACTCTTTGAAAGCAGAAGTATCAATAAGCACTATCAAGCGATAGTCAAAGGCGTACCACAAGAAGAAGTAGGGATGATTGATCTACCCATAGCGCCATCTGAAGCAGGTAAAAAAGGTATGAAAATCCACCAAAAAGGAAAGACCTCTCATACCAAATACAGAATTCTAAAAAGCTATGATTACTTCTCTCATTTAGAATTAAAGTTATTAACCGGACGTATGCATCAAATCAGGGTGCACCTTAAAGCCATACACTGCCCCATTGTTTGCGACAGCTTATATGGAGATGGTCAGGCTTTCTATCTTTCATCAATAAAAAGAAAATACAAAGGTCATCCAGAAGCAGAACGTCCTTTATTGAATCGCGTCGCTCTCCATTCAAGCATGATTGGGTTTGAACATCCAATTACAAATGAAAATTTAAAGTTTGAATCACCTCTACCTAAGGATATGAAAGCTGTGTTGTATCAGTTGGATAAAATGATGAGTTAGGAATTATTTAATGAATATCGCATTTAGAATACGCTATAATTAAATTTCTTTTGTACTTAAGATTATGTAGTCAACACTTTATCTTTTTGCCTCGCCGGCAGGCTTTCCAAAGCCGAAACTGTTGTTTCGGTTCTCTCATTTAAAAGCAAGGTTTACTTGCTTTGATCCACCAAAGGTGGAATATTCGTTCATATTTTGAAACAAAAACGAAACAAAAAATTCAAGGCTCATTTCATTTTTTAACGCATCTGAAAACTGAAATTCCTAAACAGGATTAAACTCGCTTGCAGCTCAAACATAATCCTGTTTTAAAGGAATTTAAGCCCTCAGTTACTAAAATAAAAAAGGCCAGATTGAAAAATATTGAAGTTAATGATAAGCTTATTTTTTAGATCTTACGTACACCACTCGGTTTATTTATATATTAGATAAAAGTTTATAGCTTTAACATATTACGCTCATTAAAGGCATTTAAAACCGGCATAAAATAATTATGAATAATTATTTTGATCATATTCTAGGAGAGCAAAATCCAACTTTAGACTTAGAAGCACAAGAAGCTATAGCTCACTACATTCGAAACCACATTGAAAACCGAACTGAAAGTCAAAGTACTGAAACTATAAAATTTGGTCTACAGATTGAAATGATAGACTATCTCAATTCAAGTGACAATAAAAATTATATTCCGACCGGTGAATTCTTAGATAGACTGCTTAAAAGACTCAAAATATCCAAAACAAGATTTGCCGAATATATTGATCTAGAAAGATCCAATTTGCAGGCTATTTTAAGAGGAAATAGAAAATTCAATAACCTGCTTGCAAAAAAGATTGAGCAAATATTTAAAATACCTGCAATTTTATGGCTTCAAATCGAAACCAAAAATGATCTAAGGAAATTTGAAGAATCTAAAGAGATTATAAAAAAATATAGTCTCAAAAAATTAATGCAAAAGGAGTAACAATAGAATACAACCAAGCAAATTAAACATAGATAAAAAAGAACGTGCGCTCATGCTCACGGCAACATCCCTACTGCCTCCTCCCACTTCAAATTCCATTCATCCAATTCCGATTCTTTTGTCTTGAGAGATTTTAATGCCGCTGTACCCTCTACCGAATTGTAAAAATTGGGGTCTACTAACTTTTGATGAATATCTGCAATGTCTTTTTCTAACTGCTCAATCATTTTTTCAGCCTTACTGATCTTTCTGTTGATCTGCTTTTGTTCTTCGTAGGACAATTGTTTTTTCGGAGCTGCTTGAACTTTCGCTTTTTTATCTTCTGTCTGTTGGAAGGTTCTAATATCATCAGCTTTTCGTTTCGAAAGCACATACTCCAAATCTCCTAAATGGTGAATTAACTGACGATCTCTAAATTCATAAGTTTCATCAATACTGCCTTTTAAAATTTCTCGATCGTGACTGACAATGATTAATGTCCCTGGATAGTCAACAATCGCTTGTTTCAACATCGTTTTAGAATGTATGTCCAAGTGATTGGTAGGCTCATCTAGAATAAGGAAGTTGGACTTTTGAGAAACCAAGCAAGCCATGGCTAATCTAGATTTTTCGCCTCCACTAAGTACCGATACCTTCTTATATACATCATCACCTGAGAATGCGAAAGCACCTAACGTCTTTCTGCAAGAAGTGTAATAATCGGGATCACATTTAGATTCTATAGTTTCCAAAACAGTCATCTTGGGATCTAAAGTTTCGGATTGATCCTGCGCGAAGTAATTCAATTCTACATTATAGCCTAATTCTACTTGGCCACTATTATAAGGAATCAGTCCCGCAATCATTTTTACGAGTGTTGATTTACCTTGTCCATTTTGTCCAACAAAGGCAATCTTCTTACCTCTCAAAACTTCCAGAGATATTTTATCTAATACATGATTATCTCCATAAGATTTTGATGCTTCATTGACTGTAGTAACCACCTTGCCTGGCGCTTTGGTAACTGGAAATTGAATGTTGATTTTTGTGACATCATCTTGATCAATTTCTATGCGTTCCATTTTGTCCAACTGCTTCTTCATGGATTGTGCCATTTTAGTTTTTGACTCCTTAGCCATGAAGCGCGTAATTGTACGTTCCTTTTGCTTGATTACTTTTTGTTGATTAGTAAAAGCTTGTTGCTCTTTTTCTCTTCTCAAGGCTTTTGCAGCAATATATTTTGGATAATTCCCTTTGAATGAAAACAACTTTCGATTGCTGAGTTCAAAAATGTTATTGGCCACATTGGTCATAAACTCAACGTCGTGAGAAATAAACAAGACCGCCTTATTAAACGATTTCAGATAATTCTCAAACCATATTAAGGCTTCAATATCCAAATGATTATCCGGCTCATCTAATAACAGAAGATCAGGTTTTGACAAAAGCAATTGTGCCATCTGAACACGCATTTGCCATCCTCCAGATAAACTACTAATAGGATCAGAAAACTGATTTTCTTTAAATCCAAATCCTCTCAATATCTTGCTGATTTCTGAATGCGGATTGCCTTGTTCTAAGGCTTCCAGTTTGATTTCAAGATCTGCAATTTCATTCAGAACTTTAGTGATTTCATTTTCATCACTAATGGATTCAAGCGCTTGTCTTTTGGATTCTATGTCTCTTTCTGTATCAAAAAATTCTTTGAAACAATCCAAACAACAATCCATAATTGTTCGATTGATATCGAGATCCAAATGCTGAGAAAGATAGGCGATCTTGGTTTGTTTAGGCATTGAAATTTCACCAGAATCTGGAGAGAGCTCCGACATGATTATTTTAAATAAAGTCGTTTTACCTACCCCATTTCTTCCTATGAGTGCCACCTTATCACCAGCATTGATTAAGAAGGAAATGTCCTCTAATAAATGGTGATCACCGAAAAATAAATTAATATCCTTTAGATTGAGCAAAAGCTTTTTTTTAATTAAAGCTAAGATAGTTCGGAATTTGGGCAATCACAGAAAATGTGTTGCCTTTATTATCCAATGCCTGTGCCCACAGTCGACTCGATTGAGATTTGAATATATAATTAGCGTATAAATCTGACAGGATCCAAGAACCTGCTTTCATTTCATTTTCTAATTGGCCTGCAGTCCAACCGCTATACCCAATATAAAATCTGATATTCTGCGGTCTAATAACGCCAGATTCAATCAAGAATTTTAGCTTTTCAAAATGGCCACCCCAATAAACCCCTCTAGTAATTTTCACTGAATCTTCTAGCAAGTCACCTACGTTGTGTATATAATGCAAGGTATCCGTAGCTACTGGACCTCCATAATGAACTTCAAAAGATTCATCAGTTTTAATATCCCCCATCAATTCATCAATGGTCATATTGATAGGTTTATTCAATATGAAGCCAACAGCACCATCATCTTTGGAATACTCACAAAGCCCTACAACAGATCTTTTAAAATTTGTATCTGTCATGAAGGGTTGTGCAATGAGCACTTTTCCAATATCTAATGTTCTGTTTTCTTTAGGCATATATACTAATGTTGAGTAATATTTAAACTGCGATCAACCTTCTTAAAGAAACCACTTAATACGCGGGCTCCAAACTCTATAAATTCATTATGTCCGCTATCAATCATATTTTTCATCGTCTGCGTCCACTTAACCGGGCTCGTTAGCTGATCTATAAGGTTTAACTTAATTTGCTCTATCTCTGTTTCAGCTTTCGCGTTAACGTTTTGATAAATCGGTGCTATAGGATTCTTAAATGTCTTAGATAAGATAGCTTCTTCTAATTGTGATTTTGCTGACCCCATCAAAGGAGAATGAAAGGCACCATTGACATTTAATATAATAGCTCTTCTCGCTCCGGCTTCTTTTGCTTTTTCAACACAGCCTTCAATCGCGTCTATTTCGCCTGAAATCACCAATTGTCCTGGGCAATTATAATTAGCGGCTACTACAACGCCATCTGAAGCATTACATATCTCCTCTACTTCCTTGTCTTCCATACCTAATATTGCTGCCATTGTACCCTTAGTATTATCGCAAGCACCCTGCATGGCCCGTGACCTTTTAGCCACCAGATCTAAGCCATCTTCAAAAGAAAGTACACCACTAGCAACGAGGGCTGTAAATTCACCCAATGAATGCCCAGCAAATGCCTTAGGAGTAAGATTGTCTTTATGCACGAGATATCTAGAATAAGCATCTAAAAACACTGCGGGTTGTGTCACACTGGTTTGTTTTAAATCTTCTTCAGTGCCATTGAACATGGTATCGCTTAATGAAAATCCAAGTATCTCATCCGCTTGATGAAAAAGTGCCTTAATCGTGTCATTTTCATCGTAGAGGGCCTTGCCCATACCAACAGATTGGGAACCTTGTCCCGGGAATAATAATACAGCCATGATTGAGTGTTGTCTACAAATGTAGACATTGAGATTAGTTATTCTTGGCAATCAGCCTTAAAAATTCATTTCTTGTCTCAGCTTCTCTAAAAACGCCCGTAAAAGCAGAGGTTGTGGTCATCGAATTTTGTTTTTCAACACCACGCATCATCATACACATATGTGCAGCTTCTATGATTACTGCAACGCCTTGTGGCTTCAATGAAGTTTCAATACATTCTAAAATCTGATCTGTCAGCCTTTCCTGTACCTGTAACCTTCTCGCGTATACATCAACTATTCTGGGTAATTTACTTAATCCCACTATATAGCCATCTGGGATGTAAGCGATATGTACTTTTCCGTAAAAAGGCAACAAATGATGTTCGCAAAGAGAATATAACTCGATATCCTTAACCAAAACCATACTGTTGTAATCCTCTTTAAAAACCGCTTTACGCATAATTTTAATAGGATCCTGAGCATATCCATGAGTTAGAAATTGCATGGCTTTAGCGGCCCTTTCAGGCGTTTTTAAAAGCCCTTCTCGTTTTACATCCTCTCCTAAAGACTTGATTATCGAAGTATAGTTCTTCTTTAAGCTTTCGGTTATTTTGGGTGAATAAGTCTCCTTTTTTTTATAACTCATATCAGATTTTCGTGTATCAACGCACTTAGAACCGTCGAATGAAATGTATTGTTCAATTAAAAGCCTTAAAATAGGCATAATTATATCGGATAAAGTTAATAATTAGTCTATCTCAATGAATTATCCGACGGACATGTACTAAATTGTAAGTGTGAATTTGACGGATATTAAGAATATTAATCAGGATTTGCTGAAGTCCAAGGGCTTTCTGCATTTCAGCTTTTGGTTTTTGACTTTCTTTTTTCTGTTCCTCATAGACTCTAGCAGAGTCCCTGTAATTTATAAAATCGTAGAAGCACTTGTAGAAGTCACCATATTCATGTTCATATCTTACATGAATATATACTATCTCATCCCTACTTTCCTCGAGCGCAAAAAGCCGGTGATGTACCTTATTTGCCTTGTAGGATTAGCCGTTTTGGTAGCGCCCATATACACGTCTATTTTATTGTTGTTATATAGCAAATTCGAAACCATTAGAGCCAATTTGGTAGATGCCAGAGAAACGGCTTATATCATAGGTCTTTTTGTTGGTTTGGCCTCTATGTTATTTAAAGTCACAAAAGATTGGCTTTTACATCAACAAGAAAAAAAGGATCTTGAAAGTCAAAATTTACAGTCAGAACTGAAGTTTCTTAAGTCCCAAATTAATCCCCATTTCTTCTTCAATACGCTTAATAATTTATACGCGCTTACTTTAAAAAAATCAGACTTAGCGCCCGAGATCGTATTGAGGTTATCCGAGATGATGCGTTATATGCTTTATGAATGCAATGAGAAGTTAGTGAGCTTGGAAAAGGAAGTTAATTATGTAAAAAACTATATTGAATTAGAAAAGCTAAGACAAGGCAATAAGTTTAATGTCAATTTCAACTTGGAAGGAAAAGTCAATGGACAAATGATAGCCCCATTGATATTTATTCCATTTTTGGAAAACAGCTTCAAGCATGGTGTCAATAATCAAATCAATTCTGGTTTTGTAAACATTAATATGAAACTAGATTCTACAAAAGTTGATCTGGAAATAGAAAATTCTAAAGCCCCAGTTAAACAAAATGCTAATGGCAAAAAATCAGGAGGTATAGGACTTGAAAACGTTAAGCGTAGATTAAACCTTTTATACCCCAATCAATATGATTTAAAAATCAATGACTTTGAAGAAACTTTTAAAATAAACCTAAACATTAATCTAAATTAAGCTACAACTGTATGATCAAAACATTAATTGTTGACGACGAACCTCTAGCATTGGACATCATAGAATCTTACATTGAGAAGATCCCAGACTTGACGCTTATAGGCCGTTGTGAGAATGCCATTGATGCCAATAACATTATCCAAAATCAAGAAGTAGACTTGCTATTTCTCGATATTCAAATGCCTCAAATGACAGGTATAGAATTGGTTAAATCTCTTCGAAATGTGCCAAAGATTGTTTTTACAACAGCTTACTCTGAATATGCGATAGAAGGATTTGAATTAGACGCTGTAGATTATCTTTTAAAGCCTATCGCCTTTGATCGTTTTTTAAAGGCTGTCAACAAGGCTAAAGAAGGCTTAACAGTAAAATCCCCCATAGCTCAAGAAGAAGACTTCTTCTTTGTAAAGGCAGATAAGAAATTGGTTAAGATTCATTTCAATGAGATCCTATATATCGAAGGATTGAAAGACTATGTGATCATTAAAAAGAATTCTGGTCGTGTGATAACCTTACAAACAATGAAGAGCTTAGAATCTAAACTCCCGAGTAATATCTTCATGCGAGTACATAGGAGCTACATCATGAATATCAACCAGATAAAAGCCGTTGTAGGGAATTCAATAGAGATTTCAGAAGGTGGGCAGACAAAGCATATTCCAATAGGTAAGAATTACAAGGACGATTTAGTGAGTATTATTGAAAATAATAAGCTCTAGTGCTTCAAGCATTACTTGAAGATTTAGAAAATCACTATAATCAAGAGATTTTACCGCTAAAATCTGTCTCAGGAGGAGATATTAATAAGGCTTACAGCTTTACTTTAAGTAATCGGCGATATTTTCTCAAGTATAACACTGGACAAAATCACCAAGCTTTGATCAAGTCAGAGGTATGGGGTTTGAAAGCACTAGCTTTGAAAGGATTATCTGTACCCAAAATCGAATTTGAGCTATTCAAAGAGAGCTATTCCGCCCTTGTATTGAATTGGATCGATGCAAGAAGCGTTTCAGAGAATGACGGAGAACTTATAGCCACCAATTTGAGGCAATTACATTCAAATAGGCACAAAAACTACGGTTTAGAGCATCATAACTACATTGGTAGATGGCCTCAAAGCAATTCTGAACATCATACATTTAGCCAATTCTATTCACATGAAAGACTCATTCCACAAATTGAAATGGCTCATAAATGTGGTTGGCTATCATTCAAGATCAGCACCAATCATATAGATGAACAAATACGAAACTTAATTCCAGAAGAAAAACCAACACTTATTCATGGCGACTTATGGTCTGGGAATTACCTCATAGACAAGCACCATCAATTCTACTTTATTGACCCCAGTATCAGCTATGCACACAGAGAAATGGATATAGCCATGATGCACCTTTTTGGAGGATTCCCATCTAGCTGTTATGCGATTTATAATGAGATGATGCCTATGGAAAAAGGGTGGCAAAACAGAATGGACATTTTTCAGTTGTACTATCTCCTAGTCCATTTAAATCTCTTTGGATTAAGCTACAGACGCCAGGTTGATGACATTCTGAACAAGTACTTTATTTGACTCGGTGGCTCGGGGGACTCGGTGGGCTCGGTGGGCTCGGTAGGCTCGGTAGGCTCGGTAGGCTCGGTAGGCTCGGTAGGCTCGGTGGCTCGGGGGACTCGGTGGGCTCGGTGGGCTCGGTGGGCTCGGTGGGCTCGGGGGACTCGGTGGGCTCGGTGGGCTCGGTGGGCTCGGTGGACGCGGTGGGCTCGGTGGGCTCGGTGACTCGGTGACTCGGTGACTCGGTGGACTGGGTGTAGACTCTAAATGATTAACAAAGCAAATTGATTCATGCACATCTAGTATACCTAGAATTCACAAACCGAGAAACCTTGAAACCGAGAAACCTTGAAACCGAGAAACCTTGAAACCGCGAAACCTCGATATTATTCCACCTTCTGCACCTTCTTAATAATAGAAGATTCGTGAGATTGGATTTGCAGGAAGTAAACACCTTGCTGAAGTGCTGACATATCTAGATCATAAGATCTTGCGCCAACAATTTGATTTTGAATAATCGTACGTCCGACAGGATCAAATAGACTGATCTGATCTATATTATATTTATCAGCGTTGATAGTTAAAACGCTAGCTGTAGGATTCGGACTGACTGATATGCTTTGAAGTAATTCTTCCTCAGTGGTTAACCCATCTGCATCGAATTCAATGAAGTCTGTATAATCAGGATGAGATTTGTATTTACCAAAAGCATCTGTAGAAATGATATTTGTTACTTTCACAGAACTTAAGAACTTACCAAGATCATTTCTCTTAATACCTACAATTTCATCCTCAACGATAAATTCAAGCTTACCGATAATTCCGAAACCGTCAGTAGAAATATTAGTTACCCTAGAAACAGCAATATCAACTTGACCATCTTGGGGAACATTAAAATCTTGAAGCAAAGGACTTGACTGTTCTAACCAATTATCATCATACAATGAAAATTGAACAGAAGATGAATCCATTATCGAAGGATCAAAATTGATTGTGAATGCTGCACCATA
This sequence comes from Saprospiraceae bacterium, assembly GCA_020630775.1. Lineage (GTDB taxonomy): Bacteria > Bacteroidota > Bacteroidia > Chitinophagales > Saprospiraceae > RFSX01. The sequence continues at coordinate 50,384 of JAHDIN010000009.1, read as the reverse complement.
TAAATCAATAGCTGCTAAGCTAGCGTTGCCAATAGCAATATCTAACGTGATCCATTCTCCCGAATCAACAGGTGTTGACGGCGGTATAAAGTAAATTGGAACATTTGAAGTAGCTGCTAAATCTTGCGCCTTAAATTTATGTACATTGGAATAGTTGGACTGAATTTCCGAAAAATCAGAATGATCAATATAACCATCTCCATCTGCATCACTGCACTTTAAGTCGATGCCTGCACCCATTTGAGAGTACCCCCAGTCATCACTATCCTGCCCTGTCCATAATAAATTGAAGTCATTCGTTCTTTCATATCCACCTCTACCAATATTCAAAGACATATCTAACACATCTTTCATATCCACTACACCATCGTCATTACTATCTCCTTTATACACACAGCCGTTCAAGCAAAGGCAATCATCGTAATTTGAATCCAATACGTTTACATTAACCTTTACAACTTCACAATGACCCGATAATGTGCAGTACTCAAGATCAAACTCTTCAATGCCATTAAAATCAGCATCAGGTGAATAGATAATTGTGTTATTCCCAGAGATGGTATCACACTCAAGAATTTCTGATCCATTCGCATCAAGAATAGTCACCGTGCCATTTGTCGGCGCGACTAATAACTCGAAAGTATAATCTCCAACTGGTGAATGATGCTTTGTCTTTAAATCGTGATTTTCAAGAATGTTGAATTCGTAAACCAAATCAGAAACAGGGGCAAAATCATTGACGTGAATCACAATGCTTCCCGTATGAAATTTATACCCTGAAAAGATTTTGTAATAAAATACTTCATCACCTTCAAAGCCTGCATCTGGAGTATATGAAAACTCACCATTGCCATTGTAGGTCAATTCCGAAGAATAGTCCATGATGGTTTGACCAAGCTTTAAATCATTATCAAAGACATTAAATGTCAAAGACCCATCAGTTGTCAAAAAATACTCATCGTCAACTACAAAAGTGGCATTGTTGGCCTTATCCAAAATTTCCACATTGTAGGATAAAAGACCACCATTAGGCGTAGAAAACGAAAATGTATCTTGACCAGTGTATGTTGTATTTGGCGTATATAACCAAACATGATTATCTGTGGTAATTGAAAGCGCTCCATTTTGTGGGGCATCCTCAATTTCATAAAGTGAAGAACTTAATCTCAGTTCGTAAAAGGATTTATTATCGGTGTAAATATCTTTTGTTGCAATTAGGCTTTCATTATCTTTATTTAGGAAGACTAAGGCACTCTCTCTATTTCCTAAAGTATCTTCCACAAAGTATCTTATTAAGGCATCGTCAGCTCCACTGTTGAAGCTGAATGAAATGTCTGTACCATTGGCGCCAATCGAAGCAGTTCCACCTTCTACAATACCCAATTTTGAAATTGTCAAAGGACCATCTGAGGCGCTATCATTAGCCAAAACATCAAAAGTCAACGTATCCGATGAGGCTAAATATCTATCTGTGCCTGGATCGATATCAGAAGACTTTACTTGATAATGTACTTTGGTGTAGTTTGAAGAAGGAATTCCAGGAATTGGACCTGGCTCAAAATATTCTACCACTAATTCTGTTTCTCCAATAAATCCAGCTGGTGGTGTATATCTTACCTCATATTGATTGTTTCCCAAAGAATGAATGTACATGGTATCTTGACCAACATCAGGTGTAATTGTGAAGTTCGGCGCTACATTAGTAGATTGAATCAATACTGAAGAGAGTTCATTATATTTAGAGGATACGTAAACATTGCTCGGGTTAAGTTGTGCACTCAACAGAATGGTAGAAAACGTAAGTATGCAAGCAATGATGTATTTCACTGTGCTTTGTGGAAATTTTGGTAATAACAAATATATTTCATTATTCTTAAAGAATTCAGAAAATACTGGAATAAATTTTAAATTCGTTTTTATCAATCTAAATGTCTGAATATCAATACAGAACATATAATGAAAATAACATATTAAAATATTATTTTCAGTGTTAATATACTTTCAAATTGTTATTTATAATGATCTATTAACGAAGATATTATACATAACATAAACTATAAATATATTGGAGTCTACACGCATTTACAGAATTCTAAGCAAACAGTCTCGGACGAATCTCAATAGATTTATAAAGTTCATTAAAAGCCCTTATCATAATGTGAACGAAAAAATTGAGCAATTAGCTGTGTTTTTGGTCGACTCTATCAAAAATCAAACAGAAATAGGCTCAAAATCAGAGATTTGGAAGCAAATTCATGGAGATTCCGAATATAAAGACCTGAAATTCAGAAAATTATGTAATGACTTATTGGAACGATTTGAAAAATTTCTCATCCTTGAAAACTTAGAGTCCAATAAAATCTTAAAATCTAATCTCCTTCTCGAGAGTATTAAATCCAACGAATTAGATGAATTGGCCGAAAAGCATGTTTCTAAATCATCAAGAGACATTGGTCGACAATTAGAACAGTCTTCCGAATTTTACCTTCAAAAGTATTTTTACGAAAAAAATATTCAAAACCTCAAATCGAATTACGAAATCAAATTGGATCTCAAGAAAGGCTTAAAAAGATCCTACAATGAATTATCTGAAAGCCTTGATGCTTTTTATGCTATTGAGAAATTGAGATTGGCAACAGATCTACAAACTTGGAAAAAGATGTACAAGTCCGATGAGGTTGTAGAGCTGGGTGTGCCTTTAAAAATTATCAAGAAATATAAGTTTGACAATTACCCTTCCGTTGAAATTTATAGGTTAATGTACAAGCTATACGTTGAGGAATCAGGCAATAACACCTATGAAAATTTAAAAGAAAAAGCATTTAACAACATACACTTATTTCCAGCACAGGAACAAAAGGAAATCTTTGACGTTTTGGTCAGTTACTGTATCAAAATTGTCAACCAAGGAAATATAGAATTTCTAAGTGAAACACTAACACTTTATGATTGGGGAATAGAAAATGAAATCATCCTGAATAAGGGCAAATTATCCCCTACTACTTTCAGAAATTATGTCGTTGCCGGATTGCGCGTCAATGAATTTGAAAGGGTCGAAAATTTCATCAAAGAAAAGGCAGAATTACTTGATGATTCACAAAAGGAAAATGCGCTGAATTTTAACTTGGGAAGACTATCGTTTTATAAAACCGAATTTGAGAATGCCATTCAGTATTTAAACAAAGTCAACTATGACGATGTTTGGTACGGCCTCAATTCTAGAAGTCTTCTACTAGCCACATATTACGAGCTTGAAGAGTTCAACGCATTAGAATATCAACTCGATAGTTTTTCTGCTTATTTAAGGCGTGAGAAATCCATCGGTGAAGCAAAAAGGAAATCATTCGCGCTTACTGTCAATTACATCAAATCTTTACTCAAGCATTATAACAACAAGGCTAAAATAAGGACACTTAAAGAGAAGATCACCGCTGATAAAATTGTCAACAGTAAGAAATGGCTTTTAGAAAAGATAGAGGAGCGACTCTAATTATTTAACCGCTTGATCAAGCGCTTTCTTATACGTTGCCAAACAACGCTCTCTAGCCATTTTGTGATCAACAATTGGCTCCGGATATTTATCTGTTCCCCACTCTGGAATCCATTGCTTTATATAATCAAGGTTTTTATCAAACTTCGTTTGCTGACTGGTTGGGTTAAATATCCTAAAGTACGGTGCTGCATCCGTCCCGCATCCAGCAGCCCATTGCCATCCACCACTATTAGACGCCAAATCAAAATCCAATAACTTCTCTGCAAAATAAGCTTCACCCCAACGCCAATCAATCAACAAATGCTTCGTTAAAAAACTAGCCACAATCATTCTTGATCGGTTGTGCATAAAGCCAGTCGCATTTAATTCTCTCATACCCGCATCTACCATCGGATAACCCGTTTTACCTGCGCACCAAGCTTTAAATTCCTCTTCGTTATTCCGCCATTCTATTGCTTCATATTTATCCTTAAAGGATTGTTTTTCAACCTTTGGAAAATGAGCTAAAATTTGACTGTAGAAGTCTCTCCATATTAATTCCGACAAGTAAGTATCTGATAAGCCCCTCGCTTTCTGAGCCTTAGATCTTATACTAATAGTCCCAAATCTAAAATGAATACCTAACCTAGAGGTGCCCTTTATAGATGGAAAGTTTCTCTTTTCGCCGTATTCTTTGACAATTTTTTGGGTCACTGTAGGAGATGGAATTTCTAGCTCTGTTTTTTCAAAGTTCATATCCTCCATTGTCACCCATTGCGTTGTCTTTGTTTGATGCAAATTGGATATGTATTTATCATTAGGATAGCCTGTGAAAAAATAAGACTGGCCATGCATTTTTTGCGTATCTAACTTCTCTAACCATCTGCGTTTGTAGGGTGTAAAAACAGTATAAGGCGTGCCGTCCTTTTTTAGGACTTCATCCTTTTCAAAGATGACATGATCTTTATAGGTTTTGAACTTTATATTATTGTCGACTAGGAGATTATTGACCTGCTCATCTCTCTGGATAGCATAAGTTTCGTAATCTCGATTCGTAAAAACTTCAGCCACATTATGTTCGCTAATAATTTGAGGCCATATCTCTTCTGGTTTACCATAATAAACCCAAAGTTTTGCCCCCAGCGCTTCTAACTCTTTATTTAGAGACAGTAAGGTATTATAAATGAACTCAACACGAGCGTCCTTTTTATTAGAAAGCTTATCCAAAATGTGCCTGTCAAATATAAAAATGGGCTGTACTGGCTTATCAGATTTAAGAGCATGATACAAACCTGCATTATCTTTTAGTCGTAAATCTCTACGAAACCAGAATATATTGATTGTCTTAGTTGTACTCACAATCAATCTAAACAGCTATATTCATAAAATGTTTTTCAACTTAAACCTATCTTTGCAGTCTAAATAACTATTTATGAGACTATTAAAAATATCATTCATCAGTTATATGTTGATGATCAGTATGTTATCGTGCAAATCGGATGGAACAGGAATCAATAGTGGCATAAATCAATCCTCAGCATTGTCCGCTGCACGTACTGCTTACAATGATGCACCGACTATCCAAACAGCTAATTCGATGGTGATAGAACTCACTAAACAATTAAGAACGCCTGATTTGTCAAATGATCAAAAAAACAAAATCATAGAGGAAGCCATCGAGGTATGTTCCAAACACAATCTTAACAATAGAAAGGCCTCATTTCTCTTCCCGTATATCAAAAACAATAGCAACCTAGCTGAACCCGAAAAACATATTTTTGACTTAGCTACAATTTTGAAGTCTGCTAATAAAACAGCTGCAGCAAATACAATGCTCAAAGGCATCGTTGACAATTATCCCAATAGCAGCTATGCCAAAAACGCTAGTGAAGAGCTATCTGAAGAAATTGATAATATCGATACCTATATATTGACATTAGGTTCTTCAATTTTTGAAAATCCAGATATTACATCTGTCAATCGACAATCATCGTTGGCTTATGTAGATGCATGCGAAGCTTATGCTTTGGTTTATCCAAATAAAACAGAAACGCCAGCCAATTTATTTAAAGCTGCAGAAATAGCTAAAACGATAAAAACATTTCCAAAAGCATTATCACTTTATGATTGGATGATTGAGAAATATCCTAGTCATGAGAAGACACCGACTGCCATGTTTCTCAAAGGCTTTATTATTGAAAACAACTTAGGAAATGACTCTTTGGCATTAGACAGCTATAAAAAATTCATAGCCACCTTTCCGGATCACGACTTGGCAGACGATGCTAAATTCTTAATTGATAATATTGGTAAGACTGACGAGCAGATCTTAGAGATGATAGAAAGCAAAAGGGATCAGAAAGAGCAGTAATTATCAAGCCACTTTATGTCTCGCTTATTTACTCATTTTCTTTTACATAGTTTTCTATACGGTCTATTCTATTCGATAGCCATGTATGCTATGAACTATAATAACAGTGATGCCAGTTCTCACCTCTGGGCTGGTCTATTTTTTGGTCCAGCTATGGGAGGTACGATGACATTAATGACAAAAAGTGCCCTCAATAAATATGGTGTAAAACCAATAACTACTGAAAACCTACAAAGTGCACTTTCCCAAATATTCAGTTCTAGCTTTGATATGGATCAATTAAATGCGTGCATAAATAAATCCCATTTACTGCGCAATTTTAAAAGTCAACTTATGGATGATGGTTTAAGCATCCATAAACTCAATTGGCTCAGAAAACGAAAGTTTGAATTTCAAATAATAGAACAACATTCTGATACTCAAGGCGCACATTCTTATCAAATCGAACTTAAAGGCCAGAACATATCTGATTTAGAAGAATACGCCAATGTTCTTGAATGCATCTATAAACTCAAGACATCACTAGCCACTAAAATTTAGAAAGCCTATCACTATTAAAGTATGGAATGTCAAAAACACTTGTTTCGCCTTGATCCAGAAATTCACTATTTTAATAATGCTTACAAAGGTCCTTTATTAAAATCTTCCGAGGCCGCATGTATCCAGGCGTTAGTCAAAGAACGCAACCCAGCCCTATATAAAACATCTGACTTTTTCGATCTCACTCAAGCCACGAGACATTCATTTTCAAAGATTATCAATTCTGAAGCAGAGGATATAGCCATTGTACCTTCTGTATCCTATGGCTGTATGTCTGCACTCAGAGGCGTCAATCCAAAAACAAATGGGACAGCCATAACTGTGCAAGACGAATTCCCAAGTGGTGTATTTGCCTTGCGGAAATGGTGTACAAACCATCAGAACGAGATGATTACCATAGCCCCTGATTTTGATAAAAGTGAAGTTGGTCGAGATTGGTCTGATAAAATATTAAGTCGTATAGATGAACGCACCTCGGTTGTTTTAATATCGTCTATACATTGGATGAATGGGATTCGCTTTGATTTAAAGCGTATTGGAGCTAAATGCAAATCTGTAAATGCCAGATTGATTATTGATGGTACACAATCGGTTGGTGCATTACCTATAGATATTAAAGCGTTTAATATAGATGCTTTGATATGTGGGAGTTATAAATGGTTGTTTGGCCCTTATTCATTAGGCTTGGCTTATTTCAGTACAGAGTTACAACATGGCGACCCTATAGAAGAATCCTGGATGAATCGCGCCAATGCACATGACTTTACTTCTTTGTCTAACTACGAAAATCAATACCTTCCAGCAGCAGCCAAATTTAATGTTGGAGAAAGTAGCAATTTTATTTTAATGCCTATGTTGAAATCTGCATTAGATCAGCTTTTGGATTGGGGCGTTGATAACATTCAAGCATATTGCAAATCATTGACAAAACCTCTATTGGAATTTCTACAAGACAACCAGATTAAAATTGAATCCGAACCTTTTTTAGCCTATCATTTAATCGGCATCCACTTACCAAATGTAGACGCAACTCATTTACAAACAGAATTAAAAAAACAACACATTTATACTTCTGTAAGAGGTTCCTATCTAAGGTTATCCGTTAATGTTTACAACAACACCGATGACATTGACAAACTCGTTCGAACATTAAAGATTATTCTATCGGCATCTTAAACTTTTATTAAGTCTTAATATTAAACCGTCGTTAACTTCTAGCCATCTCCTCAGTTTGATTGAAAAAACTTCTATTTTCATTTAAAATCAAACGACATGAAAAAACTTCTTACGCTTTTCACTTTAATCTTTATTATCCATTCGTTAAATGCTCAAAGCCTCAGAAATACTTCTCAATTATTTGATGAAATTCATTTAGGTGCAGCTTACAGTACAGGAACAGGACAAGGAGCAACTGTTTTATTTGAAGCCAATTTACCAGAAGAAGGGATAGGCTTGTTTACCTTAGGTTTACACTTGAATCACAGAGAAAGAACTATAGCTGGAGGTGACGAAAGCCAAACCTTCTTTGGAGGCAGAATTAGTTACTCACCATATTTGGATTTAGTAGAGAACTTAGAACTATATGGAGGCGTAAGTCTAGGCACTGGCAATCATACAATAGAAAATAGTCCTAATTACACTGGCCCAAGAGAAGCTAAAGACGAATCAGGTTTTGATTGGAGTGTTTTTGCAGGAGCACGTTACTTTTTCCTTAATCGTTTTAGTGTATTTACAGAAGTCTCGAACAGAACAGGGTACTTTAGCGTTGGTCTAAGGTATCAAACTAAGTAAAGCAAATTATAGATGAGTCAATTAAAGACCCCAAAGTTATTGAGACAGGAAGAGATTTGGAATATAGGAAGCCATGGCATTGGTGTGATACTGGCACTTATTGGCTTTGTCTTTCTATTTCAATTAGCTTATAAAGCACAGACACCATTTGCTCTTTTATCTGCTTGTATCTTTAGTTTGAGCCTTATAGGCGTGTACACCTCATCTACAGCCTACCATATTTCCAAGCTAGCCAACTCAAAGTTGGTCCAGCTCTATAAGACTATTGATCATATCAACATTTATTATCTCATAGCCGGCACGTACACCCCGTTCCTTTTACTAGCCATGGGCAATTCTAATGGTTGGTCCTTTTTTAAGATCATTTGGACAATCGCTTTAATCGGTACAATATTCAAGATTCTCTACAAATCTAAATATCCGCTCTTCTCTCTATTATTTTACTTAGCCATGGGCTGGCTAATTATCTTCGATATTCAAAATTTCATTGCCAGTACACCTAAGACATCCTTCTATTTAATCCTAGCAGGGGGCATATCATACACCATCGGTACTTTCTTCTACGCTAAAGAAAAACTAAAATTTAATCACTTTTATTGGCACTTATTTGTACTTGCAGGCAGTGCATTGCATTATGCGGCGGTGTATAGGTTGTATGAGGGGCTTTGATAAGATTAAGATTAAGTTTAAGCATAAGTTTAATTGTGTTTAAACTTAGGCTTAGACTTAGACTTAGACTTAGACTTAGTTATTTAGCCAACTCATACTTATACAAAATAGGATTAGGATACTCTTTTTTAAAGACATGCTTAATCACATCAAAAGCTGTTACAACACCTTTCAATTTATTATCTAAATTAACGACAGGTAGCGTTTTCAATCGCTTATCTATAAAGAGTTCTGCAGCGGTTTAAAGTTTGTATGAGGGGCTGTGATAAGATTAAGATTAAGTTTAAGCATAAGTTTAATTGTGTTTAAACTTAGGCTTAGACTTAGACTTAGACTTAGACTTAGTTATTTAGCCAACTCATACTTATACAAAATAGGATTAGGATACTCTTTTTTAAAGACATGCTTAATCACATCAAAAGCTGTTACAACACCTTTCAATTTATTATCTAAATTAACGACAGGTAGCGTTTTCAATCGCTTATCTATAAAGAGTTCTGCAGCGGTTTAAAGTTTGTATGAGGGGCTGTGATAAGATTAAGATTAAGTTTAAGCATAAGTTTAATTGTGTTTAAACTTAGGCTTAGACTTAGACTTAGACTTAGACTTAGTTATTTAGCCAACTCATACTTATACAAAATAGGATTAGGATACTCTTTTTTAAAGACATGCTTAATCACATCAAAAGCTGTTACAACACCTTTCAATTTATTATCTAAATTAACGACAGGTAGCGTTTTCAATCGCTTATCTATAAAGAGTTCTGCAGCGGTTTAAAGTTTGTATGAGGGGCTGTGATAAGATTAAGATTAAGTTTAAGCATAAGTTTAATTGTGTTTAAACTTAGGCTTAGACTTAGACTTAGACTTAGACTTAGTTATTTAGCCAACTCATACTTATACAAAATAGGATTAGGATACTCTTTTTTAAAGACATGCTTAATCACATCAAAAGCTGTTACAACACCTTTCAATTTATTATCTAAATTAACGACAGGTAGCGTTTTGAATCTCTTATCGATAAATAATTCTGCAGCGGTGCCTACTTTATCTTTGGGCCTTATAGTCAATACATTGGTATTCATGACCTTTGATATGGCTTCATCTGAAGCATGTGATTGTTTAGATCTCCATAAATCATAAGAGGTAATCAAGCCACATAATTCACCATCTTTAACGACAGGCATTTGTTGAAGTTTGTTTTCGGTCATAACATTTATGACTTGTTGAATGGTGTTTTCTGGGTTGGCCACTATAGGATCAATGGTCATAATTTTACGGACTTCTTCGTTGAGCATGAGATACGATTTATCCTAATATAGCAAAAAATCACTAGAATTGGCTAAATATGTATACGATACGTTGAGGCGATGTAGGTTATTAGATTAATCAAAAGTCAATTTAGCAATGGCTACAGGACCAAGCTTAGTATTTTTAATATTGGCTTTAGCTTCAATTCTGAAAGTAGATTTAACATCTTTTAATTTCTTCGCAACCTTAACAAGCAAGCCCGTTAGGATGTTTGAATCTTCTAATTGATCCATTTCAGATTTCATTTTTGTGAAGGGTAATTTGAAATCTATAAGCTTTACTTCATCCTTATCTAGTTCCAAATGCGTATCCATTTCGATTGATCCTAGAAGGTATTCATCGATCAATTTAGCTTCTCCTCTCCCCCTTTTATACTTCTCTACAATTTTAATCTCTATGCTTTCTACAGTCTGATTTGATTGGCTGGTCAATCTTAACTGCCCTTGGATCAATTCGTCTTTAAGGTATATATCTTCAGGTAAAAGGAGTTCCATTTTAACACCCTCTATACCTAACATATTTTTAAGTTTCTTTAGCATATCATTACAAACGATAAAAGACAAGAACTAATTCCCTGAACAGGATATCTAAATCAGATAATCGATTAAGAGATAAATTTCGTATACCAACTTTCTTTTAAAGGCACTATCCAGCTAGAAAGGAACTGGGCTTTATCCTTGACCAAGTTATCAAACATAAAAGTGTCTGCGTTTATTTGACCTGAATCAAAGGCAGCTTTAAATTGGCTGCTATGAATCACTTTCACTTCGTCATCTTTCATGTACGTGAAGTTTAAACGATCAAAGAAGTTCAGATTAAATTTACTTTCTAAAGTCTTTATAAAATTGACACTTGAGTCTATAGAACACCCTGATACTATGTGCGCATCATCAGCTACAAAAACCAAAAATTTATTATGAAAAAGCTGGGCATAACATTCCAACTCTTGACCATGTGAAGACCATTGCATTGTGAACTCATATAGTGATTGCTTTATAGCTTCACTGTCTTCATCATTAATGAATTGATCACATTGATAAACCCATACTTTAGAATGATCTGACAAAGCAATTAAATCTCTCCTCATTACCAATTATTTGCTTCAACTATTAACTCTGAAATATCATAAATCATGACACTACCTTCTTTCTCTTTAGCTTTTATCCCATCATTCATCATCAGTATACAATAAGGGCAATTGGCTGCTATAATATCTGGCTTTGTATCTAGTAACTCATTAACACGTTCATGATTCACCTTTGAATTCCCTTCCTCTTCTTCTTTAAAAACTTGTGCACCACCAGCGCCACAACAAAAACCTTTCTGCCTATTTCTTTTGGCCTCAACTATTGATCCGTCTAATGCATTTAAAATATCACGTGGCGCTTCATAAATTCCGTTAACCCTTCCTAGATAACAAGAGTCATGATAAGCAATCGTTTTACCACTGAAAGATCCGCCCTCAATTGTAATCCGCTTATCGGCTATAAGTTGCTTAATCAACTCTGTATGATGGAGCACTTCATAATTACCTCCTAATGCAGGATACTCATTTTTAATAGTATTAAAACAGTGGGGACAAGCCGTCACAATCTTTTTTACTTCATACATATTTAATGTCGCAATATTCTGATTGGCCATCATTTGGAAGATGAACTCATTTCCTGAGCGTCGAGCAGGATCACCGGTACAACTTTCTTCGTTTCCTAAAATAGCAAATTGAATACCTGCATTAAAAAGAATTTTTGAAACAGCATGTGTGATCTTTTGAGCTCTAGGATCAAAACTACCTGCACATCCAACCCAAAATAAAATTTCTGGAGTTTCGTTTTTTCCTGCGTATTCTTCTAGTGTGTATATTTTCATACTAAGTTGAAGATGAAGTTTAAGTTTAAAGTTGACATTGAATTATTAATTGTTAATTATTAATTATTCATTGTTAATTATTAATCACCATTCATTCATTATCAAGTGCTTCCCGCCATGCTACTCGTTGATCAGGCATTTGCCATACGTTACCAGAATTTTCTAAAGCGGTAAACATGGGTACCCATTCACTAGGGCCCTGTGACTCTGTTAATAATTTATATCTTCTTAATTCTAAAATGGGTTCTAATGGATTTATCATAACTGGACAAGCTTCCACACATGCATTACATGTTGTGCAAGCAAAAATTTCCTCTTCTGAAATGTAATCGAATAAACTCTTCCCATCATCATAATCGGCTTTAGCAATATTTTCATTATCCATCTTGGCTTTCACTTCAGTAGCGCGATCTCTAATATCCATCAACACTTTTCGAGGAGACAACTTTTTACCTGTATGATTAGCAGGACAAACGGAAGTACATCGACCGCATTCTGTGCAAGTGTAGGCATCTAAGATGGACTTCCAGCTTAAATCAAAAATATCCTTTGCCCCAAAATCAGGCAATTCTGCATCCATGTTGGCATTCGCTTCTGATTCTGGAATGAGTCCCATCATAGACTGCACTTCAGTCATGATCTCTGGCATATTGCCCATCTCACCTCTCGAACGTAATTTTGAAAAGAAGACATTTGGAAAAGCTAAAAAGATGTGTAAATGCTTTGATATCGGTAGATATAAAATAAATCCAAATACAACCAAAATATGCATCCACCATCCAACACGCTCTAATATTTTCAAAGTACCTTCTCCTAAGCCTTCGAATAAAGCACCACTAATGATTGAACTTAGCATTAAGTGACCAGTGCTTGGAAAGTGTTCTGGATCTATCTTTTGCAATTGAAAATCCGCACCATTCATTGTAAAGATGGCCAGTACTAAAACAATCTCAGCAAACAAGATATTATTGGCATCTAATGTTGGCCAACCCTTCATCTCAGGCTTAACCAGTCTGGGCACCTTTAATAGATTTCGTCTTGCCAGAAATATGAATGTTGCGATTAATGCTAGCAAGGATAAGACTTCTATACTATTGATAATTAAGGGGTATAAAAAGCCGATTTTACCCGCAAAAAATCTATGCACGCCGAATACACCATCAATGAGAATCTCGATTAACTCAATTTGGGTAAATAGGAAAGCTACATAAATGAATAAATGTAGAATGGCAGGGATAAATCTTTTAAACATCTTCTTCTGCCCAAATGCGACCAATAGCGTATTACGCCATCGCTGACCGGTATCGCCTTTTATTTCTTCATCTTTACCGAGCTTTATAGTTTGAAAAATTTTACCATAAGACTTGAAGGCTAAAAAGCCAACTATGCCTAATATTCCAATAAAAATTACTTGTTGCACCAAGGTGAATGAATTATTTTCACAATATCTGATATTTTAGATGAGTATCTTAACACGATCACAAAATTTTAATTCATGAAGGTTTTAGATTCCAAGCAAATACGTGAAAAAATAGACCGTTTAGCCTATGAAATTCTCGAAAGCAATTACGATGTAAAAGAGCTTATATTTCTCGGAATCAATAAAAACGGCTTGAGATTCGCCAAATTATTGAAAAAGGCCTTCGATAATATTACAGAAAACGATTCCACAATTGGTTCAATAAAGCTGAATGCGGCCAATCCATTAGATGATGCCATCGAATTAGACCTTGAGTTTAAATCACTTAAAAACAAGGTTTTGATTTTAGTAGATGATGTCGCCAATACTGGTCGGACACTCTTTTATGGTGCTAAACCTTTAATGGACCATCTTCCTAAAAAAATTGAAGCTGCCGTTTTAGTAGACCGAAAACATAAAACATTCCCTATAAAGATCGATTATGTCGGGCTATCATTAGCAACTACCTTTCAAGAAAACATAAAGGTGGATTTGGGTAAGATTACCCAAAGTGCGGTTTTTCTAGAGTGATTGGGAATGGAAACTGGAAATTGGAAAATTGGAAATTGGAAATTAGTATGTAAACCTCATACCAATTTCCAATCTCGAATCTCGAATCTCTAATTTCGAATCTCTAATCTCTAATTACCAACCATGAAGCGCTTCACCGCAATTCTATTGTCGACTCTTAGAATCAATTCATAGATTCCAGAGTTTAATTCTTGAGTATTGATGCTTGGACTGTAAGTACCACTTTTAATCAGACGTCCTGCCCCATCCATAATACTGTAAGTTTCAAAGTCTTGGCTAGACTTAATTCTTAGTACATCGCTCACCGGATTAGGATATAAAACAGTTTCTGCGCTTAAAGTAGGATCTATGGTACTCGTTACGCATAAAAAGTCCATAGTAGATCTTGGGAACAATTGATATCCTTCATCATACGGAGATGAATTATCAAATTGGCCACCAATACCAATAATTGCTAAAGACCCAGCAGTACAATCTATAGGTCCTGAATTATAAGCATCTATATCATTATCAATTCGGATCACGTAGTTATTGACTCCATCTGTCAAGTCTACATTAAAGCCTGAGCCCATCCCTGTCCATTGTGCGGGATCAACATAAGTTAAGCCTTCTATTCTGACTAATTGAGATTCTGTTGATTCGTCTAGATTGGTCACAACTGAAGGTTCGAAAACAGTTCCAGTACCATTTGAGCTAACGTTAGATGCTACAATTTGTGTTAACCCATTAAAAAAACCAATCGACCCAGTGACAGATACATCGTCTCCCACGGCCACACTGTAACCAAAATCATCAGAAGCACTAAAGACGCCAATACCATCTCCGTTACCATCAATAATCGTGAATGTTAATCCACCACTTCTAAAATTAGGACTATGCACTACCCCAGTTAAAACACACTCTACTCCAATTGAATCAGGTTCTCCGTTGCTATCAGTTGTATTTACTTCACCAATCCGATATTCTGGAACTTCAGGTTCTTCTTCATCCATCACAGTCACTGTGCCAAACATATCAAAACTAACATGAGGATCGCATTGATAATTATAGACTCCTGGAACATTGAATGTGTATTCAAAAGTCCATTCCATTGGGCTAGGTGCACCGTTAGAAAAACTTTCTGGATTATCTGGAAAAACAGATTGAGCACCATTCACATTATGATTGCCACCTCGATTCACCCATTGTACTGTTTCACCTACATTAATGGTGATATCTGCTGGCGCAAACGAATTATCAGGTCTTGCCTCAACAACATGATCAGCCATCGGCGGTTGAACATCACAAGTCGTCATATTCTCGGCACCCGGAGAACCCTTGATAATTCTTCCATTTAATTCGATCCCTAAATCATTAGTAGAGGCTCTCCAACTAGATGCCAAAGTATAATCTGCAGAAAGATCACACAAAACGATTGACGCACCTTCACCATCTGTACCGTCATCAAAAGTTGGCCAGTCCCCTTCATCATCAAAAGTTATGGAAGCCACAGGATTGCCTGACGCATCCGCAAAAGTAATAGTCTCTCCTCCGTTCTGCAGAGCCCCATCTGTCCATTGATCAGCTGTAATACCAAATACATTATTCATTGCACTGGCACTTTCACAAAATAGGTAATAGGCATTAGGATCAAGAAGCACACCTGCGTCAACAGTATCCTCCACACCTTCCAAAAAGTGATAGCCTGAAAGATCTATAACATCAGCCCCAGCATTATAAATTTCAATGTACTCAAGGGTATCTTGATTAGATTCTGGAGGATTATAACTTATTTCTGTAATTAAAATTTGACTGTAAGCAAAGACAGTCATTTGGATAAATAGAATACTAAGTAGAGTTCTTTTCATTTTTAATAAGATTGGTTGATTGAAAATAAGACTTTTCTTTTAGATCTGATTCAATAAGCTGATTCTAGTTGAGAAATTAAACTCTAAATATTATTTAAAGCCTCAACCTTGTTTTTACTCCATTTAGTAAACAAAAAAAGGGCTGACAAAAATCAGCCCTTAATAGCAACACTATATTTTATTGACAATTAGAACGAGTACTTAGCAGACAAGTTCCAAGTTCTTCCGTTACCATTTAAGAATCCAAATGGATCCGTTTGGTTAATAAAGTCAGCATCTAAAAGGTTATAAATATTTCCTCTAAGCGTTAAAATCTGACCATTTAAATCTAGATTATAAGAAAGACCAAAATCAACAATAGAATAAGAATCTAATGTACCCGCATCCTCTGTTAAGATCTGATCATCAGAATCAAAATTGATATTATTGATGTATAAGTTATCATAAAGGTTGAAATCAGCATAAACAGAAATACCATTAGTGAAGTTGTAATCTGCTCCTAAACCAATAGTTATCTGTGGTGCATTTGGAATGTGTACACCTGCATTATCCAAACCATCTTGTAAGAATAACTCTACTCCTGTGTCATCATTAAAACCTTGAACTGATTCAATACCATCAAATGTCCAATCTCCAAATGAAGCAAAACCTTTAAGGTTTAATCCATTGATTCTATATCTAGCATCAAACTCAATACCACTGTGTACTTGCTTTAATCCTCTTTGTACCAATCTTTGATTGAAATCATCAGATTCATCCATTTCAGTACCATTATCATTTAAGAATACATTCACGATTGTTCTGTTACCCCAAGAAGTCGTGTATAAGTTGACGTTTGCTCTGAAGTTTCTTACTTCATACTTATAACCTGCTTCTAAACCAACAATCTCTTCATTAGCTACACCATCACCATTACCAGTAGTGATCAACTCATTAGAGTATCTGATATTTGTGAAAATGTTATCTAAGAAAGGTTGTCTTGAGTAGTAACCCGCGTTACCAAAAATCACACTGCTTTCATTCAAGCTAAAAGACGCTCCTGTCTTTAAGTTGTAACCAACTTTACTTACTTTTTCAGATTGACCTTGGTCAGCCCATCTACCCTCTCTTTGGTAAGACTGGTTAGATAAAGCACCTTGAACGAAAGTTGAGAATACATCAGATGAATACTCTAACTGAGAGAATACACCTTGATATGTAATATCTTCTGAGTAATCATAAGCAATTCTTTGATCCTCTGAAGCAAACGAGAATAACGCCGTCCATGGATCAGGATTGAATACTTCTGATTGTACTGCATCAGAACTTCTTGTTGCATGTCTGAAGTTATCGTTCCAGCCATTTAATCCAAGAAGGTTAGCAAATTGTCTGAAGTGGTCTCCTCTGTAGAATCTAACATCACCACCAATACTCCAATTTAAAGCATCAGATAAATCTGTTTCATACTTTGTGACGTTACCCCACCAAAAGTGATTGTTCATTGAAGCTCTTAAAGCATAGTTTCCAGAGAAAGAACCTAAGCCATCTGCGTCAGCTAAGTTATTAGAGTTGATAGCATCGAAGTCTACTTGACCATCAGTAGTTCTTACTCTATTTGAACTACTACCAAAAGGTCCTGTTCCACCACCTCTACCAAAAGAAGCATAAAGAACAGAAGCTAAGTTAGATTTTTCATTGATGTCATAGTCCCAGCTTAAGTTAAGTACTGGCTTATGATAAAAGTTTCTTCTTTCAGTTTCGAACTCCCCGTTAAACTCTCCCCAGTGTTGGTTGAATTTTGGTGTAGCTTCTAAAGTCTCTAGATTTTGAGACCATCTTTGTCCGTGCCATTGTGGTGCACCAGTTACTAAGAAATTGAATGAAGATCTTTCACTTGCTTTATAGCCAACAGATAAGAAGTAATTTTGACCTTGACCTCTAGTACCTAGAGCCCATTTGTTATCTGCTTGCCAGTGGTCTAATAAGAAAGATACAGCCCATTTGTCATTCATTAATCCAGTGTTGTAAGCAACAGTCCCTTTTAAATAACCATCGTTACCAGTCATTAATCTTACAAAACCACCTTTGTCATCTTCAGTAGTTTTTGTAACAATATTAACTGTACCACCAACTGATGATATGGCTAATTTTGAAGAACCTAGTCCTCTCTGAATCTGAACAGCAGAAGCTACATCAGACATACCTGACCAGTTTGACCAATACATTCTTCCGTCCTCCATTCCGTTGATTGGTTGGCCGTTTAATAAGAATGCCGTGTTGATTTGGCTAAATCCTCTTGTAAACATCTGAGAATCTCCAAAACCAGTCTGGTTAGAAACATAAATGGAAGGCGTGTTTTTCATGATTTCTGGAAATTCTACATTTCCGACACCTTTTGCTTGAATTTCTCTTACACCAATAGTAGATACGGCAACCGGCGTTCTTCTATCTTCTACAATGTCCATGACACCTGTGATCACTACTGATTCTAGTCCTACGCCTGTAGGCATCATATTGATCGTTCCTAATGCACCTACGTCAGACAAAGTCATTACTTTGTCTTGGTATCCTAAGTAAGAAATAACAAGTGTTGATCCTGCTTCAACCCCGTTAATTGAAAACTGACCATTGACGTCAGTGATTGTTCCAGTATTGGTATTCTTAACCAAAACTGAAGCACCAATTAAAGGTTCGTTTGAGTTTTCATCCATAATTGTACCTGACAACGTCTGTGAAAATGCCCAAACAGAAAACAGAATGCTCGCTGTTGTAAGTAATAGTTTTTTCATAACGAAAAAGATTGGTTAGATAAATTGATTTGCGCAAATGTAACCAATACATATAGAAGGAAACTATATATATGAAAATTTTATATCAACAATGCATGAAGAAATTGTAAACAAGTCCTAATCTAACTGTTTTTCAATGCTTTACATATTAAAATATGGTCGATTTTGGCTGCAAGAATATCAAGATTCCTATGACATTATGGAGCTAAATTAGTGTTGAACCAACCACCTGAATTATAAAAATTTTGATGTATTTTTAAATTCAGAACAACCTATCCTATGTTTGCAAACGCCCCTATAAATCTTTTGAAAAGTAGCTTATTCAGCATTCAAATTTTTGTTATCCTATTGTGTATCTGTTCATGTGGAAATGATACACCCTCGACCAATAATGAATGTACATTTCCTACAGCATCAGATACCTTCCAAGATGCCATTGATTTCGATTGCCCCGAATGCTTAATTGAAATGCAATTTTTGGGAGAAAACATCATCTTAGATGATAAATCATTTTCAATTGGAATTGGTTACAATAAGATATCTATAAGTTCCACACCACTGGAATTAACAATCAAGTCCTCAAGAACTGACCGAATCCTAAAGGATCAATTGGGAGATAAAAATCCGATTCTCAATGCCTTTCCTAATGATTTTGAAATGATAGATAGTCTCGAGGAATTTGCATCTTTAATAACTGTTTTCAATGAGTGTGGAGATGCCTATTTTTCAAATGCAGATACCAATCTGGAAGACGCTTTTCACAAAATTAATGAAGCAGAACTCTTACAAGAATTTATCTCTAATCCTGATATGAATGGCGAGACATCTACTACCTTGCGATATCTAGTTAAAGGCGAAATAAGTGCTTCTATACAATTAAAGAATAGCCAGGAAGCAATTAAAATAAACTATGAGATGCCTTTGAATTTTTCTGATTGATGGATTCTTTCAAGCGCTTTCAGTCCGGCGGAAAATAAACTTAAATCACTTTTCAAATCAAGATCTAGTTGGAAAGATCTCTGCCATCATACATCTTACTGAGCCACCTCCATACTTTTCAATGACTGGGATTGGAATACTAATATACTTAGTTCGCTTAGCTATTTGTTCTAATTGGGCACCAGTCAATGAATCATATGCTTCTTGGGACATAATCAAATAAGGTTCACCTAATTGACTTCTAACCTGCAACATATTTCCTGCAAAGTGATTCATTTGCTCAATTGAAATATCTATTAACTCTTTTCCAGTGGCATTAAGCTTATCAAGTACAGATTCTTTTTCTGTTGAATCTTGAATACTATCCATACAAATCACAACAAAGTCAATACCTAAGGCCATCATTACATTCGTATGATAAATCAACTGCCCTTCCCCATCTGTCGCATGGAAAATGATCTTTTCAAAATTTTGCAAAACAGCAAATTTATCTAAGGCCTTAATATCAGTTCTAGGGCTAATGCAAGCATATACTACACGATTATCCCTATCAAGGATCATGCTTCCCGTACCTTCGAGAAACTGCTCATCTTCTTCTAAATATTCAAATCCATATCTCTTTTTATACCCGTAATCAAGGGTCAGTTTGTCTACGATATCCTCTCTACGCTCCGCACGGCGACTTTCAGCATTCATAGGATAAGTAATGATATTCCCATTGCTATGTGTAGAAAACCAATTATTCGGAAAAACAGCATCAGACTTTAATGGCGTTTCAGTATCCTCAACCACGATGACCTTAATATCATGTCGCTCTAAGGTTTTCACCATATTGTCAAACTCCTCTAAAGCTGATTGTTTAATTCTATCTACTTCATTCGCACCTTCGCTGGATTGAAAAGCATTATTTTCTGCAGTTTCAGCATTATAACCGAAATTCTTTGGTCTCACCATTAGGATTGTATTGGTGATAGTTTGGCTCAAAATCATTTTGTAATCTCTATTTCTGCGATAAAATTAATGAATTACATTCCAGCTTCTGACTTTAATTTTTCCGCCAAATCGTCTCCCAAATATCTATCGATTAAATAATGTGCCAGATAGATAATAGGTGTTAATGCGACTGCCATAAAAAACTTATAGATATAGTTGACAAAGCCAATAGCTAATACGCGCACTAATTCCCAATCAGAGCCTATGTAAAAGGCAATTATGAGCACAACAAAACTGTCAACAAATTGAGACACTAATGTTGATCCTGTGGCGCGCAACCAAATCATTTTCTCACCAGTCCATTTTTTAATGCGATGAAACACAAATACATCTAATAATTGCCCTACCAAAAAAGCGACTAGTGAACCCACTATAATCCATAACCCTTGACCGAAGATTTTTCGGAATGCCAAATCCATATTGCTAATGCTGCTTTCTGGCTGACCGTCAATGACTCCACTGATATCTTTCCACCATCCATTAGGCGCTAAATTGATTGCCGAAAAGATCATGATAAAGGCATAAATAATGAGTCCGACCGTAAGGTAACTTAAAAACTTAACCCCCTTTTGACCATAATATTCATTAATGACGTCCGTCATGACGAATACAACAGGCCACAATAAAACACCAGCAG
Organism: Saprospiraceae bacterium; assembly: GCA_020630775.1. Classification (GTDB taxonomy): domain Bacteria; phylum Bacteroidota; class Bacteroidia; order Chitinophagales; family Saprospiraceae; genus RFSX01. The sequence goes on along the minus strand of JAHDIN010000009.1, from coordinate 29,191 downwards.
TTAAATTAAATCCTAAGCCATCAACGCCCAAAATCGTCCAATCCATAGATTTGAATCCCAATGTTGATTCTAAGGAAAAGATTTTAATGCCTATCATCTCGGCCACTAAAGCATTGGCTATAAAAAAGCCGCCAAGTATTAGAAATAAAGTATGTGACTTATTTTTGAACATTTATAATTAACTGACGTATAGTACTACAAATAATCCTATGGCAAAGATACCTATAAACATGAAATCCGGAGAGGTTGAAAAAAGCGAGGTCATCATTGGCATTGATCTGGGCACCACCAACAGTCTTGTTTCTATTGTAGAAGACGGAAAAGCTAGAGTTATAAAGGACGATGATGGTCAAACAGCATTGGTACCATCAATAGTACATTTCAATGAGGAAAATAAAATCATTGTAGGACATCTAGCCAAAAAACTATTAAGCACCCATCCTGAAAGAACCATCTATAGTGCCAAGAGGTTAATGGGTAAATCTTATAAAGACCTAGCTAACTACACAAGTCTATTAGGCTATGAAATCATTGACGAAGAGGACAAACTCGTAAAAGTAAAAGTTGGTCAAGAGTTTCACACGCCCGTCAACTTGTCTGCGGAGATATTAAAATATCTAAAAGCAAGGATTGAAAAAGTACTCAATAAAAATATTTCAAAAGCCGTCATTACAGTGCCTGCTTACTTTAATGATGCGCAACGCCAAGCCACTAGAGATGCTGGCAAATTAGCAGGATTAGAAGTGCTGAGAATTATTAATGAACCGACTGCAGCAAGTCTAGCTTATGGTTTTGGTAAGAAAGAGGAACCATCAAAAACCATAGCAGTGTATGATTTAGGTGGTGGGACATTTGACATATCTATCCTTAAACTAGATAATGGTGTCTTTGATGTTCTATCTACTAATGGAGATACTTTCTTGGGTGGAGATGACTTTGACAGGGTGATCATGGATCATTGGGTTAATCAATCGCAACTTTCTACCGAAGACTTAAATACAAATAAAAGTCTAGCACAATCTATTAGGCTACAAGCTGAAATGGCAAAAGTGCATCTGAGCGACAACGATATCTTTGAATCTAAAGATCGTTCTTTTCAAATATCGAAAGAAGAATTTCATCAGCTTTCAAAGCCTATCGTAGAGAAAACGATCGACATTTGCAAAAGTGCAGTCAAGGATGCTGAATTAGAATTAAGCGATATAGACGAAGTCATCCTTGTAGGAGGAAGCACACGTATGCCTTTAGTCAAAAAAATGGTCAGTAATTACTTTGGGAAAACAGCCAATGACGCTTTAAATCCAGACGAGGTAGTTGCTCAAGGAGCTGCCATTCAAGCGGATATTTTAGCAGGAAATACAACAGGCTACTTACTTTTAGATGTCACACCTTTGTCTTTAGGTATTGAAACGATGGGCGGCTTGATGGATGTGATAATTCCAAGGAATTCAAAGGTGCCGTCTTCAGCTGGAAGATCGTACACGACTTCAGTAGACGGCCAATCAAAATTAAAAGTATCTATCTTCCAAGGCGAAAGAGATTTGGTCGAACACAATAGAAAGCTGGGTGAATTTGTATTGAGCAATATCCCACCCATGCCTGCAGGCATTCCCAAAATCGAAGTCCATTTTATTATTGACGCAGATGGTATTTTAAAAGTCAGAGCCATGGAAAAACGTTCTGAAACACAAACAGAAATCACCATCACATCGCAATATGGCATCAGCGAAGAAGAAATGGGCCGAATGCTTGTGGACTCTCTAAAGCATGCCGAACAAGACATGAAAACCAAAGCACTTCTTGAAGCTCAAAACGAAGCTAAATCGATTATTCATTCTGGGCATAAATTCATTAAACAAAATGAAGCAATTTTATCTCAAGAAGAGACTAACGAATTAATAACTTTAATCAACGATTTAGAACATGCCGTTAAGGATAAAACTAAAGACAACATCCAATTAGCCATGAAGATCCTTAATGATTTCTCAGCACCACTTGCAGAACGCGCGATGAATTATAATATTAAGCAGGCTTTATCGGGGAAGAAAGTTGGGGAGTGATTTAGAGATTGGTGATTGGAGATTAGTAACATTTGTGTAGCGTGGAAACCGCATTTTAATGAATAATTAAAAATGAATAATTAATAATTGCCTTTCGTAGAATAGCATTTAATAATTCAAAATTATTCTTCTCAAAAAAAAATTTTTCCTCTCAACTAAGTGGAACGCATGGAGAGAGCTTTTTGTCATCGATCACAAATCTTTCCAAAGGTCCAAACACTAAACGCAGTGCATGGAGAGAGCTTTTAGTCATCGAACCTAAATCTTTTCAAGGCTTCAAAGGCTAAGTCATCAGGCCTAAATTTATTTAAAGATTCCAAACACTAAGTGAAACGCATGGAGAGCGCTTTTAGTCATCAAGTATAATTTTTATTAAGGATTCAAACACTAGGTGTAACACAACGTACCAAATAAAAAATTAAAATTTTATATTCTCGGGATCACGCCTATTATCAAAAACAACAAGAATTGTTATTGATTCCGAATTATGCGTATAATAAAATGAAGTCTGATTGAGACAACACATTTATGAACACCAGTTTTAATAAATGATCTAGGAAAAAGATGGGGATTTGTTTTCACCAATTCAATACATGTATCTAATCGTGAAATAAATTCTTTCCTAACTTTAGTAGACCGAGTTAATTGAAGGTATTCAAGAATGCTAGTTAATTGAGAAGAGGCAGTATTGGTGAGAAGTACTTTTCTCATCATTCTCGATGATTACGAATGAATCTCTCATAATCAACTGTTTGATTATTTAAACTCTCTTTCAAGGCTATATCAAGCTGTTTCTTTTGGACATCTGTTAATTCTTCCCAGATATCTTTTCTATTATGAGTTGATTCGATGATCACCTTAATTTTATTGATGACTTTGGGATCATCAATATTCAACAACAAGTGAACAAGCTTTAATTTTTCTGTGTGAATATTCATCTAAAGAGATAACTATTTAAAAATACAACTTATTGTCTGAAGAAACTTTAGAAACCCAATCCACTATTTGCCTTTAAAACTCCAAAAAACCATCCTCCACAGGCAAATTCCGATTAATTAATTTCATAACGAAACTGAAGGCCGTTTGATCAATAGAATCGAGGGCTTTTGAAATGCCACTGAATACTTTATTCTTTTCCCCTTTTACAAAAGTACTCATGGCATGGGTATGCACTTGCAGGTCAGGATTAGCTTTTAGTGCTTTTATAAAATTTATGATACTTTCTTCGTAATCAGAAGTTAGAGGATACAGACTGATCTCTGCGGTGACCATCATTTGATTTCAGTTCTGAATATCTTATCCCAAAAGTTTGAAGACACGCCAAAACCATGATCAGGATCTTGATAGTGGTGCTTCATGTGGTGATTCTTGATATTTACAAACCAATTTCCTTTGATAAACTTAGCGTGATGTGTAGCGTAGTGCATCATATCATAGGTTAAGTAACCCAGAATAAACCCAGCAAAAATAGGTGCAACTAAATCACCAAAGACAAGCAACCATATAAAGTAAAAACTAGTCGCTAAAGGAATACTCATCGCGGGTGGCATTACCAAACGCATAGAGTCATTTGGATAAGCATGATGCACACCATGCATCAAGAAATGCAATTTACGGCCAAAAGCATTTTTGGGGTAATAGTGAAAAATAAATCTATGAAAGAGATACTCCACTAGCGTCCACAGGAATAAACCTCCAAAGAAAAGCCCTAGAAATTTCCCTATTGAGAAGTTATAAGTCGTAAAACTGATATAAGAAAAATAAGCAATGACAGGCAAGAAAATAATTAACGGCACATACCATGATACTCTCGAAAACACATCCAACATTTTGCTATTAAATAAAGGCACTGATTCGTCCTTGTTGGATAGGATTTCATGTCCGGGTGATAACTTAATTTTCATGCTGCAAAATTATAACAAATGGGCATTAAAATCATTACAGGACCATGCCTTCTTTTGAAAATTGTCTATAGCTCACAAATACCGAAATCACAGCTAAAACAACCAAACTCAGCACGATAAAGACATAATGTCCCATATTTATAGTATCTGCTACTATTTCTTTTGTAGCTAAAGCAATATTCGTTATCGGGATCATTGCTGTTGTCCATGTTAATTCGATTCCAGGCAATAAACCAATCATTGCTGGCATTATAATCATAAATGATATTGGCGTTATAATACTCTGAGCTTCTTTAAAGCTTTTGGCCTTGACAACCATAGCTGATATGACGCCTCCAAAGAAAAGTGACAATGGCAGGATCATAACAATAAGCATCAAGACGCTTTTCATTTGTACCATATTTGAAATGGCATCTAGAAAATCTTCAGGAATATCTGGAATCAACTTCAACGACAAAACCAAACCCATAATTGTCAATACGGCCGCCGCGAATCCAACTACTGCAATAGAAATTACCTTTCCCATCAATATATCAAATCTTGAAGCTGGAGAAGTCAGTAAGGTTTCAATAGTGCCTCTTTCTCTTTCGCCAGTTATCAAATCCAATGCAGGATACATGCAGCCTGTAAAGCAGAAAATGATAAACAAGTACGGTAAAAATCCACCGACCAATTTCCCTATCTGTTCTTTCTTAGGGGCGATATCATATCGTGTAAGATCAATGGGATCAATCGTTTCTTTGGTAATGTCTAAATTAGCAATCCTATCATCTAGAATCGCCTTTTCATACTTTTCGAAAATGGTGGTCAGTCTATCTTTTACCATAATATTGGTGGACTTGTACCACATATGCACTTTGGCTGTCTGACCTCCAGAAATTTTAGATTCATAACCATCAAGAAAAGAGATCATGGCATCTAGATCATCGCCGAGAATAGCATCTCTTCCTTGTTCCATCGTTTCTATAGAATCAATAATTGTATATTTTTCTGAGTCTAACTCACTATCGAAGTTAGCTGGCGGATTCAACAAGGCTACTTTTAAAGCCTTTTCCTTCTCCTTAGTCATTACCTTTTCAGAAATCTTCGTAAACCCATAAAGCATCACAGGCAAAAGAATAGTAGGCAGTAGTATCGCCGAAACTAAAGTCCTCCTATCCCTCAACGTGTCTAATAACTCTTTCTTAATAACCGTTATTATCGTCTTCATACCATTCTATTTTAAACAGCTGCACTGCTGTGTTTGTTAACAATATTGATGAATGCTTCAGTCAAAGAGGTATTACTAAAATCTCTTCTAAAATCATCCATTGAGCTATTATATACCAAATCCCCTTTTGAAATAATCGCCAAGTCATCACATAATAAATCCACTTCACTCATGATGTGAGAAGAAAAGATGACGGTCTTATTCTGAGCTTTACAATCTTTGATTAATTCTATAATGCTATTAGCTGTAATGACATCCAAGCCAGAAGTCGGTTCATCAAAAATGACGACATCAGGATTATGTATCATACTTCTTGCAATAGACACCTTCTGCTTCATACCCGTAGACATCTGAGCAATTCGTTTCTTTGAGAAATCGTGTATACCTAATTGTGTGAATAGTTGATCGCGTCTTTGATCTAAGTCGGTCTTGCTCATATTGTGAAGCGTCCCAAAATAATTCACAACCTCAGAAGGCGTCAAGCGATCATACAAGTTTGTGGAACCTGTGAGGAAACCAATTTTTGATCGGACTTTTTGCGCGTTTTGAGTCACACTTTCATTCGCTACAATAATATCACCTGAAGTAGGCTTTAAGATTGTGGAAATCATTCGAAGCGTTGTTGTTTTTCCTGCGCCATTAGGGCCTAATAAAGAGAACACTCTTCCTGGCTGGCATTCAAAGGATATGTTATTTACGGCATTAATGGAAGATGCTGAAGTCTGCAACTCTTTTTTTTGTTGCTTATTCAGCTTGTAAGTTTTTTGAACGTTTCTGACACTGATCATATTCAAATATATTTTGTGAATATTGGCACAATTTACACAATTCACATAGCTTTACCTTCAAACACAAAGCACATAAAACCTATAAATGAAGCCTATCATCGGTTTAACAGGAGGTATTGGTTCGGGGAAATCATATGTTGGTCGATTTTTCAATCAATTCGATATTCCTATCTATTTAGCGGACAAGGAAGCCAAAAGATTGATGATCCAAGACCCCGTTTTAAAATCCTCCATTAAATCACTATTAGGAAAAGACAGCTACCACCGTAATGGTCGACCCAATCGACCCTACATAGCCCAACTTGTTTTCAATAACAAAAAACTCCTTAAATCCCTTAATAAATTGGTTCATCCAGCCGTACAAGCAGACTTTAGATCATGGGCCAATCAACAAAAGGCACCCTATGCCATTGAGGAATCTGCATTATTATTTGAAATAAAAGCTGGGGACAAGTTTGATAAAATCATTTTAGTCACTGCGCCTAAAGATATTAGAATTAATAGAGTTATTAAGCGAGACAATGTCACCAAAGAACGAGTCTTGAACAGAATGAAAAATCAACTTTCTGATCAAAAAAAGATACCTTTGTCAGACTTCGTTATCATCAATGATGGCAAGGAAGATATAGCCAAACAAGTACAAAAAATTCACAACCAAATTTTAAAGCTAATCAAATGAATGTAGAGACTTTATCATCGAAGGACTTGATGCAAATGGAAGATAAGTATGGTGCGCATAATTACCATCCCCTACCAGTTGTATTATCTAAAGGAGATGGCGTATATGTTTGGGATGTTGAAGGTAAAAGATACTATGATTTCTTAAGCGCTTACTCAGCAGTCAACCAAGGTCATTGTCATCCAAAGATCATCAATGCTCTAAAGTCTCAATCTGAAACATTAACCCTAACATCAAGAGCATTTTACAATGACATGTTAGGGCCCTATGAAAAATTTGTCACTGAATATTTTAAATACGATAAAGTCCTACCAATAAATTCTGGTGTTGAAGCTGTAGAAACAGCTTTAAAACTATGCAGAAAATGGGCTTATGAAAAGAAAGGTGTTGAACCATACAAAGCAAAAATCATTTTTGCAACAGGTAATTTTCATGGTAGAACATTAGCTGTTATTTCTGCTTCTGTCGACCCTGATAGCACTACAGGCTTCGGTCCTTTTATGCCAGGTTATGAAATTGTACCATATAATGATTTAAATGCATTAGAAGAGGCCCTTAAAGATCCCAATGCTGCTGGGTTTATCGTAGAGCCCATTCAAGGAGAAGCTGGTGTTTATGTACCAGATGAAGGCTATCTAAAGGGTGCTTTTGATCTTTGTAAAAAATATAATGCTTTATTTATAGCAGATGAAGTACAAACAGGTATTGCTAGAACAGGTAAACTATTGGCTACTTGCGGTAATTGCAGTTGCGAAAAGAGCTGTGGCCACCAACCAGAAGTTAAACCTGATATTTTAGTTTTAGGTAAAGCGCTTTCAGGAGGCGTCTTTCCAGTATCCGCTGTATTAGCTAATGATGACATTATGCTTTGCATTAAACCTGGCGAACATGGATCAACATTTGGAGGCAACCCTTTAGCATGTGCTGTAGCTATGGCCGCTTTAGAAGTTATCGAAGAAGAAGATTTAGCGGGCAATGCTCAAAGATTGGGTAAGATATTTAGAGAACGTATGCAAGAGCTTGTTGATAAGACCGAGCTTGTCACATTAGTCCGAGGTAAAGGCTTATTGAATGCTATCGTTATCAATGATACGGAAGACAGTAAAACAGCTTGGAACATTTGCATGTCGCTTAGGGACAATGGCCTGCTTGCTAAACCAACACACGGCAATAAAATCAGATTTGCACCGCCATTAGTGATGACTGAAGAACAACTACATGAATGTTGTGACATCATCAGTAAGACAATAATGGAATTTGAGAATCAGGCTTAATTTTTGGGAATTCAAGATTAACGTGATAAAAAACAGGCCTCAAAATTAAAGGCTTTGCGCACATAATTAAATCAAAAAATTAAATGGGAAAGAAAGGCGTCATGCCCACCTATAAAACCGCCAATGATTATGTCATTGAACAATCAGAGGAAGCGCAGGTCATTTTAAAGAAATTAATCCAATTAATTTATGAGGCGATCCCTGAAGCTCAAGAGCTTGCTGACTACAAAGTCCCTTCATTTAAGCTTGTCCATGCCGCGAAAAAAGACCAACAAATCATGATGATGGCCACTAAAAAATTTGTAGGCTTCTACCCTTTTCCTGAAACTATAGAACATTTTAAAAACGAACTGGGAGATTACAAACTAGGTAAAGGATCCATTCAATTTCCCTTTGGCCAGCCGCTACCCGAAAAGCTTATCAAAAAGATGATAAAATACAGACATAAGGAAATCATTGATACATTATAGACCCACCCAATTATTAATTATTCATTCTTCATTATTAATTAAAAAGCTATCTCCATTCGTTGCACTCAGTGTTTGAATTAAAGAAGTGAACTGTTCATGTGAGAAAAAGCTATCTCCATTCGTTTCACTCAGTGTTTCAAGTAAATGATATTAATTATACAATTGA
>JAHDIN010000009.1:0-20540 GCA_020630775.1 Saprospiraceae bacterium | reverse complement strand
GAAAAAGCTATCTCCATTCGTTGCACTCAGTGTTTCAAGTAAATGATATTAATTGCACAATTGAGAAAAAGCTATCTCCATTCGTTGCACTCAGTGTTTCAAGTAAATGATATTAATTGTACAATTGAGAAAAAGCTATCTCCATTCGTTTCACTCAGTCGATAGAGAAAAGGTGGATTTTAAGTATAATGCTACCATTTTCAAATCTTCATTTTCAAATCTCCAATCACCAATCTCTAATCACCAACCCTAACCAACTTTTCCGTTTTCAAAAACTCATTATTTTCAAAGATTTGCATAAAGTAAATGCCATTAGCTAATGACTGATGGTCAAAAGGAATAGACAGCTTGATAATTTGACCTGAAGGAGCAGTCGTTTGCCAATTATAAATTTCTTTGCCTGTAATATCCAATAAGTTGAATGTGTAAGTTTTTTGTTGATCGTTTTGAATTTTTACAAACAGTTCATTCTGCAAAGGATTGGGTGACAGCTCGACAAAGTCTAGGCTTGATGATCCTTTGATACTATTTGAAATAGGTTCGATATTTTGATCCATCCACTCTAACCGATTGCTTAACCAATCTTTCATATAATCCACTTCAGAGGCATAACTGCTCCCGACAAAAAAATTTGGCCAGACAGGTTCACCTAATATAGCCCATCGCTCGAAGTTGCGCTCTTGTGCTTCTCCAATTTCCATGGTCAATGAATCTATGACACTGCAAATGTTCGAAGTTGAAAATACATCGCTTCTTAATTGACGCCATCTGTCAATGGCTTTCTGAGCAAAAGCAGGATCGCTAAACAACCTATCCCACCAAGCAGGCACTTGCCACATATCATCAGGACAATAATTATGGTAGTTCAGAATCCAATCTTCATGAGATGGTCCAGCGCAAAAATTAACATTCCCAAAAGCGATATTAAAATCCCAAATTGGTCCTGCCTTGATTTTCCCTTCCTTATCATCACGGTCTTTATGAAAGTAAGTGCTAATCCGATAAGCATCTGGATTTCGCGCCATTTCATTAAGTAGAAAAAAATCAATAAAGGAATCTTCATCTATGTATTGCCGAAAACCATCTTCATCCTGATAGTTATCTTGAAAAACAACATCTTCGAATTCAGTAACCAAATTAATTATGTAGTCTCTTTGCTCGGATTGCAAATCATCCGGCTTAGGATATACTATTTGATATTCAATAGGTAATCCAGTAAATGACAGTTGATCAGATCTCCATATATTTTGATCACCTGGACCAAATTTATCAATCCTAAATATGTATCCTCCAGTTAACGAATCTCCTTGAGTATCATCCGCATCTAATTTGGAAATATCGACTCGATCTTTATCACGCTTAATATTTTCCATCAAGACATAAACGCCTTTGTAATCTCCATTAATAAATAATTCGCAAAATCGCGTGCGTGCAGCATGACGTCCAATGCGTCGACTGAGATCATAAATCAATACATTTCTGATTAATGTCTTATCTGAAAAAGGACCTTGCAAAATCCAATCATTCTCAGAAGGCATACCTAATAATTCGACATTATTATTCTCCCCATTTTCATCTTGCGTTTCTAAACGATACGACTTTTTATCAAAAAGAAATTGAGAAGTCTGCCCACGCAATTCGATAGCAATATCACCATCATATATATTGGCGGTATCCCCCAATCGATTATCTCCATTTTCATCATAGATAATTTGCATACTGGCTTTAACTCTAGGATCATCAACTATAGCCTGATTATTGGGCGTCTGGATAACCACCAGTGGCAAATGCGTAGACTCAAAAATCTGAGCAAAGCCATGAACTGAAGCACAAAGAAAAACAGCAATGATGAGTAAACGGATCATAAAAATGGATATGGTACTAAGGTAATGTTTTGGATTTTAAAATTTTGGATTTAGTTATTGGCTTTTGGTCTTTGGTCTTTGGTCTTTGGTCTTTGGTCTTTGGGCCTATATATAATTAATAACGTCTTATGGTTTGGGATTTGATTATTAGCTATTAGCTATTGGCTATTGGCTATTGGCTAATTACTATTAGTCTTTAAATCAACTATGACCGATGGAGTTAAGATTCAATTATTATATAGAAATGGCGAAATAAGATCTCATTTCCCTAATTTAGAATAGACTTCTTAAAAACTTATCAATGAAAAGAGAATATGAAGAAACTGAATACTTAGGAGATAATTATTTTAATTTAATCTTAAAAATTGATGACTTTGAAATAGAATTATACTTCGAAAAAAATAAAAAAACACATAAGCTTTTCGCTTTTGATACACTGGAAGGAGTGTACCATGATTTAAGTTCATTTGCTTTTGGCTTAACTGAAGTATACTTAATTGACATCATACCAGAAATTCAAAATCTTTTAGAAATTAATGAAGGCTATGAATTCTATGCAAATTTTTTAACATCTATTCATGTAGATCTCGACTTGACTTATTTCTCACATGAAAATGACTTAGCTGGAATTCAACAATGGAAGCATGAAAAAGGTTTTAGACCTATTAAAACTCAATCATTTTTACAAATATTAGAATCATGGCTTTGCTTCATGAAAATTTGTAAGTACATGATATAACTTATCCTAATGCAAGTAGTCAATTAGATTCATTCAACAATCCAAAATGTGGAAAGAATATTCCTAGTCATTCCTACTTATTAATTTTTAATTAAAAAAGCGCTCTCCATGCGTTTCACTTAGTGTTTGGACCCTTGAAAAGGTTTAGGTTCGATGACTAAAAGCTCTCTCCATGCGTTCCACTTAGTCGAGAGGAAAAAAGTTATTGAATCTATTGAGAAATTCAAATTTCTTATCCCCAAATTACTCATTATTCATTTTTAATTATTCATTCTTAATTAAAAAGCTCTCTCATAACACTACACCCTTAAATGAACAAAAGCTTTTAATTAAACCCAACTCCCCAATTTCTAATTTCCAATCTCCAATTTCGACTCACCCCTGTTTACCTTTCCCCTTTTCCCTCATTAACCCCTGTATTCGAATTTTTAATTCATAGACTAATCAGATAAACAACAACTGACATTGGTCTAAAAACCGAAATAACATGACTTATGCCATCAAGACGACAGTGCTTGTAATGCAACTGGTATGCCTTTGCGTTACTTTTACAAGCTCTGGTTTTTCTCAAATTCCATCAAAGTGCTATGAGGCACTAAAGCTTTGCAATTTTAATGAACGGACATTACATCCCCAGAAAATTGCGAGCAATAAAATACCTTATAGGCAAGCACATTTTACAGAGACCCATTCTACATGGTTGATGCTAGACATTGAAAAGGGAGGTACCCTGGAATTCTACATCACCCCTACTAATGAAGATGACGATTTGGATTTTGTTGTCTTCGAAGCCAATGGAAATGATCCATGCGAAGACTTGATCCCCATCAGATTTATGACTTCAGGACAGATGTTGGGACAAGAAGATCAACAATGTTTAGGCATCACAGGACTCAAAGACACTAGCCAAGACATGACAGAACCTAATGGTTGTTCTGACGCGCAAGACAACTTCCTCAAACCATTGACGCTTAAAGATGACAGTCAGTACTACATACTTATCAACAATTACAATTCCACAGCACCTTTCAGCATCCATTTTTTTCCAAGTAATACATTAAAAATAAAAGATGCCTGTAAAGAAGAAATTGAAAATCTCAGTGAAGACATACTGCTCTACCCCAACCCCGTTGCAGAAGTCTTACACGTAGATTTAGGTCAAAACAAAGCGCATTTCAACAGCGCATCAATTTATGACAGCAAAGGTCAATTGGTTAAGACATTGGATAACGAAAATTATGATTTTGAAGGGACTGTATTGAAAATTCCTGTCAATGAATTTATGGATGGGGTTTATTTTTTGAAGGCAGAATTTACTAAATCCATTACTATACGCCCCTTTATAAAATCAACCTAATACGAACATATTTAAAAATAAATATGTGTGACGGTTCGCAAATATATCCCAAATTGTATTTATATTGGTTTTACCAAACATCCACAAAAACTGAAATCGCATGTCACACATTTATAGCCTTACGCATATTACTACCTAAAAGGTATTTCATACAAAAACAAACAATTTAATCTTTAAGTTAAGACCATCCATAGTCTTGCTTAATGAAGCATATACGAAATGGACTTAGACTAAATTGATACAAACTTTACAAAACATAAAATATGTATAGAATAAACTTTACACCATTTATCTCGAGAGAGTTCTGGAATAGATATTACATATTTCCGACTATAATATTTATAGCATTTATTTCCTTGATCCCAAACAGAATCTACTCACAAATCAGACCCGTTCATGAAGGAACGACGCTTTTTCCTAAAGATATATTTCTAATTGGATTTGACAATGAGATTGATAAAAATGGAAGTGACCAAATTTTAATTGCGAATAGAGTACCTCTATCTAAAAATACGCAGTTTGGTATTTTAGGTCATGGTATCACATTCAACAATCCTACTAGTAGCTGGTCCAACAGGGAAAATGGATTAGATTATATAAACATAACATACACAGGAAGTAATGACATAGCCGCAGGCAATATACTTTCAATTAAATTACTCCATGATGAAAGAGGAAAAATTTCAAATGTAGATATTACTAATAAAGATGGGGCAACTTTGGAAGAATTTGAAATATCCATTATTGGTCAACCCAAAGGATTATCTACAAGTGCATCTTTCACTTCATTACATATCTATTCAGGTACTTGGTATGAAAAAGAAGGTCAAAATAAATTACTAGGGCAAGCTATTGATGCGATCCATATTGGATCAAATAGAAACCAAGAAACCGAAAGTATAATCCCTCCTGAATTAGCTCAGAACATGATGAACATTCCTCTCTCATCAATTAATCCTAGTGGCTCTCAAACAGTTAGTTCTATAATTGCAATTATAGATTGCGATGGATTGCTGTACTTATGTGACATCTCTGAAATCATTAATAATCTTGACAATTGGGATATTTCACAGGGTACTGATGGATTAGATACTTTCATAGAAGAACTAGAAGAAGAAATATGTGATCTTGTACCAGACCCCTGCATTCTGAATGTGGCAATAAATGTGGGAAACTATGTTTGCTCTGGGTATATTCCACTCTGGACAAGTATTCAAGGCAATTACCCTCCGTACAATGTGCTTTGGGGATATAATGGCAGTCAAGGTCAACCCACTTCGGGTTTAGGACAAGTGAATGGATATACTGCTTATCAAACAGGAGAGTATGCTGTGACAGTAACAGATAATTCAGGGTGTCAAACAATATCTCAAGTATTTGTAGATGTACCAGATTTGCTTTCAGTCGACATTGGTCCTGATCATACAGTTTGCGAAGGTGAATCTATTACTTTAGAAGCGAGTGTAACTGGAGGAGAAACACCATATTCATATCAATGGAGCGAAGGCAGTCAAGCACCCTATCAAGATCTAAATAATATAGACAACTCTATGCAGGTATCAGTAATAGTTACCGATAATTTAGATTGTGAGGCTACAGATGATGTTCAAGTAAATCTTATACCAGACCCAGAACTATATTTAGAATGGTCAAATTGTCTACTGCAATTTGAAACTGAAATATCAGATGTTGATAATTGTGATCTTTATTATGAAAGAAAACCAAATGGTTTTGACTGGTACACTTATGACAATTATAGTGATAATTTCAAACCCTTTCCAAACGAATTTAATGAACTAGCCAAATACAGAATTAAAGCAGACTGTCCATGTGGCGAATTTTACAGTAATGAAGTTAATTATCTCCCGTTAAAAATATCGGAATGGAATTGTAATTTATATGTAGATATCATACCCTGTGTTCCTACAGAATGGCGAATAGAAAGAAATTTCGCAGTTATAGCTTACGGCACAGGCATGCCACCTAGTCCATTTGCAATCAGTCAACCTGGACGGTATCAACTATTTATAAAATGTGGCAATAATTGTAATTGGCGGTATTCAAATTCTAAAACAATTAATACATGTGGATCAGGAGAAGAAGAATCTACGTTTTGTAGTACAATGAATATTGATTGGGGATTCCAGGTTTTCGATAAAACCGAAACCTATTCAATTACGGAATCAGCAGAAATAGTTGTCGATTTTGATGCATTTACATACCCAGATCATTTGACCATTATTAAGCAGGCTTACCCTACTCCAATCACCTTGGTAGATTCCAAATCCTATTCTTCAACATATTCAACGAATGAAATGCAATCTATCTTTGATACATCAACATGTACGCCGCAAGGTGGGGATAACCTAGATAATTATTGCTGCGGTCAAGGAACTCCATTCTTTGCTAGTTTTTGTGTCCATCCTGGAGATGTCATTGAAGTCACCGTTGATGCACATAGTTGTGATATGAATTATACTCCTCAATGCTCTACTAATGGAATTGATTGCTCTACTACAACTCAGTACCACTTACAATTTTCTTGTTTAGATTGCGGAAATGGAAATGGTGGAGAAAGTCGTCCAATTCAAGAGGTGTCTGAATTCCTTGATAGCGATTCTCCTGAATTTAAACCTGAAGCAACTTATATAGACAATAAAAATAAAGACGTTGTTATCATACCTAATCCAGCTAATAATCAAGTTCAAATTATTCAGGAGTCAGGGATCATAGATAACTTATTGATCATATCAACATCTGGAACATCAATTTTCAATCAAAGTGATATTGCTAGTAATAGTTTGATCGTAGACACTTCGAAATTCCCTGAAGGATTATACCTCATTATTATCAATAATGAAAGTGGTAAATCAACTAAAAAATTAATCATCAATCATTAATCTAACCTAAGCATAACACTATTATGAAAAATACGCCATACATAATATTAATACTTCTATTGATTTCAATCAATTCATTTTCACAAAATAATACTGCAGCGAATATTGGTGATTATAACAATGTAATACCACCTAACCCCAATGCATCTGCTGTCAATAATTTGGCAACATCAGAGCCAGATCTAAGTAGCGGTGCGTTAATGGTAAATGTGCCTATCTATACTTTCACAGAAAGAGAATTATCTATTCCAATCAACCTCTCTTATAGAGGGTCTGGCTATAAGGTTGATGATATAGCATCAAATGTAGGATTAGGATGGTCCATGTCTGGTCAATGGATGATTACAAGAACTATCATGCATAGAGATGATAACGATGGAACCTTTGGATATAGAAATCATAATTTAGACCCAAGTACAATAACAAATTCGAGTGACCAATTCCTTGAAGAATATGATTGTCAGCCCGATCAATATTCGTATAACTTTGCAGGTTACTCGGGGAAATTTTATGTAAGAAAAGATGGATCTATATTTAAAGATGATAAAAATGACTTACAAATAATAGAATCACCTGGGACATGGACTATTATTGATGGAAGAGGTAATAAATACACCTTCGCCCTCACAGAAATGAGCACGAATACACTATCCTCTAATGGAATCTATTCTGGGATTACTGGATGGTATATAACAGAAGTTGAGCTTAATCATGGTCATAAAATTACATTTTCATATTCCTCGTCCCCTATCTCTTATATAAACAGTAGAAGCTTTTCATTTGTAAAACAATATAACTGCGAAGGACCTTGTGATAATGGCCATGTATCTGGCTCCAATTATTCTGATAGTTATACGACATCAGCAACTGCTAACCATTATTTAACAAGTATTAACGGGCAATACTCAAGTGTAGAATTCACTTATGGAGACAGAGAAGATGAAGGCGTTAAACTAGATAAAATATCAGTTCTAAAAAATGGGATTTTAGAAAAATATTTTGATTTTACCTATAACTATTTTACTTCGAATAACTACTCTCGACTAAAGCTAAAAAGTATTCAAGAGTTTGGTCATGATGGATCTAGTATTCCACCGTACCAATTTTATTATCTTGACGAAAATAGTAGTAATTACAAACTGCCTGATAGACTTTCTAATTCTCAAGATCACTGGGGGTATTTTAATTTAGCCAACAACCAATCTTTATTACCCTTTGATAAAAACGATCCAGACACATGGTCTCATATATGGTTTGGAGATAGAAATCCCAATGAAACAGGTTCTAAAGCAGGTATGCTAAACAGAATGGAAACGCCTTATGGTGGTTTTAAAAACTATGAATATGAAGCCCATGACTATAATTATATCAATACGGATCAAACATTAACTCCAAATTACGTTGTCAATCAAAACAGTTTTAGAGAATGCCAAGGTTGCTCTGGTTGCAATCTTCCAGTAGGTAATTATCAGTACGGCATTAACATAGATTTTACACAATATGTCAATTTCCAATGGAAAATGATTAATACTTCTACTCCAGGAGATGATGCTGGAGAAATAAAAATATTGAACAGTTCAGGTAGCCTGGTACATGAATTCTCACAACCCAATCCCACCAACTATAATTCTTGGCAAGATATAGATATACTGCTCACACCTGGAGCCTATACTATTGTAATGAACAATTTGAACTTCCCTGTTTGTCAGGATTTGCTATTCAATTACGAATCATATGCTAGAGATGCACAGGGAAATTTAATTAGCACATCTTTCCCATGTGGTGGTGTTAGAATCAAAAGCATTTCTGATAATGATGGAACGGTTAGTTTTAGTTATTTGGACGATGACAATTACCTTTCTTCAGGAATAATAGCTGCAATCCCAAACTATCAAACCAATTATAAAACCACTTTTAAATGCAATCCAACTGGAGGAACAAGTGGATACAACTGTGGAAGTGTCTGTCAGACTAAAGTAATTTCTTCTTCTAATACTACTAGCGCAAACACAACAAATGGATCACATATATACTACAAGAAAGTAACAAAGCATTATGAAAAACATGGGAGAACAGAATATAAATTCTCATTTATCGCTGATCAAATCAACAACACCTTTCCCTCTGGCAAAAATACAACCAGAGAATATGGGAGAGGACATTTAGAATCACAAAAGGATTTTAATAAAGCAAATTCACTTGTCAGAGAAATTAACAATGAGTACACGATTCATTCAACTGGAAATTTGATTGAGGATGAATTGGATGGATTTGTAATTGCATATAATCCAGTATCTCCAATATGCCCCAATGCAGAAGTAGCTGTTCGATGGTACAAAATAGAATCAAGGTGGATACGTCTAGATAAAACCACAGAAAAAACATGGGGTACTGATGGATCGGGACCTTTCATCAGCATAACTGATAACAGTTATTACGAGCATAATTATCAACCCAATCAAGTTACAGTTAGCAGTGGCTTTAACTCCAGAACAACTAAATATAAATACGCATACGAAATGGGGAACAGTAGTTTGATGCAGAAAAACATTGTTTCCTATCCACTGGAGGTGCTTATTGATAATGGTGCAGGTGGAGGATACAAAGTTGATTTGTGGAACAACAATACAACTTTACCTTATAAAGTATATGATGCACAAGATAATGGTCACTTCAAATGGAGAACATTATACGCTGCTTACACTCCAGACAACTACCCCCTATCTGTAAGGTCACGTCTTGAAAACAAATCCAATATTTTCACTTGGTCAAATGGACTTATGACCAAAAGAAAATATCAACAACGATCTTGGAATTATGAATATGACAACTTCAGAAGATTAAAAAAGGTAATCGATTTTAACAACATTCAATCGGAGTTTGAATATGATGATTTAGGCAGATTATCTATCTCTAAGTCCAACAGCAATGATATTGTTTCTAACTTCAATTACAGATATGGAACTATAGCTAATCCGATCAATATCGTGACAACATCTACTTCTTATCCTGGCGATCCCTTCAATACCCCTGACCAGGTTACAGAAATAAGTTATGACCCATTTGGAAGACAAATCGAAGAAAAACGTGTTGGATACACTCAAAGCGGTAATGATTTTAGTTTATCATGGAGTTATGACCAACTGAATAATAAATTAACAGATTGTCATCCTGAAAAAGGTGGATGTGATGAATTTATGATAGAAAAATCGCCTTTAAGCAGAATACTTCAAATCAAAAGAGCAGGATATGTGGGTCAACAAACTATAAAACATATACATACAGCTAATGACATTACTCAACATATTACAGATGAAGATGGCCGTGTGAGTTCTAGCTCTACTGATGTATTCGGCAGACAAATTAAAAAGATGTTTGCTAATGCTATCACGTCGTACACCTACAATCAAAGGGATCAAGTTACTAATATCATTCCTTCAAATGGACCAGGCTATAGTTATGAATATTACAACAATGGTTTGCTTCGAAAAAAGACCATACCTCATTATGGATCCACTTCATATTGGTATCATGCGACGGATCAATTAAAAAAAGAACAGCTTCCTACAGGGGAAACTTTAGAGTATAACTATGATGGCATATACAATGACTTTCTAAAATCGGTAAGAAGAAATGGTCAGAATATAAAACAATATTCTATGTTCGGTATTTCTGGACAACCTGCCTCTGAAACATTAGCAACATATACCGGAACCAACCATGTTGGATCTATCTCAAATAGTTTTACTTATGACAATTTGCTCAGAGTGATTGGGATGACAGAAAGCTATGGAACAGGCGTTTCAACGTTTGAATATGACTTAGATAATTTAGGAAATATCCAGTCAATGGATCGAAATCATACTGGTCCAACAGGGCAAATATTTATTTCAAAAGATTTTGATTTTGATAAAGGTATAAGATTAGAAAGTGTGACGGGCACCTACCCTCAAATCGGTCAAGTTAAAGTTATTGACGAGCAAGTGTATAATGATAATGACTGGATGACACAACAAGTATTGGGCAATAAAGTCCAAACAGTAGATTTTGGTTACAAGGCCAATGGAAATCTTAAGAATATTAATGGCCTCGGCGAAACTCAATGTCCCGAGCGAGATACATTCGATTTAGAATGTATAGGACCCTTAACTTCTTATGAACTTTTATTTGATTGTTTAGCTCTTGAAAATGGCAACCCTACAGATATCATCATCAATATTATCGAATATGACGAAAATGGCAATCCTAGTTTGGTCCAAATCACAATGCCTGTAAATGGAGGCTCAGCCGCCCCAGGTGGTTCAAGTCCTACAGGTGGTCAAAACATTCCGGTGAATCCTGGCGTCAATCCGCAAACCATTATGGATGGGCTTTCTGAACTTCTGTTGGATTGTATAGGTGAAAATTTTCCTGATGACGTAATCTCTGGATTACAGCAATTTGAAATAAAACTTAGTACAGGTAAAATACTAAGTGGCGATATGTTTGCCATGGAACTACATTATGAGGATGGCGAACCCGATCTTTCTGCTCCAGGTCAAAAAGCCGGAAATATATCATGGATTGAATGGCAAAATCAATTAGAACCTATACAAAAATATGGTTTCACTTATGATAATTTTTCTAGGTTAAGCGCTTCAAGCTATAAAGCAGAATGGGATTGTCAAGACGTAAGCAGTCTCAATTATAGTACAAATGTGAGTTATGCCGATGCCTTAGGTAATATATCTAACTTAATGAGATATGGTTTTAAAGAATATGATGATGCTGGAAAACGTGTCTATGATCTTATTGATGATCTGGCCTACAGTTACAATAATACCAACATATTAGCCAGTGTCACCGAAAGTGGCTTTGAAGAAAAAGGATTTAAAGGGTCTTATTCAGGCTACGGCTATGATAATGTAGGTCGTTTGATTTCAGACTCAGGTAAAGGCATTACTAATATCCATTATAACTTTTTGAGTGTCCCCCTTAAAATAACCACGAATCAAGGGATCATTGAAAACACCTATGATGCCAATGGTCGTAAATTAAGCTCAAGCAATGGCATTGAGGGTTACGAAATGGAACTCCATAATGGCATAGAATATCGTAATGGCGAAATAGAGTCCATCTTCCATGAAGCAGGTCGAATTACCTTCTTCTCTCATGTAGATACCGCCACCCAAGAAGTCTGTAATTGGCCTTATAATGAAATATACCTCAAAGATCATTTAGGAAATATTCGTAATAGAGTTGCAGATAAAAACCAAGATGGCTTATTTTTATGGGATCCTTCTGATCCTTGTGGTAATGAAGTGTTTGGAAGCAACCACTATTATCCATTCGGAATGGAAACAGAAGGACCTTGGGTTCAGCACGAAGGTACTGATAATAATTATAGGTATAATGGGAAGGAAGATGTAAAGGGTTTGGGGTGGTTGGATTTTGGATTTCGTTATTACAATCCAAGTGTAGGAAGGTTTACGGGTGTTGATCCACTAGCTGAGCAGTATGCTTTTGTAACACCATATAATTATGCAGAAAACAGTCCTGTCCGATATATAGATTTATGGGGACTACAGAAGTTTGACTTGATGGGAATTCATGACCCAGTTGCAAAACAGTCGTTTGAATTAGGTGGGATCAAACAGTTAAAAAGTGATAGAGCTTCTTTTCAAGAGGGAATGGAAAAAGGTCTTAATATAGCTGCAGATCTTATCTTAGATGAAATTCCTATTATTGGTGAACTAAAGGCTCTTGCAGAAGGTGGTGTTCCAGAGATGATGATTGGCATGGCTCCTTTTGGAAGAAAGATTAAAAAACTTGGTAAATTAGCAGATGACGTACCAGTAGTAAGAGGTGGAAGTAATACACCAGCTAGATTTGATGCAGGAACTGGTGTACATTCTAGATTATCAGATAAAAAACTGGATGGAATTTCAGTAAACAGCAAAGATGGTAAAACTGTAACTGAACTATCTGAAGGCATACCACATAATAAAGTAGGAGTCACAACTGTAGGAGAAATAAGGAAAGCTGGTGGTGATGTTATTCCTTCGCCGACCAAAGGTAATCCAAATCATGCTACAATGTCAATCCCTGATTCAAAGACTGCTTCAGACTTAATGCACGTAATAAAAAATCCAAAGAAATAAAATGATCAGTAAAGACGAATTAATTAAAATTGAAAAGAGGTGCAATGCAACTACCCCTGGGCCTTGGAAAGCATATATTGAAGGGAGAGATCATACTTCGGGGTGCAACTTTATTATGACAGGCCATGAAGGTAATAGAGGTGAAGATTTAGAATTGGATGGTGCAAGGGTGGAAGACTATGATTTTATTGCTAAT
The DNA here is from genome assembly GCA_020630775.1 of Saprospiraceae bacterium. Classification (GTDB taxonomy): domain Bacteria; phylum Bacteroidota; class Bacteroidia; order Chitinophagales; family Saprospiraceae; genus RFSX01. The sequence continues at coordinate 7,343 of JAHDIN010000009.1, read as the reverse complement.
GCAAAGCAAGATATTCCAATATTAATTGAAGAAATCAGGAGACTAAAGCGAATTCTTGGAGGATAATTAAAAATCGGTTAGTAAGAGGTAGTACTCAGAAAGAATTCTGCTTTAAAACCCTTGCAAAAATGTAAGGGTTTTTTTTGAGCAGGCAAATGTTCTTGTCATTAAATCTAGTCTTGAACTTTTTAACATATAGATTTTTTGCGCATAGAAATTGAGACTTATATATAATGCCGATATCCACGTTCTTCGAGGTCTCTGACCTCGAATCTATATGAACAAAGCACAATTAGATAAGAGTAAATCTCAAGTTAGTTCCTGCCCTTTCTCTGGATATCTAACAGGTTCATTTACGACACAATCAGCAGGATACTTAACAGTAGAAATTATCGGCGCCAATTGTAGACCAGGAACATTCTGGGCAGCTGCTTTAGAATGCAATGGTTCAAGTAACAAGACAGTTTTCGAACTTTCGCAATTAGGCAATAATGAAGCTAAAATCTTGACATCAGTGAGTGATCAAGCAATTGAAAAACAGGATGTAAATATCTATCCCAATCCAGCCTCAAAAGAAGTTACAATTTCAATATCGAATTTTAGTACTGAGGCCATTTGCTCATTTATGGATGTATCTGGAAGGACAGTTTCTAAAAACATAATTAAAGATAAGGTTTCAACAATTGACTTAGAGGGCATACCGGCAGGCGTTTATATCGTCAAAATAGCATCTAAAGAAAATGATGTTATTGTCAAAAAACTGATCATAGAATAGTAAATGGAAAAAGGCCGATGATTTTTATCTCGGTCTTTTTTTTATTGTTTAGGCATTATACGATTATTCATAGTCCTAAGTCTCACTGTGAAACGAGAGGCTTAAAACTCACTAGAATACAAAGATTCCAAGAAAATAAAATACTATTTAGTTTTCTTAATGTTGCAAAAGCGTCTATTCAAAAATATTTCTCTGCGCGTAGCGCCATGTGCCTCTGAAACAAAAAGCTCTTTCCAGGCAATTACAGTTAGCGTTTAAGTTACAAATTTCATTTATGATTCTGAGAAAAGGCATTTCCATGCATTTAGCTTAATGTTTGACCTTTGAAACGATTGGGTTTCGATTACTAAAAGCGCTCTCTATGCACTCCGTTTAGTGTTTGGGTCTTTGAAAAGATTTAGACTCGATGACCAAAAGCGCTCTCCATGCGTTTCACTTAGTGTTTGGACCCTTGAAAAGGTTTAGGTTCGATGACTAAAAGCGCTCTCCATGCGTTCCACTTAGTCGAGAGGAAAAAAGGTGTTGAATCTATTGAGAAATTCAAATTTCTTATCCCCAAATTACTCATTATTAATTCTTAATTATTAATTCTTAATTATTCATTATTAATTAAAAAGCGCTCTCAGAACACTACCCTCCTAGATAAACAAAAGTTTTTAATTAAACCCAACTCCCCAATTTCTAATTTCCAATCTCCAATTTCGACCACCCCTGTTTACCTTTCCCATTTTCCCTCATTAACCCCTGTATTCGAATTTTTAATTCATAGACTAATCAGATAAACAACAACTGACATTGGTCTAAAAACCGAAATAACATGACTTATGCCATCAAGACGACAGTGCTTGTAATGCAACTGGTATGCCTTTGCGTTACTTTTACAAGCTCTGGTTTTTCTCAAATTCCATCAAAGTGCTATGAGGCACTAAAGCTTTGCAATTTTAATGAACGGACATTACATCCCCAGAAAATTGCGAGCAATAAAATACCTTATAGGCAAGCACATTTTACAGAGACCCATTCTACATGGTTGATGCTAGACATTGAAAAGGGAGGTACCCTGGAATTCTACATCACCCCTACTAATGAAGATGACGATTTGGATTTTGTTGTCTTCGAAGCCAATGGAAATGATCCATGCGAAGACTTGATCCCCATCAGATTTATGACTTCAGGACAGATGTTGGGACAAGAAGATCAACAATGTTTAGGCATCACAGGACTCAAAGACACTAGCCAAGACATGACAGAACCTAATGGTTGTTCTGACGCGCAAGACAACTTCCTCAAACCATTGACGCTTAAAGATGACAGTCAGTACTACATACTTATCAACAATTACAATTCCACAGCACCTTTCAGCATCCATTTTTTTCCAAGTAATACATTAAAAATAAAAGATGCCTGTAAAGAAGAAATTGAAAATCTCAGTGAAGACATACTGCTCTACCCCAACCCCGTTGCAGAAGTCTTACACGTAGATTTAGGTCAAAACAAAGCGCATTTCAACAGCGCATCAATTTATGACAGCAAAGGTCAATTGGTTAAGACATTGGATAACGAAAATTATGATTTTGAAGGGACTGTATTGAAAATTTCAGTTAGTGAATTTATGGATGGGGTTTATTTTTTGAAGGCCTCATTAGGTGATCGTATATCCGTCAAGTCATTTTCTAAAATATAACAACAAGCTAAATCATCATGAATAAGATTTTCCAATTTATAGTCATTACAGCATGCATCTTAGTTTGTTTTCAAAATAAACTAAGCGCATTTGAAGAATCAAGATTTAAATCCTCAAACAAAGACTCCATCATTATAGAAGACAACTGGCCAGATTGCCCGCCAATTAGCGGCTTCAAGTTGATTCAAATTAATGAAGGTGAATTCATACTTGATTGGGAAGGCATAACCCAATCCAATCTCGAATATGAATTACGAGTAGAAGACACATTCAGCAAGAGTATTCTCACAACGGACTTTACGAGTAAGACAAGTTTACTTTTAGAATTAAAAGATCAAAAATTAAATCAAACAACATTTAAAATTAGAACCCTCTGCTATGAGGAGAACAAGAGTATTCCTATCGAAAGTGAATGGTACGATATAGACATTGTTAGGCTACTAAAAACACCAAGTAATTTATGTGATCAATTCTCTGATTTTATTTCTTGGAACACCTGGAATGGTATGACAACAATTTGTCTTGATGATCTGCCACTCGGTGTTGTTTTAACCCTTGATGTCTGTACTGAATCTAATGGTATCGAAATTTGTCAACCAATGAGTTCTGATTCTAATTCGAAAATAACCATCCCATCATCTGCAGATATGCAATTCAAGAATATTTCATTTAACACAAATACAGGCAAGACAGATTGCAATGACTTTCAAGCATTCATGCCTCCCGAAGGTAATTGCGGATGGCAATCTACACCAGTCAACGTTATGTATGATTCAGTGATTGATAGCTGCGATGTCACAACAACATTTTATGCATCAATCATAGCACAAAATTGGTGTAGCTCTGGAGGCAATGGATCATTAGATGTGAGCTTAGAATTACCCAATGGTACAGTGCTGCCAATTAACCCTTCAAATCCATTAACCATTACAGAATGTGGTCCTATGACTTTTAACATTGGAGAAGTAGGTGATCCTTGCTACTGTGCTATTCCTATAAACATACCATGTCCATCTGGATGTGGCGGTAACACTGGAGGTACTGGAGGTACTGGAGGTACAGGAGGTACAGGAGGTACAGGAGGTGGAACAAATGGCGGTGGCATCAATCCTGGAGGAAACAATGGAGGCAGCAACAATGGCGGCACAACTGGCGGCACTAATGGCGGGAACAATAATGGTGGTCCATCAATTTGCGATAGTTTTAATTTTTACTTGGACACCATCATGCATGCCCCTGATTACATTGTAGAATGGTCGGTGGAAGGCAATACAGAAATAGATCAAAATGCTGTATTTATTAATGGGAATTTAGAGTTCATCGATGCTGAAGAATCAGGGTCGATAATTATCACACCTGGCGATAGCTTATCATTTGAGTATACGATTAGCTCAGGGAATTCTGAAGAGAATTGCATGAGATATATAACGACCTCAAATCCAACTCCTGCTACGCCCATTAACACTGATCTCATATGTACTTACTTTGGATTGCTTGAAGGAGAAGCACTAAATGAAGACCAAATTTTATTAACAGTAGCTGATGGTAATGAAGCTGAGATAATCGACGCATTAAGCGACATAAATTACAGTTTAGAAGATTTAGAATCGAATCTGTCTCAAATCTATACCATAAGACTTCGAATCCTCTACACTAATGACAGGTACAGTTCGACACAAATTTACCAAGACCTTATTTATCAAAACCCTAATGGGCATCAGTACAACGGTGATACCTCTCCGCATTTCAATCCTATTCAGTGGACTGATATTTTAGATATTATATCATCAGGTATTTCTGCAGATTATATGATAGAGGTTGAGGATATCTATGGAGGTGTACATACTTGTGATTTACGACCATTGCCCATTAATTTATTAGAAGAAGATCTTGCCGAAGAGGAACATGCAATAGATCTAGATTGCGAATCAGATCCAGATACAAGTATAGATAATGAAATATTAACAGAAGAAGATATCACAGGCAAAATACTTCAATTCAAGGGCTTCCCATTAATTGTAGACGAGGCTCAAAGATTATCAAATGGACGATTCAATGGAACTGCTATTATAGCTATCCCATTTGGTAGTAAACAAATATCGGTCACGTTTAATGAGATTGCGGTAAACACAGAAATGCAAATATTTGATGGCGTCTTAAATGGCGTATCCAATAATCCAGGTGGTTACCCAGTATTCAATTTACCAAGTGTACCTATAAGTATTGGAGGAGATATATGCGTCGAAATACCGCCACCAGCGAGTACAAGTGGCCCAGGTGGCACAGATCCAGAAACAGGTCTAGATCCTTATGGCTTTGATGCAGATGGTATACATCACGCCACAGGTCAGCCATGGGACCCCAATGGGTTTGATAAGGATGGGATACATGTAAATACAGGTACACAGTACAATGAAGACGGATGCAGTCGAGATAAAAGTACAAACGACAGTCCCCCTCAACCATGTGAGCCTTCAGGCGTCGACAGTTTATTGACCAACTTTATTGACTCAGTCCAAACCATGTTACCTAATTATATTGACTCATTAGTCAAATCTACGGTAACCGCGATTGACTCAATGAAATCAGAATTGGATTGCGATCAATACAGAAGTATTATGGACAGTAAAATGAACACGCTAGGATACGAGCAAGAATATGTCTACGGAGCTTCAGACGAATACTACAATCCCAATCTATCACGTGCTTTCGCCAAGGAGCCTCAGAAACTGGTTACCCACATTGAAGGCAGAAATGAAGACACAAAAATATTGGAAGACAATCATGTAGAATTATATAATTGCGATAAAGAGGAAATGACACTTGATGGTTTTAAAGAAGAACTGGTGGCCTTATGCAATGATCCTAACAATACAGAATTAATGGATTATATCAATGGTGAATTACAAAATCTGACTGGATGGCAATTGAAAGAATTTCTTTCAGATCCTCAAAACTTCACAGATTGGTTAGACTTTAAAATCGAATCATATCTCGATGATAATTTTAATCCAAGTGAGGACGATCTGGGATTTGATGAAGGTTTACAAATTATACCTGACATTCAAGATGTTTTCAATTTTAATGATTACAAATCAGGCATGTATGCATCAACCGACCAAACCATAGCTTATGAATTTAAAGGTGCAGAAATAGATGATATTAATTGGCAGTACCAACAAGGCGCTGAGTACATCAATGGTATACATAGAATGTACTTCGTCGAACAATTAGCTAAGCTGAAGCCTATGCTAAATAATCCCCCAGCAGAAGTACTGCCTATTGAAATAAGGAAACAAGTAGGATCTTATATTTATACGATTTACATTGATAATATGACTTTTGATTTTGTAAAAGGAATCAAACTAGATGCCTACTTCATATTGGAAGATCCAGCTAGTGCACGAAGGATAGGTTTTGCAGCTCTGAATGTACCATTTAATGCTGGTGGTTTGACTACGAACACAAGATTAGAATTGATTGGAAGTGATATTGAGATCAGATTAAATAATGCGGCTATGCTGATACTCAAAGCGACACCAGATACTTATGTAGAATGGAGTTGCCATGGATTCGAAAGCTTTGGCGCAGATCTCGGCATTGAGTTTTGTAGAGATATTATCGTCCCAATGGACGGCAATACAGGTCAAGCCATTGATGATACCACACGATACAGATTAGACTTGTATGTTGAAGGTACAGAGTGGTTAGAATTCTTTACAACTATTGATTCTCCTGGGCCATTTGCAATGGCTAAATATGAAGACATCATATGGGACTTTAATAACATTACTATTGACTTAATGTCAAGTGGAGGTGCATTAATTGAACCAATTCCCCAATATCAATCAGAATATCTATCCGGAACCACATTAGCCCCTGAATGGAAAGGATTTCATATAGAATCTTTGGACGTTACCCTTCCAAATAAATTCAGTAAAAATAGCGAGACCCTTAAAATATCAGCAAACAACATCTTAATCGACGACACGGGAGTGACGGGTTCGACGGAAGTTAAACCCGGCAACTATGTGGATATCGAAGAAGGTAATCTAGATGGTTGGCCTTTTTCTGTAAATCGTTTTGGGATTACCGCCGCAAACAATCATATAGTTGGTGGCGAATTTGGGGGATTAATCAATGTTCCCATATTTAAAGAAAATATGGAATATGATGCCTACATCTATCCTGGCGACAAATATGCTTTCACGGTTTCTCCATTAAGTGATGCCACCGTAGATATGTTTTTAGCAACTGCAGTCATTGACAAAACAAGCAGCATTTCTGTAGCATATGAAGATGATAAATTTCACGCTAAAGCATTTTTAAATGGTGGATTATTCATTAATGATTCAGACGCTGAAGATGTTTCTGGTGCAGATTTAGAATTTAGCAATTTGATGGTTTCTAACCAGCCTGATTATTTTGGATCGGGTCAATGGAAATTGCTAGGAGATATTTCTGCAGGATTCAAAGGATTTGAATTCGGCATAGAAGACGTAGGTGTTGTCGATACTGGCAATGACAACGAAGCACAACTGAATCTACAAGTAGGCTTAAAACTCAATAATACGATTAATATAGATGCGAAAGGAGGCTTTGGTATTGTTGGAAAAATGAATCTTGTAAATGAAAGACAGCAATGGTCTTTCGATAGATTCAGTTTTGACAATTTTTGCTTATCGGGAAGTTTCCCAGGCGTTAGTAAGATATCCATGTGCTTAGATTGGGAACAAGACCACCCTGTTTTCGGAAGTGGCTTTAGAGGCGAAGGTGCTTGTAAGTTCACAAGATTCAATGGAGACATGTCTGTTATAGGCCAATTTGGGAAAGCACCACAAGGCTTTAAATACTTCTTTGTTGATGCTATGGTCAATGCCAATT
>JAHDIN010000008.1 GCA_020630775.1 Saprospiraceae bacterium | reverse complement strand
ATTATTGTAATATCTTAATTTTGATTCTATTACAATACTAAAGGAAACCTAGAAAACTAGAAACCTAAACCAACTTCTCATTCAATCGATGCCGCCATTTTGGAAAAGCATCAATCAAATTTGAATTAGCCGACTCATGAATGATTCTATTAAAGATGCATTCGTCTTTTGATTCATCTAGAATATATTTACTTCTTCCTTGTTGTTTGATATAAGCAATTTTATGTTCAATTAGTTGGCGTGCGGTTTTGTAGTTTAAAGACTTATCATAGCTCCAAACATACGTTGCATTTGAGTTGATCATTTCCCAAATGAAGTGTTGCATTTGTTCGCCTTCAATAGAGAAGATGAATCCAAAATCAGGTGTGCGCGTAAATAATATTTTATGGTGAGTCGATTGTAATCGGCCAGATAAATATTCTAGTTGTTTTCTATTTCTTACATACTTTGACTCTAAAATTTGATTGATTAATTCAATATCTGACATTGAATAATCATTACCTAGTACAGGCTCTTCTGAATCAAAAAAATCATCAGCGGAGAATATCTCTTTATCTATGTCAATCAATTGTGGCTTTTTAAGTCTTCTCTGGATGTCAATGATCTTTATCGCTTCAAGGAAATTTTCGTCGATTGATGCAATTTCTGGAGAATAGAAGGCATAACTTGATCTTAAATTTTTATTTCCGACAGTTATGTAAATTGAGATTTTGCTTTTTCCGAATAGTTTTTTGAAATATGGTTTTATGTGTTCAAACTCGGGTATTATAAATGTATTGGGGATTTGAATCAACAATTTATTTGAAAGCCCTTGTACTGCTTTATGGGTTTGAACGAGTCCCATTTTGAACTCTAGTTTTGAAATGTTTTGATCTATTTTGAAATCGAAATTTCGGTCCTCATCGTGTCTAGGATTTGATGATATTAGGTTGTGTTCTAAAAAGAATTTGTCTCTGATATAATAGTTTAAAAATCCAGATAAAGTCTCCCAGTCAATGCCACTAAATTGCAAGCTTTTAATTGTCTTTTTTGGTGATTGTTCTTTATGATTTGATAATTCACTTGATTGGTAATTTTTTGGTTTGAGTTTTAGTTGACAATTTGATTCATCATAACTTGATTGTTCAACCTCCCAATATATTTCTCTTGAATTATTTATACTGAAAAATAACTTATCTGGAAAATTAGTTTGTGCCCAAGAGATGCATAATTCAGGATTAAGATAAATGCCTGAATTGGTGACTTTAATGATAATCGTTTTGGGATTTTTCAAAATATAATTAGCGAAAATATGTTGTTATAAGTCTTCTAGTGAATCGAAGATTTGCTTTTTGTCACTAAACCATTTTTGCATAGCTGCAGGATCTTTCATTAGTTCTTGCATGGCTTTCATAGCTTCTAAATGTGCAGCATCTGATTTTTGATACATCTCCATTCCATGCTTTTTAGATAGCTCAGCTATTTCTTCGAAGGTGTCAGCTTCAAATACTAAGTCACAGGCACCACCTAATTGTCTGCACGTCATTTTTTTCATAGTCTTAATTTAATGGTTTATAAGCCACAGCTTTAATTTCTATTAATAAATTAGGATGTGGCAATTGATGGACAGCGACTGTAGTTCTTGTAGGACCAGTGTGGTCAAAAAATTGTCCGTAGACTTCATTGTATCCTTTGAAATCTCCCATATTGACTAAAAAACTTGTGATGTCAATAACATCTGACAAATCACTATCCATACTTTTAAGTAATCCATCTATATTTTTAATGACTGCTTCTGTTTGTAATTTAATATCTAAGTCCCAAGAACCATCATCGTTTTGACTGGCGCCAACATGTGTATTGTCAGGTCTACGACTGCTTGTCCCAGAAACGTAGATGAAATCTCCTACACGTTTGACATGAGGGTAATGTCCTAAAGGTTGTGCTTTGTCTTTTAATACAATTCCATCGCTCATTACTATAAGTTTTTTAACGAAGAATAGAGGGCCGATAAATCAATTTTACTGATGTCTTCTTCTTTTTCGCAAACGGATAAAAGAAAGGCATCCTGCTTTCTGCCTAATTCCATTGCGGCTTGATAACCTAGATCTGGTTTGAATGTTACTAAAGAATATTTAGAATAGTAATCCTTAAATTGTTGCTCAAGTTGCATTTCTAATTTTCGTTTACGCATGAAAGGTTGATCATCAACTTTGTCTCGCATTTCATAAAAATTATCAATTGCTAGATCTGCAATAGCATTGGCATTATCTACTCTTGTTTCTTGAAATTTTTCAAAAAGGACATTCCAGTTGTCTCCATATTGGTCGAGCATATCATCAAATACTCTCACATCTTCAAAAGAGGCATTCATGCCTTGACCATAAAAAGGAACAATAGCATGGGATGCATCTCCCATAATTAATGTTTTTCCATAAGCTTGCCAAGGATAACATTTGATGGTGCCTAAAGTACCAACAGGGTTGTCGAAATATTCTTCTACATAATGAGGCATTAAAGGAATCAGTGAAGGAAAATAGCTGCCAAAGAATTCTTGAACTTTTGCCTTAGTATTTAAATTATCAAAACCCATTTCCGAACCATAAGGGTGGAACATGGTTACGGTAAAGCTGCCATCTAAATTGGGAAGTGCAATAATCATAAAATGACCTCTTGGCCATATGTGCAATGCATTTTTTTCAATTTTCCAATTAGAACTTCGATCAGGATGAATACTCAATTCTTTATAACCATGTCTTAGAAAATTTTGTTCGTAATTAAACAACAGTTTTGTAGTTTGAGCCATCAGGCTTCTTCTGACCACTGAGCCTGCACCATCTGTTCCGATGACGATATCTCCTTTGTCTACCTTGTTATTCCCGTTCTTGTCAATGTATTCAATAGTGGCGTTCTCTAAATCAACCTTTTGTACTCTACAGTTAAAATGTAAACTTACATTGTCTTTGTATTCGGCTTCATTGAGTAGCAGAATATTTAAACCTGATCTTGATACAGAGTTGATATAGTCTTCTTCTCGGCCACTATAAGGCGATAAAAACGATTCTCCACCTAATGGATGTATCATACGCCCATGCATCGGAATGCAAGCTTGTTGGATCGTCTTTTTTAATCCAACCCTATCGAGAGCCATTAGTCCTCGTGCTGATAAAGCAAGATTGATTGATCTACCTTCATCAACTTCAGCACTACGCATATCTCCTCTCTTTTCATAAAGTGCGACTTGAAAGCCCCTTTGTGCAAGCCTTACAGCTAATAATGAGCCGCAAAGTCCTGCTCCGACGATGATGATTTTTTTACTTTGGTTGATAGTTAAATATTATAGATACTAAATTAAGATATCTACAATACCTAGCTAAAAAAGTTGCTAATTGTTATCTATTAATTCTCCAGTACCGCTAATTGTAGAAGTAATAACAGGGTCTCCTTTAAATAATACATCGCCTGTTCCAGATATTGAAACATCTAAGCTTTGTACAACAGTCAAAAAGATGTCACCAGTACCAGAACTGACTACATTAGCGGCTCCAACAGGTGCTGATTCTAAATCTACTTCGCCTGTGCCTGAGTTATTTAAAGTAAGGCTAGCGAAATTGCCAGAAAGGGTGATATCGCCTGTGCCTGAGTTATTAATATTTAGAAATTCTTTAACATGCTCGCCCTTGATATCTCCTGTAGAACTATTCGCAAATTCAGATACTGTACTAGGATTAAGTGTAATAAAAAGCGGGGTAGTGCTTTGAATACAATTGGCGTTTGATTTAATTTCTAATACTCCGAATTCTTCAGTGATATCATAAAGTTCTAATAGGTTGTCGTCACCAGTAATAAGAATTTCATCTTCAGAAATTGAATTATCAAGAATAATATCTACGGTTGTTTCATTATTAACAATTTCGAATAGCCGTACATTAGTAGCAATTGTTGACTCAATACCTGAGCCTTCTATGCAGTCGTTATTGTCATCGCATGATTGAAAGCCAAAGAAAAATAGGATTAGGAATGGAAGTTGTTTTGTCATGATGGTCTAGTTTTAATCAACAATAGGACAAGTATATAATGAATATGCCTTTTGGCCATAATACGTTGCGGGATTTAAATCTTTTTTAGGACTGGTTAAATTTTTTTTAACGGGTTTGGACTTTTTGTAAGTAAAAGTTTTCTCCACTCCTTCTAGTCGGTTTTGTGAGATGAGACATGCAGTTTTTGGTAAGTAAAAGTTTTCTCCACTCCTTCTAGTCGGTCGAAAAGGAGAAAAGGTTGGAAGGGAGGAAAATGTGAAGAGGAGAAAAGATATAGGCGAGAACAGATTTGTTAAGACACGCCGCCCCAACACATATATTTTATTTCAACATAATCATCAATGCCATACTTAGATCCTTCTCTACCAAATCCAGATTCTTTTACGCCTCCGAATGGTGCTACAGTGGTAGATATCATTCCTGTATTAATGCCTACCATTCCGAATTCAAGGGCTTCGGCAACCCTCCAGATCCGTGCATAATCTCTTCCGTAGAAATAAGACGCCAATCCATAATTGGTGTCGTTAGCCATTTTTACAACTTCTTCTTCGGTGTCAAATTTGAAGATAGGAGCGACAGGGCCGAAGATCTCATTTTTGAAGACCAACATATCTGTATTTACATTTTTTACAACTGTGGGTTCGTAAATCAAAGAGTCATTGTTGCCTACTCTTTTTCCACCTGTGATAATGTCGGCACCTTTTGTTTGGGCATCTTCTAAAACAGCCTCTACAGATTGTACCGCTTTTTCTTCGATCATTGGTCCTACTATTGTTCCTTCCTCTAGACCATTACCTACCTTTTGTTCTTTGACTGCTTTGGCAAACTTTTCAGTAAACTCATCGTAGACACTTGACTGCACAAAAATTCTGTTGGCGCAAATACATGTTTGACCTGCATTTCTATATTTCGCTGCAATAGCTCCTGAAACAGCTTCATCCATGTCTGCATCATCAAAAACGATGAAAGGTGCATTCCCTCCTAATTCCATAGAAATTTTCTTTACTGTGTCTGCACATTGGCGCATTAAAAGTTTTCCAACTTTTGTAGAACCAGTGAAAGATAACTTTCTAACCAATTTACTATTGGTCATGGTTTGACCAACTTCTACAGCATTGATAGTTGGAAGAATGTTTATTACTCCAGGAGGGAAGCCAGCTTCAATAGATAATTGCGCCAAAGCCAAAGCTGAAAGAGGGGTTAATTCTGATGGTTTGATAACAACAGTACATCCAGCTGCTAGGGCCGGTGCAACTTTCCGTGTAATCATTGCACTTGGAAAATTCCAAGGTGTAATAGCCGCTACAACACCAACGGGTTGCTTTATCGTTACAATACGCTTGTCAGCCTGATGTCCAGGGATAGTGTCTCCATAAATTCTTCGTGCTTCTTCGGCAAACCATTCAACAAATGAAGCACCATATTTTATCTCGCCTTTAGCCTCAGCTAAGGGTTTACCTTGTTCTAGGGTAAGAATTTGTGCTAGATCATCTGCATGTTTAAGTTGCAAGTGATACCAATTTTTTAGAATTCTAGATCTTTTGCTGGCGGTAAATTTTTTCCAAACTTGGAAAGCATTTGAGGCAGCTTGAATAGCTTCTTCAGTATCTGCTTTAGTGGAATTAGCAACTTGAGCTAAAATATCTTTATTGAAAGGATTAGCAACTTCGAATGTGTTTCCCGACTCACTGGCTTTAAAAGCGCCATTTATGAATGCATTAGTTTGGAATAACGATGGGTGCGAAAGATTCATATGAAGATTAGGTTAAAGTATGTTTTACAATTATAACTTAATTGTGTTTGATCTGGTTTAATTAGTGTTAAGTGTAGTACCAACTATCAACTATTTCGTTAATCTGATACTCGTTAAACTTATCTATGATTGATTTGGCAATCGTATCTGCTTGCTCTTTTGTAGCTTGAATGGATTGATTATCATGTAAGGCAGATTCATCCGTTTCAGGAATTTTAAATATTTCGTCTATTTGCAGGAAAACCGCATTTCGGTGCTTGAGGATTTTACCATAAACAAATTCATAAATTTCTGGATCATATTCTGGCTGGCCTGATACATCAATTTTCTTTCCGAAGTCATTGGCAATTTCACAAGTCATTTTCCAAAGCATTCTCATGACGGATGGTTTGGCTCCAGACCAAACTTTCGCTTCTTCCGATACTTGCCTTTGCCTTTCTTCTTCAATTTTTACTCTTACTTCTTTGGAAGGAATAGGAACAACTACTTTGCAGTTGTTTGATGACAGAAATTCTTCAAGCGAATCATCGCTTTGTTTTTGCATAATTTCCACAAATCTATTTCCAACTAATGGTGCTTCAATTAAAAGGATGTTATTTGATTTTCTATTGAATTTAATCCATTCTTGTACTGTGGACATTAACCAAGAACCCGCAATTAATTTTAGTCCATTGTGCACAGTTCCTTCTCCCATAGGATAGTGGTTATTGATATAATCAGTTTCAAATGCCTTTCTAGCGACATCCCATTGAATCATATCAACTTCCAGATCTTTTGATTGAGCTAATGCTTTAAATGCATTGATATATAAACTTTTACCTACACCTGGTAATCCACTAAAAATTACTATTCGAGAATCACATAATTCTTCTAATTGTTTATAGATAGGTGAAGTTTGTGGTATGGCATTGATCATTATTGAAAAGCGTCTTTAGATCTAAATTTAAGTTTGTGTTGATTGTCTCTAAGGTACTGACTAAATACTTCTGATTTAAGTGTAATGATATCATCTATCTCAATAAGTTCTACTGAATTTTCTTGAGTGTTGTAAATAGCATATGAGCAAATGCCAGTTTTCTGTGCCGCCAATTCTCCTGGATTTACTACATGGACATTATTAATGATTTCTTTTTTCATCAAATGATTATGACCATAAAATACTGCATCATACAAACCAGATTTTGCCATTGGTTCTGCCAAGTCATTGTAATGAGAAATAAATATTTTTTTGCCTCCCAATTCTAAAAAATCATAAGTATTGAGACTCACCGAGAGTTGACTGTTTTCCCTACATGCTGCCTGCATAATATCCACCTTTTCTCCATCATTGTTTCCCCAAACCATAAAGCAAGGAATGTCTTGCATGGCTAACACTTTTGCAATTCCTGCATTCATTAAATCTCCCAAGCAAATTATGTATTCTACATTTCTTGTGTTTATATCTTCCAACGTTTTGATGAGGTTGTGGAAGTTTTCGTGGATGTCGGAGATTATGGCTAAGAGCATTTTGGTTAAGTAGTTAAGTGGTTAAGTGGTGCTTTTTACTTATTAAATTGTTTGCGAAGATAGTTGATATATCCGTTTAGAAGTTTAATTAGTACGATAGTTTTTAAGTGTAATTCAGTGTGTTTTCATTGGTAATATAGTCACATTCTAGAGCAACAGACAAATGGTCTAAAGTTTCTACAAGTGATCCTCTAGCAATACGGCAAAATTGAATATTCTCTTTATAATGAAATCTACCATACCCTTCTGCGATATTAGCTGGATATTTTCTTGTGCTCCTAATTAATTGGTTTGAAAGTCTGAATTCCTCAATTTTAGGAAACTGCTTTACCAGTTCATAAATATCTCTTCTGTATTCTTTGGCTTTAACGGAAACCTCTAAGTTTTCAATTTTTGTAACATCCATCTGTAAATTGATTTAGTTAAATATAGATTTCATTTATCTAAAACGTTACAGTTGCAATGTAAGATTTAATACACCGACTCACTACTTAACTACTTAACCACTCAACCACTCAACCACTCAACCACTCAACCACTCAACCACTCAACCAATTCTCAAAAAACCCTAGGCAACCCCTTAAATCGATTCGTACTCGGCCAATCATTACCAACAGGAATTTCAATTAAAGTAGGAAGTGATTCTCCTTTGGCTTCTCTGATGGCTTTTCTTAATCCGTCCATATCGTGTACGCGCGTACTGTTAGCGCCAAAAGCATGTGCCATTTTTACGAAGTCGGGATTATGGAGGTCGGTAGCAATGACTCGATTATCATATAGGTTTTCTTGCATAGACCGTACGTTGCCATAAAGATTATTGTTAAAAAGTAAAATGATGACGCCTAGTTTGTGTTGCACTGCTGTTGCTAATTCTTGGACGCCAAACATGAATCCGCCGTCGCCAGCGACGCTTATGACCATTTTTTCTGGGCATGCGGCTTTCGCGCCCAGCGCAGTTTGAAATCCCCAGCCCAATGTACCCATGTGGCCGGTGCAAAGATAAGTCCGTGGTTGGTCGGTGTCCCATACTATACGACTAGCAAAACCGACTTGAGTTAATTCATCTACAAATATACCGTCAGGTGGAAGCTCTTCTCTTATTAAATTTAGATAGCTTGATTGAGGTTCGAGATAAGCGGTTTGTTCATTCCACTTTTTGGCGAAATCTTGCATTTTTGATTCTATAGAATCTTTAGCATCCGTAAAGTTGGGAAGCATTTTATTGATCTCCTCTAAAACTGCTTTTGAATCTCCGGTTATGGCGATATCAGCTTGACGCATATTGTGGTGCGCATTAGGGTCGATATTGATGCTTAAGAATTTTAAGTCTGGAGATTGTCCCCATTTCGTTAAAGGCATCCTTGCATGTGAGCCTATGGCGATACACAAGTCACAATCTTTCCAAAGGGCATGGGCAGCAGGTACGGGATAGCTAAGGTAGTGCGAACTAGGAACGATGCCTTTTCCAGTTCTGTATGCAAAGACTGGCGATTGAATATATTCCACAAATTGAATGACTTCTTTTGAAGCATGCATGGCACCACTAGCAACAAAAACTAGAGGGTTTTTAGCCTCTGCAATCATTTGTGCAGCTTGCTCAAGTTGATCTTGGTTTATTGTTGGTGTTTCTGATTTGATTTCAAAGTTTTCAAAAGAAATATCTTCGGTTGACGAAAGCACATCCATTGGGACTTCTACACCAACAGGTCTTGGCCTATGGGATTGCAGCTGTGAGAAAGCCTCGCTGATCACTTGCGGAGCCTCAGAAGGGCTGTTAATTTTTCTTGACCATTTCGTTAATCTTTCCATGATGCCCATTTGATCAGGTATTTCATGGAGAACACCCCAGTTTTTACCCTGCGCTTTTTTTGGAATTTGACCTACTAAGCATAAGGTCTTTGCATTGAGGCCATAGATGGTTGATAATGCACCTGTGCTATTTAGAAATCCAGGCCCTGGAACGATATTGTAAACGGAAGCCTCTCCAGTGGCTAGATAATGTCCTAATGCCATATATCCTGCTCCTTGTTCGTGTCGCGTGTGTATGACCTTAATTTCATCTTGGTAGTCATATAGGGCATTGTACAACCAGTCGTTTTGTACTCCTGGTAGACCATATAGTTGTTTAATACCTGCTTTGATCAAAGATCTTACAGTGGCTTGTCCTCCTGTTAATGATGGCATATTACTTTTTAAGTACTTTTTTTAATGCTTTTAAATAGGCTTTATTTGCGGTTCTGTCACCTATTGTAACTCTAATGCATCCTGGGTGACCAAAGCTAGCGACGGGTCTAACCATAATACCATGTTCGAGAATTTTGGCTTCAAATTCTTTATCATTCATTTCTGGTTTTATGGTGATAAAATTGGCTTCTGATTTCCAATATTTGATGTCGAGTTTGTCCAATTCTTGATACAAGAATTTTTTCTCAGAATTGATTAACTCGACCGTCATCTTAATAAAGGGTTTGTCCTCGAGAGATGCGATCGCTGCTTCCATACCCAAGGTGTTTAACATAAATGGCAGTCGTGCACTAGATATGTATTTCGCGATTTTCTCAGAACTGTATGCATAGCCCATTCTTATTCCTGCCAAGCCATAGGCTTTCGAAAAGCTATTGATAGCGATGACGTTTTTACCTGCATCTACATATGGTAATGCAGTAGTGTAATCTTCAGCAGTTGCATATTGAAAGTAGACTTCATCGATGACTACAATGACATGGTCTGGAATATTATTGATTAATTCGTCTAATTGCGATTTCGGAATATGTGTCCCAGTTGGATTATTAGGACTTGTAACAAAAATGAGTCTAGTATTTTTATTTACGCTTTTAAGAATGTTTGTAACGTCTAATTCAAATGCATCACCAATGAGAGGTATGTCAATCACCTTTGCTCCGATTCTCTGCGCAAATACTTGGTAAGGTTTAAATGCGGGGTTTGATATAATGATATTGCTTTTTTCATTTAAGAAAACCCGCTCAATTAATTCAATCATCGCCACTCCTGAGTTAGATGTAATAAATTGGTCAGGCGATAAAATATTCCCGTAGAATTTAGAAAGTGCTTTACGAAGTTTTATGTCTGTGCGTTCTGGGTATTCTGAAATTTTACCCATATGATTAATGATAGCATCAAATGCTTTAGGAGAAGGTCCTAAAATATTTTCATTTGATGAGAGCTTGTGTATTTTTTTATTACCCAATTTTGCTATTACTTCTGATTTTCCTTTTCCACCTTTATAAGCGCCTTTAGGAATTAACTGCTTTTTAAATATTTTTTCTATCCCGCTTTCCAATGTTTTAATTTAATATGATGATGCTTACTAGAGCAATACCGAAATATATAGCTATTGATTGTGCGCCTGGATAATCTTTTGCTAATCTTTGACCAAAGAATAACATCAGTAGACTTATTATCGATAATAATAGGCCATAAACAATCCAATTTTTATATCCTGTAATTAGAAGATGGATTACTCCGAAAGCAGAAATGGCACCAGTAGCTATTTCGAAAAAAGTGAGCACGCCTAATAGTGGCGTTACCATAGATGATAATATAGATTTTTCAAAATGTCCTTTTAACCAAGATAAATTTCCTTTCCAATCAAAGACCTTGTCTAAACCAGACTGAAGAAATAAGATGGACCAGAAAATTCCAATAAAAATGGCTGCTATCTGTTGTGGCGTATAATTTGTTCCAAATAAGTTTTCCATAATTAGCCTTTGTACTTTTGATAAAGTTCCACTATTGCTCCAGCTAATTTTTTGTCTTTGTCTGTTATGATGTTTCCAGCGTCATGAGTTGTCAATTTGATATTGACCGTATTATAAACATTTGACCATTCTGGATGGTGATTTTGTTTTTCTGCTATCATGGCTACACTTGTCATGAATCCGAAAGCTTCAATAAAATCTTTGAATTGAAGGCTGGTTTGAAGGGCGTTATCTTTTTCTTCCCACATAATTGATCAGTTTATTGATTTATCGACACCGTATTTTGTCTTAATGGCCTCTAAGCTAGCAAAAAGATCATCATAAGAATCAATTATAAAATATCGACAACTGAATTCCTTATCTGTATAACTTTGGTTAAAAACCTCCTGAAGATCAAATTCGTCATATCCTCTTTCTTTGAGGTTTTCAGTTTCTCCAGAAGATGATAAGATAGCACCACCATAAGCTCTTGCTGTACCATTCTCTTTAATCAATCCAGCTTCCCAAGTAAACCATCCGTAACGACTAAAGTTTTGGATAAGAATTTCTTTTTCTGCAGAACCATCTGGAGTATTTTTTAAAATCTCATAAATAACTCCAGAAGATTTAGAAACAAAATCTGAAAACTTCTTATCAAAGAATAAAGGTAAATGCCCAACTACATCATGGAAAATATCAGGATAGCCAGTGAAAGCTTGTGCATGCCAATCTCTAACGAATGTAGCAGATGGAAATATTTTACGAGATAGAAGTTTGTAAAAATCTTCACAAGGAAGTAATCCGTTAACCGCCATCACTCTCCATCCTGTCAATCTTTCTAATTTATCATTCAGTTCTTTTAGGTTCGGGAGTTCAGAAAAATTTTCTCCTAATCTCGCCATGCCGTTTATGTACGCATCACAAGCAACGCCTTTTTGCGCTTGTTGGACGCCATCTAAAAGTGCTTTCCATCTTTCTCTATCACCATCATCGTAGTTGTCGAAATCAAAGCCTTTCAAAAGATCGCTGTCTTTAATATCATCGATGTTCAAATCAGTAATTCTACTCATTTTACTATGATTTAGTGGTTTAAATTTATTATAAATTGGATTGAAAGGTATTATCATTCTAATGATAGAATTAATAATAGAATAATATTCTATAGAATGTACTATTTTGTAATGGTTTTATATTTTAATTCCATATCCCGCTTAATAAATAATAATATTCTTAATGGAAATTCAATTAGATCAGACAGATAGAAGCATTCTAAGGATTTTGCAAAATGATTCTCGAGTCACAATTAAAGAAATGGCCAAGCAGCTTAACCTGTCCACAACTCCCATTTTTGAGAGAATGAAAAAATTAGAGAAGTGGGGAATAATAAAACAATATGTTGCTCTCGTGGACCCTTCCAAAGTCGGTAAAACATTAACAGTTTTTATAAATCTTTCTATTAAAGAACATGATAAAAAAAGTATTAATGCATTTGTCAAAGCAATTGTAAAATTCCCCGAAGTTGTTGAGTGCCATCACATAACTGGGAACGCTGATTTTTTAATAAAATTGATCTTAGAGAATATAGAAGCTTATAATCAATTTATTTTAGAAAAGCTATCCTTGTTGCCTTATATCGGAAGAGTAGAGTCAAGATTTTCGCTTTCAGTGCGTAAGGCGACAACAGTCATACCTATTGATTAAGAGTCGGGTTTTAAGACAACTAAATAATCTGTAATTCGTTTAATTCTCATAAAACTAAAATATGAAACAACTTTTCTTACTTCTTGCAGCGGCTTTTCTATTTCATTCTTGCGGTGATGACAGTGATGCTTTGGCTTTAACATTCAAAATGGAATATGATGAAGTGCCATTAGTTATGTTTGAAGAATACACTGCACCAACTGGAGAAAGCATTGAATTTAGCCGAATCAGTTTTTTTATCTCAGATTTGAATTTTACACTTGAGGATGGAACCGTATTTACCAAAGAAGTTGATTATATAGATTTGACCGAATCTCACGCTAACGAAGAATTGGCCAAGGAAGGATATTTATATGAGTTAACAGAATCTGAATCTAATGCTTCTAGCGTCAGTTTTAATATTGGATTGACGCCTGAGCAAAATGCAACAAGACCTATAGATTACCCTTCGAGCAATGCTTTATCTGACAGTGGAGAATACTGGTCTGGTTGGGAAAGTTATGTCATGATAAAGGTAGAAGGATTAATAGATGCAGATGGAGATGGCATGAGAGAAAGAGGGGTGTCATTGCATTTAGGAACGGATCAAGTGACGAGGTCATTTAATTATAATGTAAATGAAAAGAATGTCGATTTCGTTCTTGATATAGAATCCCTTTTCGATTGTCAGCAGAGTTATAATATTGTAGAAACTCCTATGATACATAGTTTAGGTCAGTCGGACCAAATGATGGTTCTAGCTGATAACTTATCTTGTGCTTTAAGTCAAGAATAGTTTTAAATCGATGGGTGTTCGAATTTTATTAAGTAAGCAGTTCTCTCACGATCAGCAAAAAATCTACTTACTTGCGTCTTTTATAATGACCCAATGTCTTTTTTTCATAGATGAAGGATATTACGACTTTCGATGGATGTTGAGCTTTGGCAATTGGGTTGCATTTGTAATTTACTTCTTGGTTCTTTATTTAGCGCAAGTGACGCTTTCTATTCTATTATTTTGGATAAAGCCCGATAATTTAAACAAAGCTGTAATTGTTGTTGCTGGATTGGTTCTAGGAATAGCATTTTGTTTTTGGTGGTTGAGCAATTAAGTAAAAGACAAGAATATTTACCCATATTCCAACTGGGTTCTAGGCCGAGTTGCCAAGTAAATTATATTCATCAGGTATTTTCAATATTACCTAAATGTTGCCTTCAGTCTGTAATTCCCAATTTTCTGTTAAGATCAAAAGGTTTAATTAGGAAAAACATTTTAATGAAATATTAAATCTTAATTAGCTTCTTAAGGTATAGTTAATTGCCTTTTATAAAGGCCTGAAATGCAATAGTTTAAATGTATTAATTGATCTAAAAACTATTCCTATGAAGACACTAACTATTACTATTGCGATCGTCGTTTTTTCTATGACAAACATGTTTTCTCAGAACTGTTCGGATTGGGCGATGGGACTTGATTTTCTTTTATTCCAGCCAAAGGAGGAGATCCAGACACAAGGATTTGGTATGAATTACGGAGCTAATTTTGACTTCTTCTATGTAGGTAAACAAAATAAGTTTCGTGTACTTCCGGGTATCAGATTAAATGGGGGTATTTCTAAAGGTATCTTACGAACATTCGATGTTTTTGAAACTGGCGATGAGGTTGGTGAAATCAGAACTAGAAACACGCATTTTGATGCTAAGGCCGTATTAAGAGCTGATCTGAATGTGATTTCAAACTTTCGTACATACATAGAAGGGTTTGGTGGTTTTAGATTTTCAGGAACTAGAGAAGAAGCTGAGATTTCAAGTTTTGGAGACCAGGTTGGAGAAGTTGATGATATGAGGTACACTGGTAGAAGGACTAGCGGTGTATACGGAATGGCATTGGGTTTATTGTATGACATCACTGATCAAGTGGCTTTAAACTTAAAAGGCGGTGTTGAGTATTCTGATGTTCAATATGTTGATGTTAACTCAAATAACTTCAATAGCTTTTACAGGACGGATGATGCGAAAAATTACTTCTTTACAATAGGTGTATTTATAAAACTTGATCATTGTGAAAATGACAATGTTTCAAATAAGCGACCAATAAAAACTAGAAAGCCAAGAGCGAGAACGAAAAAAGTCCCTAATACTGGTGCGCCAACCGTTGTAAAGACATAATCAAAAATTTTATTCGAGCCCTGCAAATAGCAGGGCTTTTTTACATAATTTACTGTATTTAGTCGTCTAAGACTAGATTAATATTATATATTTGGTCTATTCAAACAAAATATTTGGTCGTCTAGTACCAAATTGAGTTTCAGCGAGTTATGAAGACCAGAGAAAGAATCCTACGTGTAGTTATTCAAGCCTTCAATGAAAAGGGGTATCACAACTTGTCTTTATCTGATTTGGCTGTGATTTGTAATATGAGTCGTGGTCATTTAGCCTACCATTTCAAAACCAAGGAAAATATACTTGATGATATTTCTTTGTTGATGACAAGAGATATCAAACGATTTCAAAGTCATCGAAAAGATTTTGTCGCTTTCTATAATTTAAGTTTGGACATTCGAACATGCAGATCTTTGCAGAAGTCATATCCTTTTGTCTTTAGAGATTCTTCTGTATTAGAATATGATTCTATAAAAAATGTCTTAACGACTTGGTCCAAGGAAGTCATCAAACGAAACTTGGAAGCTTTCGCTTATGGGATCGAAGTGGGCAATGTGAAAGAAGAATCTTTTGACGGACTGTATTATCAACTTTCAGTAAATGCATGGTTGATTACTTATTACTGGATAACTCAAAACTCAGTGAGAAGTGTAGGCGATAAAGAAGAAGCTGAGGTAATGGTGTGGTCTACTATTATTTCGCATTTTACAGAAAAAGGACTTTCAGAATTCATGAATTATTATGGTGAGGATTTTACCAAAAAAATTGGTATTCCCATTCAACAATACATTGATTTAAAACATTTGTTATAAGTAAACCCATTATTAGATGTATCAAAGATATTTTACAGAAGAGCATGATCTGTTTCGTCAAGGATTCAGAGATTTTTTGAAGAAAGAAGTTGTACCACATATTGACGAATGGGAAGCGTCGGGAACTATAGCCAGAGATATTTGGAAGAAGTTTGGAGACATGGGCTATTTTGGGATTCGGTATCCAGAGGCTTATGGAGGGCTTGATTTAGATATTTTCTATTTAGTGATTTGGTTAGAAGAATTGCAAAGAATTAATTCTGGTGGATTTGCAGCAGCCATGTGGGCCCATGCTTATTTAGCCATGACACATTTGTATAAAGAAGGATCTGAAGAAATTAAACAGAAATATTTGCGAGGAAGTATTGAAGGTGATCTAATGGGTTGTTTATGCATTACCGAACCTTTTGGTGGATCTGATGTGGGCGCAATGCGCACACTAGCAGTTAAGGAAGGTGATCATTATGTTATCAATGGTTCCAAAACTTTCATTACCAATGGTGTCTATTCAGATTACCTAGTTGTAATTGCTAAAATGAATATTGATGAAAATCCAAGGTCAATGGGTGTCTTCTTACTGGATAGAGACATGCCGGGAATCTCTGCTAGCAAGCTTGATAAGTTGGGATGGCGAGCTTCTGATACAGGCGAAATTTCTTTTGATAATGTAAAAGTGCCTCTAGATAGATTGATGGGTGAAGAAGGACAAGGCTTTTATTATGTGATGCAGCATTTCGCTTTGGAAAGATTAATCATGGGCATTAATGGGCATGCTAGAGCGGAATATGCATTAGAATATACATTACAATATATGTCCGAAAGGGAAGCCTTTGGAAAGACAATTAATAAATTTCAAGTTTTAAGACATCGCGCGTCAGAGATGGCTACAGAAGTAGAAATGATAAAAGCTTTTAATTATCAAGTAGCTGAAAACTTGGACGCAGGCAACTACGTTGTTAAAGAAGCAGCCATGTCGAAGTTGCAATCCACAAAGGTATCCGATGAAGTCATCTATTCTTGCCTTCAGATGTTAGGAGGGTATGGATATATGGAGGAATACCCACTTGCAAGGATGTCTAGGGATAGTAGACTTGGGCCTATAGGTGGAGGTACTTCAGAAATTTTAAAAGAGATTATTGCAAAAATGGTTGTTGACAAGAAATCGTATAAAACTGCAACTTAGAAATTATGGATCGTAAGAAATTTTTAAAGAAAACTGTTTTAGGTGCTACTGGTATAGCTGCCACCAATGCTGTTTCTAAAATGGTAAACCTTGATGCAGAAAAATCTACTTACGATAAATTAAAAGAGCAAGTGGGGTTTAATCATTTACCAAACAATGAAATGAAGGACAGCAAATCTGTTTTACATAAAGCAGTCACAAGAGGTGGTGCTGATCATGGCTGGCTAAAAACAAAGCATAGTTTCAGTTTTGCCAATTACAGAAATCCAGAACGAATGAATTTCGGTGTTCTTAGAGTTTTGAATGATGATATTGTTGCTCCAGGAAGAGGGTTTAATACGCATCCTCATGATAACATGGAGATAATTTCTATTCCACTTGAAGGGGATTTACAGCACAAAGACAGTATTGGAAATGTTGCGGTAATAAGAAATGGAGATATTCAAGTCATGAGTGCTGGCACTGGCGTTTATCACAGTGAATTCAATAAAAATGAAGATCAAGATGTAAAATTTCTGCAAATTTGGTTGTTTCCAAACCAAATGAACGTATCGCCAAGATACGACCAGATTAGCATTAAGGATGTTGAAGTTGATGATGCCTTTTATCAAATTTTATCACCAAATGCTGACGATGCTGGTGTATGGATTCATCAAAATGCTTGGTTTCATATGGGTAATTTTAGTTCCGGAGTGAGTTCTAATTACGAATTAAAAGATCCTCATAAAAATGGTGTCTATGTTTTCGTGTTAGATGGAGATTGTAAAATAAATGATCAAGTGTTAAGTGCCCGAGACGGATTTGGTATTTGGGATTTGAACAGTTTTAGTTTCGAGGCTATTTCGGGTTCTAAGGTTCTATTAATGGAAGTACCCATGGAGTTAGGTTAATTAAGGTTAATTCAACGTCTATTTTAATGACCTAAAGCAATATTATTTGAACTAATTAGTTTTAAAGTTCAAACAATAAACGATTTGAAGACTTTTATTTTTACGCTTCTTGTATTACTGACATATCCAATCTATTCTCAACAAGACCCACAATTTTCCATATTTAAAGGGACAGTGCACGCTATTCCGAGAGAGGAGTTGTTGCAACCTTTTTCTGAAAAAATGCTGGAGTATAGAAAGATAGAAGAGATTGCTTGGAAAGATATAAATTTTGAGCCACGCTTAGTTTATCAAGGATATCCTGACATATGGACGGAAGAACCTTCGTTTGCCATATATCTGGAATCTACAATGACAATTCTAGAAGATGCTTGTTATGAGTTTCATTTAGAGACTGATGATGGATCTATTTTGTGGATTGACAATAAGCAAATTATAGATAACAGTGGGAATCATCCCATGACTTTAAAGTCTGGAAGCGATTTTTATAAAGCGGGCGAATATCCAGTTAAGATATGGTACTATCAAGGCTGGCCAGATCAATGCGGATTTATATTCCGTTCAGAAAATATGAAGAGTCGAACCAAATGCCTTGAAGAAAAAGTAGAGGAAACATCTTTCGAAAAATTTTCATTGAACGGAGCAGTTTTATTTGATTTTGGTAGTTTTCAATTAAAACCATCTGCTAAAGATGAACTGGATCAAATTATCTCAGTAATTGAATCTAGAGATATTACCACTATAATTATTGAGGGCCACAGCGACAGTCAAGGAGACAAAGAAGTGAATCTTAAATTGTCTAATCAAAGAGCATTATCTGTAAAACAGTATTTTTTGAATTTCATTAAAATGAGCGAGATTACGATTGAAGCCATTGGTAAAGGAGAAGATTTTCCTATTGCTGATAATGAGACAGAAGAGGGTAGAGCTGAAAATAGGCGGGTAGTTATTTTAGTAAATTAGGGTTTGGTTAATTGAAATTAGAGATTGGAAATTGGTTAAGTTGTGACTAAGACGTTTGATGGTTAAGTCACGATGAATAGTCTTAGATTCCGATCGAAGTATCGGATGGTTAAGTGGTGATACGTGATCAAAAGTCAGAGGTTTCGACAGAATATAAAGGTAGGAGTCTTGAAGATGTATTCTAAAGAGGGGATGAGAATTTTAGTGGTAAGGAAGTGAATTTTGAATACGCCGTTTGAACAATCTAAAATCCAAAATCTAAAATCCAAAATCCAAAATCGTTCATAAATGATAGATTGAATAAGAGTAATCAGAAAAGCATAATTTTCATTATTCATTATTCATTATTCATTATTCATTATTCATTAATTGGTGATTTTATTCCTAATTCGACTCATGCTTTCAGGAGTGATGCCTAAGAATGAAGCCAAATGTTTAGATGGTGTGCGTTGAATAATATCCGGTGTCTCTTCAAAAATTTTCTTATATCTCTCTTCAGCAGTCATCGTCATTAATTCTATTTGTTGTTCTTGTTTGTGAACGAAAAGTGATTCAGCTGCAGAACGAACTATTTGCAATCCAATGACTGAATCATAGTAAAGGGATTCTACATCATTCTTATGTATCGAGTATATTTCTGTATTTTCTAAAGCCTGTGTAAAGAGATGGTTGGGTTCGCCATTAATGAAGGACATGAAATCACAGCAAAAGTCGTTTTCAAAAAAGAGGTCCAAGCATTTTGTGTTATTGTCTGTCCAAAGAAAGATGCCTACTGAGCCTTCAGAAATGATATTGATATACTTTTCAGATTCACTTTCGTGTTTTATAGTTTCGTTTTTTTTAAAAGTTCTTTTTATTAAGTGAGCTGCAAAATCTTTCCACAGGTGAAGTGGAGCGTTAAAATAAGGATCAAAAAGCGATTTTATAAATTGGCCATCAACAGTATTCATTGAATTATCAATTTTTAGCGAAGTCTTTATTTGCTAATTCGCTTATTATGTTTCTATGTTTTGATCCTGATTTAGGTAATGTGATAATAAATTTTGATCCTTTCCCTTCTTCAGAATCAATGTCTAAGGTGCCGTCATGTAATTCGACGATTTTCTTACAAACAGCGAGTCCAATACCTGTGCCTTCAAACTTTTCATTTGAGTGTAATCTTTTGAATAATTCGAATATTCTTTTTTGGTATTCTTTGTTAATGCCGATACCATTATCCTCTACAATGATTTGGATTGCATTAAGCCCAATATTATTGTTTGGGTAAATTTTTAAGTATGGATTTTCAGAAGTATTAAACTTGATGCCATTAGATATCAGGTTTTGAAAGAGCATACTTATTTGACTTCTATCACCAAATATTATGGGCAATTCAGAAACAGTAACTACTGTTCCTTGTTCCTTAAGGATTTGATTGAGGTCTAATAAGTTTTGATGTATTAATTGAGAAAGGTTTATTTTTTCTTTTTTCAAACTGCTTTTACCTACACTTGCAAAAGTGAGAATGCTTTCTATCAAGACGTGCATTCTATTGACTGCATTTTTGACCATATTCATATAGTCGTTGACTTCAGGGTTTCCGTCTACCATTTTTCTTCTTGATAGTTCGGTGAAAGTACCAATTGTTCTTAATGGTTCTTTTAGGTCATGTGAGGCAACATAAGCAAATTGCTCTAATTGCGTATTTGATCTGATTAGGTCTGCATTGGTTTCTTTTAGTTTATTTTCGCTCTCCTTAAGTTCTAAAGCTATTTTTTCCCTATATAAAATTTCTTCGTTTAATTGACTATTCAACTTTTGCAACTTTAAGTTTTTGCTTCTAATTGATTTCGTGTATATGCGGAAGAGTGTGAATATTGAAAGTATGAATAATATAGCACTAAGAATTTTAAACCAGAGTGTTTGGTAAAACGCTGGTTGGACAGTGACTTGAAGTGGATTTTTTAGATAGGTCCACCCATTGCCATTAGCGTTGCATCTTAATTGAAATATATACTCATCTGGTTTTAAATTGGTATAGCTGATTGGCCTTATTTTATCTAAGGATATCCAATTTTCATCAAACCCTTCAAGCTTATATTGGTAAATTATGTTGTGATTATTTGTATAATTCAAAGCTGCAAAAGATATGCTTAGGAAATAATCATTATGCGATAGCTCTATGCGTTCTTTGTCAAGAAGTTGGATTTCTTCTTGACCTTTTTCTGTATTAATCCGTGTGCCTTCAGTTAAATATAAATCTACCTTCTCATTAGGTTCTCTGTATTTGTTTAGTGCAACTGAAGTGATTCCAGATCTTTGTGGAAAGTAAATGTGATTATTTGAGTAAGTCATACCTCCAAAGCCAAAGCGCGTATCTAAGATGCCATCCTTCTTTTCATATATTCTTATACCTGAGCCATCGGGTTTAGAACTATAAATACCGTCCGTACATGAACCCCAAATTTGATTATTATTTATTGCACAAATCGATAGAATATTCAATTTATTGGTGATTTCGTCTGAGACGTTGAATTTTTCTTCTTTGATATCATAATTGCAAATTCCTTGATTCGTTCCAATGATTAGCTTGTTGTTATGATAGAAAAGCGTAAGAATGACATTCGAGTTTATTATAGGATTTAAATCAAAAATGATTGATGATAGCTTTTCATTTTCATATGAGATTTTATTTAGGCCTCCGTATGTTCCTGCCCATAAATTCCCGTATTCATCTTTTGTAATTGAAGTTATAGAGTTGCCTGAGATTATCTTTGGCTTATTAGTTTCATTTCTGAAAAATGTATATTCTTCAGAATATGTATTGAATAATATTAAACCCATTTCAGTACCGATCCAAATTCTTTCATCAGTTTCTTGAAAGATAGTTGTACTCATGAACTGATTAAATTGGTCCGTTATTTTTGAAGGGAAAGGATATGATTTAATTTCTTTTGTTTGGGGTGTATAATTGTATAAGCTATTGTATGTGGTAAAGAGTAAATCGTTGTTTTGGCCTTTATTTATATTAAAAACAACTTTTGTTTTAATTTTCTTGATCAGGTCTTTGGCATCATCTGTAAATTCTTCATTATTTAAGTCGTATGTGATGAGCCCCAAGCCTCCAGCTGCTATCCAGAGTGTATTATCAGTTATAGCTAAATTCTGCCCACTAGGAGCATCAATTATTTCCTGATTTAAATATATGTTCGAAATGAAATTTGGGTTTAGATTTAAATTACTTACACCACCTGCAGTTGAAATCCACATGAGGTTGTTTTCATCTATATTTAAATCGTATACGTTGTTATCTGCAATTGAATTTGGATCATTTCCAATTGAATGATAATTTTCAAAATTGAGAATTTTATGTCCTTCAACCATTTTGTCTACTTCGGATTTGTTCAATTTTGAAATTCCAAACGTCGTGGCTAGCCAGAGATTTCCTTCACGATCTATACATAAATCGAATATAGTATTTGAAAGTAAAGCATTTTCATTAGCCATGTCTGCTTCTGAAACTTGCCATGAAGGATTCCAGTCCTGAGAATCTAATTCTAGGCTCATGTCCTCTGGGAGTTCCATTAGAAATAGTCCCGATTCATGTGTTCCTAGCCAAATTTGATTTTCGGAGAGTTGATCAATAGCCCAAATATGTGCAGCGCCAAATTTATTTGATGGAAGGAATCTCCTAAATTTTAAATCCTCGGGATCAGAATTACCAATAACCAGGTGTAGTCCTCCGGCCCAAGTTCCAATCCATATTCTTCCTTGTTGGTCTTCATGAATCTTAAGTATTGCGTTTGACTTTAAGGCATGTGGATTTTTTTCATCAATAGTGTAAGAATACACCTTGTCATTAGATTGATCTATAATGCTCAACCCGGCTTCAGTACCTACCCAAATATTATTTTTAGAATCAACATAAAGATCAATGATCTCATTATTGGCAATAGAATTTGTATTACCTGATTGATGAGAATAGTTTTTCCATATATTTTCTGTAGGACAATATTTGGTGACACCTCCTGGTCTTGTTCCAATCCATAAGCATCCATTGTGATCAATTGCCAAAGCACTTGTGTTAAATGCTTTTAATGCGTCGGTATTTTGTGGGCTGAAATGTTTTACTAAGTTTTTTCCTTCGTATCTGGCAAGACCTTCACTAGTTCCAAACCATACAAAACCGAAGCTGTCCTTAACTGAGCATCTTACAAAGTTGTTAGGTAAGCCATTGTCTTTCTTTATAGAAGAAAAAAATAATTGGGATGAACGCGATTCTTGCGCTTGACTTTTGACAACCCAGAGGAATAACAATAGGTATAAATACCAGCATCTCATCTATTCTTAAGTTACAAAATATTTACCAACTATGCTTTGTGATTGTAAAGTGGCTTACACAAATTCTAATACTTAGCTTGATTTACTTATCCCAAGCTACTTTGTCTTCAAAAATATTGATTGAGCCAATGGCCGGAGCATTGGAATTAAAATCATACTCTGCTTGACTGTATTCCCATCTTACTGGAATAGTTGAACCTCTAGATGCGATTAGTAACGGATAATCATTTCTTCGGAGGTCATTATAGCACTCTGGGTTTGTGAATAAGGCGATATATTTTTGATCTAAAATATGATCAAGCGTGATGCTGTTTCTTCCAGGATTGACATCAATGTTTGCCACATAATTTGTGAAACTGGTGTCAGGTAAATTTAGTAATTGAAACGAAGATTCAATTCCAGCCAAATAACTATTAAAGCCGTCTCTGGTTAATTCTCCATTGACTTTCAATTCTGCCTCGGCTATGATAAATTGGAATTCTCTAAAGCTGATCAACTCTTGAAATTGATTAGCAGTAAAATATGGATGATTGATATTAAATGGCTGATCCAAAGATTCTAATCTTGAATGATCATTTAATTCAGTCATTAATTTATGTAAATGACTCCTCGAACTCCATTCAATGTTGCCGGTCCTGTCTCTATTGAATCTAAACCATGGCGATTCTGCAGCCTCTGAACCTGGATAGGACATGCCTAAATTTTGATCTGGCGAATCGAATCCTAAATCTCTTAATTCAAGAATTTCTGAATATCTCTCAAATCTCAATAGGGCTCGCGCCTTCAAGACATGCGCTGCCTTTATCCAATTATTTATATTGCCGGAATAAAAAAGATCATCATGCTCAACTTCAACGCTATTTAATGGGTTGTTTAAATTTTCAATTCCAACCTCTATCAATTGAAATACATTATCATAGATTTCTGATTGAGGATCGAATGAGGCATTTATGCTATTAAGACCTTGAAATGCTTCAGAGTAAGGGATGGCATCCCAAACATCAGTGGCCATCATCAATGTCAGTGCTTCAAGAATCTGTAAAATCCCTAAATGGTGATAGGCGTTGCCAGCTCCACATTGAATTTTGGAAGAATAAATTTCTCCGAGTACGCGCTCATAAATCGTGGACCAAGAAGTGTTGAAAGTTTCTGGGGTTATGCCAGTGTAATTATAGTTCGTAAAACAAGCTCTTATAAGACCTTCGACTTGCTGAGTCAACAAACTTGATAATCTTGAAAATTCACCTCCATAAACATCAACCAAATTTAATTGAATGCTTGCTAGTCTATTTTGAATTGGAACGGAAGTGGCATTATTGGGATCTAAACCTATATCGTCTTCAAAAAACGAATTGCATGAAAATAATGCAAGGCTGATGATGAGTAGTAGTTTTTTCAATGGAAATTGTTTCTATTCCTAAAATAAAAGAAAACATCGAATCTAAAATTTGATAATCTTCAAATAAATGGTTGTTTCTTTTAATTGAATCTTGATATTATTTAATATAAACTATTATTAATTAGATATAATCTATAATTAGTATATATATAGTATAAAATATCTACATTAATTGATTATTAGTTAGAAAAATTGAATATTTGATTATAAATTTAAAACTATGTGTGGAATAGTAGGCGTATTTAATATTGATCAATCACCTGAAGAATACAGACATAAGGTATTGGAGATGTCAAGAAAGCAAAGACATAGAGGACCAGATTGGTCTGGAATTTTTGTAGGTGAGAATTCGATCTTGGCTCACGAACGATTGTCTATTGTAGATCCTAAAAGTGGGGGACAACCTCTTTATTCAGAGGATGAGCAAATTGTATTGGCAGTCAATGGTGAGATTTATAATCATTTAGAATTAAAGTCTGGTTTAAAGTCAAAATATGAGTTTAAAACTGAATCAGATTGTGAGGTTATATTGGCTTTGTATCAAGAAAAGGGAACCGAATTTTTAGATGATTTAAATGGCATATTTGCTTTCGCGCTTTATGATAAAAAGAAAGATATGTTTCTGATCGGTCGCGATCATATGGGTATTATTCCCTTGTATGAGGGTTGGGATAAGGCTGGAAATTATTATGTCGCTTCAGAGTTGAAGGCATTAGAAGGTGTTTGTAACAAAATAGAAGTATTCCCTCCCGGACATTATTTTTTGAGTAGTGATGGTCAAAAAACTGAATGGTATAAAAGGGACTGGGAGGACTTTGAAGCAGTTAAAGATAATCAATCAAGTATTGATGAATTACGTCAGGCTCTCGAAGATGCGGTACATAGACAATTAATGTCGGATGTCCCTTATGGTGTTTTATTATCGGGGGGATTGGATTCTTCCATAGTTTCCGCAATTGCAAAAAAATATTCTTTAATGCGAATTGAGAGCGGCGATAAGACATCTGCATGGTGGCCGCAATTGCATTCATTTTCTGTTGGATTAGAAGGGTCGCCAGATTTAAAGCATGCAAGAGAAGTTGCAAAATTTATTGATACAGTTCATCACGAAATTACCTTTACCATACAACAAGGAATGGATGCCATTCGAGATGTTATTTACCATTTAGAAACATATGATGTAACTACGATACGTGCCAGTACGCCTATGTACTTAATGGCACGAGTTATAAAATCAATGGGAATAAAAATGGTGCTCTCCGGCGAGGGGGCAGATGAAATATTTGGAGGCTATTTGTATTTTCATAAAGCACCAAATTCAGAGGAGTTTCATAAAGAAACGGTAAGAAAATTGGACAAACTATATCTCTATGACTGTTTAAGGGCAAACAAATCACTGGCTGCATGGGGCGTTGAAGGGAGAGTACCATTTTTAGATAAAGAATTTATGGATGTAGCTATGAGATTGAATCCAAAGGATAAAATGTCAGGTGGGGAGAAAATGGAAAAATGGATACTTAGAAAAGCTTTTGAAGAGTATATTCCTAAGTCGGTGGCATGGAGACAAAAAGAACAATTCTCTGATGGAGTAGGATATTCTTGGATTGATACACTAAAAGAGGTTGCCGAATCTAAAGTCACTGATGCAATGATGGAAAGAGCGAAATTCAAATTTCCAATAAATCCCCCATTGAATAAAGAAGAGTATTACTACAGAACTATTTTTGAATCTCATTTCCCTTCTACAGCAGCAGCAGAGACGGTACCATCTGTGCCTTCTGTAGCATGTAGTACACCTATTGCATTAGAATGGGATGAGTCCTTTAAGAATATGAATGATCCATCAGGACGAGCAGTAAAAGCTGTTCATGAAGATGCTTATAACTAGATATAATTAAAAAAGAGTGAATATTTCTTACTTTTATCGAGTATGAAATATTTTACTCTTTTTCTATTTTCTTTCCTCTTTGTAAATTGTAGTATCAGTCAAAAAGATTTATCTCCTCCATACAAATATTTAGTTTTTGAACCTGATGGCTTCGAAATAGAAGGTACTTACCCCTTGTTGATTTTCCTTCATGGTGCTGGAGAAAGAGGCGAAGACCTTGAAAAACTGAAAGTGCATGGACCGCCAAAATTAATAGAGAGTGGCCAAAAATTTGAGTGTTTAGTTTTGGCACCTCTTTGTCCTGAAGAGGTATGGTGGGATATTGAAAAACTAGAAACCCTTCTAACTTATATTAAATCAAAATATAACATTGATTCGAAAAGAATTTGGTTGACAGGTTTGTCTATGGGTGGATATGGAACATGGTTATGGTCTAGCGCTTACCCAGATAACTTTGCTGCAATAGCGCCTATATGCGGTGGTGGTGATGAGGAAAAAGTTACTCACATTAAAGACATACCTGTATGGGCATTTCATGGTGCGAAAGATGATGTTGTTTTACTTTCTGAATCTCAAAAAATGATAGACGCACTTGAATCAATTGGTGCACGTCCAAAATTCACCATTTATCCAGATGCGGATCATGATAGCTGGACGAAAACTTATAATAACCCAGAATTTTTTAAGTGGCTTTTTTCACACAAAAAATGATTATTTGATCAAAATTGTGTTAGGTCTGTAATTTATCCATGCAAACCAAAATATGTTGTGAGCAGGTAGCCTTCTGAGTTGCTTTCCTTCGTGATTTATTAGACTATATTCATTAATAATCCACTCTTGATCATTTTGATCTTTTAAGTTTTTTTCATTCCATTTAAATTTTAGATTATCAGAATGATATGCTCTTGCAGCTCCACTTTCGTTTGTGATAATAACAATGGGAATTTCTCCTACGGTATGATGAATAAGTTTTTTCTTCTTTAAATATTTTACGTCGAATACGATTGGATTAAATTCGTTTTCTGGAATTCGTATTACAAATACCTCGTCTTTGTTTTTAAGTTTCTTGTCAGAATTTGGGACGGGAAACATTAGCTTATCATTACTATAATAAGTTTTATAAGCTTCGCCCTCATCATAGTTTCTTTCATGTCCTGTGTCAAGCGATAAGACTTCTGTGTTTGGATGCTGAGTTTTCCATTCTTTCCATGTTGTAGTCACAACTGCATGGCTTTCTAATTTAATACCTTGATTGATTAATGGACCAACTACTGGCGAACCATCAATGGTGCTCCACAAAGATTGAGTAGCTTGATCATACATTAGTTTATTTGATCTATATAAAAATCCACTGGTTCCTAAATTGTGTATAACGCCATTAAAGGTCATATCGTAAGGAATAACCGTACCACATAAGGTGCAGTAAACGCCAGCTATCTTAGTGCCATTGAAATCATCAACAAAAAATTCATGCCATGCTAAAATTCTTTTAGGATAGGCTCTTGTGATACCGTTAATTGAAATGCCAAAAACTATATTGTCATCATTTAAATAAGAAGCTTCTTGAGCAGATATCATTTTAGGATATCGAAGCGGCGGTATGCCATCTTGCCTAACGCCACCCCAAAGAATTTCATCGAATCTAATAAGGCTTTGATTAGCTCGGCCCATAAAATAAGTTTCAAAACGATCATCTATATGTTTATAAATTTCAGCTTTAAAATCTGGGTAGTAAGTATTGTATGATTTTTCTTTTTCCCATAGATTTTTAATAGCATCATAAAAATCATTCTCTTTTTCTTGGGTTTTGGTTTTAAGTATTTCAGATATTTCTTTGACTATAAATTTATCTGAACTCATCCTTAGCAATTCAACGAGTGGAGCCGTGTACTCACTTTTCCATGTTGTGTTTATAAAATCCAGTGTTTGTTCTTTTTCATTTGGGCTACCATAGATTAGTTTTTTGAATCGATTGAGCAAGTTGGGTTGTGTTTGCCATTCTAATTTGTAATCCCACGGCAATAAATGTGCGACCTTAAGGTTGGCCCAATATCCATATTCTTTTATTGTA
This sequence comes from Saprospiraceae bacterium, assembly GCA_020630775.1. GTDB lineage: Bacteria > Bacteroidota > Bacteroidia > Chitinophagales > Saprospiraceae > RFSX01. The sequence continues at coordinate 50,453 of JAHDIN010000008.1, read as the reverse complement.
TTAGGATTTAATAGATGGCCGTATTTGTCTAGAATTAATGTCGGACTTGTTTTATATAGTTGGGATGTCGCATATTCAATCTTGGATCTTTTACCATCTGTTGGATTGCCGAATCTACTGCGTTCTAAGCCAGAGACTAGATTGGCTTTGGTTTCAAGAATAGACGACTTTTGGTTTAAGTTTATAACCTGTAGGAATTCGCTAAAGTATAGATTATAGATTTGATTTTGTTCATCAAATATCAAGTACTCAGAAGGATTAATTTGACTTAATTCAATAAACTGATTGTCTGTATATTTTTGAATACTTGATTTAAATCCGAGATCTTGACTTGTACCATCTATTATCGATTTCAAATAATACCTCAAGCCTTTTTCAAATACTGCCTGTCTTTGATCTATGACTTTTTTTGATTTGCTTTCTTGTAATTCTTCAAAGAAACTACGACCCTGATATCTAGTTGATCCGTTTTTATCAATTTCAAATGTGTTAAGTAGAAAGTAAAGCTTGTATTGTAAATGTTCATTCTTGATCTGTATAAGATCTACGGCGCTTACTTTAAATCCAGATTCTAATTCTTCAAATCTTAAAACTTCTGGATTTAGAATTTCGCATTTGGATGCAATCTTGCCTTCTCCAATGAAGGCTTTTTTAAATCTGTTGAAATTTCTTTTCCATTGCTTGTCACGTTTTGCACTAATGACAATATTACTTAAATCTATATTTGACTGAGTTAATGATACGATGAGTTCGCCATTACTACTGAGATATTCCTCTGAGCTAATGGATAAGGCTTGATAGGATAGGTGCGAAATGATAATCTCATTGGTAGATTCTTCTGGTACGTTCAATTTAATGATACCATTAGTGTTTGTAAAACCACCAATTGTAGAATTGGCAATAAAGACATGAGCGTCCTGAATTGGTTTCTGTGTTGCCTCAGAAATAACATTAATCGTTAAACCTTTACTTTGACAATTTACAAGCGTGGAGTAACCTAATATTAAAAACAGAATTGAGTTCTTAAATATAGTGCTCATCTTAAAAATCAATATCTAGATTTTATCTACGCTATACTGTCGGAAATACGATATAACTTAATAATCCTAATTACTCTCTCAATAGATTAATACTTACTGTAGCGATATCTGAATCTGGATATCTGGTAGCGTATTTTTCAACAGTTTGTAAGCCTATTGAATCAATCACGGATTTAAATACGTCTAATTCTACTATATACTGATCAGAAAAACCATGTGTTCCATCATATGCTGTCGCCGCAGTTTTACCAAGGTTTTCAGACACTTTGCTTGGGTCAACAGAATGTAATTCAATTAAGAGCAGCCCATGTTTTTTAATGTAAGGTCTCCATTTATTGAAGTGCTCCTTTAAATTAGCTTCTACTAAGTTATTGCTTATGCGTTGGCCTCTATGAGCAAATGCGCCAGTAGAAGTTGAAGTATCTAAATTGTCTGTGTTTAAAGGAGCGCTCCAAATTCTATTGTGGTCAAGAAATGTTCTTACGTTGAGCAACTCAGACAAATCGATTTTAAAATTTTCCATCAAATCTTGAGACAATCTATCTGGGTCTCCAATGTCACCCCACATTAATTTAGCCCAAACATCTGCTTGAATTAAATTAGCTCTGCTGACTTTAATCGCCGCATCGTTATAGTCTGCACCCACAAGGAATAATGGATGTTCTTCTAGCATCTGGCCTCTTAATGTTCTTTGTTCAATTGTTTCAAAAGCATGGATTAGAAATGCGCCGTTACCACAGCCCATATCAAGAATCCCTTTAGGTTGTTCTTCAATCGGAAGATTAAATATATCGATAATGACTTCGTCCATTTTTTTGAAATAAGCGGCATGGGCACCTCCAGATCCCCACACATTCATTTCTCTATCTACATGCTTTTCATCTTCTCCCGAAGTTACATTTCTTAATGCCGCTGCATCTCCAAATAGCAAATCGTCCATATGTCTAAACATAGGGATATAAGAAACGGTCACTCCATACGCAGATGCTCTCTTTGCAAAAAATAATCCTTTGTCAGTAAAGGAGAAATTTTGGTTTCGTTTCTCAAACCATCCAAGCCAAACAAAAAAGTCCAAAAGGCTTTCAAAGTTGTTTGCATCCTTATGAAATTCACCTGCATTAAATGAAGTTTCCATGAAGTATTTATGAAACATGCCACTCATGCCTAATTGAACAACAGTAGGGCCAACGATAATTCCCTCAATATGCTTTAGCATTTGATATGCGACACCATCTTTTTGATCAACATCCAATCCGTAATTATTTTGGAATTTATTCATGATTTTTTTCAAAACCTGGAATGGCGCCTCATGAAATTTTCTTTTCGGAAATTTTGCGGAGAATTTTAAAAGATGGTCAACATCAGCGTAAATTTCAGCATTAGTAAAGGCTTCTTGCGATCTTGAAGTCAAAGCGTAACTGATTGTATCGGCTTTATTGTCTAATTTTTGAGTCAGCCATCCTTGAGAACATAACAAACGTAAAGCTACATTTAAGTATCCTTCATTGGCATTAAACTCATTGGTGATATCACTTAAACTTACTTCCTTTACTTTAAGCAAATAATCTAAGACACCCTTTTTGTATAATGAATACATCGTCGGACAAATAACGATGCCATCAAGATGCCTGAATAAGTCTGATCTTAATTTTCTTTTTTCTTCTTTGCTTAACATATTAGAGTACAATTTTCATTTTTTCAGCAGCTAATCGATATCCAAAGTTAATCAACGTTTTATACTCTTTTGAGTTTTGATTGTATAAAGGGTTTGTGTGATTTAGGTGTATGAAATAGATTTTGGATTTTTCATCTGTGCTTAAATCTTTAAAAGTGACGAAGCTTTCTTCTATAAAAGGATGCGGGATTTCGCTCATGTCTCTTCCCCAAATTTCTCCATTCCGAAAAAAAGTACCATCCAAAAAAGCATAATCTGAGTGCTCGACTTCTGATTTAATATCGGTTTCCCATTTGTGCCATTTGTCAATGTCAGGTATAAATATTGCGGATTTTGAAGGACCATTTATTTTAAATCCAACAGTTTCAGAAAATTCATCTCTATGGGGAACAAGGAAAGGTGTGATTGTGAGATTTTGATCTATGCTTATTTTTTCCTCATGTTTTATTGAAACAATATTGATATTACCTAAGTCAACTAGCTGACTCCATGGACCATTTGATTGGAGATAAGTTCTCATTCTTGGCATAGCATATACATTGATAGCGTCTGCGCCAAGTGCTTCTCTGCCTAATTCCATTAATCCTGTATAATGCCCCATGTGTGCGTGCGTCAGGAAAATGCCTTTTAAAGTGTATTCTCCATTTAGTAGGATATTTAATTGGTCTTTAATGTCAGGTGTCGCATCAAATAGCCATGCTTCTTTAGTACTGGTATTTCTTACACCAATTGAAGCTACCATTTTACGCTCTGATTGATTTATCCATGCTGTCGTGCAGCAAGATTTTTTGCATTGTATTTGAGGATATCCAGCATCTTGAGCTATACCAAGTACGATAACCTCAATAGAATCAGAATTATTATAGATAAGAACTTTTGTATTGTGGCACGCAAAGAAACTTAAACTAGTTAAAAAGAATAGTGCTAGTAAAATGAGTCTAGGTTGCCGTTTGTTCATTTTATGCTCCTAATTTTGGAATTGGGTGAGTGCCATATGCAACACATATATTTTTGGTTTCCATATAAAAATCAAAACTATATTCACCACCATCTCTACCAATGCCACTGTACTTAACTCCACCAAATGGGGTAGGTAGGTGTCTTACGTTTTGAGAATTAATCCAAACCATTCCAGCTTCGACATCTCTAGCTACACGATGTGCTTTTGAAGTATCGTTAGTCCATATGTAAGCAGTTAATCCATATCTTACTGAGTTAGCAATTTTTATGGCTTGCTTTTCTGTTTTAAATCTCATGACTGAAAGGAAGGGGCCGAAGACCTCTTCTTGGCCTAGTCTCATTTTTGGAGTAACGCCTTCTACTAATGTTGGATTAACATAACAACCTTTTGATAACTTTCCTTTCGGCGCTGTACCACCAACCAAGACTTTCGCACCCTCTTCTTTTGCTAGAGCAGCATAGCTTAATACTTTCTCTTGATGAGAAGGGTGAATGAGCGGACCAACTTCTGTTTTCGGATCTAATGGATTGCCAACTTTGATGTTCGCAACTCTCTTTTTTAATTTATTTAAAAATTTAGTGTATACTTTATCGTGTAATATCAAACGTGATGAAGACGTGCATCGTTCGCCATTAAGGCTGTACTTCATAAATATAACAGCATCTAATGCTCTATCTAAATCAGCATCGTCAAAAACGATGACAGGATTTTTACCACCTAATTCGAAGTGAACACGCTTTAGTGTTGTCGCACCTTGTCGCATAATATGAGAACCTGTTGTAGTTTCTCCGACAAAGGCTATGGCCTTAATATTATCATGTTCTGTTAATGCCTTTCCTGCTGATTCACCAAATCCATGAACAGTGTTCCATACACCTGAAGGTAAGCCTGCTTTATGTGCTGCCCTTGATAGAATATTTGCAGTTACAGGACTAAATTCAGCTGGTTTATGGACAACTGTACATCCTGCTGCTAAAGCTGGTGCTATTTTCCAAGTGCTCAGCATAAAGGGAGCGTTCCATGGTGTAATTACTCCTACAGGTCCAATAGGCTGTCGCATAGTGAAATTTAAATGATGTGTATCTGGTGTAGATAGTCCATTTGCGGCATCTATGCATTTGTCGGCAAAGTATCTGAAATTTGCAGCGCCTCTTATAGCAGCTTTTTTTGTGAATCTAATTGGTTGCCCTGTGTCAAAGGATTCGGATACTGCAATTTCATCTGCATTCTTTTCAATTTCCTCTGCTATGTTATAAAGAACATTTCTTCTCGATTTATGATCTAAGTTTTTCCAACTTTCAAATGCCTTTGCTGAAGATCTAGCCGCTTTATCAATATCCTTGGAATTGCCTTTTGCAACTTTCGAAATAAAGGATCCATCAACTGGAGAATGGTTTTCGAAAACTTCCTTTGAGCTAGAAGCTAGCTCTTTGCCATCTATAATATTTTGTACACCTTTTGATTTAAGGCTTTTAATTACTTTTTGGAGTTTTTTTTGGTTTTCCTTTAACATAAGATAAGGTTTGGATTCAAAGGCAACGCAATTTACTCATCTATAGTTTAATAATTTCATTTTCAATCTAAAAGGTTTCTAAAAGTTAATAGTTTTGGACTAATAAATGCTCTATGCTTACAACAGAACAAATTCAGAATGAGGCTTTGCGATTGCATAATTCTGAAAAGAAAAGGCAACAAGTCAAAGCGACCACACTTAGTTATCCAGATATGGATGTTGATGATGCTTACGCTATTCAAAATGCTTGGATGCAAATTAAAAAGGAAGAAGGTCGCGAAGTGGCGGGGTATAAGATTGGATTGACATCGCGTACTATGCAAAAAGCTATGGGTATAGATGAGCCTGACTATGGGATGCTTCTTGATGATATGGTTTTTGAAAATGGTGCGGATATTCAAGTAAATAACTTCCTGGATCCTCGAATTGAGGTAGAGTTGGCTTTCTTTTTAAAGTCACCATTGAGTGGTTCAAATCTTAGTGTTCAAGATGTACTTAATGCAACGGATTATATCTCTCCTGCTTTGGAATTGATTGCGGCCAGATCTTTTAGGGTTGACCCAGAAACAGGTTATGTGCGTACTGTAAGAGATACAATCTCTGATAATGCAGCTAATGGCGGCGTTATTGTTGGGGACCACCGAATTAGTCCAGGTGATGCTGATTTGCGATGGGTAGGTGCTATGATGAGTAAGAATGATATTATTGAAGAAAGTGGTGTATCTGGAGCTGTTTTAAATCACCCAGCAAATGGTATTTCTTGGTTAGCTAAAAAGTATGATCAGCATGGTATCAGTTTATTGCCAGGTCAGATTATTTTGGCTGGTAGTTTTACAAGACCAGTAAAAATTCAAGAAGGAGATAATATGGTCGTTGATTTTAATCAATTTGGAAAGATTGAATTGACATTTTCCTAATGTAAAAGAATTTGAAATTGAGGATCTATAAAATCATAAGGCTGCATAGTATTAATCTATACTTAAGAACTAAATTCAGCGTGCTTAAACTATTATCAACCATATCTGGAAAAAAATTGATTATGTCTTCGCAGGAAGTATTGGCTTTAATTGAAAAGCTAAAGCCTGTTGAAACTGATGTTCCATTAAAACGAATGGGGCCAGATAATGATGGGGGATATGTTGTTCCAGATGACTTTGACGGTGTGAAAAAGTGCTTCTCTCCAGGCGTTGGAATGTATTCTGGATTTGAAAAGGAATTAGCAGACAATAATATTGTTGTTTATATGGCAGATGCCTCTGTGGAAGCCCCACTTATTAAACACGAAAACTTTCATTTTTCGAAAAAATTTATAGGTGCCCAAACTGAAGGGTTATTTGTTTCTTTAAAAGATTGGATCAATAAAAATTCAGAAGTCACGGAAGATGAAATGGTCCTTCAAATGGATATTGAGGGTTATGAATATGATGCCATTGAATCAATAGACAGCCAAACATTATCTAGATTTAGAATTATATTATTTGAGTTTCATAAACTCTATAATTTCTGGGATCCCAAATTCTACCATCGTATTGATAAAATTATTGATGCGTTAAATGAACATCACGTTTGTGTCCATTTACATCCCAACAATTGCTGCGGAATACTTAATTTTTCTGGAGTAAAAATTCCGCGTGCACTGGAGTTAAGTTTTATTTCTAAGCAACGTGTAAAAGTTAAAGGTTGGGCGACCCAATTTCCACATCCATTAGATCAAGATAACAGGCCCATGCCTCATATTGTATTGCCAGAGCAATGGCATGGTTGATCCTTTAAGTTTTTAAATAAGATTTATGACAGACATAACTAATAGGTTTAAACAAGCTTTACTAACCGGTCAGAAGCAAGTAGGTATTTGGAATGGCATACCACATAGTTATGCTGCTGAGATTTTGGCGGGTGCTGGATTTGATTGGGTTTTAATTGATGCAGAGCATGCCCCATTTTCAATCGACCAGATTGTGATACAGTTGCAAGCGATGTCTCGTTATAGTGCCCATCCAATAGTGAGATTGCCAGAAGGAAATCCTTCATACATGAAGACGCTCATGGATGCAGGCGTCCAATCATTTATAATTCCAATGGTAGAGGATTTGGAGACAGCACAGAAGATTGTTGCTGCATCAAGATATGCTCCTGAAGGTATTAGGGGTGTTGGTACAGCCTTATCGCGTGCTGCGCAATGGAATCGTGTCAATGACTATTTTAAAAATGCGAATGACCAGATGTGTGTTATAGCTCAAATTGAATCAATAAAGGGCGTTGAAATAATAGATCAAATTTTAGAAGTCGAAGGACTTGATGTAATATTTATCGGACCCGCTGATTTAGCTTCAACTATGGGTTATCTAGGAAATCCAGGACATGAAGCGGTTAAGGAGAAAGTTCATTATTGTTTAGAAAGGATAGTCAGTAGTGGCAAAGTTGCCGGCGTCCTAACATCTTCAGAGGCTTTAATTGCCAATTATATTGAAAAAGGTGCAAAAATGGTCGGCGTTGGGTTGGATACCATTATTCTAGCTAAAGCATCTCAGCAACTAGCATTAAAATATATTGATTCGTTAGAAAACAGAAAAAGTAACACTCAGTATTAACCAAATCTGGGCAGTATAAAGGCTATAAAAATGATTAATAAAGCGAAATAGATGAGCGACGGTGCAAATAAACGTAAGATGCTTTGACTTTTTTTTGACGGGGCTTTCCCATCGCCAGCTATCATTTTAAACAATGATTTTAAAAGGCTAAACACAAATAATCCACCTAAAACTAGGAATACCAGGGCAACGACGCTTTCTTTTTGCATTAAGTTTGCTTTTGCAGCTAAAATTAGGTTGTTTGGGGATTCTTAATAAATTTTAAGAGAATATATATGTTTTTTAACGATATTAACAGAACTAGAGGGGCTGTTATTGCTGCCTTTTTGATACATTAGCGGAAAATTTAAAACTATCAAAATGAATAAACGAATACTATTTTGTTTGGTCTTTGTTCTAGGCTTTAGCTTAATGTTAACTGCACAGACAGAGGACAGCAAATGGGGTTTCATGGTCAGTGGTGGAAAGATGGAATACAATGGTGATATCGGAAGCAACATGATTTTTGGAACACCATTTCAAGGTCATGTAGGTGCGAGATTATCAAGATATCTTTCTCCTTCTTTCGATTTAGTCTTAGCTGGTTCTTCAGGAAGACATGGTATTGATCTTACTGCAGAGTCTGGAAACACAGAAGTAGATCAATTCTTATCAGATGTATTCCAATTAAATTTGGGAGCACATTACAAATTGTTAAAAGGTAAAAAATTCACACCTTTCTTGTCAGGTGGTTTAGGTTTCATTAGTTACAGCGATGTACTTGGTGAGCCAGACAGTCCAGGAATGGTTGGTCAACCAAGAGGAGAAGATGAATCAAATCTTCAAATTCCATTAGGTCTTGGTTTTAAATATAACATCACAGATAAATTTGGCTTATTCTGGCATTCACAATATGGTTTAAACTTTGGCGATAACTATGATGGGGCTTATCCGGGATCACTAAACTTCCCTAATGCTGAAGATGGAAATGATAATTTCTTATTACATGAGTTAGGTCTTGGTTTATACTTTGGTAAAAAAGATAGAGACAAGGATGGCGTTGCAGATGACAAAGATGAGTGTCCAGATACACCCGGTTTAAAGGAATATGCTGGTTGTCCAGATACGGATATGGATGGTGTTATCGACAAAGAAGATGATTGCCCAGACGTAGCTGGTTTAGCACAGTTTAACGGTTGCCCAGATACTGATGGAGATGGCGTTATCGATAAGATGGATTCTTGCCCAGAAGTTGCAGGTGAAGAGAGATATGCAGGTTGCCCAGATACTGATGGTGATGGCATTGGTGATAATGTAGATGAATGTCCTGAAGAATCAGGTGTATCTAAATACAATGGTTGCCCAATTCCTGATAGTGATGGTGATGGATTTAATGATGACGATGATGAGTGTCCTTCTACTCCAGGTGATTTAAGAGGTTGTCCTGATAGTGATGGAGATGGCGTACAAGATAGAAATGATGATTGTCCAGAAGTTGCAGGTACCGTAAAAGGCTGTCCAGATGGTGATGGAGATGGTGTAGCTGATAAAGATGATAAGTGTCCAAAAGAAGCTGGTGTTCCAGAAATGGATGGTTGTCCAAAAGTTAGAAAGCCAACTAGATCTGAAATCATAAATAGATACTGTGCACCAACAATTAACTTCAGCAGTGGCTCTAGAGCTCCAGCAGAATATGATGGTATTGTAGAGTCTATTGCAGCATGGCATAAATCTTACCCAGAATCATTCTTAAATATTTCTGGATATACAGATAGCCAAGGTGCTGAATCAGCAAACTTAAGCCTTTCGAAAAGAAGAGCTAAGCGTGTATACGAAAGCTTAATTAGAGCTGGTGTACCTGCAGAGCAAATGACTTATGAGGGATATGGAGAAACTAATCCTATCGCTGATAATGCAACTAAAGAAGGTAGAGAAATGAATAGAAGAGTTCAGGTTTGTGCAAGTACGACAAAGAGAATCATAGAAACGACTAATACAAAACGATAGTCAATACTAAGTTTTTTCAAAACTGAAAAAAGCTCCGACATCTCGTCGGAGCTTTTTTTATTTAAATAAGGAGCAGACTGCGCTGCTCCTATATTTTATTAGCAACATCCAACTGGACAACATGGCAAATCACAACAAGCAGCTGCCAAACCAGATAAAATGCCTAAAGCTAAAATCAACTTTTTCATACTATCATTTTTTTTAAGAAGTTAATTAATGTATTTATTCATCGCAATATTACGATAGCTATAGCCAAAAAAAATCAACAGCAGTTTTTCACTTTAGAAAACATACTGTTTAATAATTGCCAAAACTTAATACAGTTGGCATTATCTACACAATAGCACTTAAAAGAACCATCTACTAATCCCTTGATTATTCCAGCGTCTTTCATGGCCTTAAGGTGTTGCGAAACGGTAGCTTGAGCTAAGGGTAGTTCATCTACGATATCGCCACACACACATTGCCCATCTTTTTTTATGAGGTATTCTAAAATAGCAACTCTAGCAGGGTGGGCTAGTGCTTTAGCCATTTCAGCTATTTCATTTTGAAATGGCGTGAATAACTCAGTTTTAGATTTACCCATATCGCAATATTACGATAAAAGTCTTTAGGATGCAAGCAATGCCTTTGTTTAATTCAAAATTAAAACCTCTCAATGAGGTGTTCAGATGGATTATTAAATTCAGTTGACTTAGGATCAGGACCATATTGGTTTGGTCCTCGATCGCCTTCTATACAAAAGAAGACCAATAAAATTATACCTCCAATGAAGGGAACAATGCCAAGTAAGAGCAACCAGCCACTTTTATCAGTATCATGTAACCTTCTAACTGCAACTGTTAAATTAGGAATGATCATACCAAGTATAAATATTCCTAAAATACCCATACTAAGAATAGTAGAAATCCTTGTCGGAAGAATTCCAAGGCCAAGGCTGCCGACAATACTCAAAAGAATGTAAGAAATCACGTAAAATAGGTTAAAATACCAATATTCACTGCGTCTTGCTCGGCCTTCAAAATCCGCATATCTATATTTTAAGGTGTCAATGAAGTATTGTTGAAAGGGATTCATTACAAAGCTTTAGAATCAAGTTAAGGATTTAATTCTAAACCTATTTCAAGCAATCCCATTTAACTATCGTAATTTTAAATATGGATTCAAGGAGACCTATAACAGATTGGTTACCCATTACAAAGAAGGAAATGGAAAAGCGAGGTTGGGATCAACCAGACGTAATCCTAATTTCTGGAGATGCTTATGTTGATCATCCAGCTTTTGGGGCTGCAGTGATAGGTCGAATCTTAGAAGATATGGGGCTTAAAGTTGTCATCATTCCTCAACCTAATTGGAAAGATGATCTAAGAGATTTTAAGAAGTTTGGACGTCCAAAATATTTCTTTGGGGTCACTTCAGGCTGTATGGATTCAATGGTAAATCATTATACAGCCGCAAAAAGGAAAAGATCAACAGATGCATATACACCAGGTGGCCAAGCTGGATTTAGACCAGATTATGCATCGATAGAATACACCAAGATTTTGAAAAGCTTGTTTCCTGATGTTCCTGTTTTATTGGGTGGAATTGAAGCTTCACTAAGAAGAGTGACACACTATGATTATTGGGCGGATAAACTATTTGAAAATATACTGTCTTTAAGTGGCGGCGATATGTTGGTGTATGGTATGGGCGAACTACCATTGAGAGAAATAGTAAGCCTTATTCAAAAGGGTGTCCCATTTGAATCTTTAAAGACTATACCACAAACTGCGATTCTTCATCCTAGACATGCTCCGCTTCCTAAGCAAAAATCTTGGGAGGATCTAGATTTGTCTTCGCATGAAAAATGCATGAGAAATAAATTAGCCTTTGCAGCTAACTTTAAGCACATTGAACAAGAATCGAATAAGGTGCAGGCGAAGCGATTGATACAAGGTGTTGGAGATTACAATTTAATTATCAATCCTCCATATCCACCTATGGATGAGGAACAGATCGATAGATCATTTGACTTGCCTTATACACGATTACCGCATCCTAAGTATAATAAGCGGGGAGCCATTCCGGCTTATGAGATGATCAGGTTTTCAGTAAATATGCATAGAGGTTGTTTTGGAGGATGTAGCTTTTGTACGATATCAGCGCATCAAGGTAAATTTGTTGCTTCGCGTTCCGAAGAGTCTATCATGCGAGAAGTCAATCAGATTACTACTATGCCTGATTTTAAAGGTTATATAAGTGACTTGGGTGGTCCTTCAGCAAATATGTATCGGATGAAAGGAAAGGTGCAATCTATTTGCGATAGATGCGTTGCACCGAGCTGTATTCATCCTGTTGTATGCAGTAATTTGGATACAAGTCATAAGCCTTTAACTAAGATTTATAAGAAGGTAGATGCACACCCTGATGTAAAAAAAGCTTTTGTTGGAAGTGGTATAAGATATGACCTTCTCGTAGATGATTACAATAAAAACAATGACGGCAGTTTAGACGAGTATATGGATCAACTAGTAAGTCGGCACGTTTGCGGAAGATTAAAAGTAGCGCCTGAACATACTTCCGATTCAACGCTTAGGGTAATGCGTAAACCATCATTTAAGCACTTTCATCAGTTTAAGAAGAAATACGAAAAGCTCAACAAAAAGCATGGATTAAATCAGCCACTGATACCATACTTCATTTCAAGTCATCCAGGTTCGACAGAAGAGGAAATGGCAAACTTAGCAGCTGAAACAAAAGATATGGGATTCAGATTGGAACAGGTCCAGGATTTTACACCAACTCCAATGACAGTTGCTACCATAATCTATTATACAGGGGTACATCCTTATACATTAAAGCCAGTTTACACCGCAATTTCAAAGAAGCAGAAGAAAAACCAGCATTTATTTTTCTTTTGGTACAAGAGAGAAAATTTCCAAGTAATTAGAGACAAGTTAAGTCAAATGGGTCGTCCAGATTTAATTGAAAAGCTTCTATCTGAGAAGAAGAAATTTAAAAAGCGAGAATATATAAAAAATAGAGCTTCGTCGAGAAATCGATCTAAAAAAAGAAGGTAATTGTAACTTAAGACTGAATTATATAGTCTTATTAAAAACGTTACAATGCTTAAGCTTTTCTTACTATTGGCCTCACTTGGTTTTGCTACTTTGCTCTCTTCTCAAAAAATATTCGAACTTACGGAAACACATCCTATCAACTTCAACGGAACTTTAATATTACAAACAGAAGATGCTGATGTTGAGATAATTGGTACCGACAGGTCTGATGTCTATGTTGATATTTACCGAAAAGTAAAAGGTACCGTAAAGACAAATAAGAAATTTGATATAGAAATTTTTTCGGAAAACGGTGATCTTACAATCAGGGAAAAACCTCATAAAGGTTCGTATTCTTATTTTGGATTAATGGGTGGTATTACTTACACTGTAAAAATTGAAGTGCCTAAAACGATTTTATTAGATATAAAAGGAGAAGATGACGATTATGTTATCAATAATGTGAAGGGAGATATAAGTCTATATTCAGAAGATGGAGATGTGAAAATAACAAATACAAGAAAGGGGTCTATCAACTTGAATTTAGAAGATGGTGATATCTTTTTAAGTGATGTAAATGGAAATTTATCTGTAAAATCTGAAGACGGTAATATTTCAATTGACGAGGCTAATTTCTCTAATTGTAAATTGCATTATGTAGATGGAAATATAAATCTTGTTAACGCTTCAATAAATATTTTGGATGTAAAAGGTGAGGATGGAGATGTTGTAATTAAAAAATCAGAACTGCACGAAGCAGTATTTGATACCGAAGATGGTGATATCATACTATATGCCCATTTATTCGACGATTCTAAGATAAAAATTAGAGGAGAAGATGGAGACGTAAGGTTACATTTAACTGGTTCGGGATTTATTGCTGATGTCTCTTATGGAGATGGAGATGTAGATTATGATGATGCACACTTCCAAGTTTTAGATGATTCTAAGCACTCTATAGAGCTTAAAACCAAATCAGAAGGACGCGCACAGGTACGTGTAAGGACAGAGGATGGAGATGTTGATTTTGAGTATGGTCCCAAGGTTAATTAGGCATTATTCTGATATTAAATCGTTTAAATATTGTTAAAATTTATATTTAAAACTTGATTATTGCAACCAAATACGTTTAAATTGTATTATATAGATATATAGTACATTGAAAAACAGCGTATTATGAATAACACCTTATCAAATAAGCTAGATCAAAAAGCAGCCATTCAGATTTTAATGGAAGCGCATTCTAATTTTCAAGCAGAATTAGACTTCATAACGGCTTACAATAATGATCCTCATATCATTGATACTCTGATAACGCTAAGACAATTTAATATTGACTGCATTCAGCGGTATACATCGATGTTGATACAACAAGAATTAAGCAGTTCAGTTGTAAATAGTAAGAAAGCTGGATTTTTAAGAAAACTACCTGCTTCAGAGTTGCTTTGGCAGGTTAATACGCATCTAAGTAGATTGATACCAATTTATAGTAGTACTATCATAGAGGCTAATCTAGATCAATTTGTTCGTATGATTGTTGCTCAAAATATGGACAAGGTTGTGAAAATACGCGATAATTTCTTACACCCAATCAACGAAGAGGCGGTCGCCTAAACAGAGCTAATTAATAGAAAAATCCTGATTTGTCACTTAAAATTTGTCGTTTGGCGACACTTTAAGGCCCATATTGATATAAATTCTACTTTTTATTATAGTCTAGGCAACATTTTTAATAGTTTTACTATTATATATGTAAAAATGACTATTATGGCAATTCAAGATCAGATTCCTTTCTTATATAAAATCGCTTACAAGTACACTAAGCACAGCGAAGTTGCTGATGATTTAGTGCAAGAGACAGTATATAAAGCATTAAAGAATGAGAGTAGCTTTAAGAAAGGTACTAACCTAAGAGCATGGCTTTCCATTATTCTTAGAAATAACTTCATTAATGAGTACCGTAAAAAATCTAAGTACAATACGACTGACGATATTATCAGCTATGTAGGTGATAATGACAGATATAAAGAGACTAATGGTGGTGATGTTAATCTCCAAGTGGAGTACATAGATCAAGCTATTACGAGTTTACCTGATAATTTAAAGCAACCTTTTATGCTTTATTTCGAAGGTTATTCTTATGACGAGATCGCTGAAAGATTCGAAATTCCTCTAGGTACAGTGAAGAGTAGAATTCACCATGCAAGAAAAAAATTAAAAAAATCGCTATCAGGCTTAAGAGCGGCGTAATCTATTTTTTTATTATTGCTTAAACCCGAGATTTTACATGGCAATTAATATTTCGATTACGGTCGATCCAAGCACGTATTTAAGAGATCCTAAAGAGACTAATTTAGGAAAGAAGATCATAAAGGCTGGTACTGATTTGTTAGCAGAAACTGGTTTTCAATGCTTTAATTTCAAGCAATTAGCTAAGTATATTCAGTCTACTGAAGCTTCTGTTTATAGATACTTCGAAAATAAGCACATGTTATTGGTTTATCTTTCAAGTTGGTATTGGGATTATCTTGATTATATGATAATGATCAATACAAGGAATATAACCGATCCTTGGAAGCGTTTAAACATTGCTATTTCGACGATAGTAAATGGAGCGGCTGCTGATAGTCCTGTAGATTTTATAGATCAGAAAAAACTCCATAGAGTTGTAATAGAGCATTTTCATAAGGTGGTTTTTAATAAGACGTTCTCCTCTGACCAGAAAGAAAGCTTGTTTTCAAATTATAAGAATCTCAATTCAAATTTGTCTGAGATGATTAGAAGCTGTAATGCTGATTTTAAATACCCAAATGCATTAGCTTCAAACATTATTAAAATGGCATTGGATCACAATTATTACGCTGAACAAATGTGCTCCATGACAGAAATTACCAACTGTATGCAAACGAAAAGAACTCAGTTGGAAGAAATGATTAATTACTTTACCAAGAAATTATTATCGTAAAACTTATAGTTCGTTGTCACTTAAATTAATCCAAACTGTTTAAAGTGATGATGATAATGCTTTCTACTTAACAAATCCCAATGGAATTTATCTAAGTTGCCAAAGACAGTATTTTTAGTTTTTATTCCAGGATTAGTTTTAAAGAACAACTCGTACTTATCAAAGTATTCAAGTAATTCTTGTTTAGCCTCTTCCAAAGACCCATGAATTAAATTTTCAGTTTCTCCTTTTTTTAATTCTGGATGATCTACACCTTCTGGCATCTCTCTAAAATTCCATAATGAATCTTCAAATTTTTCGAGTCTTTCTACAGGTGTACTAATAGTCGTATCTATTTCTTGGATAGCCATTTTATACATAAAAGTCATATGCTCTACCATATGCTGTGGACTCATGATTCCCCATTGAGCTTTTGAATCTGAATTTAATAGACTTAATTTTTCTTCTAAGTATTTTTTAGATATGTTATCAAATGGACATTTTTTCTGAACCATTGTTAAGACAGTAGCTATTGCAACTAACTCGTCATCTTGGTCAAACATTTCCATGAACCACTTGACAACACCTGAAGGAAAAGTCTTTCCTCTAACATCTCGATCTTGCTTTTCTTTACAAGTCAGACGCACATATACTGTATCATTATGGTAAAGTGGTCTTACAAATCGGCAGTCTTCAAGACCATAATTTGCAGACACAGGACCTTTGTTTGGCCAAACAAATAGTCCAGCAGCAGCAGCCAATATAAAGTAACCATGGACGGCTCTTTTTTCAAATATTGTACCATCTAAAGAAGTGATATCAGTATGTGCATAAAAGTGATCCCAAGTTAAATTGGAGAAATTAATAATATCACTATCTGTAAATGTGCGTTTATGAGTTTTAATTGACATCCCCGGCTCAATATCTTCAAAGTGATATTTAAATGGATGTTCACAATTGTCATTATAATTAGCGCCTTGCTGATAAATTCCTGTTACAGATGTAATTACATCAGGAGTACCTTGAACTGCACATCTTTGTAAATAATGCTTAACGCCTCTCATGCCACCCATCTCTTCTCCACCACCAGCGCGTCCGGGTCCTCCGTGAACCAATGTAGGTAGGGGAGAGCCATGACCAGTATTATATTTAGCCATGTCTCTATTTAGGACAAGAATTCTTCCATGATGTGTTGCTGCCTCAACTGTAAAGTTTCGAGCAATTGTATTATCGTACGTTGCTATAGAACTAACTAAAGAACCCTTGCCCATTTGTGCTAATTGGATAGCCTCATCCAAATCCTTGTAAGGCATAACTGTACTTACTGGTCCAAATGCTTCTACATCGTGTACAGCTGTATTATGAAGAGGATCTTTTTCAAGAAGGAGAACAGGGCTTAAAAAGGCGCCTTCCTCAAAATTTGCGTCTATCAAATCTATTTTATCTAGCGATCCATAAATGATCTCCGCAGTTTTCGCAATTTCAGAAACGCGATCTTTAACTTCCTTGACTTGGTCCTTACTTGCAAGAGCTCCCATTCTAACTTCTTTTGAAGTTGGATTGCCAATAGTTACTTTCGATAGTGCTTTGCCTAATGCTATATGTACATCTTCCAAGTATTTTTCTGGAACAATAATTCTCCTTATTGCTGTACATTTCTGACCGCACTTAACAGTCATTTCTTTTCGGACCTCTTTTATGAATAAATTAAACTCTGGAGTTCCAGGTGCTGCATCTTCACCTAGTATTGATGAATTTAAACTATCAGCTTCCATATTAAATGGAACGGCTTCGTCAATAATTCTTTTATTCGATTTTAGTAAACGACCAGTCTCTGCTGAACCAGTAAATGTGACCACATCTTGAGATTGGACGGTGTCTAAAATAGTTCTTGCCGAGCCACAAATTAATTGTAAAGCGCCTTCTGGTAAAATGCCAGATTTAATGATTTCTTTAACGACAGCTTCAGTTAAATAGCTTGTAGAGGTAGCTGGTTTTACAATTGCGGGCACACCAGCCATCCAGTTGACTGCACATTTTTCTAGCATTCCCCAGACAGGAAAGTTGTAAGCATTAATATGAATCGCTACACCTCTTTTAGGTACCATGATATGGTGTCCCATAAAACTTCCGCCTCTCGATATGTCAATAGCTTCACCATCAACATGATAAGGTTGGTTGGGGAAATTACGTCTTAACGATGCATTGGCAAAAAGGTTGCCGAATCCACCCTCTATATCTATCCAGCTGTCTGTTTTTGTAGCTCCAGTTTTATAACTTATTTCATAGAATTGATCTTTTCTTTTGGTAAGATATAAGGCAAGTTTTTTCAACATGATGCCTCTTTCTTGAAAGGTCATTTTTCTAATCACCTTGCCACCAACCGTTCTGCCGTAATCAAGTACTTTCCCGAAGTCTATGCCTTTGGTAGTGGCTACAGCTACTAACTCACCATTATATGCGTTATACAAGGGGTTGCCTTCTCCTTCTCCTTCTATCCATTTTCCTAAAACGTAATTTCCCAATTTTTGAGACATGTCTTTTATTTTTATGCTTTGTAAAAAGATTCATTGTTTTTGGCCATTCTCCTTAATAGGGGAGAGCAGCGATATCTTTCCTCTCTGTATTCGTCAAAATAACTATCCATTCTATTGACACAATTTTGAATACCAATTTCATCAGCCCATGCAAAAAGGCCTTTTGGATAATTAACGCCTTTCGTCATAGCTAGGTCAATATCGTCTTTGCTTGCAATTTTTCTAAATAAAGTATCGGCAGCTTCATTTATCAACATCGTGACGATACGTTCTTGAACCATATCGATAAAAGATTGGTCAGGTTTAAAATCATTATCTATTTCTGGATCGTTATAATTATACCAGCCTCTGCCAGATTTTTTCCCAAGAAAGCCTGCTTCAGAAAGTCGTTTTTGATCTAAAGATGGTTTGTATCTTCCGTCATTGTAAAAAGCTTTATAAACTGTTTCTGACACTGTATAATTTACATCATTACCTATAAAGTCCATCAATTGAAAAGGCCCCATTCTAAAACCTGCATTCGTCATGGCTAAATCAATCATTTTCTTTACAGCGTTAGTTCTTTCATTCTCCTCTAAAATTTTTGTGGCCTCCCCATAAAAAGGTCTAGCTACTTTGTTGACGATAAAGCCTGGTGTGTCTTTGACGATGACAGTTGTTTTCTTCCAAGCATTAATTATGTCAAGTGTTTTATCAATGGTTTTATTCGAAGTTTGAATAGCAGGTATGATTTCTACCAACTTCATTAAAGGTGCAGGATTGAAAAAATGAATCCCGATAAATCTTGATGGGTCTTGACAAGCAGAAGCGATGGAAGTTATAGAGAGAGAAGAAGTATTGGAGGCTAAGATCGTATCTTGATTGACTATTTGTTCTAGTTTTCCAAACACTTTCTTTTTTATATCAAGGTTCTCTACTATAGCTTCGATGACTAAATCTGCACCAGAACAATCATTTAAAGAAGTAGAGTAGCTGATACCCGATTGAATTCTTGTTTTTTCTTGTTCGTCAATTCTTTCTTTTTCGATGAGTCGATTTAAAATCTTTTCAAGTTTATTTTTACTTCTGTCTAATGCATCTTGGTGAAGATCATAAAGTATAACATTGCAAGAATGTGTGGAAGCAATTTGCGCTATTCCACTTCCCATAGTGCCTGATCCAAGAACTGCTACTTTCATTAACTTTTATCTTTTTTATTTTGTGCCATATAATACATCACAGCCATGGTGACACTCATCGTTACAAGACCAGTCACAATATCTTTTGTTTGGAAACTTCCGTTCATTAATCGCATCATGATGATAAATACTAAAGTTCCAATGAGTCCACCTAAAACATATCTCATAATCAAATGATTTTAGAATAATTTAATTCGAATAGGTAATTGTTAGAGATTCAACCACATTCAGAATTACTTTCCTTTAATGACAGGTTTGCGCTTTTCTAGAAAGGCGCTGATACATTCAAAGTAATCCTCTGTATTGCCAGCTTTAACTTGATAGTCTTGTTCCAGATCTAACTGATCTTTAAGGTTGTTGCAAATGCCACAGTTGTAAAGATGTTTTGTGTATTGTAGTCCTTTAGGAGGAAGTGCTGCCATTTTTTCAGCCATTGCATAAGCATCATCTTCGAAGGTGTTATCAGGTAGGACTTTATAGATCATACCAATTCTCTCTGCTTCGTGTGCCGATACTTTATCTCCAGTAAGTGCTAATGCTAATGCTTTTTGAAAACCTATAAGCCTTGGCAAAACATAAGTACCTCCAGAATCTGGTATTAATCCAATTTTGCTAAAGGCCTGAATAAATGAGGCTGATTCTTTAGCTACAACAATATCACAAACCAGTGCAATATTAGCTCCTGCTCCAGCGGCTACACCATTGACAGCGGCTACTACTATTTTTTTTGAGTCATGAATACGCATGACTATTGGATTATAATGCTCTTTAACTATAGTTTCAAGCGCTACCTCATTAGCTTTAATCTCGTTTAAGTCTTGACCTGCAGAAAATGCCTTGCCATTACCAGTAATAAAGATGACTCGAATATTGTCATCATTTTCGCAATCATCAAGGAAGGATTGAAATTGTAAAGCTGTGGGACGATTTAGACTATTATAAACATCTGGACGATTGAGCGTGATTTTGGCAATATGTCCATTTTTTTCTAATAATATATTTTCAGAAGACATAGATCTATTTTAGGCATTTAAAATAGTCAAATGGTTCGAGACAATCCTCGCATTTAAATAATGCTTTGCATGCAGTCGAACCAAATTGGCTTACCATTATTGTATTGTGTGATTGACATTGAGGGCACTTAACTATGCGTTCACCGTCAAATAATGCTCTTTTATCCATTGATTTTTCTAGTGGTGTGGCTATGCCATAGTCTTCAAGTTTTTTTCTGCCCGAAGGTGTAATCCAATCAGTCGTCCATGCAGGCGCTAGAACTAATTCTACATCTACGGAGAATCCTTTTTCTTCTAATGCTTTCTTTATATCAACGGCGATTGTATCCATGGCAGGGCATCCAGAATAAGTGGGTGTGATTTTGATGTCTATCTTTTTCCCATCAACTTTTACATCTCTTACAATACCCATATCCATTATTGAAAGTACTGGGATTTCTGGATCAGAAACCTCGTAGAGTGTTTGATTGATCACAGGGTCTTCAATGTAGAATAATGTTTTTACCATTGCATATTCGGATAAGCACGTTGCATATATTGTAATTCACCTAGGATGTATCCTAGCTGCTCTGTATGAATCCCTGTTTTTCCTCTAGCAAATCTTTCTTTGAGTTCGGCATACTCTAAGTTAACTTCATTTAAAACTTCCTGAACTTGGTTAAAGTATTCGTCTCTTAAATCATCAGGATTTATGCCTATACCCAATTCTTGCATTTCTTTTTCAATTGGGATAGGAGAAACTAATTCATGGATGAAAGGGTAGAGATGTGTTACCGCAGCTTGAGTTTTTTCATGACTAATTACAGTTCCGCCTCCAAGTCTTCTCACCCATTGAGATGAAAAACGTAAATGATAATCTGATTCTTTTATTGATTTATGAGCTATGGCTGCAATGATTTCATCCTTACTGCTCTTTAATTTATCAAGGAGTAAATTATGATAGACATCAAAGAAAAACTGCCTCACTATAACATGAGCGAAATCTTTGTTTTCTTGCTCCACAAGAATGCTATTATGATACTCTCTTTCAGTTCGCAGAAAAGCAACGCTGTCTTCAGTAGAATTGTCTCCTTTGATTTTTGCCGCATATTGAAAGTAAGACCTTACTTGACCATACAAGTCTAGTGACATATTGGTTAATGCGATATCCGTTTCTAAACTCGGACCATGCCCACACAACTCAGAAAGTCTGTGCCCAAGAATAAGCGAGTTATCTCCTAAGAGCAATAAATATTGATATAACTTTTGATTCGACATTAAATATGTTTCAATTCAATTGGTAATTCATAAAAAGTAGGATGTCTGTATATTTTATCTTTTGCTGGTTCAAATAACTCTCCACTGTTTTCTGGATTACTAGCTGTGATGTTTTTTGATTCTACAACCCATATGCTTACCCCTTCTTGTCTACGTGTGTATACATCACGTGCGTTTTCTAATGCCATTTCAGCATCACTAGCATGAAGACTACCGACGTGTCTATGTTCTAAGCCGTTTTTAGAACGTATGAAGACTTCGTAGAGGGGCCATTGGGAATTTTCTTGGGTACTTGTTTCATTTTTTGATTCACTCATAGTGACAGATTTAGTTTTTTAGGTGACTCGGTGACTCGGTGACTCGGTATACAGCTAACTTTATTTATTGCACAGCCAACAATCCTAGACGCCTTGAATCCTAGATACCTTGATGCCTTTCTAATTACGCAGTTTTAACCTTAATGGATTCCTTTTCCTTCTTATTTCCATAAGCCACTGCAGCTTCTCTCACCCAAGCACCATTTTCCCACGCATCAACTCTCGCTTGTAGTCTCTCTTTATTGCAAGGGCCATTGCCTTTGACGACTTGCCAAAACTCATCCCAATTGATTTCACCAAAATCATAATGACCTCGTTCTTCATTCCATTTGAGATCTGGGTCTGGGATTGTAATACCTAGGTATTCTGCTTGAGGTGCTGTAATGTCAATAAATTGTTGTCTCAACTCATCATTGGTTTTACGCTTGATTTTCCACTTTACAGATTGTTCTGTGTTGGGTGATTCGGCGTCTCTTGGTCCAAACATCATTAAAGATGGCCACCAAAATCTATTTAAGGCATCTTGCGCCATAGCTTTTTGTTCGGGCGTACCTTGACATAGCGTTAACATTATTTCGTAGCCCTGTCGCTGATGAAAGCTTTCTTCTTTACAAATCCTTACCATCGCTCTGGCATAAGGTCCGTAAGATGTTCTGGTGAGCATCACTTGATTGATAATGGCTGCGCCATCTACCAGCCATCCTATGGCGCCTATGTCGGCCCAGCTTAAAGTTGGGTAATTGAAAATGGAAGAATATTTCGCTTTACCAGTGTGTAATTGATCAAAAAGCTCATCTCTTGATATGCCTAAAGTTTCTGCGGCACTATACAAGTAGAGGCCATGTCCAGCTTCATCTTGTACTTTGGCTAAAAGGCCAACTTTTCTTCTTAGTGAAGGGGCTCTTGTAATCCAATTGCCTTCAGGTAACATGCCGACGATCTCAGAATGCGCATGTTGAGAAATTTGTCTTATATGCGTTTTACGATACTTTTCAGGCATCCAATCTTTTGGTTCAATTTTTTGTTCATCATCGATCCTAGCTTGGAAAGCATCTTCTAATTTTATTTCTGGAGACATAGTCTTTATTTTCTTTTAAATTAAATATCGTAATCAACAACAACTTTTTCTGAAATAGGAAAAGCTTGACATGTAAGTATATAGCCTTTTTCTTTTTCTTCTTCCTCTAATCCATAATCTAATAACATGTTTACTTGTCCATCGATCAACTTAGCTTTACAAGTAGCGCAGACGCCTCCTTTACATGCATAAGGCATATCGGCATCATTGTTTAAAGCTGCGTCCAAAATATTATCAGATCCTTGTTCTATGATAAAGTCATAAGACTTTCCACCTTCCATGATAGTGACCTCACAAGTTTTGCCTTTAAACTGCTCTTTAATGGCATCTTGTTTTTTTGTTTGAGCTTTTTGATCAGTTCCAAAAAGTTCAAAATGAATTTTATCAGAAGAGACCCCCTGAGCAGTTAAGAAGTCTTTTATCATTAAAATCATCGCTTCTGGGCCACAGCTAAAATAGTGGTCTGTGGTTTTGACAGAGCAGATAGTCTTAAATATTACTTCAAGCTTTTCTGTGCTAAGTCTGCCATTAAACAATGGCACAGCTCTATTTTGCTTAGTAAGAAAATGGAAAATTTCGAATCGTTCCATAAACTGATTCTTCAAGGCTTCCAATTCTTCCTTAAGAATGATAGAGGATACTTTCTGATTAATATAGAATAGCTTGAATGTAGAATTTGGCTCAGCAGTAAGATGAGTTTTTATAATAGAATAAATTGGTGTAATCCCACTACCAGCTGCAAAAGCGACATAATTTTGTTGCTCTGTTTTATTTATAGGTACCCAAAAATGACCTTGAGGAGGCATGACTTCAAGAAAGTCGCCTTCCTTTAAAACTTCATTAGCAAAAGTTGAAAAACGACCACCTTCAATTTTTTTAACCCCAATTTTCCATTCTAAATCTTGTGGACTTGAACATAAAGAGTAAGACCTCCGGACTTCTTCTTTATTTATAATTTGCTTGAATGTCAGGTATTGTCCTTGATTAAATTGGAATGCTGAATGTAGGTTTTCTGGAATGTCCAATGCGATTATGGAACAATCGTCTGTCGTTTTATGGATTTCTGAAACACGTATTTGATGAAACTCTGACATAAACTAATGATCGTTAGTTTAAAACTAACAAGTATTAGTTAAAAAATCAAGCGCTTTAAGCTATAATTTCAGTTTATCGAGAAAACAACCCATTTAAAGCTGATTTAGCCCAGTTTAACTATATTCTCATCCCTGGATTATTGTTCAACGTGAAAAAATCCTTGTTGATCGGAAAATCAATTCCTAGGGCTTAGGCACACTCTATATTTGAAATATGATTTGAAACATTGTAACCGATGTATTCAAAATTTCGTAAATCAAATAATAGACTAACTATGAAAACAATACTTACTTTCTTAGCAGCCATTTACCTTTCTTTCTCAATATCAGCTCAATCAATATCTGGAGATATATTAGATGATAAGGGTAACCCAATTTATTACGCAACAGTAGCTCTATATACGAGTGCTGATAGCAATTATGTCTCAGCCGCCTCTTCTGATTTAGATGGGTCTTTTGAATTTAAATCATTAGAAGCTAAGAATTATTATTTGAAAGTAAACATGTTAGGCTATCAAGATGTAACGACGGATAATATAGATTTGAAATCAAATTCGACTATTCAAAAAACAATTCAACTTTTCGAAGATTCTCAATTATTAAGTACAGTTGAAATTCGAGATAAAGCTCCATTGTTAGAGCAAAAGGCGGATAAGCTTATTGTGAATGTTTCTGATAACATTACAAATACAAGTGGTAGTCTTTTAGACGTTATGAAGAAGGTGCCTGGAATGATCGTTGTACAGGATAGATTAAGTATGGCGGGCGCAGGTTCTCCAACAATCTTACTTAATGGGAAAAGCACACAGTATATGGATGTCCAGGCTTTACTTAGAGACATGCCAGGCGATAACATCAAAAAAGTTGAAATTATACATCAGCCAGGAGCTGAGTATGAGGCAGCAGGATCAGGTCCCATTATCAACATTATTCTTAAGAAAAATTCTTTGTTTGGTACAAACGGAAATGTAACACTAGGGGTTGGTCGCGGTGAATTATGGGACTATACTACAGGATTAAATTTAAGCCATTACGCTGGAAGATTAAATATTACTGGTGGTATTGGCTACAGCAGAAATGCGTGGGTAGAAGAGATAAGTCTTGTAAGAAGATTAACAACAATATCTGATCAAGTAAATGGTGTATATGATCAATTAAACAGAGATGCTGCTACACCAAAAAGTTACAGAGGAAATATTAGAGTCGATTGGGATATGACAGATCAACATCGTTTTGGTTTGGAGAGTAAATACTACTCAAGTGATAACAGAAGGACTGCAACTAATGTGACGGATGTTGACTTAACTGGCACTAATACCCAAGATTACTCTTTGTCTACTGATAATGAGATTGATAGATCTTGGATGTATTCTTCGATCAATCCGTACTACATATTTGAAATCGATACGGCTGGAAGGAAATTGGAATTGGATGCGAATTTTGCAAGATTCGAAAGAGAGGGATTAAATGTTTTATCAACTACAAATTCTTTGACTGGTGCTTTTGATCAACAACGTAATGATCAGCCGGGTTTCAATAATATTTTTGCAACTTCTTTAGATTATACACATCCACTTAATGATATTTTAGAACTTAAAGTGGGTGCCCGATACAGCAATGCTGAGTTAGATAATAACTTGATGTCTGAGTTCAAAAATAACGTTGATTTATGGGTGAATAACGAAAATCAAAGTAATCATTACTTATTCAATGAAAAGATTTATGCAACCTATGGTAAATTGTCTTTTAGTAAAGGTGATTGGTCTGGTACGGCTGGGTTGAGATATGAAAAGAGTGAGTCGCAAGGAATTTCTTTAACGGTCAATGATACTTTAAACAGACCTATTTCTAAGTTGTTTCCAAGTGCAAGTATTTCAAGAAAGTTAGGCGTATTAGCGGCGACTGTATCTTACAGTTATAGAATTGATAGACCTAGATATTCTACGTTGAATCCATTTGTATATTATTTAGATCCTTTCACTTTCGAACAAGGAAATCCAAATATCAGGCCTGAGTTGACGCACAGCTCTAAGTTTACATTAAGCTACGAAGGTCAACCATTTTTCAATATAGAATACAAGCGATCTAATGATGCTATTGTAGAGGTTACAAGACAAGAGCCAAATTCAGAAGAGGCCTCAAAAACTGATGTGAATTTTGACGATAGAACTATTTGGAGCGGTAGTTTATTTTTTCCTTTAGATTTTATACCTGGTCTATCTGGATATGGCGGGGTTATTTTGACGCATACAGACTTTAGTTCATTCTATAATGAAGGCGATTTTGCGAGATCAAAATTTAATACAACCACATTTTTACAAGCTGAATTTAAATTACCAGGAGACATCAATGCAGAGTTAGGAGGATGGTTTACTAGTGGACAGCAAGAGGGCATTTTTAGAGCCGAGCATTTATACGGAACAAGTTTCGGGGTATCTAAAAAGTTTTTAGATAATAAGGCTAAGATCAGTTTAGGTGTTGAAGATTTTGTAAATAGATTCTGGCATGCTTCAGTAGACTATCAGCAGGATATGGATCTTATGGTAACTTGGCAAGCACCCGTTGTAAATGCAAGGTTTAGTTATAAGTTCGGTAACCAACACTTAAAGTCTAAATCAAAGAAAGCGAGTAGCGCTTCAGATGTCATTCAAAGAGCTCAAGATAATTAGAAAGTGAATTCTAAATTCACTTCTCAAAATTAACCTTACTTTTAGTGGAGTGATTTAATGCTATTTTGATGATCTGAATTAAAGTTTTGATACCGTAATTGTATTCAACCCTTTATTTTAGAAAAACCATTAGATTATTAAATCACTTCATAAAGTAAGTACTAGATATATGCAATTGCCCAATAAATCTGACTGGATCATATTAGCTATTTTCTATTTAATAGCTATCCCAGTAACTTTTAGTGGATATGATTACTCTGAAGGCTATTGGGAGCCTACGATGGACACACTAAATTATGTTGTCATGTCCTTTTTGTCTTCCTATCTGATTGTGTATTGTCTATTTCCTATATTTTTCCCACAGAAAAAAGTATGGACCTTGTTCTTTTGGACTATACTACTCATGATGGTATTTGGGGCTATTGAAATCATCGGTTATCGATTAATTGATGGAGATGATTTGAAAAAGTTTTTTGCGCAGGATCAGGTGAAAAGAGATTTTTGGTGGTGGACTATCAGTAATTGTGCTCAGAATTCAGGTATACTAGTTGGCTTGCTTATTGGAAAAAAATTCTATGATTTGCAGATTGATATACAGAAAAAAGAAAAAGAACAAAGAGAAAGCGAATTGAGATTATTAAAAGCACAAATGGATCCACATTTCTTATTCAATAATTTGAATACAGTTGATTCGTTGATCGATTCAGATCCTCAAACTGCAAAATCTTATTTAAATCATTTGTCTCAACTATATAGATATCTTATCACAACTAAAGATGATGAGTTGGTGCCGTTAGAAGAGGAGATTCAGTTTGCGAAGCAATATATCTATTTATTGAATATTAGATTTGGCAATGCGTACAAATTTGATTTAGATATAAATACTGATTTGTCTGATAAACTGATTCCACCAGGTGCACTCCAAACACTTTTGGAAAATGTCGTCAAGCATAATGTAGCTACCTCAGAAAAGCCAGTAGTAACTGAAATAAGTGTAGAAAATGAAAGCTTAATAGTGAGCAATAATATTCAATTGAAAAATAGTGCTAAGTTTTCTAATAAGGTAGGACTTAAAAATCTTGAATCTAGATACCAGTTTTTAAGCGATGATAAAATGATCATTAATCAAACAGATAAGTTTGAAGTTATTCTTCCAATATTAAAATCAATTTAAAGTGAAGGTGCTAATTTTTGAAGATGAGATTCCTGCTTATGAAAAACTCTTAGGTTTTATTGAGTCTGCAATTCCGGACGCAAAAATCTTAGGCTGGGGGCGCTCTGTCGCTGAGGCAAAGTATTTTTTGGATAAACATAAAGATGTTGAATTAATCTTTTCGGATATAGAACTTTTAGATGGTAATAGTTTCGAAGTTTATGAGTCGATAAAGATTAATTGCCCTATTATCTTTTGTACAGCTTTCGATCAATATTTATTTAAAGCTTTTCAGACAAATGGAATTGCATACATATTAAAACCTTACACCCTAGAGAATTTCAATGAGGCTATTGAAAAGTATAAGTCTCTATTCGCTCAGAACGATGCAGAAGTTGATCAAGGAGTTATGTCTCAGTTAAAGCAAATGCTTCAGCAAAATGATCAACACTACAAGCGAAGGTTTAGCATAAAAAAGAAGGACGGTATTAAGTTATTAAGTGTAGAGAATATTGTTTGTATTCAAGCTAATGGAGATTTTTCTTTTGCTTTTGATGACAAAGGTGATAAGCATGTGATCAATAGTTCATTAGGGTCTATAGAATCAAAATTAAACCCCAATTATTTTTTCAGGATTAATCGGAGTGAGATTCTAAATATTGATAAAATTCAGAAAATTGAGCCTTATTTTAAAAATAGGTTAGCTATTGTGATGCAGAAGTTTGAAACTACGCTTTATACCAGTTCTGCAAAGACAAAAGACTTTAGAGCTTGGTTGGAAAAATAATTATTTCTTGATAAGATTCTGGTAATCTTCGTCGGTGTCAATATCATATTCTGCTGAAGGACATTCAACAAAGCAGCATTCACTTTTTCTTTCTAAGATTAGATTTTTACCCCCAGAAGAAATGGAGTTGTTAATTAAATCTCGAAGATGCGTTCTTTTAAATATTACAGGTGGCCCGAATGAATTGGCAAATGTGCTTGCTATGATCGTATAGCGGTTGTCTTCTAAAACATTGAGCATTTTTTTAAAATGTTCAATTTGGATGAGCGGTTGATCTGTAAGCGTTAGTAGTATAGCATCATATTCTTTTTTGTTTATAGCGTAAGCTGCCGCTTTTGAAATACTATTGGCTAGTCCACTTTTATGTTCAATGTTATTAATGAATGTTGCTTTTTCATCACTTATTATACTAGTAATTTTTTCGTGCGCACTCCCTGTTATAATTACGATCTCTGAATTAAATAACTCAGAGAGTTTATTATAAATATTCTCAATGAATGTTTTGTTGTTGTATTGTAAAAATTGTTTTTCATGAGACATTCTTGTCGAAGAACCAGCTGCAAGTATAACGGGTAAAATATTCATGGAACGAAAACTTTATTCAGATGTTTGACGTCGGTGATTATTGGATCTGGAATTTTGAAAAACTGAATAATCTCATTAAGTAGGAAATACCTGATAACAAGAATGAGATTTTTATTTGTCCAATCTAAACTGACTAGTTTTTTAGTGAGATCATAAAATCCATCCTTCCTTAACTCTAATTTTCCAATTTCGTCAATAACTATATTGTGTATATGATTGGTTTTATAGTGATTCAGCGCCCATTCGCTTGATAAGCTAAATGCATTTTTATCAAAAATAAATCGTCCTACTTCAATACTGTTTTCGTTAGTCGAGCCTAATTCAAACTGCAGGCTCACTTGAGTATCGAGATTGTAAAAATGTCTTTTACCATTAACAGTAGGGCATAAAAATCCCCCACAATTATTTAGTGATTTGGTGTGTTCGAAAAGTGTCGTAGTTTTTCCGGTTTGGATATCTCCCGTGATTATAAAAATCATGCTTCCGAGAATTGACCATGGAGAGAGAACATGATGGTAAGGAATAGAAATTTTCTAATCCTTGAAAGACCTAGTTGGCTTTGTGATAATTTCCAAGCCTCTTTAACAATACTTCTTAAGTAGGGGATAATATTAAAAATTGACTCTACTTCATTTGACCATTCTTTCTGCTTTTTAAATAAGTATTTTTTTACTAAAATTATTAGTATTGGAGATATCAAAATGTACCAAAATAATAGAATGATAATTGTTCTAGCAAGAATGTAGATGGCTTTATCAAAAGACGATGATTGACTTTCAAAGAATATGATTAGACCCAAAGTGGTTATTAGAATAACTGTTAACAAAATCCATCGTCGCCATTTAGATTTTCTCCCTTTTGAGTTACTAGAATCTGACTTAGTAAAATTTAATTTATAGGATTCTAAATTTGTCGTGTTATTTAATTCTTTAATTAGTCTATAAATATTTATACCAACTAAAATGCCTGTTAAGAAGTATATGGTAACGTAACTAAATATAACTAAGGCCGAAGAATCAAAGGGTAAAATAAATGCATATTTCTCTTCTAAGCTTGTGCCCAATGCGTTGATAGAATCCCACAGTGATTTACCAAATAAGACAGTCATTACCAATATTTTTTGGATAGCAGATTCAACTAGCCCAATCGTGGTAACTATTAATACCGAGACTAAATTGATTTTGAAAAAGGAATAAATAATAGCGCCAAAAAATGCTTGGAAACTGACAGCAACATAAGCGGTGATGCCTGAGTGAGGTGTAATCATCATTTTAATTATTAAGACAATGATTAGAGACTTCAACATTGTTTTAATTACTTGATCACTGTAATAGCAAATCAAAGAAATTAAGCAGATAGCAATACTGGCTAAGATTAAGCCACTGAATGGTGTTTTAAATGCATGAAGAATCCCACCCAATCCACATTCTGAAAAAGCCCAGAGTGCAGTCAATCGTTGGATGGCCTTATGTTTTATATTTGAATCGATATCTTGAGTTGTTTAAACTTTAAAGGACTTCAAATTAATATCAATTAAATGAATTCTAAAAGGAAAATCAAAATTTGGCCATTTATATACATGCAAACTATTTTGATGACTTTAATTGGTTTATTATTAGGTGTATTATATTCTATAGGCGGTTTATTTGTGGATTTATTTTCTACGGGATTAAATAAAGGGTCTTTATTAGCAATGGGTGCTCTGTGGGCGATGCCTATATTGGCTGGTTTAGTAGGTTGTGCTCTAGGCTTATTGCAATGGATATTATACTTATTATTTTCTCAATTTATAAATATTCGATTATTTGAAATATTTGAGAAGGTAGATTAAAATCCACTGATTTCTTTTTAAATTAAAGACATAAAAATTTTACTATGCCTCAATATACAATTCATGTCAATGGACAGCCAAAAACTGTAGAAGCTGATAGTGATACGCCGTTGCTTTGGGTTTTGCGAGATAACCTTTCTTTAGCTGGTACAAAATATGGATGTGGTATAGCACAATGTGGTGCCTGTACTATTCATGTAGATGGCAATGCTATGAGATCGTGTTCATTACCGATATCAAAGGTGGGCGATCAAAAAATAACTACAATTGAAGGTCTTTCTGAAAACGGAGATCATCCGTTGCAAAAGGCATGGGCTACTCACGATGTGCCTCAATGCGGCTATTGCCAGTCAGGTCAGATAATGACTGCTGCTGCTTTATTATCAAAAAATAAGCGACCTTCTGATGATGAAATAATTGAGACGATGCATGGCAATATTTGCCGATGTGCAAGCTATACTAAAATTAAAGAAGCTATAAAGGCAGCATCAAAACTCTAAATTAAATTGAAAAAAATGACTAAGAATAATCCTTATACAAATTCAAGACGTGATTTCCTTAAATGGGGTATGGCTTCAGGTGCAGGTCTTGTGGTTGGTTTTAATTTTATTGGGTGCCAATCAGATACAGCACCTGTTGAAATAATGAAAGCGATGCCTTCTGTTTGGAATGAATTTGATGCTTACATAAAAATAGGTGATACTGGATTGGTTTCTATCTTTTCTCAAAATCCAGAAATAGGCCAGAATATTAAAACTTCAATGCCTATGATCGTCGCGGAAGAACTAGATGTAGCTTGGAGGGATGTCATTGTCGAACAAGCACCCTTGAATACGGATTGGTACGAAAGGCAAGTAGCTGGTGGAAGCCAATCTATCCGTCAAGGATGGACAACTTTAAGGCAGGCAGGGGCTAAAGTTCGCCATATACTTTTGAAAACTGCCGCTCAGAAATGGGGTATTAATATAGAAGACTGTAAAGTTAAAGATGGCGTGATTTCAAATCCTACTGGTGAACAATTATCCTACGGAGAAATTGCTGCAGAAGCATCGCAGCAAACACTACCTGAAGAAGTTGAATTAAAAGATCCTAAAGAATTCAAAATCATAGGTCAGAGTAAAAAGAATGTTGATTTAAATGGCATTGTTACTGGACAACCTTTGTTTGGTTATGATATTAAAAAAGAAGGTATGGTACATGCTTGCGTGATGCGGCCACCTGCTTTTGGGATGGAATTGGTTGCCTTTGATGATACTGCCGCAAAAACAATCAACGGTGTTATCGAAACGGTTAAGTTTGGTGATAAGGTTGCAGTAATAGCCGAGAATACTTGGGCGGCGATGAAAGGCAAAAAGGCACTTACTGCGGAATGGAAACAAGTTGAAAAAGCAGAAGATAGTGCTTATCATTCAGAACAATTAATGTTGCATTTATCGAAAAAAGCCGATGAACCAAGACGTGTTGATGGAGACGTAGATATCGCATTTGCTGAAGCGGATGAAGTTATCGAACGCATTTATGAAGCGCCTTTTCTCCCTCACAATTGTATGGAGCCAATGAATTTCTATGCAAATGTTACTGAGGACAAGGTTGAATTAGAAGGTCCGATACAAACACCTGCATGGCAGCAGGATAGAGTGTCTAAAATTTTGGATAGAGAAAAATCCGATATCAATGTAAAGATGACAAGAATGGGAGGCGGATTTGGAAGACGATTGTATGGTGATTTTGGAGATGAAGCTGCAGAGATTTCTAGCTTGATTAACAAGCCAGTAAAATTATTATTTACACGAGAAGATGATATGACAGCTGGGACCTACAGACCGGCTTCAGCTTATAGATTTAAAGTTGGCATTAAGGATGGCGAAATTTCAGCTTACCATTTAACTGAAGCTTTTTACAATGGAATGATGTTTGGTCAAATGCCGAGTAATTTTCCTTGTGGTGCTATCACAAATTATAGAGTAGATTGTCATAATATTAAAAGTAATATCACTACGGGCGCATGGCGTGCGCCTTATGCTAATTTCCTAGCATTTGCTGAACAGGCTTTTCTAGATGAGTTGTCTGGTATTCTAGATAAGGATCCAGTAGAGTTTAGATTAGAATTACTGGATAAAGCCAAATCTGATCCTGTTGGTGAGAAGTATAATTACGATGCCGATAAATTTGCTAGCGTCATTAAGCTAGCTGCGGAAAAGTCAGGATGGTATAATAGAGGCAACAAGCATTTAGGTTTTTGTGCTTATTATTCACACAATACATATGTGGCTGAAGTCGCCGAGGTTGAGTTAAGTGAAGGGGAGCCGATTATTAAGAAAATTTATTGTGCCGTAGATTGTGGAATAGTCATCAATCCAAAAGCTGCTTTAAATCAAATTGAAGGCGGAATTATTGATGGTATTGGTCATGCTATGTATGGGGATTTTTCTTTTGCGAAAGGGCAACCCCAATCTGATAATTATAATAAATATCGCTTGATAAGAATGATGGAAGCACCAGAGATAGAGACCCATTTTGTCGAAAGCTATAACGATCCTACTGGATTAGGTGAACCTACTTTACCGCCTGCAGGGGGAGCTATTGCTAATGCATTGTTTTCTGCGACTGGAAAAAGATTTTATAAGCAGCCATTTGTTAAAGAAATGTCTTTATTGGGATAACATATGTTCGAAAAAGATCGGTATTCAATTCTTTTATTTTCTTTTTTCATAGCACTGCTCTTTCATTTTAAATTTAGTTTAATAGGGAATGAAAGAGGGTTGCTCTATCTGTTAGTGCCCTTTGGTACTTTTTTTCTACTTACACTTTTATTGGTTTGGAACAAGAAAATTAGTAAGCCGGAATATTTGCCTTTTCTGTTGAAAGCTTTAAAAATTGTTGGAATAGGGACATTGCTATTCTTGCCAATAGTAATCATTTTAAAGTTCAATTATAATGAACTGTTTTCAGGGTCAAGCTCGTTCAGAAATGAATACAATGAGATATTGGCTTTTCTGCCAAAAATTGTAGGTGCTATGATTATGAAGATCGTAAGTTATTTACCTACTGTTCCTATTGCGGCTGTAATAGCTTATCTGATTAGAAGAGATAGGCTTAAAAAAAATGAAGAAGCTTTGTTTTAAACTAGAAAAGAAAAATGGGTTGAATTTAATTCAACCCATTAATGACATTATTTCTTTTTGATACCAGATGGCTATTATAATAAGTTTAAGCTGACTTTAAGATCAAACTCATCATATATCGTTTTATCTCCAAGTCCTTTGAAGAAACTACCAGAACCATACTTTACATTGAATTCTGATCTGTCAATTTGAATGTCAGCAGTAGCTTGATTTTCATCTACATTTGCATTAAAACTAATTGGTTTGGTAATGTCTTTTATGGTTAGATCTCCTTGGATTTTATAATCACCAGGTGTGCCTCTTGAGACAACGTTAGTAATCGTAAATTTTGCTGTTGGGTAAGCTGCAACATCAAAGAAGTCTGCTGAGCTTAAGTGTCCTACAAGTTTTTTTGCACCTTGACCCTCTAAGTCAGTGCAAGTCATTGAAGCCATATCAATTTCAAAATATCCACCAGATAGTTCATTGTTTTCGAATTCAAGAGAACCTGATTTTACTTTTAGGTCTCCTGTATGAGAACCTAAAACTTTATGACCAGTCCAATTGATAACACTTGTTTCAAGATTTACATTTTTTGTAGCAATGTCAGTAGCTGGATTCAAATAAAGAGCAGCTAGTAAAGTGATTATTAGAGTTTTCATTTTATAATTTGTTTAAATATTAGAATTAATTTTTTCGCATTTTATCAAGTAAGTCTGAAAGCAGTTGAGCTTCCTTTTTAGTTAAACCTGAGTATTTGTTAGTCCAATTGCCAATGGTTTTATCTATTTCTTTTAATAGTTTTTGACCTGCATTGCTTAATGTGATGTCAACCTTTCTTGTGTCAGTAACGCACTTCTCTTTTTTTACCAAATTTTTTTTTGCCAAGCGATCAACGATTCGACTGGCATCAGAAGCTTTATCGAGCATTCGTTCTCTAATAAGTGCTGTAGAAATTGGTGCTTTAGCTCCTCTCAAAATCCTTAAAATGTTATACTGTTTGTCAGTTAAGTCGAAATTTTTAAAGTAATCTGTTTGCAATTGTTTCATCCACAATGAAGTGTATATCAAATTGACAAGTACCTTTTCGTGGATGTTATTAAATGGTTTTTGTTGTCCTATTTCTTGTTCTATTGACGTAATCATAAAACGAAGTTACAACATTAATGTTTAAACATCAATATAAATAATTTGAATTTCTTTTTATTTGTGATTAAACTATATGACTTATTGCATCTATGGATTGGCTATTATCCGTCTAAAGCTACTGTTGCAGTAGTTGGATTGGCATCAGGAAAAATGGAACTTTGTAATATGGACTAGATATCTTGGATGATATTCGAATATTGTATTAGACTATTAGGAAGTGTTATAGATCTAAAATGCTTCCGCTAATTTTAAATAGTAGTTGCTTTTTTCATTGCCTACACCAAAGTCTACTCTGATATTTAAATTCTCTTCTTTATCGATTAAGTATCTTATTCCTGCACCAACGGTGGGTCTTATGTGTTCTAAGTTAAACTCTTCTTTTTCTGAAGCAACAGTACCCGCTCCTGCAAATACAACCATGCCCCATCTTTCCGTTAATTTTTGACGAAATTCAACTTGACTTGAAATCATATGCTTGTCTGTATATCGGCCTTCGAAGTGTCCTCTCATTCTTTCACTACCTCCCAGTCTAGCATGCTCGAATAATGGTGTTTCTGAATTGCTAAAATGTCCATACAGCTGAATACCGATTATATTTTCAGCCTTCCCAAATGGTTGGAAGAAATATCGTAGATCGACTTTTAATAACCTGAAATCATTGGATCCACCAAGTTCTTCCTGATATAAACCATAGGTGATTGAATAAAATGCTCCTTTTGTGGCATTTAAGATATTGTCCCTAGAATCATATATTAATGCCAATTCAACTCCGGTAGATGTAGAACCATTATTTCCATTTTGTTCAGCATTTTCTAACAAACCATCTGATATCGCTTCAATACCATATATTTTATTGAATCGAAATCCACCCCCCACAAAAAGATGTTTGATGAGTACATTTTTTAAAAACAAAGGCTCAAGAAGAATTTGCTTATAATTGAATTCTTCTCTATTAGATTTGGGTGTGTCTCTACCTATGCCATAATATAAACTTGGAAATGACTGTACTCTGACATTTCCTGTGATCATATAGCGTTCTTGCGGAAAAAATATTTCGAAGCCTGAAAAGAAAAGGTATTTGTTTTCTATAGTATACTGTATCGTAAGTGGAATATTTGAAGTTCGAGTTTCTGGTCCTGATCCCCTCATTTTAAACAATCCTTTAATACCTAATCCGAGACTGAGGTTTGTCTCAGGAGTATATGTGATAACTGGGGTAAAAATGGCCTTAGCAGGGTAGAGCGTACTGTCCTTTTCAGCAGCCTTTTTATTTGGGTGAAAAGTCAAAAACTCTAGCAGTTTATCCGGATTTTGAGCACATAAATCCATTGTTAGACTGCTTATAAGCATTGCGGTGAGTAGGAATAGATATCTATTTGTAAGCATCTAGGTATAATTATAGATTCTTTTGATGTTATGCTGCCTCTAAATTTTGAAAAATTTAGTTTTTAATGAAAAATAATGTGCAGTAATACCAAAGATAAACCTAACGCCCATCCATAAAGTTTTGTTCTCTTTGGAGTCTGAGAATGTAAGACCTTAAAGTTCCTTGTTTTTAAATCTCTAGATAGTACTAAATAGAATATCAATGCACCAACGATTACAAAACCAGCTCTAACAAAATAATTCATTTCAGGGAGTTGCCATTTCAGTACAATATTTAAAGGAACAGTGAGTACGAAGGCCGCTAAACTTATTTTATGATTAGGGAATAGGAGTAATCCAGCAATTAATATCAGTACTACTATACCACAATTGATATAATATCTTAGCTCGTTTAAAGTATGCGTGAATGCACTTTCAGGATTATTATATTTGATGTAAAGAAGTATTAAGCCCATTAGAATACCTGTGGCCAATGCAACTAATATTGTTTTTCGACCTGTGTTGACTACTTGTTCGTCTGAAGCGTCCGGCTTTAAATACTTTTTATAAATGTCTATAGACCATAATGTGGCTAGTGAGTTAAATGTAGAGTCAACGGTGCTCATCAAAGAAGCAAATAAGGCACAAAGAATAATACCTTTAATTCCTACAGGTAGATAGTTGCTGACTAAATAAGGAAATGTCATATCGGGATCCTTTAAGCCGTCTGGACCTAAAATGCCTACTAAGGCAATGCCTGGTATAATAATTATGAGCGCCATGACATATTTCATTACACCACCAACAAGTAGTCCAGTTTGTGCATGTCCTAGGCTTTTGGCTGCTAAAGATCGTTGCATGACAGTTTGATTGGCACACCAATAATTTATATTTAGAAAGAATAAACCAAACATATGTGTCCAAGGAAGCTTTTCATGACTGGCAGGTAAATGTAAATGCATCATATCTCCTGTTTTGTTATAGAGTTCTTGCCAGCCACCTAAATGGTGAATAGAAACGAAGAGAATAACAAAGCCGCCAACTAAAAGAATAGTAAATTGAATCACATCGGTCTTAACAACTGCAGCTAGGCCACCAAGATAGGTGTATGTTGCAGAAAAGATTCCTAATAAAATGATAAGAATGGCTACTCTGAAAACTTCATCTTCATGCAAAAACAATAGATAGTCTTCAAATACTTTATGAGCTGCGTAGGCTCCCCAAAATAAAGCAGCACCTAATGTGATGGTAGCAAATAGACCAATGTTTGCCAAAGAATAAAATAAGGCCACTTTTTGACCTAAGCGCTTTGAAATAAATTGAGTGATCGTAATCACTTTATCTTTTAAGTAGAGCGGGACAAAAATAAATGCTGCTATCAATATACCTTGGACAGCGTTAATTTCAAGACTGGCTTGAGCTAGACCGTATAAATATGCTGAACCCATCATACCTAAAAATTGATAACCGTTGATATTGGTTGCAATTGTAGAAAGTGCGATAGATGGCCACTTTAAATTTCGATTACTTAAAAAATAAGCCTC
This sequence comes from Saprospiraceae bacterium, assembly GCA_020630775.1. GTDB lineage: Bacteria > Bacteroidota > Bacteroidia > Chitinophagales > Saprospiraceae > RFSX01. The sequence continues at coordinate 12,041 of JAHDIN010000008.1, read as the reverse complement.
AGGTGTTGCTTCGTCTTTTATGCGTCCTTTTAGAGCTACCAAAAAGATTAAAGCAAAATAACTGATGACAAAAATTAAGTCTAACATTGAAAATATCTATTTTCTTGGCCCTGCACCTAACGGGGATAAAGGCGTTGAGTCAGGAATTCTGTTTTGGGCCTGAGCTAATGAAATATTATTCAATTTAGGTAGAACATATTTGGCGAAAAGATCACATTCTTCGATATGTGGATAGCCAGAGAAAATAAAAGCTTTAATTCCAGCATCCATATACCCTTGAATCTTCTTTAAAATTTGATCGGGGTCTCCAACTAAAGCAGCTCCACATCCAGATCGCGCCCTCCCAATGCCTGTCCATAAATGATCTTCTACAAAACCATCTTTATCTGATAAGTCCCTCATGGTTGATTGTCTAGAAACGCCATATGATTTTCCATCCTGAGCTCTAAGTCTTATTTCAGTCCCGCGTTCATCATCGACATGTTTCATTAAAGTTCTTGAGGCATCTATCGCTTCGTTTTCAGTTTCTCTTACGATAACATGTACACGCAAACCAAAATCTACTTCTCTATTATATGCAGCAGCTTTTGTAGACATTGTTTGCATCAATTCTAAATGTTTATCCAGCGTTTCAGGCCACATTAAATAAACGTCACAATGTTGCGCGCATAATTCTACTCCAGGAGGCGAATAGCCACCAAAATAGAGTAGGGGTCCACCATTGATTTGGTAGGGCTTTACAGGCTCAGTATTATCTAGTTGAATATTGTAAAACTCACCTTTGAAATTGATGTGATCTTGAGTCCAGGCTTGCTTCAAAATTTCTATGACTTCTCTTGATCGTTGATATCTTGGAGCTGAATCCATTAATTCTCCAGGCATATTAGACGAAATAATATTAATGGTTAATCTTCCATTCAATATATGGTCTAATGTAGCAATAGCTCGAGCAAGCATAGGCGGATGCACCTCACCACATCTTATAGCAGCCAGCAGTTGAATGTTTTTAGTTAAAGGCGCCACCGCAGAAGCAAAAGTCATCGTGTCTTGTCCCACCTGATATGAAGAAGGGCATAGAATATTCTTAAACCCTAATTCATCAGCTTTAAGTAGGATTTTAGAGCAATTATGCCAGTTGCTTTTAAAGTTGGGGTCATGAGCGGATAAGTATCGATCATCACCATTACAAAGTGGTGCAAACCAGGCGATTTCAGCACCACTGACATTTTTTGATCTAATGTTAATAGTTGACATAATTTAAATCTAACACTAGGATTTTCAATTACATAATGTAGACTAGGATTATTTAGGTGAATGATATGAATTTTAATTTTCAAAAGAAATCTAGATTCTATTTTTTATTAATTGATTAAGTTAATCTCATCTAACATTCGTTTTAAACTCAATCCTATTTCAGATTCATTGCATTCTTCTATGTTTATTAGGATCGGTTGAATATTTTTTTCAAAAGGTTTCTGTCTTATTTTAAATGAATACTGCTTTGACAGATTCGCACATCTTGAAATATTGACCCATAAATCTTAAATTTATACTTGTACCAATATGGTACTCATTAAATTTTTTAGTATGTTAGTTATCAGCAGTAGAGAATTTAGACAAAATCAGCGGTTATATTTTGATAAAGTAGATAAAGGGGAGCAAATAATTGTTCAAAGGGGTAAAGATAAAGCCTATGTACTAACGCCGGTTACTGAAAATGATTTATACTTTAATGCTGCAATGGTGAAGCGCATTAAAAAAAGCCTTAAGCAAGCAGAAAAAGGAGACGTAAAGTCAATGTCGTCTTCACAGGAGATTAAAGAGCTTCTAGGTTTATGAATTATAAATTAAAGCTTACAAAAATTGCTTTATCTGATATTCAACTGCATAAAAAATCAGGGAATAAATCTATACTGAAGAAAATTGATGTCCTGCTTAACGAATTGATGTTACATCCAAGAAAAGGCACTGGTAGGCCTGAAAAACTTAAATATGATTTAGAGGGACTCTACTCTAGAAGGATCAATAAAGAACATAGATTGGTTTATAGGATACAAGACAATATCGTGACTGTTTTAGTATTAAGTGCTCATTCTCATTATGGCGATAAATAAATTTGATATTTATTCAAATCCTAGCGAGTTACTAAGCTCTTTTCAATTTGAGTTATTTGGTTAAATATTTTACATTTGCGAACCATTTCGGAATTTAACAAGTAAATTCTAGGAAAAAATAAGGCCCCGTAGCTCAGCTGGATAGAGCAACTGACTTCTAATCAGTAGGTCGCACGTTCGAATCGTGCCGGGGTCACCAAGATAAGCCTTTGATAATCAGTTGATTGTTAAAGGCTTTTTGATATATAGAACTAGGCATTTTGTCCATATGCACACTAATATGCACACCATAAGCCGCACACGATGCAGCGTTAGTGATGCGTTATTCTACCTCCATATATAGAAAAGCCCCACCGAAGTGAGGCCGAAAGTTTAAAATTATCCTTAAAATGCTTTAATGTTTATAAAAGAATTCTTGAATAGGTATCGAAATATTATTTTTTGATAAACCTAATTTTGAAAGAAACCATACTATTCCAAGGTGTAACTGATATGTAAATTTTGTATCCTTCGATTTTGTCTTGATATCTAATTTTAGAATTAGGATTGTTCGATAAGGTTGAAACCTTATTATTTTCAGAATCAAAAAGATTGTCAAATTCACTTTTATTAAAATCGGTGTCTATGACAAAAGAAAAATAAATTTGATCTTCCATGTCAACGATCATCACATCTTCAAATGTAAAGTCTTTATTTAATTCAAAGTTTTCAAATCTTATAGCTGTATCTGAATATACTATCGCGTCCTTTTCGGGTTTTTTTGAAATATCGTATAGATTCCCATGATTTAATATTGTAGAAAGTATAATGTTTTCTAAGATTAATTTAATAAAATATGACATATATAATTTTTAATAACATGGTCCTAGTCCTGGTAATAAATAAGACGCAATTGTCAGATCGATAGGGGGGTAGTTATTTTTGAGAGTAACTCTTCCTCCTACATTTTTAACAAACGAATTCATTTTTCTAACAAACATAGTTTGCAGAGCTCCAGATGTTACTTGAGTTGCATAACATTCATCAGCTAATTCCCATTCTAAAGTTTCTTCAGCATAATATACTGCTTCAGCACAGATTCTTTGTGCTTCTGCACGAGGAATAACTTTACCATTAGCTCTTCTTCTAGGCATTTCGAAATAAATAGGATCAAACGAAACAGCAGATCTGAATTTGAACTCACTAGTACCCGGACACCAACTCCAATAATCTAACATTAGGCCCGACACACCTGCAACCTGATAGTTTCCAAGGAGGGATTTATCCTCAAAATCGAAGGATCTACAATCAAGATGAGAGTCTGGATCAAGCTCGTTATAATTATCTTCGCTTTCCTGTGCCCAATCTTTAATTTTTTGAACAGCACAAACTTCGTCCAAATTACCATTAATCTTACACTCATCTCCAAGTATTTGGTCTAACTCAAAAACACTTATATGTTCTGAAACGTCATTTTCTACTATTAAGTCCTCAAGTTGTAGTAAATAATCAAGATTACTAGTATTGCCAATCCTCCCGCAATTCTCACAACTTCCAATATCATTAAATTCACCTTTTTATTAGCTTGAGAATCAGATAGATAAGCGTAAATGAGAAGTAAAAAGCTGACTATATAACTAGGTTGAATATTAAAATCCTATGTATGTTTTAAGGAATTAGCTGCTTAAATTCGACACCATGTCCTTTCTTATTGACTCTTTTTAATTTTATTTATGTATGGATTTCTAGTGCTAACTATTGATTAATAGGGAAAAATATGGTTGTATATTATTGATTTACAAGTGTTTGTCATCACTTCATGGTTGATTTAATCACTAAATTTTCTTCCTACAAATAGCCTACCCGACTGAATTACAAGGCTTTAGGTGTAACTATTGTCATGGTTTTTGCGTTAATTTGTACAAGTAAAGTGTGTATAACACTTTTGTTACATACATTTTCAATTCCAACCTACTCTGAGATGATATAACAACCAATCCTAAAGAGGATAAACCACATTAAATACCATTTGCATCCCAGCAGTAAGGTGGCTTATTAACTGAAAGACAAAAACTACATTATGGCGCTCACAATCAATCCGACGCCTATTTTAAAAGGCAAGGAGGCTGAAAGATTTCTAAATGAAATTTCTTCGCCAAAAAAGAAACTTGATTTTTCTGAAGAAATTAAGACAGCTAAGTCAATACTTACCAAGGCTAAAAAAGTTGCAGAAAAGCATTAATCTTCTCAATGATTGCACAATGATGAGGCTATCAAGAGAATTAGATCTTGATAGTTTCAAATGTGAGGTAGAAGATTTAACAGAATTTTTTAAAGTCGACTCATTTGAATACAATAAAGCTCTTTTAGGTAAAACTTATTGTTTTACTTTAGATTCAAACCCTACACAAATTATTTGTGCTTTTACTCTTTCGAACGACTCGCTTTTTGTCCAAGACCTTGAAAAACCACAACGAAAAGCGGCTAAGAAAAATATTTCATATCCTAAAAATAGACATCCTTCTTTCCCTGCAGTAAAGATTGGTAGACTCGGTGTACATGAAGCTTATTGCCGACAAGGGATCGGTAGTCAATTAATGAATTTCATAAAGGCATGGTTTGCTGATGATGAGAATAAGACTGGATGTAGATTTATAACTGTTGATGCCTATAATGAGCCTTCAGCATTAAATTATTATTCGAAGAACGGCTTTATTTACTTGATAGAGGACGAAGAAAAGGAACTGGAATATCACAACAATCATAACAGAAAAGACGAAAAAGAATTAAGGACAAGATTAATGTATTATGATCTAATCCAGATATGTACAGATTACCCTGCCTTATGACTAACCTTCAAATCCCTATTGCCGGTACTCAATAACTTCTCATTAAACGCTCTAGCCTTTTCTTCCTCGAAACTATCAAGATACTTTTCCGTGGTGACTAAGTCTTTATGTCCTAGTGCTTTGGAGATATATTCTAATGAAGCACCTGAGTTTCGTAAAATGGTCGAATAAGAATGCCTAGCATAGTACATAGTAGGGGAGACATCAAACTCAAGTTCTTTAGCTATCTTTTTCATCCAGTCGTTAACCACTTTGATAGCCTGGTTCTTAACCCGAAGCTTTCTTTCTTCGGACATGCTTTCATCCAATATACGGAATATGTAATTGTCAGCCTTTTTATTGTCAGTTCCCCAGCGTTCAATTATATCGATTGCTTCAGGTGTGAGATAGACTATAATAGTTTTGATCTCTGATTTCTTGGTCCTTTTAGTTTTCTCTCTTATAAATTCAAGTTTATCATCCTTGAGGTTTTTCCATTTAAGAGACGCAATATCCTTCATGTTCATACCTTGGCGCAAATAAGAGAATATCCAGTAATCCCGAGCCTTGGCCATTCTTTCGTCAAGGCATTCAAACTGGAAGATCTTTAAAATAAATCATGATTTAGGGCGATTCCTCAAACCCTTTAAATGCGAGGATCATTAAAATTTTATAAGATGAAAATTCTATCTTATCTTATTGTCTCTTTATTTTGTTTTTCTAGTACTAATGATTTAGTTTTAGAAGAACCAACTCCATTAAATGCGGGTGACTTGGTTGATGTAGTTCTAGAATTTGAAGACGGGTGTATTCATGAATACCAATCAACATTTAACAACCTACTCCCAAATATAGAAGTTGGTGGTCTTGTGAGATGCTCCTATTCGTTTCCTGACGGAACTTGTTATGCGGAGGCCGAAACTTGTCAGGAAGCTTACGCAAGGTTTGCATGGTGTGCTTGTTTTATTGGGCATGTGTATTTTTGTAATAGAGCCTTTAGCCCACCTGATTTTAGTAGTTGAATAAGATTTTTAAGAACAAGTGTATGGGTAATAAATTTTATCCATACATCTTTTATAATTAAAATTAATATTATGCTAGAAGTGCTTTTTTCACTGGTCATATTTTTTCATGCATCATCATGTATTTCACAAAACTACTATGAAGCTGTTTACCTTTGTGAAACCAAAATTCAAAAGGGGAAAATGCACGATGGAGTAAATACATTGTATTTCGGCAATAATAAAAGTATCTATATTCATAATGATTGGCCATCAAAAGAGAAATATCAAAATAGCGGAGGAGCTATTCTAGTAGAGATTCCAGACCATGAAGGTTTTCCGGTTTATATGAATCATAGTAAGAATGAAATGACTAGTAAAATTGATGTATGTCCGGGCAATAGACTTTTTATTGTTAAAGAATCTATTCCTACCATAAACTGGACCATACACGAAGAAACTAAAATGATTGGAGATTTGAAATGTGTAAAGGCTAGTGGTTCATTTGGTAATCGAGAATATATCGTTTGGTATACTGAGTCAATTCCTGTTCCTTATGGTCCCTATAAGCTTAATGGACTGCCGGGGCTAATAGTCAATGCACACACAAAAGACAATAAGGTAAAATACTCCTTGATCTCATATAAGAAAAGTGACTACGCAGTTGAGCACATTAAACTTCCATCAAATGGAGAGCAAATTACTTGGGATAATTATGAGAAGTTTACCATAAATTTACTACTTAAGGTAGAATCATTATCTACGGCTACATCAACAGTAACTAACTATGATCCTCCCTCGGATTATGCAATTGAAAAAGATAAATACAAGACAATCTCAGCATACAAAGCAAGTAGAAATTGATGTTAAGAATTGGTTTACGCAGCTTGTATTTAACTATTTCTTGTTTTGTTTCAATCTGTGTTTACTCCCAAGATTGGACTATCTCAGGTCAAGCTACCGATCAAAGTGGTGGCTATTTAGAATTAGCCATAGTATCGGTACGTGATAGCTTAAGTAATAAGCTTTGCGATTACTATGTTTGCGATAAGGATGGATATTTTACTTTGGAGCTGCATGATTCCATTGAGATAGTACTACTTGAATGCAGATTCATTGGTTATGAACCCTTTAAAATATTCCTCCAAAAGAAATTCAAAGTTGATCTCGACATTGTTCTATCCCCAACACAAAAATTGATAGATGATATCGTCATTTCAGAAAGCAAACTTCCGGTAACCACCAAAGGAGATACTACCATATATAATCTAAATGAGTTTAGGGATTCAACAGAAAATGTTGTAGAAGATATTTTAAAAAAAATACCGGGGTTTTCAATTAGTGAGGATGGTGAAATAAAAATTAACAATCAGTCAATTGAGAAGTTGCTTATAGAAGGATCAGATATTTTGGGCCGGAATTATACCTTGGGTACTAAGAGTATTAAAAGTGAGTTTATCAGTGAAGTTGAAGTATTACATAATTACACACATAATCCACTTTTTAAGGGAATGAAGAATTCACGTGATATTGCACTAAATCTTATTTTATCTGACAAAGCAAAAAAAATTATAAATGGGAATGTGCTTGCTGGTACTGGATATGGAGATGAGTTGAAATACTTCTGTCACTTTAACTTATTCTCCATTTCAAAAAATAAGAAGTACTTTTTGTTTTCAGATAATGGTAATACTGGGAATCAATATGATTTGGAAAGTCTTCAGTATAACTTTGGAAGTATTAATGATGACAAATTTGTACGTATTGAAAATGATTATGGCTTTATCAATAAAAGAAGAATATTGAATGGGAATGTTCCATCTGTTCTCGTAGATAACTCAAAAAATCTATTAACTTCTTTTAGATTCGATTTTCAGTTAAATCAAAATTTGAAAGCGTTAGGGTCAATAAGCTTTGCAAAAAAGAGCGATGAACAAAATTCAGGTACTACAACACAAAACATTTCCGGCATTGGGGATTTGTTTCTAAGTACACAAAACATTTTTAATAACAACGAAAAATACTTAACCTCAAACCTTAATTTAAATTATTTCAACAACCGAACGAATACCCATTTTGATGCCACTATTAACCTAGATATTTCCAAACAAACAAGCAGTAGCAACACAATCCAATCATTTTTTGACCAATCTAATAATTTATCTTTCTATGATGTCGATATATTTGATCCAAAAGGATTTTCTTCCCTCGTATTAACAAAAAAAAATAAACAGTAGTGCATTATTTCAGATAAAATCGAGTGCTATAATATCAAACCTACATCAACAAGTTGACTTACAAGATTCTCTCTACAACAATTTCTTTGAATTAAATCAAGATGATGAAATAAGACAAAACTTCCCCATCCAATTAAATCAATTCCAGATTTCTGCGAAATGTATTAAAAAGACAAAGGGCTTAACTTTTTCTCTCAGCACGGGGGTATTTGACAAAACACTTGATGGGAGGAGTCATATTTATTCAAAAAAATTGGAACTATTTCAATCAGAAATTGCAAATGAGGATAACAGGCTTAACTCACTTCGGGCGGTATTTTCTCCTATCATTAATGTTGATTTAGGTAAATCATTAAACCTAGTAGTCAATAATACTTTCTCTCGTTACCGATATCAAATGGAATCTTTAGGTAATACAAGAGAAACCAATTCTCATATTTTGACAGTTAACTTGTCAAATTCTCAAACCGCTACATTCTTTTATAACTTTGGTCTGAAGTATAAAAACGCCCCTTTATCGGATGAGTTTCTTTTCAAAATAGTATCTTTTGCAAATCCTCAGAATATACTGGAAATAAGTCCTTTAATATCCAATATTAAACAACAGGAAGTATTTTTAAGCCTGCAAAAAAAATGGATTAGGAGTTTAGCTAACCTTAATTTTCGAATCAATTATCGATTTAACTCTGATGAACTGTTTAATGATTTTCGTTTTTCTTCAGATGCAATAACAATAAGCAGTCCTAAGATATCTACTGTTAATAGTAGGCTGAATTTTTACAGCAGTTTTGACAAATTTATTCCATCAATCAAATCAAATATTAGGATATTTTGTGAATATTCTGAAGCAAAGAATAATAGGCTGGATAGCAATCAGCTAGACAATGTTCAATCTACATTATTATTGGTGGGATTGGAGTCTTCATTAGTTTTAAGAAAAAATTTTCATTTAAAAGTTTTTGGTAGAGCCTCTTCTAACAATATTTCATTTATAAATCAACTCAATAACCAAGCAACTCCTATTCAAACTTACTCGGCTAAAACTTCAATCTTTTATAACAAAAAAGTTTTACGAGTAGGATTAGAATTAAGCTACAGAAATATAGAAGGCCGAGACTTTAGCAATTATACATTGTTTGCTCATAGAAGCATAGACTTTAATAATAGAAATCTAAAAATTGGAGTTAAGGGATATAACTTACTGAATACGAAGCACATAATCTTTGAGTCCTTTTATGATACATTTCAATACACGGAAAAAGTGGAAGCAATTTCACGATTTTTTCTTTTTACGATGGATGTAACATTTTGAAATAAAACTAAAATCTAAAGTATTCATCAATACATTTTTTGTGTACACAATTACATAGGTAAGAAAAGTTCGTATTGTTGTCTCTTAAATATAACGGATAACCACCTCGGTATAATAATAATAATAATCTTAGAAAACATAATCCTAAAAGTGCAAAGTAGGTAGCAAAAGAATTTAGATGATTTTAGACTATTAAGTTTTGCATTTTTTACTTCAACAAGAGATTCGTGTTAAGTTACATAATTCTTTTACCCAATTCAAAATTTTATGGTCTTACTATGAATTAATAATAATTGAAGCCAATTTAATTTGAGGGTCACTCATTCAATCCAGATACTACAAACTGCCTCAGAGTCAATCCCTGAGACAGCTTCATAAAATCAGATTTTAGCTGATTTTAAACCCTATTTGTTATCACCAAAGCCTTGGAGAAGTGCCATTGTTACGTAGTCCTTCTCAATCATTTTATTAATTCTTAATGAAGATTTTCCCAAGATCCATCAACACAAACTCTCAACTTTTTTGTAGCACCGCTTACTTGGAAAATGACTGTTCCATTATTTGCACCACCTGCGGCACATGTTGGGGGAGTGGTAATTGGTTCAACTCTTAAGAAGTCGTTTACGGTAATGTGACCACTTCTGACATCTAAGTCTCCGCCAATAATTGTAACATCTTCACGAATTGTAGTAGGTTCTTCAAGCGTAATATCTCCTGCTTTAAAGTCGGCAATTTGATTGCCTGCTTCTCTTAATCTCAATACAGAGTTTGAGGTACCTGCAGGTCGATTAATGGTTACGTAACCTATTGATTGACTACTATGTGGTCCAAAATGTGCAGCAGCATTAGAACCAGCATCATCCACGTGTAATTTGTAATCGAAAGATCCTGAAGTGTATGGTAAAGTGCCAATACCTACGTTCTGGTGCATTTCAATTGTAGGAAATCCTCCACTGATATCCGTATTGAATGTCAAAAAATCTCTTTCAAGACTTGTGCTTTTCCAATCAAAGTGCATATATGCTGCTTCTGTTCCTGTATTACTTGGATCACCAGTTATTCTAAATTCATTACCAGATGTTTGGGTTTGCGCATTGGTAAATGATACATATGATTCATCTTGTGTGTCAGTATAGGTGCTAATATTATTAAGTACGTAAAGGGTACTATCAGCCTCTTGATAAGAAACTCTTTGGTTTCCATTGTAATTAATATTGAATCTTACATTATTAGCATTTGATCCTCCATTACCGGTAAGATTCCAATTGTTGCCAGTAGCTTCATTTGTAAAAAATAAGCGTGATGCATCCGAACCTGTAGATTCTGTTAATCTTAGTTGTGGAGCAGTTGGTGTACTATTCATACTAATACTAAGTCGGCGACTGGATAGTACTGATGTATTGCTAAATCTTACAATTTCCTGAGAACCTGATCCTTGACCGATTTCTACAATCATGGTGTCTGTGTCAGTTCCAGTTGATCCTTCTAAAAAAGAAACTTTAGAATCTGAATCAGCATCTTCTAAAAGATTTGTAGCACCTCCTCCTGTTGGTGTAGTCCATGTAACACTGCCATTTCCATCTGTACTCATCACTTGACCAGTGGTTCCATCCGTGTTAGGTAATGTATATTGTTTATTGATTCTTAATGTACCGTCTGAACCAAAACCAAATTTTTGAACGGCATTATGCGCCATTACTAATGGTTGAGTGATCACACCATCGTTATCTGTTGCACCCGAATGAGGTCGTGCAAGAAAACTCCACCTGTCTGAAGGACTTGACGAGTTTTTAAACCATAGTCTGGCCCATCCATCATCACTAACACCACCTCCTTGAGAGCCATTACCTGCGTCTCCAGTTTCTTCAAGCAATAAATGGGGGCCATTCATATTGGTACCAGCTGCTTCCGAATCAGCATTGTAAGAAATTGTAGATTGTTGAGCCATGACATCAACACCTAGATAAACTAAGAGTAGAAAAGTCATCGCTGATATGAGCATATTTGTTTTCATGATATTTGATTTTATGTAGTTTTAAATTTGGTAGAACTTTCAGTTGTTCGATTGAAAGCATTATATGTTTATCTGAAAATTTGGAGGAACAGGCAAGTATCAATACCGAAATATTTAGACGCACATACACGTACGTTTAATTAAGTATGTTGTCGTCATAACTTCAAGTAAAAATCTCTTATTGAGTATTCCTTAAGTTTTACAATACAAAGCAAAGACCTTTGTGAGATACCACTTCCACCCGAACGGGTGCATTTTGAAATAATTGGGATAAAAATTAATTTACCGAGTTTCTAGATTGTAAGTTATTTATATTGAATGGCGTGCGCAAGAGACAGGGTGATGAGGGATTCGATATGGCCTTACGCATTTTAGGCTTTATGAATTTAAATGCCGTTAAAAACAATGGCATGTTTGAGCCGAAGGCGAGTTTGCGCTTGTTTAGGGATTTCAATTCATTCAGCCGTTAGAAAATGCGTGAAGCCTTGATTTTTGTTTGCCTTTGTATCAAGTCCCAACTAAAGCTCATTTTGGAAAATATTTAAAATAACTATAC
>JAHDIN010000051.1 GCA_020630775.1 Saprospiraceae bacterium | reverse complement strand
ATTATTGTAATATCTTAATTTTGATTCTATTACAATACTAAAGGAAACCTAGAAACCTCCCTGAATACAAACATTTTTTGCTTCCGTAAAAAATCTCAACGCTTCCTCTCCACCTTCTCTTCCAACTCCAGAATCATTCATACCTCCGAAAGGGGTTCTCAAATCTCTTAATAACCATGTGTTAATCCAGACGATACCGGCATTAATGTTTTTAGCCATTTTATGTGCACGGTTGATGTTTTGAGTCCAAATAGATGCTGATAAACCATAGTTTGTACTATTGGCATATTTTAAGACTTCGTCATCAGAGTCAAATGGGGTAAGGGTAACAACGGGTCCAAAAATTTCTTCTTGGTTAGTGCGACAATCATAGGGTAGTCCTTCTATAATTGTAGGTTGAATGTACCACCCGTTTTCATAACCTTCTGGATGTACGGCTTGTCCACCATGTAAAATAGTGCCGCCTTCTTCTTGGGCTAATTTTATATAGGATAGGATCTTGTTGTAATGTTCTTTTGAGACAATAGCGCCTTGTTTGCTTTCTGGTAGGGCTGGTGGTCCTACTTGCTTCATGCTTGTGATTTGAATGAAGTCCCTTTTGAATTGATCATAAATAGATCGCTCTACAAAAATTCGCGAACCGCAAAGACATATTTGACCTTGGTTGCCAAATGAAGATCTAAATATGTTTTTCATGACTTGTTCGTAATCACAATCGGCGAAAATAATATTGGGGTTTTTACCACCCATTTCTAAAGAAATCTTTTTGAACATGGGTGCAGCAACTTTCGCGATTTCTTTACCAACTCTTGTGCTACCTGTAAACGAAATAGCTTTGATCTTAGGGTGTTTTGTCATTTCAGAACCTACTGAAATGCCCTCCCCGTGGATGATATTTAAAACACCTTTGGGAAGACCTACTTCGATGCAAATTTCTGAAAGAAGATATGCTGTCATAGGTGTTACTTCAGATGGTTTTGCAACGACTGTGTTGCCGGTCGCTAGAGCTGGTGCTATTTTCCATGTAAACAAATACAGCGGTAGATTCCATGGCGAAATGGTGCCTACTACTCCAATGGGTTGTCTTAATGTGAAATTGATGGCTCCAGCCATTTCATGAGCCTTAGTTGAAAATTGAGTTATAGCATGTGCAAAGAATCTGAAATTTTTGGCAGCTCTCGGAATGTCTACAGCTTTAGCTAGCCAAACAGGTTTACCATTATCTTTGCTTTCTGCTTGAGCCAGGACATCTAATTTTTCTTCAATTTTTGCAGCAATTTTTTCTAAGTACAGACTTCTTTCATCAATTGAAAGCGCACGCCACGAATCAAAAGCATTTGTAGCCGCTTCAATAGCTAATTCAACATCTTGAATATTAGAGTGTGGCACTTGTGCATATACTTCTCCATTGGCTGGATTAAATACATCTATATAGGATGTTGAAGTAGGTTCAACCAATTGACCATTTATATAATTTTTGATGTATTCCATGATTACGAATTTGAAATTGATTCTCTAAGTATTTCAAAGAAATTAAGAACATCGCTGTATGAATTGTAAAGAGGTACAGGTGCTACACGAATGACATCTGGTTCTCTCCAATCGGCTATCACTCCTTTTTCTGTGATGCTATCAAAAAGTTGCTTATCGGCATTTTTTACTCTGATCGATAATTGTGATCCTCTTTCCATGGGACTTGTAGGTGTAATTATATCTACCGTATCTTCTCCCAATGTTTTTACTAATGCTTCGAGATAAGAGGTGAGTTTTATAGCTTTTTTTCTCAGCTTGTTTATGCCCGCACTATCAAATATTTTTAGCGACGCCCAAACAGCAGACATAGCAAGTATCGGAGGATTACTCAACTGCCAAGCTTCAGCAGTAGGCATGGGTTCAAATGCATCTCTCATTTTGAATCTCGTTTCTTTATTGTGTCCCCACCAACCTTCAAGCCTAGGTATGTCAACTTTGTTTAAATGTTTTTTATTGATAAATGCACCACCCATTCCTCCAGGTCCTGCATTCAAATATTTATAATTACACCAGACTGCAAAATCACATCCACTAGCGCTTAATTCTAATGGCACATTGCCAGCTCCATGTGCGCAATCAAAACCTACGCGACTTCCAACTTCGTGCGCCCATGTACTTATAGTTTGCATGTCAAAATACTGACCCGTGTAGTAATTGGTGTTGCCCAATAAGACTAATGCTAGTTCATCTTTGTTTTCGAAGATGGTTTTTTTTATATCCTCTGATCGCAAACATACTTCCCCTTCTCGAGGTTTTAATTCAATAAGATCTTGGTCGGGATCAAAGCCATGCATGCGTATTTGGGACTGCGCTGCATATTTGTCGGATGGAAAAGCATCCGATTCAATCATGATTTTTCGTCTTTTGTTATCTGGTCGATAAAAGGAAATCATCATGAAGTGCAAATTGGCCGTTAGCGTATTCATCACAATTACTTCTTCAGGTGACGCCCCAACAACTCTAGCCATTGCTTCTGTAAGAAATTCATGGTAGGGTAACCAAGGATTTTTAGCATGAAAATGTCCTTCAACCCCCATATGTTTCCAATCATTCAGTTCTTGCAAAACAGCTTCTTTGGTAGTCTTTGGTTGTAATCCTAATGAGTTACCGCAGAGGTAAATATAAGGTTGCCCATTTTTCTGTGTTGGAAAATGAAATTTAGCTCTGTAGGATTTTAGCGGATCCTCCTGGTCTAATAACTGCGCATACGATGGTTCTAGAATGTTTTCGGTTTTCATCATTTATTTTGAGTTATCCTTTTAATTAGTTTGTCATCTTCGCCATTACACAACCAATTGATGACGTTGTTTGACCAGATTTCTTCATGTTGTTTTTGAGTGATTATATTTTCTTCCACAGCAAGATCCAATAGTTTTCCTGGATAAGACGATTGTGCCTCACTTTCCATTTCTCCCAAGGGATAAGGGTCATCTAAGCCGAGTATTATTTGGTCCGTTCCTCCTTGTCGCCTCACCATAAGATCTAAAGAGAAAGTGTCATGTACTAACGTGTCAAAATATATATTGGGATGGCCTACTGCTTTTCTCGGTCTTTCCATTCCTTCGAAAAGATCGGGTCTTCCATCAAATCCCTGAGTTCTTCTACCTATGTTTAAGTGATTTAATTGTCCACCATGTGCAAAGGCAACTCTTATGTCAGGATATTTTTCATAAAGGCCTTCAAGCGTGTAAAAATGATAAGCATCAGCACATTGGGCCAACATCCAAATTAAATGAAAACGCCAAGCTGTGTTTTCTAGATTGATAAATTTTTCTCCGTCATATGGATGCACTTCAATAGCCAATTTGTATTTATTTGCCAGTTCAAATATTGGTGCAGTTTCCTTGTCAAATATCCCTCTCCATGTACCAATAGAATCCATGTAATGCGTAGGCAAGCACAATACACGCATTCCTAATTCTTCAACGCATCTTTCAATTTCCCAGCAAGCACCATCAATAAAACCGGCATGCACTACAAAGCCACAAGTAAATTTATCTGGATGATCTTCTTGTACCTTGCAATTAAAATCATTCTGAAAACGCAGCGCATATTTCATGTCTCGAATCCTCAGGCCATTGCCATACAATTGTGATAAATTGAGTACCACAGCATGATCAATTTTATTCTTTTCCATCCATTCTAATTTCTCATTTAAAAAGAAACTAGAATCTGTTACCGGTCTTTTCCATCCCTTCTGCAACATATATTCTCGATCTTCATCAATCCAAAAGATTTCTTTTTCTTTCAGGTATGAAGGAATTTGTTCTGGATAAGGGAGGAGGTGGGAGTGGCTGTTTATGCGCATGTTTTTAAGTTGAAGGTGAAGTTGAAGATGGAGTTGAAGCGGTTTTGTTTTTGATAATCGTTCTTAGGATTTTTATAAGTTCTATGTTTTCTTTTTGTAGTTTACTTCGTTCATCGCCACCGAATTTTATGTGTTTCATAATTCTTAAATTAATTTCTGTTTCTTTCAATTCTTTTAAAGCGATAGTGGCTCGATGTAGGTAGTCCTTTTTTGAAGCACTGCCTTGACTCTCTGCAAAGTTTAGAGCTGCACTTCCACTTGATCTTAGTATTTGATCAAATAGATATTCTCCAGCAAATTTTTTTCTATACTTTATTACAAAGAGTATCATGTCGCCTGCAAACGAAACAAGTCTATCCTGAAAGTCGTATTTTTTCTTCATTATATACATTTTTAGTTTATTAAAGGATTCTAAAAATGTAAACCACCTCAACTTCAACTTCGCCCTCAACTTCAACTTACAATCTCATTATAAAAAAAATTCAACTGCCTACGGATCTCATCTGGGAGTGCTGGTAAATCACTCCTGGGAATAAGCAAAGTCGATATAGAATGAAAGTCACCATATATCTGATGCTCTTCTGTTGTTTTAGATAAATATTGATGACCAGATGAACCGCCAGTGCCGATTTTATTGCCGATCATTCTTAAAACCATTTGTGCATGTCGGTGTCTCCATGCTGTCATTTGGTTGTCGATGTCGATGAGGCAATTCATAAATTGGAAAGGAAGATAGAGGATGGGTTCTTCTCTGTAAAGGTTAATGAATAGTGCGGCTAGGGTAGCTTCGTAGGATAGTTTTTTCTTTCCTTCCTTCATGAGCTCATTGTGTTTGTCTCGGTCGAGGATGGACTTGAAATAAGTATGGGTAGACCCAATCATTTCTTTACGTTGAACTTTTTGTTCGTCAGTTAAGTATTCTGAGGCGTCAATGGCTGCTTGCTCTTTGTCAAGCATCGAATTAACGGCTTGCTGATATATGTTGAGGAAATCGAATCCTTTTAGTTTTAGGAATGGGGTGCGCTCTAGCCATGCATTAACGGTGTCGAGTAAGGTGCCTTTCTTATAGATCGCATCTAATTGTGCTTGTTGTTCTTCTGGAAATACTGATTTGTAGCTGTGTCCATGATAGGTCATGCGTTGCTTTTGGGGTAGACCTAGCATGGATTCCATAACTCTAAATTGGAAACTTTGGAATCCAGAAGCTGGAAACAAATATTGCCTAAAGTCAAGAAAATCTAGAGGTGTCATCGTTTCCATGATGCTTATTTGCTCGACCATCAAATTGAGAATCTTTTCTACTCTATTTAATCTGATGATGGCTACACCAAGCGAACTTTCAATAACCTCATTGTCTGCGAAGAATGATTGGACAGATTCAATTTCATGGATGATCTGCTTGAACCACATTTCATAGACTTGGTGGACAATGATAAAAAGCATTTCTTCATGAGCAGGCTTTCCAACTGCTGCACTTCTTAAGTTTTGTGCACTAAGTATTTTATCTAGTTCTAGATAATTTTGGTAATGTATTGTAGCGTATTTTCCTTTTGCTTCAGACATGATTATGGTTTAAAATATCCAATTTGATTTTGAATAGCATCAGCGCCTTTTTTTAATGTGTTGACATATCGAGGTACCTGTTTAGAATCAAATCTATTAGCTGGTCCTGATGCGCTTAATGCTGCAATGGGTTCGTTGTTTTGATTGAAAATGGGTATCGCAATACAGATTAATCCTATTTCAAGTTCTTCCATATCAATGGCGTAGGATTGATCTTTAATTTGCTTTAATTCTTTAAGAAGGTTTCGGGGTCCTGTGATTGTGTTTTTTGTAAAAGTTGTTAAGGCATCATTTTCGTAAAGGTCTTTAACGATATTCTTCTGTGCATCTTCTTGTAAATAGGCCAGTAATATTTTGCCAAGTGCTGTACAATGGATGGGATTAGAACTACCAATCTGACTGCTTATTTTTAAGCCTTGTGGACTTTCGACTTTATCTATATAAAATACTTTTGCATTTTTTAGAATAGCTATGTGTACAGTTTCAGAAATATTCGCAGCTACAGATTCGAGGATAGGATGGGTGATATCGATAAACGCAGACTTTAAAGGGACTCTGTTGCCTAATTCAAACAACTTCAATCCCAAACTATATTTTTCGGTTTTCTTGTCTTTGTAGAGCACACCAAGTGATTGTAAATCAGACAGAAATCTATAGATGGTGCTTTTGTTAGATCCGAGATGCTTAGCCAACTCGGTAACGCCCCATTCGGATTTTTGAGGTGTGAAATGTTCTAAGACAGCAAATGTTTTATGTACTGAGCTTTTAAGAGATTTCATTAAATCACATTAAGGTTTACTTTGCCTAAATGCTCAAATTGGCCCTCTATTTTATCTCCTTTTTTGATATACTCTGCTGAAGTGGCGGCACCTGCTAGAACAATCATATCCTTTTTAAGAACCATCTTGTTCTTGGCAAATATTTTAGTCAATTCAATTAAAGAATTAATCGGATTGCCTAAAATCGC
This sequence comes from Saprospiraceae bacterium, assembly GCA_020630775.1. Taxonomy (GTDB): domain Bacteria; phylum Bacteroidota; class Bacteroidia; order Chitinophagales; family Saprospiraceae; genus RFSX01. The sequence goes on along the minus strand of JAHDIN010000051.1, from coordinate 12,497 downwards.
TTTAGCATTTCCTTTTTGTTTTTCCTTCTTATTTATTTTTAATTGAATGCTGATGTTGTTATAAACAGTGCTAGGGTGATACCATTGTCCAATGGCATAAGCAGCTGAAGAACAATTATCCGCTACGACATCTTCCAATGAAAATTTAAAATTCTTAAATCTCGAATCAATCACTTCGAGTGCAGGCGCTATAGCAATTAAATGCTTATGGATATTCTTTTTATTTAAAGTGGTTTTAATGTCTTTGCCAATCCAAAATGCTATTTCAGGTTCGACTCTTGGATGGATAAAATCACTAATTTTTATGGTTCCTTTATTGTTGTACTCCATTTTAGAAGTCAACCTGCCCCATATGATGCTGTGGACGCCCATCTGTTCCATCTTAGCTTTTGAGGTAAATCCCAATTTATAACCCATTAATGTTTCGGATGCTTTGATCCTTTGGTCAATAGACGCTTTTTGAATCTTATAGGCCGCGTTGAGATCGATTTTATTTTTCTGTGCAACTTGATCTACGGAGGTTTGTGACATCGCTGCTTGATGTAAATGTAGACCGAGTTCGTGTATTATTGGTTTCATATAATAAAACAGTGTTTCAGAAATGAAATTAAATATATCGAAAATTTTATAATCTAATTAGATTATTATAAATATGAACAAGTTGGTAAAGTGAATGGGGTTTCTTATTTTGAGGTGATGCAAAGGAAGACAGTATTAAGCGTTTTATTTTTTGGCATTTTGGTTTTGTCATTAACTAATGCTTGCCGTAATGATGTTCAGACAGAGGATAAAGAGATCATTTACAACCAATACAAAGAACCCCACCGTAATCAACTGCATTTCTCTCCTGAAGCCAATTGGATGAATGATCCCAATGGTATGGTTTATTTAAATGGTGAATATCATTTATTTTACCAGTATTATCCAGATTCTACAATTTGGGGGCCAATGCATTGGGGACATGCTATAAGTAGGGATTTAGTCAATTGGAAAAACCTTCCGATTGCTTTATATCCGGATTCTCTTGGTTATATATTTTCTGGGAGTGCGGTTATTGATAAAGAAAATACAGCAGGTTTTGGTGCTGATGCTATGGTGGCGATCTATACCTATCATGATATGGCGGCCGAGCAATCCGGCACAAGTAATACTTATCAAACACAGGCGATAGCCTATTCTAATGATGGTGGACGAACGTTTACAAAGTATGAAGGTAATCCTGTGATTGCCAATCCAGGGTTAAAAGATTTTAGAGATCCAAAGGTTATTTGGGATGACGATAGTAATCAATGGGTGATGGTTTTTGCAGCTAATAATCATGTAAAGTTTTATGGGGCGCCAAATCTTAAGGATTGGACGCATTTAAGTGATTGGGGTTATGACTACGGTTCGCATGATGGTATATGGGAATGTCCTGACTTATTTAAAATAAAGGTGAGTGGTACCGATGATTATAAATGGGTGTTGCTACAATCATTAAATCCAGGCGCTCCTAATGGCGGTTCTGGTACACAATACTTTGTGGGTAATTTTGATGGAAATGCATTTACTTTGGATGAGAACTTTAAAAACGAAGTCTTAGACAATAATGCATTATGGTTAGATTATGGTGCTGATAACTATGCAGGCGTGACCTGGTCAAATGCACCAATCGATGATGACAAACGATTATTTATTGGCTGGATGAGTAATTGGCAATATGCTCAAGTAGTTCCCACAAAAAAATGGCGATCGGCCATGACTTTGAGCAGGACAATATCTCTCCATAAAGAAGGTAAGACGTATCGGATGCGTTCTAAGCCAGTTAGTGAACTGGATGATATGGCCAGTTCTATAAAGAATATCAAACCAGCTATTCAGAATAATGATACTATGGTTTTTGCTGGACACGATTTGTTTAAATTGACAACAGAATTTACAAGGCGATCAGCTTGTGACTTCGAATTTAGATTTACCAATAATTTCGGCGAATATGTTTCTGTAGGATTCAATGGCGAAGATGATGTTTTAAGTATTGATCGTACTAATTCTGGAACTGTTGACTTTGAAAAAGGGTTTGGAAAAAAACACATAGCAACTTCAAATTACAAAACTGGGGATAATCTCAAATTAGAGATATTTTTAGATTGGTCATCTATTGAAGTTTATGCGGATGACGGAAGATTGGTGATGACAGATATCTTCTTTCCGCAAAGGCCTTTCAGTTTTATTGAGTTTCATTCTAAGAGCTCACAAAATTTTGTGAAGAAAGCCTCGGTTTTGAGATATAGTTCGATTTGGTGAGTTGGTTTATTGGAAATTTGAGATTAGAAATTGGTGAATTGTGTTACTGTTAAGATTAATTAATGATTATCAGCTTAGGGCAAGTTCGTCAATTTGATCCCTGATTTGCTTATAAAGGATGGATTAAGCTTAAGTTACAGGTTTTAAATTTCCAAAATCCAAAATCCAAAATTTATCCTCATGTATTCGAAGACAACTTTATATTAAACATGTCTTCTTAAAGTCAATTCTCATAATACTTGACGACAACTTATCGAATTCAAATTTGAATCCAATTACCGTATACTTACATTTGAAGGAGTTATTGCAAAAAGTTTAAGATGAAACGAATCCTACCATTGTTGATATTATCAACCTTTTTTATAGCTAGTGTCATGAGTTGTAAGTTCAATCAAAAGCTTGAGGAAAAATATGCACCAACGAACAACGAAATTCTCGTCTTGCTGAAGCCAAGGGCTAATGTTGGTGACTTAGAAATGGCTTTTAAAGATTATGACTTAAAGTCTAAAGGACGCTCTAGTAGATCTAAGAATCAGTTTAGAATGATTTTCGACGCTTCAAAAATCAGTGTTGATAAATTAGTGAAAGAGTTGTCGGCTCATCCTTCTGTATTAGAAGTGTCTAAGATAGAAGTTGTCACTAAGCCACGTGTAACAAACGGCTAACGCTTACTATATATCCATTTACTTTTATTCATCCAAAAAGATCGTCAATGTCTTTTAAATTTAATTTTTTAATCCTCTTTATTAGTTTTATTTCATTTGGCTTATTAGGGCAGGGTGAAGCATTAATTAAAGAGAAAGTCGATGCACAAGTGCAACGCACTCATGCACAATGGTTAGGTAAGGTGTCTCCAAAGACACATCCTCGATTTGATCAAGCGACACCAAAAGAAAAGAAAGATTTTTCAAAGCAATTTCTAAAGCAACCTAGAAATTTTGAGGGTAGGGGTAAGCGTTCTATATTAAAACCAGAGCTAGAGCATCAAGGTCCTGATAAAATAAGGCAATGGCAATCTGGTTATTATAAAGACAATATCAATGTTGTACCTCGTGTAAATGTCGAAGGTTTAACAGTTGGAACTTCGCCCAATGATCCATCTATAGATGTGGGTGCTTTTCAGGTTGTACAAGCCGTAAATGTTACAACGATTGGTGTGTTTGATAAATCGGGAAATCTGATAGAGACATTTTCAGGCAACTCACTATGGGCACCATTCGGTTTAACGTCAAGAGGTGATCCCATTATTTTATACGATCAAGAGGCTGAGCGTTGGATCATTACTGAATTTCCAAATGATGATCAAGTACTCATAGCAGTTTCTGAAACCTCGGATGCATTGGGTAATTATAATATATACAATTTTGCAACGCCTTTCTTTCCTGATTACCCAAAGTATGCTGTTTGGGATTCAGTATATACTTTAACTACCAATGAAGGCGCTAGTGGGGGACTGGCTATTTATATCTTAGATAAACCAGCACTCTTGGCTGGAGATCAAGATCCAAGTATCCAAAGAATTTTATTGCCACGAGAACAGAGAACTGAAGCTGGGTTTTTTGTTGCTACGCCAGTGGATTGGACTGGACAGACTAAGCCAAACTCTAATCCTTCATTCTTGGCTTTAAATGATTCTTCTTGGGGCAACGCAGCGGAAGATGAAGTTTTGATATATGAAGTTGATGTAGATTTTGAAGATAATCTAAATACTGAAATATTTTCAAGTGCTGTGACACTGTCACCATATGATGCCAATCCATGTGCTGCTCAAGGACAAGGGTTTGCATGTATTCCTCAACCCAATGGACAGGGGTTAGATGGACTGCCAGAGTTAATTACCAATCAACCTCACTACAGAAATTTTGGAACTCATGAAACTATAGTTTTCTCTTTTATATCTGACGTCACTGATGGTCAAAATCTATCAGGTATTCGTTGGGTCGAACTTCGAAGAGAAGGCGGTGATTGGTTCTTGTACCAAGAAGGGACGTATGCTCCTGATGATGGATTACATAGGTTTATGTGTTCAATTTGTATTGACGGAGAGGGTAATATTGGTTTGGGCTATAATGTAGCCAATGATTCTACTTTCGTAGGTGCTCGATTTACAGGTCGGTTGCCAACGGATTCATTAGGTCAGATGACTGTTAATGAAGTTAATTTAGTTGATGGTGGCAATACGATAAGATCAGGGACTAGATTTGGAGATTATGCACATATGACAATTGATCCGATTGATGATAGGACGTTTTGGTTTACTACAGAGTATGCGCAAAACGTAAGTAATGGTGATGTAGCTACACGAATTGCTGCCTTTAGTTTAGAAAAAGATGATATTGATATTGGGCCATTAGCTTTTATATCTCCATCTTCTTCTAGTGACTTAACAGATTCAGAGGTGCTGGAGGTGTCTATTGCTAACTTTGGAAGAGAAAGCAGAAGTGTTTTTCAAGTAGGTTATAAAATTGATAATGGTAGTCCAATAATGGAGGATGTCAACATTCAATTAGATCCTGACAGTACATATAATCATACTTTTAGTTCAACCTTAAATTTGTCTGAATTAAAAGATTATAATATTGAGGTCTTTTCTGTGTTAAGCGATGATCAGTTTTTATTAAATGATACTTTGTCGTCAGTTGTCACTAAAATACCAAAGAGAGATTTAACTATATCTAATGTCGAAGGTTTTGGAAGTTTATTTTGTGGTGGAGCTGTAACGCTTACCTTATCTAATTTAGGTGCAGACATATTTTTTGAAGGAGAGATTTTAGTGGAACTCAATGGGCAAGCATTACCATCTATTTTAGTTGACAGTCCTATTTTTCCTGAAACGACGATCGATTTACCTTATGTATTGCCACAATTTGAAGACGGTACTAATGAATTACAATTTACTGTCAATAGCTTTAATAATGATTCAGATCAAGTTTTAGCTAATAATGTATTCAATGTAGAATTTGAGGCAAACAGTAATGCTGATAGAGTGACATTGGTTATTAATGCCGATAGATTCCCTGGCGAGACAAGTTGGACTTTAGAAACAGTAGGTGGTACAGTGCTTGAAGAAAGCCCAACCTATTCTTCTCAGGAATTAGGGTTTACACAAATAAGGCATACTTGGTGTTTGAATCCAGATTCTTGTTATCAGTTTGTGATTGCCGACTTTTACAATGATGGGATTTGTTGTACGTATGGGAACGGTAATTATAATATCCAAACGGATAATGGGGTATTGTTGGTTGAAAGCGATGGCAATTTTGGAGCTGGAGAAACGCAAACATTCTGTCTCAATGAACAATGCACATTTGAAATTGAAGTAGATGTGTCTAATGCAAGTGCTATGGATGTAGGTGATGGTCTCATCATGATTAATACCTTAAGCGGTATTGGTCCCTATAGTTATAGTATAGATGGAGGAGTCACTTTTCAAGATGAAAGTATTTTTGATATGCTCTTGCCAGGTGATTATGAAATATTAGTTGAAGATGGTCAAGGTTGTGCAGCTACGACTTCTGTTTTTGTTGATTTTTCTACAAGCACTTCGTCAGTTCCAAACTTGGATGCTCAAGTTGAAATTTTACCTAATCCTACCGATGGTATTTTTATAATGAATATTCGAAACCTAGAATTTAATAGTCCTCTATTGGATGTTGATATTTATAATTCGAATGGGCAATGGATGCGACGTACAGTTATTGCTAAGTATGATGACGTTTACACAGGGCAAGTATCATTATTACATGAGATCAATGGACTGTATTTAATAAAACTGGTGCATCCTGAAATTAATCAATTGATTAAGGTTGTGAAGCAATAATATTTTACACATAGACCACAAGGAGCACATAGCGCACGAAGATGATTGAAAAGGATGATCTTTGTGAACTATGTGTTTTATTTATTAGCTATTTCCACATATAGCTCACAAAGTACGAAGCCTTATAAGAATCTGACCCTATTGTGGCCTATGTGGTAAAAGTGTGATGGCTTTAAATTGTGAAAGATTATTTTAATCCAACCTTCGCATAAAATTTCAACAAATCCTCCCGCTCACATGGTAACTCCATATGCTGAATGTGTGTTACAAGATTTTCATCATTGATTGTAAGGCGTTGTTTGCATTTATAATTGTGTTCAATGCCTTTGTGTTTTAAAAAATCTGAGAAATAAACATCAAATTCATTTTCAGAAACTTCCTCAATACGACAATTTCCCCAAACCAATTCATCAAATTTTTGATGCCCTTCTTTCATGTTGCTTTCGTACAAGTTGCTTATATCGATAGGACCCTTTAATTCTTTATCGCCAATGTTGTATTTGCAGTGTGGTGCTAATGTAGCTCTAAAAAGTGTATAGTTATCATTATCTAGAGATGTACCAAATTGTAGTGCGATTTCTTTTTTGGAGTTCATGAATCATAGGTTATATTGCGGTGAATATAGTGATATTAAGCATGCGAGGAAATGTTCATTTGCTAGATCTACTTATAATTCTTGGCGCAGTACAAGGAATTATCTTTGCCATCTATCTGTGGTTTAAGCCATTAAAAAATAAGCCAGCATCGAAATTTTTAAGCTTGTTTATTTTAAGTTTTGCATTGAATAGTCTCTACTTTACTTCAGAATCTATTGGTTTGCGCGGGCATTTAGACCCTTGGACATTTCTACCATTTTATTGTTCTTTTTTGATTATAACATCCTTTTATTATTTCGTAAAGTATCTTGTATTTCCGCATAAGAAATTTACAAAATTTGATCTTCTAATTTTTATTCCTGCTATTCTGCAAGTTCTATATCAATGCTTGTTCTTGATATGGTCCATTACGGATCGAGAAGGACTGCTCAAGTTTGACTATGTAGTTTATACGATGAGTGATATTATAGATGTGGGCGTGATTATAATGGCTGTTGTTTTTCTACTTTTAATTTTGAAAATGCTGCATCAGTATCAAAATAAACTTTTAGATCGGTTTTCAGAGATAGAGGATTTTAGTCTCAATTGGTTGAAGATATTGATTTATAGTACGATAGGCTTATTGATCTTATTTATGATTCCTGCAGCCTTTGAAATTTTGACTGATCATCGGATGTTTAATATCTACTATCCGCTTTGGATAAGTAGTTCTATACTCATTTATTGGATAGGATACAGTACGTGGATTAGAAATCAAAAGGTTGTGCCTGAAGAAGCTGAAGAACTGAATTCTAAAGATGTTTCATTGTCGGATAATACAAAGCAATATCATGAGCATTTAATGAGGTCCATGTTAGATGATAAAATGTATTTAAAGCAAGATCTTAGCCTAAAGACTTTAGCTAAAGCACTGGGTATAAGTAGTGGTTATTTATCGCAGATCATCAACCAATACGAACAAAAGAATTTCTTTGAATTCGTCAATAGTTTTCGGGTAGAGGAGGTTAAGAAGAAAATCCTAGACGCCCAATACAGTCATCTAAGTATTCTGGGTATTGCTTTCGAATCAGGTTTTAAATCAAAATCTACCTTTAATCTTGCTTTTAAAAAACTAGAGGGCATAACACCGACGGCTTTCAAAAAGCAAAATTCCAATAAAAAAACGTCCTAATACTTTAAAAATAGGGCTTTAGAGGTCCTAAAGTATCCAATTTAGGGGTATCGGTCGCCAGACTTAAGTGTTGATGCCATATTTGAGTCATCAATTAAAAATTAAAGTTATGAAGCGATTTTTTAAGTACTTGGTCTTGAGCCTGATCGGAATAGCAGGTGTTTCAATCTGTATATTTCTATATGAAGCCAAAACATTTGTAACTCAGAATCTTTCTGGAGACGAAATAAAAGGCGAAAGATTTTCTATTCATGTTCCAGAGAATAGAAATGTCCCCAATTCCAATAAAATCAAGGTCAAGTTTGTGAGGCTTAAAAGCTTTAGTAAATCACCCCAAGCACCTATATTTTATTTGGCTGGAGGACCTGGAGATCGTTGTCGCAGGCAAGTTGAAAATCCTAGTTGGATGGAAAAATGGACGCCTTATTTGAAAGATAGAGATGTCATTTTAATAGATCAGCGAGGTGTAGGGAATTTGAAGATGTGGTGGTTTAATTTGAAGACCATACCATCTGAAATATTTTCAGATCAAACAATTGCAGAGAATTATATACAAGAAATTGCAACAAAGTCTAAGAAAGTATTTGATGCGCGCGGTATCGATTTAAATGGATACAACACACTTGAAAATGCAAAAGATATAGATGCAGTGCGAGCTTATTTTGGTTATGAGCAAATAGTCCCGCTTGGTTTTAGCTATGGGACTCATTTAGGCTTGTGTTACTTAAAGGAATTTGAATCTAAAGTTGATAAGATGATTCTTATAGGTGTAGAAGGATTGGATCAGACTTATAAGAAACCTCTTGATCTGGATCAGCATCTTGAAATTATTGAATCATATATGCGTCAAGATTCAACATTCGAATACGCTATTCCTGATTTGAGAGCGCTTTACAAAAGGGTAAGTGATAAGCTAGATAAAAACCCTATCAATTTTGAAATAAAAACGCCATTGCTTCTAAAGCGTAAAGTAAAATTAGGAAGCTTTGGTTTGAATTACATTTTTAAAAGAGACTTGGGCGATCGCAATGATATTCCCAAATTAGTAAAATTGCTTTTTCTTATTGATCAGGATCGTCCAGAACAAATCCGTTTCTATTTAGAGAAACGCTACAAAGAATTTATGGCAGTACCAGCCATGCATTTGGCTATGGATTTATCATCGGGAGGCAGTGATGAAAGAAAAGCAATTGTTGCTGCACAAACTAAAGAGAGTTTATTTGATAACATAAATAACTTCCCTCATTATGTTGTAGATCGCGTATGGGATATTCAAAGATTAAATCACACTTTTCGGCGTGCGCCTGTTTCCACAGTCCCTATGTTGTTGTGTTCTGGCTCATTAGATATCAATACACCTGCCTATCAAGCTGAGATGATTAAGGAGCAAAATGAAAACGCAACGCACATTGTTGTAGGCGGGGCTGGACATGAACAAATATTTTTTCATAGAAATATGGATGAAACTATATTTCAGTTTCTTGAAGGCAAAGATGTAAGTAACGTTAATTTAAATTATCCACCTTTAAAATTTTAAGCCATGTTTAAGAAAGGAAAATATCTAATGACAATTATACTTATTGTATTGGTCGTAGCTTCAGTTTGGGTTCTAGAGCCTTTTTCATTGAATGTCATGAAGGGGCTTCCGAAAACACCAATAATAAGTGCGTTTGAAAGTGAGGAATCAACAATAGACAGTTTGATTAAATCGAAAATTGATTCTGTTTTTTTGAATGCATTGAATATGGATGATTGGTGTGGGGTGTCTGCGGGACTATATACTGAAGACAAACTAACTTGGTTAGGATCAAGTGGCTATAAGACAAAGGGCGGTTTAGAATTAAGTGATAATAAAACAAAATATAGAATTGCTTCTATTTCAAAACCATTTACAGCTATTGCTATTATGCAATTGGTTGAAGAAGGTAAGGTGGCGTTAGATAGCAGTATCGCTTATTATATTCCAAAGTACAGTAATACTCAATTTGAGAAAATAAAGGTCCGTCACTTATTGAATCATACCGCTGGGGTTAGGCATTATCATAGCGACTTGGAGGCAGTTTCATTTAAGCAGTATGCCAGTCAATTAGATGCGCTTACAAAATTTGATAACGATCCTTTATTTGTTTGAGCCAGGACAAGCCTACTTGTATACCACTTATGATTATTCGTTATTAGGGGCTATTATTGAATCTGTTTCTGGAGGAAGTTTTGAGACTTATATGCGTGAGAATATATGGACGCCTTTGGATATGGCAAATACTTCTTTTGAAAGGAAAGATATGGATCGCTCTAATAAAGCTGACTTGTATTTAAAGTTAGGTCTACATTTCATAAAAAGCCCACGAACAAATCTGTTTGTGAAATATGCCGGAGGCGGTATACAATCTACAGCTAGTGATCTATTGAAATTTGGGCAAGCGATTTTAGATAATACGCTCATCGATAGTGCAACGCTAGACTTAATGATCGACGAAAGATACAATAAGAAAGAAAATGGCTTGTATGTATTTGGTTGGCATATGAGAAAGGATAGGAGGGCAGGCAGGATTCTTGAGCACGGTGGGTCTCAATCGGGATGTTCTAGTTTTTTGAGAATCTATCTAGATCAAAAAGTGGTAAGTGTCGTATTGACCAATAGTTTTAATTCAGATAATGAAGTGTATTTATTGGCTAAAGAATTGGCTGAGATAGGGTGTGCAGATAACATAGCTACATTCAAACCTAAATTTAAGTCGAAGGTAAATGCTTCTTTATTTAGTGCTTATGCTGGTAGGTACACATTTAAGGAAGATGTAATAAATATCTTTTCTAAAGATGGGGCCTTGTATTCTCAAAAGAATCAATATCCACCTTTAGAATGTTTTCCTATGAATGACTCAACTTATTTCTTCCGCTATATCAATCATGGTATTGAATTTAGAGACAAGGAAACATTGGTTTATCACGGCAATTCAAAAGATACCTATGTCAAAATTAATTGATGCTGATTAGGAAAAACTAAAGTCGATATATCTTTCTAAATCTACTTTGCATTGTTGTGCATTATTAAATTGGATGGCTTCCATGCCTAAAGATTTAGACGCTTCGACATTGGCCTTGCTGTCGTCAATAAAGATGGATGCGCTTGGATCCAAATTGTATCTCTCAAATAAGATATTATATATTTCTGGATATGGCTTTCTGCATTTTTCTGTACCTGAAACGACGATGCCTTCGAACCAATGCAGAAAGTCATATTTTTTTAATGCGATAGGGAAGGTCTCTGCTGACCAATTCGTCAAAGCCAATACTCTGAATTTTTTGGAATCTATAATTTGTTTCAAAGCATCTACCGTTTCGTTAATCGGCCCAACTAGCATTTCTTCCCATCTTCCATAATAAGCTTCGATTTCATTTTTCCACGCAGGGAATTCGGCTATCTTTTCTTGAGTAGCATCGGCTATAAGTCTCCCAGCATCTTGTTCCATATTCCATTCGTAAGTGCAAATGTTATTAAAGAATCTGTCTATCTCCTTTTCTGAATGAAATATAGTTCTGTATACTCTTCGAGGGTCCCAATCAATAAGTACACCACCTAAATCGAATACTATGTTTTTAATCATATGGTTTCAGCTTTTATTTTTTGACTTGAATAAAACGATCATTCATTTGAACGCCATTTAGCCATGCATTTGTACAAATTTCTAAATTATTTTCGAGTCTAAATTCACAAACCAAGGTGTCCATAACTGCAGAATTTAATTCTATAAGCGTAGTTGAAAAATTGCCATCATAAAGATTGGAAGGGAATACTCTTAATATCAAATCACTACTATCTCTTTCATAAACTTTATGCATATTAGGGTAGTCTAAATTTCCAAAATAGAAATACTCGAAATTATCACCATTTAAATAGTAGATTCTAATATTTTCTTGGTTGTAGTCGGTGTCGCTATTGATTAGGTTTTGGCCATCAGCTGTGATGTAGTGAATGTTTATTTCTGTATCGATTGTTGTGCAACAGTCCGAGGTATTACTGCAGGATTGGAGGGTGAGGAAAGTAAAAAAGAATGCTGTAATTAGCGATATGCTTATAAAGAATTTCATGTTGGCGGAAGTTTATGAATGGCTATAATTTATAATTCAAATATAAACTAAAAAGAAAGGTTCGGCTATTCTTCTAAACTATCCATACCAATTATGGAATCAATCAGTTTTAATGATCATGTAAATTTTAATAAAGTTCAGATGTCAAAGGCCATAAACATTTATGTTTAAGAATGCCATGCTCAAAACCCATTCTGACCAAACCTGCTGAATTGCGCGTTTGAAATTTCGACAACAAATTCTTCCTATGCGTATTAACAGTATTTTGAGAGATGTACAATTTTGATGCAATTTCTTTGCATGAATGCGCCTCGGAAATGAGTTGTAAGACTTCTTTTTCTCTAGGGGTTATTTTTTCTATATACATGATAGGTGTTGATTGCTTGTGTTATTAAAGTTAGTATATAGATATCGTGTGTATTTGTCCATTGAGTAAACGGAACACCATACTCTTTCAAACTGTATGTTTAGCTATCCTGCGGTAAATAAAAAAGAGGCTGTCTCAAATTACTGATTCAGTCTCTTTTTTTGCAAGTAT
>JAHDIN010000007.1 GCA_020630775.1 Saprospiraceae bacterium | reverse complement strand
ACCGAGCAACCGAGCAACCGAGCAACCGAGCAACCGAGCAACCGAGCAACCGAGCCCTTACTGAATCACCTCCTTAACCTTAGCCGCTGCTTCTTTCAACAATACTGCTGAATGTACCGCTAAGCCACTATTGTCAATCAGTTCTTTTGCGATATCTGCATTTGTACCTTGAAGTCTTACAATTATAGGGACATTGATATTGCCCATGTTTTTGTAAGCGTCAACGACACCTTGAGCAACTCTGTCACATCTTACGATACCACCAAAGATGTTAATTAAGATAGCTTTTACGTTTGGATCTTTTAAGATAATTTTGAAAGCATTTTCAACTCTTGCAGCATCTGCAGTACCTCCAACATCTAGGAAGTTTGCTGGAGAACCGCCTGATAGTTTGATGATATCCATAGTCGCCATAGCCAAACCAGCACCATTTACCATGCAGCCAACATTACCATCTAGCTTGACATAGTTTAAGCCAAATTGCTTCGCCTCTACCTCTGCAGGGTCTTCTTCAGACTCATCTCTAAGTGCTTCCAATTCTTTGTGTCTAAATAAAGCATTGTCATCAAGACTGAGTTTCGTATCAACAGCTATAATTCGATCATCTCCTGTTTTTACTGTAGGGTTGATTTCAATTAGAGAAGCATCAACACCTAAAAAAGCTTGGTATAACTTGTAGATGAACTTAGTCATATTCTTGAAAGCCTGTCCTGATAGACCTAAGTTAAAAGCAACTTTTCTTGCTTGGAAACCTTGCATACCTAATTCAGGATCGATGTATTCTTTATGCACTAAGTGAGGTGTGTGTTCAGCGACCTCTTCTATATTCATACCTCCTTCTGTGGAGTAGATGATAACATTGCATTGCTTTTCTCTATCCATTAGGATAGATACATAAAACTCTTTACAAGCATCAAAATCTGGTGCATAAGCATCTTCAGCAACTAATATTTTGGATACCAATTTACCTGGGCCTTCTAAACCGCCTGGAGTTTGTGGGGTCTTAAGCATCATGCCTAAGATATTACCTGCATGCTCTTTGAGTTCGTCAAGGTTTTTAGCCAACTTGACGCCTCCACCTTTACCACGACCACCTGCATGAATTTGTGCTTTTACGATGGCTACTTGATTACCTGAGTCTGCCGTTATTTGCTCATAAGCCTTTACAGCATCTTCAAGATTCTCCGCCATTATACCTTTTTGGATAGGTACTCCAAATTTCTCAATGATTTCTTTAGCTTGATATTCATGCAAGTTCATATTGACTATCTATTTTATGATTAACTTTTCTGTTATAATTCCTTCAGCGGTTTTAAGATGTACGATATGTAATCCGCTTTCGAGTGCAAAAGTAGGATTTATTGTTTGGACATTGTATCCACTTTGGATGCTAATTGGCGCATTATATATTAATTTTCCTTCAAATGTGTACATTTCAAGCTGAGCATCCATCGCTTTATCTGCATGTAAGCTAAATCTGATAGATTGATCAGTGCTTGCTGGATTAGGCGCTATATTAAACATAGGGATAGAAGACACCTCATTTGTACTTGTTGTGCTAGAACCAGTGAAGAATGTTCTTGTTTCAACCATTGCAGTACAAACAGAGCCAAATGGGTTTCTTGGTAATACAGACCATAAGTAGAAAGCATCAGCATTCAAATCTTGTAAGTATAATTCAGATTCTGTTACAGTAAATACTCTCGCACCATTACCATCATCAATCTTTACAACATATTCGTCTGCATTTGTTACATCATCCCAATCTAGAAGTACGCCATTAAAAATATCTGCAGTTGGACCTGGTGCAGTAATATTGGCCGCTTCAGTAATAGGTCTATATTCATTCACATTACCACCTCGTAGGTAACTTCTTCTCGTCGAGTTGTAATCTGTCACCATAGTCATTGTCTGCTCTTCGGTAAACCTGTAAGGAGAACAGTTTTCTGAGTAAGACATAACATTATCCATCATCGGCTCTATGCGATCACCATTTTTATCATAAACCTCCCATACCATGGTGCAGCATCCACATGAAAAGCCAAATCCATAATCAGGTGGCGTATCACAAATTCTATCCGCTGCAACAGTGCAATTACTGCCATCAACTAATTCAACTAAAACCGTTCCTGACTGACTAGAAGAAACCTGTGTTATAGTTACGGTATCACCGTGTATCTGAGGATCATAGCCGCCTCTTTCATTGGCATTAGCGGAGGTTTGATCCCATCCTAAGTGAGTATGTGGCAAAGATAAAAAATGACCTACCTCATGTTCTAAGGTATATCTTTCGTCGCTTAAGTTGTTTTTAGCCACAACAACCAAGTCATTGCCTCCACCAGAATAGTATCCGGCAACACCCACAGGATTTCCTGTGGCATCTACAATGTCACTTACAAGAAAGATATTCATGGCATCGCCATCTTTTAAATTTCTCATCCCACTCATGTCAGAACTTGTACCAAAATTGTTAACATTAAGTGCAGAGTTGCTGACGTAGTTGATACGGCTTAAATAAAATCTTAGCTCTGTCTCATCATATCTTTGATTCATCAAACAAAGCGCTTCATACAATAACTCTTCATCTACAAAGCCTTCTCCACTGGTCGTTCCTAAATTATGAAAAGTGACTGGAATAAAAATTTCTACTCTGGATTTAGCCCAAGTCTCTTCTAAATGCTTTTTGTTCTCTTCAATAGCAGACATGAATGCATCGTCATGCACCGTTCCACATTGTGCATGTTGCCCCGATAAACTAGCCACGAAAGCTAATGAGATCAATAAGGCTAAAAAATATTGTTTGATAATCATTATAAATGCTTTTTTGTAAAGGTAAGTTATACCCATTAATTTTGATGTCTTGTAAAGCGAGAAGCTCGAAAATTCAAGACATTTCAAGCATTAAATTCCCAATTCATATTGATTAAGAATTCCATACATTTGCAGCGCAATATTAATACAAATAAAATAAAAGCTTAATATGAGTAAAGTTACAGTTGTAGGGGCGGGTAATGTTGGCGCAACGGTGGCCAATGTTCTAGCTCACAAAGACATTGTTAAGGAGATTGTTCTTTTGGATATTAAAGGTAATATGGCCAAAGGAAAAGCTTTAGATTCTTGGCAACAAGCACCTATTGATTATTATTCTACGACCATCACTGGTACAGATGATTACAAAGACACAAAAGGATCTGATATCGTAGTGATCACAGCAGGTATCCCGAGAAAACCTGGAATGAGCCGTGATGATCTAATTTCTACAAATGCGAAGATTGTAGTAAGTGTTACAAAGTCAATCTTAAAATATTCTAAGAATCCAATAATCATCTTGGTGTCAAATCCTTTAGATGTTATGACTTACGCTGCTCTTAAAGCTTCCAAATTAAAGCCTCATAGAGTTTTTGGAATGGCAGGAATTCTAGATACTGCTAGATACAGAGCATTCTTAGCTACAGAATTAGGTGTTTCTCCTAAAGATATTCAGGCTATTTTAATGGGCGGTCATGGTGATACGATGGTGCCACTACCAAGGTTTACAACTGTGGCAGGTATTCCTGTAACAGATATGATCACAAAATCTAAACTAAATAAGATTGTCGAACGTACTAAGAAGGGAGGTGGTGAATTAGTGAAATTGATGGGTACATCAGCATGGTACGCTCCTGGCGCTGCTGCAGCTCAAATGGTAGAATCTATCTTAAAAGATGAAGGTAGAATATTCCCATGTTGTGCATGGTTAAGCGGAGAGTATGGCGTAAAGAATATGTGCTTAGGTGTGCCAGTACAATTAGGTAAAGAAGGTATCAAGCAAATATTGAAATTGAAGTTGAATGCTGAAGAGAAGAAGGATTTAAGAACTTCAGTAAAAGCGGTATCTTCTGTAATCGATTCATTTAAGAAAATGAAACTTTAAAATAGATATAATTGGTTGACTTAAAGCACATAAAAACGGTTTCAGCTAAGTCGTTGCATGACTTGTCTTTAAGTCAACCTTTGTTCTTAATCTTCCTGCGGCATTTCGGCTGCGTTTTCTGTCAAGAAGCGCTGCATGACTTAGCAAAGCGATATCCCACACTAGAGAAATTCAATTTAAAATTGGTTGTTGCCCACATGTCTTCTCCTGATCAGGCTAATGCTTTTTTTCTAAAGAATGACATAGGGGAATGCGAACAAATTTCAGATCCTGAATGTCAAGTCTATAAAACCTTTGGTCTAGTCAAAGGCAATTTTAGTCAGTTGTTTGGTCTTCAAACTTGGGTTAGGGGATACGAACTTAAGAAGAAAGGCTATCAGGTATCGTTAACAGCCATAGGAGATAGTTTTCAAATGCCAGGCATCTTCATCATTAAGGATGGTGAAATCATCAATAGCTACATCCATCAGAAAGCCTCAGACAAACCTGATTATGATTCTTTGATGGCGTCTTGTACTTTGTAGGTAGAAGCTAGCTTATTTTCTATCAAATTTAGTGCTAATAGGATTTTGTCTTACGTCCCAAAATTGTAGAACGTTAATTTTATTTTCATTCAATTCGTAAATCAAATAGTAGTTTTTGAGAATCAATCTCATTCTGACTTTTTGGTAATTAGATTTAATTCCAATTTTCTCATTTTTCCGGATTAAGTTGATAGCTATTTCTAAATGAAGTCTAATCTTTTTAGAATAAGTTGGAGATTGATTTTTCTTATTCCAATATTCTATTATTTCAAGGAGTTCATTTTTAGCATCTTTAGACCATACGACTTTAATTTTTATCCATTAGTTTCATAACTTCTTCATGACTCATAGAATCTCCATTCTTTATTTGATTTTGGGATTTTTTCAAAGATTCTATTTGCTCTTCAGAAAAAATTGCAGTTATGCTTTGATCGGAATGACTAATTAATTCTGAAAGCTGATGGAGGATGATTTCATCGTTTATTTTGTCGATTTTGTTTATCAATCTTGTCTTAATATCAGTCATAGTAATAGCTGTATGCTCAAGATAATAGAATTTTAATTAAAAAGTTATTTAAAATAGCTCATATGGAAGGTTTTAAGTTTTTGATTCGTAGTATTTATAACCTCAACAAATTCGGTTTAAATTTTGCTTAACAATCCTATTAGATGCTTTTGCGTTAATACAAAAAAGAGATTTATGAAGCTTTTCATACAGGGTATAATTCTATGTTTTTCAATCAGTTTTACTCAGGCGCAATCCAATTCAGAAGATCTGAAGTTTAAATTAAATTTTTACGGTGATGCCATGATCAATACATTGGATGATGAAAATAAAGCCTATGCTTCAAAACAATTTTATGGACTATTTAAAGAATACTGCGAAGAACAACCGCGAGGTTTGATTGATTTTAGCTTTTTAAAATTCTTATTAGTACTTAATAGTCCAGATTCGACAGTTGCATTGGTTTCTTGGCAAGTAAAATACGATGAAGCCCCTTCGGATTATTACGGCTTTGTTTTCCAAGATCAAAAATCTATGATCGAATTAAATAGAGCTACGGGTTTCGATCGATCTTTTCAATATGAAGAACAATCTGCTGATGATTGGTATGGGGCATTATATTACAATATGTTGCCTTATAAGGACAACAAGTTTTTAGTTTTTGGATTCAAAACAGTTGATCGATTTACAAATGCGAAGTTGGTTGATGTCATGGATCTCGCTTCAGGCTCAGCCAAATTTGGTGAGGAAATATTTCAGGACAAAGAAGATTCATTGGTGTTCAATAGTAAGCTATTGATTGAATACTCTGCAGATGCAAAAGTCAACTTGAATTATAATCCTGGCTTAGGCATGATCGTCCATGACCACCTTATGAAGCGGATGGGGCAGTTACCTAATCAAGGCCCCACAAATATGCCTGATGGTACTTATGAAGGATATGAATTAAAGGATGGCATGTATAGGTATAATGAGAAACTTTTCGATCATAGTTATGGCGAAAATAATGCGCCAAGACCCAAGCCGGTTTTAAATACAAATAGGAAGCTTAAGAAAAAGTAGCAGATTTTATTTTTTCGATTGCTATTCTCAGAAACGACTGTTCATCGCTGCATCGATAACGATCGTCAGTCCGCATGCCAGCAATCCAAATAATATCTTCTCCTGAGCATATTATAGGTGTCGATATTTTATCCAGACGATTGATTTTGTTGTTGGTGAAGAACTTTTTTAGGCTTTGACTTTTTCCATTCATACCAAAAGGTTGAAAGTGATCGCCTTCTTTCCATGTCCTTACTGTTAATTCTTTTTGGAGCTTATTAATAGGAAAGTAAGCAATGGAAGGCTTCGTATTTTTAACAAAAGCATGCGTCAATTTTAATTGCAGTTGAGCAGGCCCAAAAGACACTGTTTGTGGTAGTTGATTTAAATCGATTTCAATTGGATTGATTTGTTTATACAGGGGGCTTATAATTATGTCTTTTCGATCATTCAGCATAGTGAATGAATCAGAATGAAATTGAGCACCAATACTGTCCCAAGAAGCGATTAAGTTTTCTGCATGGGTTGTATTAAATCCGAATGGTTTTATAAGTTCGGCTAGCAAGTAGATTTTCTTTCCTAATTTATCTTTAGCTATAAAGTATTGTTCTCCTTTTAATTTTAAGTAGTCACTTTCATGTAGCAAATCTTGTAATAAGATATGTTGGTTTTTTTTTCTATTTGAAAGGGACAAAATTTTATTATCCAATTCTGGCCAACGTTTTCTAAGTTGAGGCAGTAAGTTATGGCGAATGTAGTTTCTGTCATATGATGTTTGGGCATTGGAACTATCATCTACATATTCTAGATTTTGTACTTGAGCGTAGTCTTTAATTTCATCTTTTTTAAATTCTAGCATTGGTCTAATAATAGAACCATTTTGCTGAGGAATCCCCATTAGTGACCGTCCGTTGATAAAATTTAAAAAGATCGTTTCAAGGTTGTCGTCATAATGGTGAGCAGTCAAAATGTAGTCGTAACCCAAGGATTTCATCCATTCGTATCTGAATTGGCGGGCTAAATCATGGAAATTTCCGATGTCAGGTTGATGCTCAAAATTTGTCGTATAGCATTTTATACCCTGATTTTTGCAATAGTTTTCAACAAATTTTTGATCTTTAAAAGATTCTCCATTCCTAGTATTGTGATTAATATGAGCTACACTTATTTGGTAATCAGTCTGTTGCATTAAATGCAGCAATACCATTGAATCTATACCACCACTTACAGCGAGGAGCAATCTTTTTTTTATATCAAAAAATTCCTTAGACTTGATATTTATTAAGAACCTAGAAACCACAACTTTCAAAGTTAGAAAATGAAATTAAGCGCATTTTTTAGTTTTTACACATTGCTGATCTTTTTAACTATCGGGTGTAAAGAGGAACCACCAACTCAGCCTACTAAATCCGATCCTTCAGCTGATCCTGCTATTGAAGAAATTAAACGTTTAATGCGTACTGGTGAAGAGATCAATGCCTCTGACAAAATGGATATCCCAGGTTTAAGAGCTCAAGCATTGGCCATTCTTAACCATAGATTAAAAACGCATAAAGAAACGTATGCTATTATTGAGTCTGGTGTATGGGAGTATGAATTTGTCTTTGATGGTAAAATGTCCGAGCCAGGAAGATATAATGGTGTTTGGATCGACTTCAAAAACGACCATACCTATGAATATGGGACAAGAGGAAACATCGAAGGGGGCGGCCGCTATAATTATCACTTCGATAGAGGCGAATTGGTATTAGTCGATAACAATAAAGGTCGCAGACCGCAAGAATTTACTGTAAAAATTCAAAACGATGTTATGGTTCTCGTAGGCACCATCACTTATGGAGATCGAAATACTCAAATGAAGTTGGATAAGGTGACTGAAGCTATTAGGCAAGGGTAGTTTTGTCATTAAATAAACTGTTCCGTTCATTTTTTTCATTGATAAAAAAACGAACCAAAAAAATCTAGTCAAAAATAACTCCCTCCGGTCAAACAGATTTTTGACGGGCTAAACTCAATTATATAATCATAATTACCAAAACTATAATGATTCACTGAGACTGCTTTTATCGAAGAAAAAAACGAAACCAATCAACCATCCGACTAATAAGCTTGAATCTAAAATCAAAGTTCCTATTAATAACATCGAATTAGTCGCAATCTACTTCCCCATAAATCCTTTAAACCTCTATACCTCTCAACCTATTTGTAAATCCTCTGCTTATTCAACCACCTCCGATACTTATTCGCATTATTGTTATGCTGGGTTAAGGTCTTAGCAAATTGATGTTTGCCAGAGTTGTCAGGGCTAGCACAGAAGTATAGATAATTATGCTTTTCTCTCTTCAGCACAGCGTCTATAGATGAGATGTCAGGCATGAAAATAGGTCCAGGAGGTAAACCCTCATACATGTAGGTGTTGTAAGGCGAATCAAATTCTAGATGTTTGTTTAAAACACGTCTGATACCAAAGTCTCCAACAGCAAACACAACCGTTGGGTCAGCTTGAAGCAGAATGTTTTTTTTCAGGCGATTTAAGTAAACACCTGCTATAGTAGGTTTTTCCGAATTGACATTGGTCTCTTTTTGCACGATAGAAGCTAAGGTATACACCTCTTCAGGCTTTAATTCTAAAGCTTTTGCTTGTTCCAGTCTTTGGGGATTCCAAAATTTTTCATGTTCCTTAATCAGTCTATTGACTACTTTTTCTGGTTCTTGACTCCAATAGACTTGATAAGTGTTGGGTATAAATAATGAAAGCGCCGTGGCTTTATTCAATCCTTTTTCATTTAAAAGTTCCTCATCAAGAAATGCATCTAAAAATGCCAATGAATCTGCTTCCATTATTTTTGAAATAGCTCCAGCTAATTCTTCAATGGTCCGAACGTTGTTGAAGGTGAGTTTTACTTCAGACTGCCTGCCAGATCGAAGTAATGATACTAGGTCTTTATTGTTCCAATTATTTTGAATAATATATTTCCCTGGCTTGATGTTTTTAAATTGCATTTTATCAGCAACCCATTCGAAAGATTTAGTATCCTTTAAGATTTTGGCATCTGACAATTGTTTAATCAAATCCTCAAGATTGGTTTTTGATTTTATAAATAACGCTTGCTGGTTGGATGATAACGTGATATTAGGATTGAATATGTAACCGTAAAATTTGTAGCCTATGACACCGCATAGAATAAATAGAACCAGGAGGACTAAAAGTGTTTTTTTGAGCATTAATATTGCTCTTTTTCGTTAGGGAAATCGCCAGACTTTACATCGCCAATGTAAGACTGTACAGCGTTTGTCATGTCTTCAAACAAATTCATATATCTTCTTAGAAAACGAGGATTAAAGTCTTTTGTTATGCCAAATAAATCATGACTAACCAAGACCTGACCATCAACAGCTCCGCCAGCTCCAATACCTATAGTAGGAATACTGATAGATGCGGTAACAACCTTCGCCAACTTAGCTGGTATTTTTTCTAAAACGATCGCATAGCAGCCATGTTTTTCTAAAAGCTGAGCGTCTTCGATGAGTCTTTGTGCCTCTTCCTCTTCCTTGGCCCTAACGGTATATGTCCCAAAGTTATAAATTGATTGAGGGGTTAAGCCCAAATGTCCCATCACAGGCACGCCTGCAGATACAATACGTGTAACAGAATCTAAAATGCTTTTACCACCTTCCAATTTAACAGAGTGTGCCCCCGATTCTTTCATAATACGAATAGCTGAAGCTAAAGCTTTTTTAGTATTGCCTTGATAGGTGCCAAATGGCAAGTCGACAACAACCAATGCTTTATTTATAGCTCTAATTACTGAGGAGGCATGATAAATCATCTGATCCAATGTGATAGGTAGGGTAGTTTCGTGTCCAGCCATCACATTAGAAGCTGAATCTCCAACTAAGATCACGTCAATGCCTGCAGCGTCAATGATTTTGGCCATACTGTAGTCATAGGCCGTCAACATGGTTATTTTCTCACCTTTTTCCTTCATCTGCTTTAATACATGAGTGGTCATTCTCTTGGCTTGCTTACTTACTGCTGACATATTGTTTTTATTAGTCGTGTTGAAGATATAAAATCAAAATATAAATCTCCAAGATCGGTTTATTCGCTTAAATTTGGGCCATGAAATGGATGTTATTTCTTTTTGGCCTTTCAATTGTCTTTTCTTGTAGTAATGATTTTGAATTAGTAGAAGATCGCAAAGACATTCCTATTGTTTATGGCGTTATTGCCGCTTCAGATACAGCCCATTATATTAGGGTAGAAAAGGCATTTGTTGACAGAAGTACACCAGCAGCTGAAATAGCTCAAATTCCAGATTCTATTTATTACGAAAATGCCAAGGTCTCACTAAGGCATATTGATTCTGGAGAAATTTTTCAATTAGAAAGAATAGACGGCAACCTTGATGGTTTTGTAAGAGAAGATGGCGTTTTTGCATCATCTCCAAACTATTTATACAAAATCAAGGCTCAAGACATCCAATTACAACAAGGGGATACTTACGAATTAGAAATTGATAGAGGTATTGAAAATTTACCTTTGGTGACGGCTCAGACGCTTGTGATTTCAGAAACACAATTCAGAACCCCAAATCCAGCGTCTCAATCCATCCTCAATTTTGAATATCCCCAGTTTACGACTTTCTCATGGAGAACAAATGATGCAACCATATATGACATGTTCTTAAATTTCAATTATAGAGAAAGAAGAATGGGTAGTGGAGATCCTTTTGAACCTAAAGCCGTAAGCTGGAAAGTGTTTTCTGAAGTTGAGGCCACGAAAGCGGATGTTCAAGGACAAGAATTTTATACATTTTTGGCTGGTGCAATTACAAATGATCCAGAAATGGAGCGTGTTTTTGTCAATATTGAACTTCAATTGGATTGCGGCGGACAAGAAATACAAGAATTTATAAGAGTTTCAGATGCCAATCTGGGAATCACATCATCTCAAGATGTACCCGTTTTTTCAAACCTAAGTGAAGGCAGAGGCTTATTTTCTTCAAAATATACTGTCTCTTTCGAAGGCATAACTTTGTCAAATAAATCTCTGGATTCTTTGAGGATGGGCATATTTACATCCCAATTAAATTTCCAATAATCTGCCTATTTGGCAGAAGATTACCCGTATTTTCTTAAATATGACAGATAATGAATTAGAATGACTTCTAATTTGTCATAATTCTGGCATGGCATACCTATTGATGAGGTAACGGCGTATCGATTAATTAAAAAAAAAAGAATTTTTCAAGATATGGGTAAAATAATAGGTATAGACCTTGGGACTACCAATTCAGTGGTAGCTGTAATGGAAGGTAATGAGCCAGTTGTTATTCCTAATGAAGAAGGGAGAAGAACAACACCTTCAGTGGTCGCATTTTTAGAAAATGGCGAACGTAAAGTTGGGGATCCTGCGAAACGTCAAGCGATTACCAATCCAACCAAAACAATTTCTTCGATCAAAAGATTTATGGGTCAGAGATATGATGAAGTTGGATCTGAAGCAGGAAGATCTACTTACAAAGTGGTCAAAGGAGATAACAACACCGTTCGTGTGGCCATTGATGATCGTAAGTATACTCCACAAGAGATTTCAGCTATGGTACTTCAAAAAATGAAGAAGACAGCTGAGGATTTTCTAGGTCAAGAAGTTACAGAAGCAGTTGTTACTGTTCCTGCATACTTCAATGATTCTCAAAGACAGGCTACAAAAGAGGCTGGAGAGATTGCAGGTTTGAAAGTTAGTAGAATTATCAATGAGCCAACTGCCGCAGCTTTAGCATTCGGACTAGATAAGAAGAATGCCGATATGACTATCGCGGTTTATGATTTAGGTGGTGGTACATTCGATATTTCAATCCTAGAATTGGGAGATGGCGTATTTGAAGTAAAATCAACAAATGGAGACACGCATTTAGGTGGTGACGATTTTGATCAAGTGATCATTGACTGGATGGCTGAAGAGTTTAAGTCTCAAGAAAATATGGATTTAAGGAAAGATCCAATGGCACTTCAAAGACTAAAGGATGCTGCCGAAAAAGCGAAGATTGAATTATCTTCTTCTATCGAGGCAGATATCAATTTGCCTTATGTAACAGCAGTAGATGGTGTGCCTAAGCATTTAGTATTAAAGTTGAGCCGAGCTAAGTTTGAACAACTATCTGACACATTAGTTGAGCGTACTCTGAAGCCTTGTGAGGCAGCGCTTAAAGATGCTGGTTTATCGAAATCAGATATTGACGAGATTATCTTAGTTGGAGGATCAACAAGAATTCCTAAAATTCAGGAAGCTGTTGAAAAATTCTTCGGTAAGAAACCAAATAGAGGCGTTAATCCAGACGAAGTAGTGGCGATTGGCGCGTCTATCCAAGGGGGTGTTCTAAGTGGTGATGTACAAGATGTTTTACTATTGGATGTTACGCCACTTTCTTTAGGTATAGAAACAATGGGTGGTGTTTACGATGTGGTTATTGAATCTAATTCAACCATTCCAACAAAGAAATCAAAGGTATATTCTACAGCCGCAGATAATCAGCCAAGTGTTGAAATTCACATTCTCCAAGGAGAGCGATCTATGGCCAGAGACAATAGGACAGTCGGTCGATTTATTTTAGATGGTATTCCACCAGCACCAAGAGGTGTGCCTCAAGTTGAAGTCAGCTTCGATATGGATGCTAATGGAATGCTCAATGTTTCTGCCAAAGATAAAGGTACTGGTAAGGAGCAAAACATTAGAATTGAAGCTTCAACTGGATTATCTAAAGAAGAGATAGAACAAATGAAAGCTGAAGCTTCCGCGAATGCCGATGCTGATAAAAAAGCTAAAGAATCTGCTGATAAAATCAATACAGCAGACACATTAATCTTCCAAACAGATAAACAGTTAAAAGAATATGGTGATAAGATTCCTGCAGATAAGAAGACTGTAATTGAAGATGCTTTAGCAGAATTGAAAGAAGCTCATAAGATGCAAGATCTAGACAAGATTGATGCTGCAATGGAGAAGATGAATACAGCATGGCAAGCAGCCAGTCAAGATATCTACCAAGCTAATCAAGAAGCTCAAGCTAATGGAGGTGCCGATCAGGCTAATGCATCAGAAGGCGGCGGCGATGGAAAGGAAGAGGTGACTGATGTAGAGTTTGAGGAGGTGGATGATAAGTAATTAAGTCGAAGTTGAAGCTTAAGCTTAAGCTGAAATAAAAGAAAAAGGGCTCGACAATTGTCGGCCCTTTTTTCTTTAAATGTCTTTTTGTTTTCAACTTCAACTTCAACTTTACCTTTACCTCTTATAATCCCATCAACTCATTAGCTAATCTTTCCGCTTTATACACATACTTTAAAGCAGCGTAAATACCTCCAGCATGAACCGAAACAGATCTGTTATATTGCTCATCGAAAATGAAATTACCCGGCAAAGATTCAATGTTGCCATCGAAAATTAAACCTACAGCTTCGCCGTTTTTGTTGATAATAGCAGAACCAGAATTTCCTCCAATAATATCATTCGTAGAAACAAAGTTTAGAGGCGATCTTAAGAGTTCCATCGATGGGTTTTGCCATTTTTCAGGAAGTGACCAAGGGAAAACTTTACCATGAGAATAATGTCTATCATATAGACCAAAAAATGTAGTCATAATAGGTGCAGTAGTTCCGTTATACTCGTAAGATTTGACGACACCATCAGATATCCTTAAAGTGAAGGTAGCATCTGGAGGTAGGGAAGTGCCATATACATTAAATGCCTGGTTAGCAATCTTAGATTCTAATGCTCTCCTTTTAGCGGAAGATGATTGGAATTGAGTAGCGGCTTCATTGTATCGGTCAACTAAGATTTCTGAAGCTTTGATCATTGGATCTTTAGCCTTGGTGATGTTCTTATCTTTTGCAACACATTTCTTAGCCTCGCCATTTAAAATTTTAGAGTTTTCAAAAAGGCCATTGACAAATCCGTCAATAGTTTGTCCATTTAATAATCTGTTTAGTGTATTATCGCCTGGATAAATGTCTTCTTTTAATTCGCTTAAAAGGAGTTTCATTAAGTTCTTTTCTTTATTGACATCCATGCCATCGGCCATCTCAATGATTTTACCCTTTAACTCCTCTTTCTCTTCCTTCGTAGCATCGTTTTCAATCATGCTTTTTAAGCCAGCTACTTGATGCATTAAAACAAATGCTTCACCTCTATAACTAGAGGCACCTAAATGATTAATAGCCCAGGCATGAGGGGTCAAAATGTTGTATTCATTTTCAAGATCATCCCAATAAGTAACACCAGATGAAGCTTTCTTGATATTGTTTTCCATTTGCTTTTTTCTGCTCATAAACTCTTCATTATGAAGACCACCCATGATGCCATTATAAGCTTTGATAGAGTTGGACAGACTATTTATAGTACCAAGCAACTCTTGCGCTTCTCTTTCTTTAGAGCCGTCTTTAAGCATGATATTATAATCTTGTAACATCATGTCTCTTCTGTTGGTCAACCATCTTAATAAGTGCTTAAATCTGTAGTCTCTATCGTACTCTAACTGCGCAGTAGTTCTGTATCTTTCGGTTCTACCTGGATTACCTACTACAAAGACAGGTTCTCCAGCCGAAATACCATCAATATTAAATTTATAATAGTGATCAGATGTGTTTACGGGTTGGCCGTTTTCATCATAAGCTCTCCAGAATGTAAAGTCTAGATTGTATCTAGGGTAGGTGAAGTTATCAGGGTCGCCACCATAAAAACCTAAATCATTTTCTGGTATACACACCAATCTGATATCATCATATTTTTTGTATCCATACAATGAATATTTTCCTCCAGAATAGAAAGATACAGTTTGTAATCTTAAACCTGCCCAGTCTGCTTTAGCACCATATTCTGCTTTAATAGCTTCAAGCTTTGCATTCTTCTTTGTTTGAGCATCTGCATCATTTTCAGCACTTTTAGCAGCCATTAAAACGTCATTTGTGATATCAGCTACTTTAATTAGTTGTTCGACAAAAAGTCCTTCAACCTTGCGTTCATCTGCAAGTGTGGTGGCATAGAATCCATTTTTATCAAAGTTTTCTCCTTCATTTTGGACACCAATTGATTCATCTCTTGAACAGTGATGATTGGTCATAATCAATCCATCAGGAGATACAAATGAAGCGCTGCACCAGGTCGCAAATCTT
Source organism: Saprospiraceae bacterium (assembly GCA_020630775.1). Lineage (GTDB taxonomy): Bacteria > Bacteroidota > Bacteroidia > Chitinophagales > Saprospiraceae > RFSX01. The sequence goes on along the minus strand of JAHDIN010000007.1, from coordinate 66,606 downwards.
AAAGAAGATTTTCTTACATCATCAAACCATGCTTGATCTGCTTCAATTCCATAAGCCTCTTTAAACCAATCAGTAGGTGGATTTTCGAAAGTCCACATTCTACCAAAGTCAAAAGGACTTGCTTCTTTTTCTTGAGCCATCATACTGGTGATGGACAAAATCATAATTAATAGCCAGAATAATCTTAATTGTTTCATTTGAAAGTATTGTGAATGAAGTTCGAATATATCGAATTAGCGATTGAATTCAGTCAAAACATCACATTTTCAAATAAAATTGGACAAGACACGTCAACCCAGCAGTCTTTAATGCATTTATACTGTTTTTGGACTGATAATAGATGTAGTATTTAATGACCGTTCGAAGGCTTAACTAGAATTGTAAAGCACCTTACATATATGTTATACTTCTAATGTATTTAATGCTATAAATAGGGTACTCATTGCCTTATATATTATAGTAATTTACATCTAAGTAGCTGTTATGTATGGTAAATAATTATATATGTATGGGGTTGCATCTCAATTTTATACATATATTTGAACTTTATAATACTAATTAGTAAGAATTCTTACATTTTAAAATCGAAATAAGAATCAACATGAGATTAATTGTTCTTTTATTCTGTGCATTGTTTTTTAACATTTCCAGTGCGTTAGCAAAGTCATTGGATGTTGGAGGTGATACTACAAGTTCCTTTATTTATTACAGTTTGGACGAGTGTAATGCCTTCGTAAATGCAGGAACCCTAGCTGATTATTCAGAATTTGGAGGGGTTGCTACAAATGACCCAACATGCGCTACATTACTCCCAATGGGAACTTTGTATCGTACTGATCCTACAGTAAATACACACTCGTGCACACCAGGTGTCAATGGCTCGAATGCCATGTGTGTGAGTTCTGAAGATAACTGCGAGTACTTGGCAGATGCCGATAAAGCTATTCGTATTGAAGTGATGTTAGGGCCTGGTGCAGATGGCACGGCAGCTTTATCAAGTTTGTCGTTTTATGAGCAAGCTCCTGAAAACTACAATTGGAACCAAGGTCCTTCTGGGCCAAATAATTATCCTACTTTATATGGGGTAAGAATATTAAGAGATGGTAACGAGATTTACCGTCAAACAGGTATTCCTACTACAACTGACTGGACACTAGAATCTTTTGATTTTTCTGGTCCAGATTTCACCGTTACAGGAAACACTTTCTTTACGATTGAATTACTGGGCTATTGTACAGTAGGCAACGGTGCTACAGTTAATGCATGGGATATTGATGAAGTAATCATTACTTCATCTTGCCAATCTAGCAATGTTTCAGGTGGAACAATTGCTACGGATGGTGGCTTAACAACATTAGACATTTGTGCTAATGATGGTATTTCAGACGCTTTTACAGTTATTGTTTCAAATAATACTGGTGACAATTCACAAATCGTTGTTACTGATCCTAATGGCGTCGTTTTAGACTTACCTACAGGAAATGTTATTGATTTTGAAGGTGCTGGAACTGGGCAATGCTTAGTTTGGAATTTATCATATAATGGTGCTTTAAATGGCTTAGCAGTTGGTGGAGATGTCAATGATGTTACTGGATGTTTTGGTTTGTCTAACCCAATAGTTGTTAATAGAAATTTACAAGGTGGAGGTTCGATTACAACTTCTACGGGAGCGACTGAAGTATCTATTTGCGTTGGTGATGGTGTCGCAGATCCTATAGATGTAATTCTTACAGGTAATACCGGATCTAATATGCAGTGGGTGATCACTGATGAGTTAGGTGAAATTTTAGCTTTACCTGCAGGTCCTCCATTTGATTTGGAAGGCGCTGGATTAGGTACTTGCTTGATTTGGAACTTATCTTTTGAAGGCACAATCACAGGTGCTGAAATAGGCAGCAATGCTGCTGATTTGCAAGGATGTTTTGGCTTGTCTAATCCTATTAGAGTAATCAGAACTACAGCAGCTGCATCGTCGATTTCAAGTGGTGGTCAAACTAGTTTTAATATTTGTGCGAGTGATGGTATTCCTGATGTCATCACAGTAGATATTAATGGAGGTATGGGTGATGAAGAAGTATATGTTTTAACGGATACTGATGGAAATATCTTAAGACTTATAGAAGGTACCAATTCAATTGACTTTGATGGTTTTGGTGCTGGTACTTGCCTTTTATGGCATTTATATTATGACGGCAGCATCAATGGTTTAGCTGTTGGAAATAATGCCAGTCAATTGAATGGATGTTTTGGATTATCTAATCCAATAACGGTTGAACGTGTAGCAACTACGGGAGGTGTTTTCTCTACGAACAATATGACTTTTGTCAACATTTGTGAAGGAGATGGAAGCACTGGAATTATAGAAACTGTTTTAAATAATAACGTAGGTGCTAATGTTGAATATTTCTTAGCTGATGCTGATGGAAATGTTACACAGTTTTTACAAGGTCCAAATTTCGACTTTAGTAGTTTTGATAGAGGCAGATATACGCTATACGCATATAGCTTTGATGGTATGTCTTCAGGTGTTACAGTAGGCACTAATGTAGATCAATTAACAGGTGCTTGTGATGGTTTATCTAATCCAATCGTTATCCTAAAAGGAGCAGCGGATGGAGGTACAATCAGTTCGCCACAAGGCAATACAATAGATGTATGCGTGCAAGGATCTGTTACTGATGGTATCGATGTAAGTGTTTCTGGTGAAGACGGTACTGTTTTCAGATGGGTGATTACAGACTTAAATGGTAACATAATTGGACTTCCTGGTCCTCCGCCAATCAATATCGAAATTACTGGTAATGCACAAACTTGCCAGATATGGCATTTAGCATATGATAACTTCTTTACTGGATTAGCAGTAGGCAATAACGTATCTCAGTTTGAAGGTTGTTTTGATCTTTCAAATCCGATAACAGTTAATAAGTCTATTGCTGATGGAGGTGTGCTCTCATTAGATGGAAATTTAACTTCTACTACCTTATGTAATGAAGGTTCTGGAGTAGATCCTGTAAATGTTGTATTAAATAATCAATTTGGTGATAATGCGGCTTGGGTAATTACGGATGAAGCAGGTAATATTTTAGATTTACCAGCAGGTCCTCCTTTTGATTTCTCAAGTTATGCCACTGGCACATACAGAATTTGGAATTTGTCTTTCAATGGCATGTTAAATGGTGCAGCAGTTGGTGCTAATGCAGCAGATTTAAGTGGAGACTGTTTTGATCTTTCAAATTCAGTAGCGGTAAATGTGAGCAATGTTACAACACCGACGATAAGTTCACCTAATGGAGATAGCTTCTCAATTTGCGTAGACGGCGGTGCTTCTGATCCTTTAGAATTTTCAGTAACTAATGCTTCAGCAGGAAGATGGATAATTACAGATGAGAATGGAACGATTTTAGATTTTCCAGCTGGTCCTCCATTTACTCTTACAGGTACACCTGGATCGACATGTGTTGTTTGGTATTTAAGTGGTACACAAGTAAGTGGCCTTACTATTGGAAATAATGCTTCTAACTTAACGGGTTGCTTTGCTTTATCAAACCCTATAACAGTTACAAAAGACAATGTAAATGGTGGTGTTTTATCAACGACAGACAATACTACTGAAGTAACTGTTTGTGTTGGAGATGGTACACCGGATTTGGTAAATGTTATTTTAAATAATAATACTGGATCTAATAATGCTTGGGTCATCACTGATGAAAATGCTAACATTTTAGAATTACCTTCAAGCCCACCTTTCGATTTCGATGGTGCTGGATTAGGTACTTGCTTGATTTGGAATTTATCTTTCGAAGGCGATATTCAAGGAGCTTCAGTAGGCGCAAATGCAGCCAACTTACAAGGATGTTTCTCTCTTTCAAATCCTATTACTGTTAATAGAATTATGACAGATGCTGGAACAATAGATTCTAATGGAGAAACTGAAGTAACAATTTGCTTAGACGATCCAAATGACACAGTAGATGTTTCAGTTACTGGTGGTTCTACAGGTGGCAATAAAGGATGGGTGATCACTGATGAAAATGCTAATATTTTAGCATTGCCAGCAGGTCCTCCATTTAGCTTTACAGGAGCAGGTACAGGTACTTGTTTAGTTTGGAGAATATGTTATGCTTCAGATGTAACTGGAATAGCAGTAGGAAATAATGCAGGTGATTTACAAGGATGTTTTGACTTGTCTAATCCAATTACAGTCATTAGAGAAGAAGCTTCAAATCCTGTAACTACTACTTCTAAATTGACATTTGATATGGAAGGATGTTATTCAGACACTTCAGATGATTCTAATAAAGATTATTCAGAGTTTACGGCTACAGTAGAAAATGATCCTGCATGTAGTCAATTATCAGTAGTTGGTGATCACTTATATAGAAGAGATCCTCAAACGAATATGCACTCTTGTACTACTGGAGCTAATGGCTCTGTAGCTATGTGTGTTAGTTCTCTAGATAATTGTGACTTTGAAGATGATAGCGATTTAGCAATTAGATTTGATATCCAAGTTGTTCCAGGTTCAGCTGGTACAGGTAATATTTCTGGATTATCATTCTTTGAAGCGGCACCTCCGACATACCAATGGATTAATGGTCCTTCAGGTCCAAATAACTACCCAACTAATTATGGTGTAAGAGTTTTAAAGGATGGTGTTGAAATCTTCAAGCAAGTTGGTTTAGCAACAACAAACGATTATACATTGCAAACATTTGACTTTAGTGGAAATGCAGACTTTTCTGTAACAAGCACTTCTGTGTTTACTTTCGAACTATTAGGATATTGCCTAGTTGGAAATGGTGCGGCTGTTGCAGCTTGGGATGTTGATGAAATTATGGTCAATTCTACATGTACTTCTGGTGGTGGAGATTGCGGATCAAGTATCGTAGAGGAAGAAGATCCTGAAAACGGTATCAATGAAGAAGAAGAGTCAGAATTACAAGCTGAATTGGATTTCATTATCAAGCCGAATCCAGCAGAAGACTTCATGGTTCTTGAATTGAACAAGAAGCCAATGGAAGGAACTAAAGTATATATCTTCGATAGAGTAGGCCGTTTAGCTGACTCGTTTACAATCAACCAAGAAACATATCAAGTTGATTTGAACAAGTACACATCTGGATTCTACTACGTCAGAATAATTTCTGAAGGATCACAAAAGATTCAGAAGTTCTACAAAGATGCTAGATAATAATAAATATCAATCTTAAATAAATGAAGCCTCAGCGTAAGTTGGGGCTTTTTTTTGTGGATTATGGTTTAGGGAGTAGGGTACATGGTAATGCCTTTTTTTTGCTATTGGCTATTGGCTATTGGCTATTGGCTATTGGCTATTGGTCTTTAGTCTTTGGTCTTTAGTCTTTGGTCTTTAGATTGGTTAACTTAAACTATCCGACGTTACAGTCGGAATCTGCGACTTAACTACTTAACTACTTAACTACTTCACTACTTGACTACTCAACTACTTAACTACTTGACCATTCAACCAACTAACCAATTTGCTCAACCTCCATCCTTATCTCTCCAATCGACTTTTGAATACGTTCGAACTCACTTTCTAAATGTTCGATAGTTTGTTTTTCATCTTCTAAAAGCTGATCAAATTTCATAAAGTTATCATCAATTCGATTCTTGATTTTATTGGTATAGTTGTTTAGTTTTTCAGTGACTTCAATTTCGATACGTTCTCTTCCTTTAAGAACTTCAGACTCATACTTCTTAATCAATTTGGATTTGCTCCAAGTGATTGTCAGGCCTGCAAATAGGAAACCGATGGCAGTAAAAATATAACCTGTAATATCGATTATTGCTATTTCAGTCAATGACTTTATGATAACACCAACTATGGCAATACCACTTCCAGTCACTAAATTAGAAGAGATGTTTTGGCCGCTTTCCAAAAGATCGCTATCATAAAAGTTTTCCGATTTTTTTAAGAAGCCCTCGAATGCTTGCTGCAAGTCCTTTAATACATTGGCTCTTCTTTCGGCGATATCAGAGAATATCTCATGGTTTTCTTTGAGTATGGTTTGACTGTTTTTGATTTTCATATCAATCAGCTTACCCATTTGCTGAATGCTATCAGCGATATCTATAACACCTTCTTGTAGTTTATTCTTAAACTCTCGATTGAGATCTTGCTCAAGTTCCTGAGTTATAGATTCGAGCCATTGCTTGGAAGATTTTTCTCCGCTAAAAGTTGATTTAAATGACCTGCGCACCATCGAGACAAATCCAATCCCAGTTCTGAGTTCTTCTTTCTTTTTATTGGTGATACGATCATAACTGGCTAATAGATTTTCAACCAATACTGAAACCTGACGATTTGTTTTTTGTTCTTGTTGATCAAGTGTGTCTTTGATATCTTTCCTAAATCTGAAATCCGCTTCGTATTGTTCTTTCCTTAAGAGCACACCTTCATAAATCTTATCATTTATGTTGAGGGCGGTATCTGCATTATTTAATAATTTCAAAAAGGGTGCTTTGCCTCCTGTTATATTATTGTAAATGAATGCTCTAATATCTTTATAGCCGCTATTTTCCTTGTCGCCATTTAATTCTAGTAATGCAGAGACTGGAAATACCCTAGGCTCCATAATGCCTTTTTTGATAGCATGATCCTTTACACCATTGATGTTCACTTTAAGGTCATCTGGTTGTACCAAATCCTTTTGTTGAAGAACAAATATTATTTTTTTGCGCCATTCTTCTTTTATAAAGTCAAAGAAGTCCCATGATGATTGTCTGTAGGGATTCTTAGATTCAAATACAAAAACAATTAAATCTGAGGCTGGAATAAAGTTTTCTGTTATCTCTTGGTGGTGATCGATGATTGTATTGGTGCCAGGTGTATCTACAATGGCAATATCTTTTAGAATATCTACGGGCTGAGTGATCCTTTTAAGGTAGGGATTGATATTGATCACATTTTCATTTTCCCCATATACGATTTGTTGTATGGTGTCTGTCATTGGAGACGGCGCCACCTTGCATATTTCTTTGTCGCCTAAAAGGGCATTGATAAAGCTGCTCTTTCCTGCCTTTACTTCTCCAACTATAACAAACATATAGGGATCATCAATGCGGTCCTTAATGTCTTTTACTGTTTTCTCAAGTTCTTGATGCCCGATCTTTTGAGTAATAGTATAAAGGCTATTGACCGTCTCTTCTAGACGTATCCTATATGGCTTAATCTTTTCTTCAATTAAATGATCCATGATGTTCAATCTCTTATTTAGACGAGAATTTACTCAAAGGTAATTAAAGCATTTTTGAGATGTATAATCGACTCAGGACCACAATTAAATAACAAGTCTAGTATTGAAAGCCCTTGAGTAAAACCAAACTTATCCTCAAATACTTGATGGTAATAGGGAAGTTGACAGTTGATTGGCTTTCGCCTAAAATCATAGAATTCAGCAGAATAGTTCTTTTCAAAACTAGATGTGTGAAGCTTATCATAGTGAATATCTAATTTTTTGGATAACCATGACTCGAGTATTTCATTTAGATCAAATAGTTTCTCAAATCTCGATTGAAGTATTTCAACGAGCTCATTTATGTAATACTCAAAATAAGGGGCACTTGAGTAGGCGGTTCGGATGGCATTTGTATGTGCTTTAATCCAGTCTTCATGATAGGCGATTTGTACATCTGTAATAAGGGTTTGTGTTTTCCCTTTTTCTAAAGGAATACTTAAGTTTTGAATGCCATTAGGTGCAAGTATAGCCATCTTATTTCGCCAGCTTCTTTTTTGAAAATGCTCTTGTATCTCTGTGATGGTTGGAAATTGTATCTTCAAAGCGTAATGGCTTATTGGCGCGCAATAGCTGGTAGGTAAAATGATATGAGGACACTTTTCTTTATTCATTAAAGACTTAAGAAGATTAAATATCTCGCTAAATACTTAAGCCAAAGATGTGATAATTCTTTGGGCTATCCTAAAGACGGCTTTAGGCCTGAGCTTGTCATAGTCGTCCCTGCATATAAAGAGGCATTCGCAGATATTGAACTAATGATTCGGTCGTTGTGTAATCAATCGACCAATGGTATACATTATGCCTTGTGCATACTTGTAAATGTCCATAAAACGGATAAAGATGAGGTAAAGCAGGCCTCTCAAAAATTGGTGGCAGATTTAGAAGCAGGTACGAATAGATATAAGCGAAACTGCTTTTCGATTTATACTTATTACCATGAATTTCAAGAAGAGAAATCCGGTGTTGGTCATGCAAGAAAGCTGCTCATGGACATGGCTTTGAAATGGTTCAATAGTCTAAATTATAATGGATTGATTGTCAATTTGGATGCTGATACTACAGTGTCTGAAAATTATATACATGCTATCGATATGGCGATGCGTGGATCTACGAAAGAAGCAGCTTCTATTGAATTTGAGCACCGTTGGCCTGATGTATCACATCCGATTATTGATTACGAATTGCATCTTCGATATTTCATAAACATGCAGCGTTGGATAGGGCTGCCATTTGCTTTTCAGACTGTAGGATCTGCGATGGTAGTCCGTGCTTGGGCATATGCTAAAGAGGGGGGCATGACCAAAAAACAAGCGGGCGAAGACTTTTATTTTATGCATAAATATGCAAAAACGATGAACATAGAAGATATTTCGAGTGCGATAGTTTATCCTAGTGCAAGAATTTCAGATAGGGTACCATTCGGTACCGGAAGAGCCATAATGCTTCGTACGGGCAAATCAGAGGCTTATTGCTCTTATAATCCTCAAAGTTTTCGTTTGTTAAAGTTATGGTTGAAGAAAAATCTTAAAGCAATTATTGAAGATAGAGACATATTACCTCAAAAAGTGGCTCAAAATGGCCTCATTAACACGTTTATGTCAGATCTTTTTAAGAGTAACTGGGGAGGACATCTCGGGAAAGATCCATTCACAAGGTATAAGAATTTCTTCGGCACTTTTAATGCTTTCAGTTTAATGAAACTGCTTCACTTCCTTAGAGATAATGGCCTTATGGATATGCCTATTAGTCAATGTCTAAAAGCCGTTCACGCAGATTTGGACCTAGGTGCTTACGAAAGCCATATTGAGTATCTTAAAGCATTAAGAGAAAGAGATAGACGTTTCACTTTTGATCCTCTTCAAGTGTATAAAAACTTAATATAATTACATAATAAATAACAAACAATGGGTCATTTATTCACCATTCTTAATATTGTAGTCCATCTTGCTGCAGCATTCTTATTTGGACAGGTAGCTTTAAATTAGACCAGTGCTTTAAATTTGTTTATTTTGCAAAGCATGTCATTGATGTCAACTGCAAAGCGTCTTTCAATCTCCAAATTACATGTTATGAACTCTAAATTCCAATCGATAACGTTTACGATTAGCTTATCTGTTTTATGTGTATTTTTTTCAATATCATGTTCTAGTCAGAATAAATCTTCTTCTCAAGAAATTAATAACAATAACCTCGATCAAACATCTGAGGTAATCAATCCTGAGAACTGGCCAAAGCTTGAATCCTTAACAATAGTACCTGAAGTCGAAGCTCAAATTGATGACATACTCTCAAAGCTGACTTTAGAACAAAAAGTGGGGCAAGTCATACAAGGCGATTCAGGGTCATTAACTCCTGAAGATGTCAAAAAATATCGTTTGGGTTCGGTTCTAAGCGGCGGTAATTCTGCACCAGGACCTTTACCATACGCCAATACAAAAGCGTGGTTGGAAATGGCAGATGCTTATTTTAATGCATCAGTTGATACTGAAGGTGTTGAGATTGCTATTCCATGTATATGGGGTATAGATGCTGTTCATGGGCATGCTAATTTGAGTGGCGCTATCGTGTTTCCACACAACATAGGATTAGGTGCGATGCGTAATGAAGCACTCATGGAAAAGATTGCTGCAATTACAGCTTTAGAGTTAACTGTATCTGGACATGATTGGACTTTTGCGCCGACATTAGCTGTGCCTCAAGATCATCGATGGGGTAGAAGCTATGAAGGGTTTTCCGAGGATGGTGCTATTGTTCAATCTTATGGTGACGATATCGTTATTGGCTTGCAGGGACGCACTGATGATCCATCATTTATGGGAGACGGAAGAGTGATCTCTTGTGCTAAGCATTTTTTGGCTGATGGTGCTACAAATAAAGGTGTTGATCAAGGGGATGCATTGATAACTGAAAAAGAATTGATTGATAAGCATGCTGTTGGTTATTACAGCGCCATACCTGCAGGTGTCATGACTGTGATGGCTTCTTTCTCTAGTTGGCAAGGAAGAAAATTGCACGGCGATAAAGCCTTGTTAACTGATGTGCTTAAAAAACAATTAGGTTTTAACGGTTTTGTCGTAGGTGACTGGAATGGTCATGGCCAAGTACCTGGATGTACCAATACAGATTGTCCGCAATCCTTGCTTGCTGGATTAGACATGTATATGGCACCAGATAGCTGGAAAGGCTTATATAAAAGTACGCTCAAACATGTTAAAAGCGGTAAAATTCCAATGTCTCGTTTGGATGAAGCGGTGAGAAGAATTCTAAGGGTAAAGATAGCTTCAGGGTTATTTGAAAAAGGTCCACCAAGTACTCGAACTAATGCTGGTAACGAGCAATTATTAGGTCTGCCTAAAAATAGAGAGATAGCAAGACAAGCAGTAAGAGAATCAATGGTATTACTAAAAAATAACAATCAATTACTCCCTCTAGATGCTTCTAAGAAAATAATGGTTATTGGTGATGCAAATAGTATTTCTAAGGCGTGCGGGGGATGGACACTCTCTTGGCAAGGTGTGGGACATAAAAATGACGAATTTCCCAATGGCGCTTCCATTTTGTCTGGCATAAAAGAGGCCATCTCTGAGGCTGGCGGAACACTTATATTCTCTCCTGATGGTGGATCTGAAGAGAAAGCAGATGTCGTAATTGCCGTTTATGGTGAAGATCCTTATGCGGAGTTTCAAGGTGACCGAAGAAATTTAGATTTTACAACAAGAGGGATTGATTCTAAAGTGCTGTCTAGATTTAAATCACAAGGGATACCGGTGGTATCTGTCTTTTTATCTGGCCGACCTATGTGGTGTAATCCTGAAATTAACCAATCAGATGCTTTCGTTGCAGCGTGGTTGCCAGGAAGTGAAGGTGGCGGCATTTCAGATTTGCTTTTTCAAAGAGATGCTTCTTTTGATTTTACCGGTCGATTGTCTTTTTCGTGGCCGTCTTATCCTACGGTTACCGCTAAATCAAACCCTCTGTTCGAATTAGGTTATGGTTTGTCTTATGAGAGCGATAGCTTCATGGATCTTTTACCAGAAGATACCAAATTGGATAAAACAGTAGTTGAGTCTACAGGAGAATTTTTTATGAGGGGCGCTACGGTAGCACCTTGGAGCCTAATGCTTAAAAGTGATGATCTTGATAAGCAAGTAGCAAGCTATCCAACTTCTGTAGGTGGATTAATTGTCAGTAAAACAGATCACAAAGCTCAAGAAGATGCCCTAAGATTGAAATGGACGAAAAATGATAAAGAAGTACTACTTATCAATAGTGAACGCACCAATAACATGTCCAGACAAACAACAGGTGCTATGGAATTGTCATTTATGGCTAAATCATTCTCTGGTTCTGATTGTATTCTAAAAATCGGTATGTCTGATCCTTTCTCAAAAAAGGGAGAAACTGTTGATATCAAAGTTTCCGCTTCTGAATGGAAAAATTACAGAATCAGTCTAAGTTGCTTTAAAGATTTAGGTATTCAAATGAAAGCCATAAATACAGCATTCATGGTCAGTGCTGGTGACGGAGTAGATGTAGGTTTAGCGGATATTAAGTTGGATACAGATAGGGACGCGCGTCCAGGGTGTGATGGGCAATAAACGCGTTGCGTTTAGATTACTAGAAATTAGAAACCTGAAATTCGTAATACGGAGACGAGGATTTGGTCTATCATACAGAGAATAAGCCTTGGCACCTTGAAGCCTTTGGACCTTTATACCTCTAGACCTCCAGACCTCTAAACCTTCTTCATCAATGTAATGCAGCACGTATCTCTAACCCATTCAAGATCTGAGCCTCCTGATCCACCCACCATTGTAGTCGATTATAGACGGCATCTTTAGGGAAGTAAGTCAAAGCCATTTTGATATAAATATGTCCATGCTTGGCTTCTGATGTCCATAGCATTTTATAAAATTTCTTAAACTCTTCATCTTCTAAGGCTTCTTCAACCAACTTAAACCTTTCTGCACCTCTAATTTCTACAAGTGAGGCAAGTATTAACCGATCCATAAATCTTTCTTCTCTACCAGAATGACAAAGTTTTATTAATTGTTTGATGTAGGGGTCTTCACCCATAGATTTTGGTAGAGGAATATTTCTGGATTGCATGAGTTCATAAACCATCTGGAAATGTTCTAACTCTTCAATGCCCGTTTCTATGAGCTCAGGTATGATTTCAGTTCGATCTGGATATTTGGCTACGAAACTCATAGCCATAGCAGAGGCTTTGCGTTCGCAATCCGCATGATCTTGCAGAAAGCGTTCAAAATTGTTCATTACAGCATCAACCCATTCTTGCTTGCTGGGGACACCGAGATCTAAAGTAAGCTTCATAAGTATTTTTCAATCACATATTGCGTGCAAAGACAAAATATAGGATTGCTAATAATACAAGTGTGATAACTGCTGTGATAATGAAGAATTGCTTTTCCTGCTTTTTGTTTCTTACTTCAGCTTTCTTCTTTTTCTTCTGCGATTTTGCCATTTTTCGGTTGTTTGTTACGAATGTGGACATTAAGATAAAAAGTCTGACGGAATACCAAAAGTCATGGCTTACCAATTTCGCTTCTTAAAGTCATAATATTCCACAACTACAGGGTCTACCATAATATCTTTAGGCCTTATTTTTTGTTTTAATACAATACCTTCAAGGGTCCTGCATCGACTTAGAGCCACATAAGTTTGTCCAAAATCAAAGGCTCCGCGCCCTAAATCCACGATGATATTGTCAAAAGTCTTTCCTTGTGATTTATGAATGGTGATTGCCCATGCTAGTTTAAGCGGATACTGGGTAAAAGTACCAATGGATTTGGTAACAAATCTATCGGGGTTCTTTTGGTCTATTTCATACCTCAACATTTCCCATTCTTCTCTTTCAACGTCTATGTATTTTGTCTCCCCATGCTGGATAATGGCAACCACTATTTTGTCAAAACCAATCTCAACTATTCTACCTAATGTGCCATTAACGTATCGGCCTTGTGTGTCATTTTTCACAAACATCACTTGGGCGTCTTGTTTTAGCCAAAGAAATTGTTCTGCTGGACTGGATTTGGTATTGAACTGCCCAGATACTTTAGCTGGAAATTCGTAATCTCTATGAGGTATCTGTTTTAATTGATTGGTGTTAATTTTATTGACAGTGGCATTTGTTGCACATAAAGTAATGGCCATGTCATCACTTTCAAAATCTTCAATATAGCGTTGGTTAATTTCCTCCATATCGTCATAATCGATATTGCGCGTACGAATATTGTCAAGCAAATTGATGAATCGCCTTTCGTTTTGTCTGTAGACGGTCCTAAGTTCTATCATCTTCAAATCAATCTCCTGAAAGACTTGAGCCGCAAAGAAATAAGCAGATCCATATTTAGCTTTCAGTGTTTTTCTCTCAAAATTACTAGCTACTACTGGCGGTAGTTGGAATAGATCTCCGAATACAACTAATTGTACACCTCCAAAAGGATTTGGGTTTTCAATATTTTGTCTCAAAAAAATATCTATACAATCGATCATGTCAGCTCTTACCATCGAGATTTCATCAATGATCAGCAACTGCAATTTTTTATAGAATCGATGATTCTTCCTTTTGGTTAGTTCCCTAGGATCAATCATCTGAGGCGGTAACTTAAAAAATGAATGAATGGTTTGGCCTCCCACATTTAACGCTGCCACACCAGTTGGCGCAACAACAGCCACATTTTTGCGTGTTGTTTTCTTTAAAAGATTAAGGAGGGTAGACTTACCAGTTCCTGCTCGACCAGTAATAAAGATATTTTCATTCTGAGATTCAATCTGATCTAGAATACTATTAAACTCGTCATTTATCTGTAAAGGAACCTTGCTAATCAATCATTCAACTTCTTGCAGTAAATATATGAAAACCGGTAAATGGTCACTATATCCACTGACATAGTTGTCTCCATCGAATGTTCGAAATGGATAGCCCTTATATTTTCCAAACTTTTGGATGAGATAAGGTTTGTTAAAAATCTGAGCTTTATAAAATTTTAGCGCATTATCTTGAGGTTCTAAAAGTCCATGGGAAACTATGATTTGATCAAATAAGCTCCATTTATCTCTGTAAGCATTAGAACCATAACCTTTCTTATAAAATTGATGCATCGGATTATATAAATCGTCAGGACCAACAGCTTTCTTTTTGTATTTAGCTCGGAGATGCGTTTTAATGCTCTCGCTAGTTGGGTCATCGTTTAAATCACCCATGATTATAATTTTAGCATCAGGGTCATTCATTGTCAATGAGTCAACTATGGATCTGTTAACTTTGGCGGCATTGTTCCTGAATTCAAAAGATCTTTTTTCGCCACCAGATCTAGAAGGCCAATGATTAACTGTACAATGAATTAATTGATCATTTAATAAGCCACTTACAAGCAAGACGTCTCTGGTCGGTCGGCTACTTTCACCTTTAGGATTAGGTACTGGAAAGGCCTTGACATTTAAAGGTTTAAACTGAGTCGTATCATAAATCATAGCTACATCAATACCACGCCGGTCGGATGAATTATGATGGACCGTGCTCAATGGTCTTGAGGCCAAGTTAGGATGCCTTATAAGATCATTTAATACCGTATCATTTTCAATTTCTGAGATACCTAAAATGGCTAATCCATGGGGTGTCATTTCTTTACCTAATTGGGAAATCACCGAAGCCAAATTGGCTATTTTATCCTCATACTTATCTTTTGTCCATGACCTTTTCCCTCCTGGTGTAAATTCTTCATCATTAATCTCCGTATTATCAAGCGTGTCGAATAGGTTTTCAACATTATAGAAACCTATACTATAGGCTTTGTATTGAGTGTCTTGGGCTATAAGTTTTTGAGTCTGAAAGAGAAAGCTTATCAAAAGTCCTGTGATAACAAATTGGAACTGTCTTTCAAATGTGCTTTTTAAAGCCGTTTTATTAAATTTCATAGAGAGAAAAAAATCAAAAAGTGATCAATTTCGAGATAATTGGCAAATATGCCTTTAAGCTACATATAAATAAAAGATTAAATAGGAACTTTGACACCTAAATCATCTACATTTACAACTTTAAAACCACCAATGCAAAGCTATTCGTTTCTAATCGCGTTTATTTATGTTTTTCTTAATGTTTTCAGTCTTTCTGGTCAAACAGTAAAGGGTAAAATATTTGATGGGCAGACAGGTTCACCAGTTGTTAATACGTCAATTTATGTGAATGGAGAGGCTGTAGGCTTAGTACAATCTGATGGCAAATTCAATTTAGATCTTAAGGGCTTGGAATCAGCGGAATTAAGTTTTGAAGCGAAGGGATATGCTAGTCATGTGCTACCTATCAATTTTACAAATTCTCAAGACATTAATCTAGGTATTGTTTTTCTTGAGAAATCAAGCGAAGCTTCTCTCTTTAATAGAAATAGTTTTATCGATATAGCCGAATTAGATGCAGGTGAGGAAGACTTTGAAGTATCGAGTTTGTTATCTGCAGCATGGGATCCTTTTGGGTCTGTTGCTAATTTTAATTTTAGCGTGACAAGGTTTATCCCAAGAGGACTCAAACAAAATGAGTCCATGATATTTCTAAATAATCTGTCTTTTAATAATCTTGAGAATGGTCGATTCTTTTGGAGTCTTTGGGGTGGATTAAATGATGTATTACGTGTCAGATATTCAAATCATGGCATGAATATGACTGATTTTACTATTGGAGGAATCAATGGCGCAATGGATATAGATATGCGCGCCTCAAGTCAAAGAGCACAAACCCGTGCAACCATGAGTTTTTCAAATCGATCTTATACCTATAGAACGATGTTGACACATTCGTCAGGTGTGAATGCTAATGGACTTTCTTATACGCTCTCACTTTCAAGAAGATGGGGCGATGGCGGATTTATTGAAGGTACTTATTACGATGCCTATTCTTATTTTGCTTCTGTAGATAAGAAATTTAATGATCAACATAGTTTAAACTTGGTGGTGTTCGCTGCACCTACTGTGAGAGGTCGAGCAAGCGGTAGCACGCAGATTATGTATGACCTTGTAGATGATAACTTTTATAATCCTAACTGGGGGCTTCAAAATGGTAAAGTGCGTAACTCAAGAGAGTTTAGATCGCACCAACCTGTAGCCATGTTAAGACATGATTTCAGATTAAATGAGCAAACGAAAATTACATCGGGGATTTCATTTGTCACTGGGCGTAATGGAAGCACGCGCTTAGAGTGGTTAGAAGCAGCGGATCCGAGACCTGATTATTATCGTAACCTTCCTTATGAATTCCAAGATAATCCAGCTGCCTTCGAGACTGTTACCGAAAAGTATCAATCTGACATCAATGTCAGACAAGTCAATTGGGATAAGTTAATTGATATCAATAGAGAGCGTCGCTATATTGTTAGAGATCCTTCGGGCGATTTATCTTTAAATACTGTTGAAAATGTCTCTGCATATATCGTAGAAGAACAAAGGTTTGACTTGACTAGAATGGGTTTTCAATCTAACATTAATAGCCAAGTTTCGGATAGATTTCAGTTTAATGCAGGTGTAGATTTTCAATATGATCAGAATAGGAATTTTAAGGTCATAGATGATTTATTAGGAGGGACTTACTATTTAGATATTGATGATTTCGCTTTACTAGATTTTCCTGATGATTATAGTATCGTACAAAATGATATTAGGAATCCCAATCGACTATTAGTCGAAGGAGATGTGTTCGGTTATGATTATACCATTCATAATCAAAAGTTTGGGACATGGGCTTCAGGTACGGTCAATTTTAAAAAGTTAGACTGGTTTATAGCTTCAGCATTCAATTTCAAGCAGTTCTGGCGTGAAGGCTTTTTCCAAAATGGTAAATTTCCAGATAGTTCTTTAGGAGAATCAGAAAAACAAAGCTTCACTTATGGATTAGTTAAGTCTGGGTTGACCTATAAGTTAGATGGACGAAACTACTTTTATGCCAATGCCACATATCAAAGTACTGCACCATTCAGTAGGGAATCTTTTATCGCTCCTCAAATCAGAGATGCAGTAATACCAGATTTGAAAAATAGAACAACTTATGGTGGAGAGATTGGATACATTGCCAGATTCCCAAGATTGAGTGCTCGTGTAACGGGATACTTTATTGATAGCAACGATGATATTGGATTGATTTCATTTTACCATGATGAACTCAGAAGTTTTATTAATTACTCATTGTCAAATGTCGATCGTATCAACTATGGTTTGGAGTTAGGTTTTGATATCGGATTGTCCAAGGTCCTCAATTTAAATATAGCATCGTCAATTGGTGAGTTTTATTACAATTCGAGATTCCGTGAATCTGCCATTCAAAATAATACAGGGGAGCAGTTGTTTAAAGACAGAGTGGTGTATTCGGATGGATTCAATATAGATGGTATTCCACAAGTTGCTAATTCTGCAATTTTGACTTATTCTAATCCTAATTTTTGGAGAGTGTCATTAGCTGCAAATTACTTCAGCGACAATTTTATATCATTTAATCCTGATAGACGAACTTCTGAAGCTTTAGATGGTATATCAAGGGATGAGCAATTAGAACTTTGGACAGGGATAATCGATCAAGAACAATATGAAAGCGCACTGACACTAGATTTGTTCGGATCGAAGTCATTTAAAATAAAGGACAATTACCTAATGATAAGTATGGGCATCAACAATCTATTAGATAAAAGAGATTTTAGAATAGGGGGTTTTGAGCAATTGAGATTTGATTTTGCAGGTAAGGATGTTAACCGGTTTGCGCCAAAGTATTATTATGCTTTTGGACGTGTTTTCTTTTTGAACATTAGTTATAGAATATAAAATATGAAGCGTTATTTATTTCTTTTCTTGGCGATCAGTGTAGCATTTGTTTCATGTGTAGATAGAGACTTCGATGAACCACCTGCTAATGGAAGTAATCCAGAAATCGACCCTGCTCAAATCATTACTATTGATGAGATTCTGGACCTTTATATCCCAGGAGAATTTACTGCAGTGAATCAAGATAAATTCTTAGATGTACTAGTCACAGCAGATGATCAATCTGGTAACTTCTTTAGATCGTTGATTATTCAAGATGCTACAGGAGGTATTAGTATTCAAATTGATGATGTTGAATTATGGAACAAATATCCTCAGGGTCGTCGAATTTTTATTAATGTCCAAGAATTGTGGGTTGGAGATTTCAATGGATTGCCTCAATTAGGATTTGATCCATTTGATGATGATGGACGAATGACCTTAGGTCGAATCCCTTCTAGTTTATTAGATGATATTATCTTAAGAGGAGAGCTAAACAATGAGGTTGTTCCTGTCGAATTAGATTTAACGCAATTAGGTAACAGTGCATTAAATACTGTTGTTGCCATTAATGATCTTCAATTTATAGATCAGGCTTTGGGTCAAACTTTCGCAGACGCAGCAAATTTAGGTGCAGTTAATCATACGATACAGGACTGTTCTGGTAATAATATTATTTTAAGAACAAGTGGCTTTGCAAGCTTTGCTGCTGAAATGGTTCCGGAAGGCAATGGTCGATTGGTTGCCGTTTACGGCATCTTTGGTTCGGACAAACAACTACTATTAAGGAACTTAGATGATATTGCTTTTGAAGGTGATCGTTGTGACGAACAAACTATCGATGTCGACCCTAGTCTCGTTATTGATCTAAGAGACTTAATGAATCAATTTTATACTGAAGGTCAGGATACGCCTTTGCCTTCAGAAAACTACCTTCAAGGTGTAGTGGTATCTAATGATGAGGCAGGTAACTTCTTTAAGGTTTTGACCATACAAGATGAAAATACAGGTATCACCGTGCTGGTAGATGCATTCGACTTATTTGAAAGTTATCCACCTGGAACGGAAGTTTATTTGTCATTGAACAATTTATATATAGGGGATTTTAATGGCTTGCCTCAAATAGGTTATTTGCCATCTACTTCAAATGTGAGAAGGATTCCAGAGTCTTTCATTCCTAACTATGTTATAAAGACAGGCAATGTTGTCAACATAGCACCACGCTCTGTTTCAATAGCCGATTTAAGTACGGACATGCTTAATCAATTGGTTGAATTAGACGATGTTCAATTTAATGATGATTCAGCAAATCAAACTTATGCTGACGGTGATAATAATTTTTCTATCAATCACATCCTCGAAGATTGCGACGATAATGCAATGATAGTGCGTACAAGTGGTTTTGCAGATTTTGCAGATGAGCGGACACCAAATGGTAAAGGTAATATTCAAGGTGTGCTTCAGATTTTTAGCGGTGATTATCAAATTTTAATAAGAGATACTGGAGATGTAGATATGACGGGGCCAAGATGTGATGGAAGCGGTGGTAGTACAGGCGGAGGAAATGAAGAATCAGCGGATCAGACTTTTGATGATCTTATTGATTTTGAAGATATCGAACTTAACGGCTGGACGAATGTGGCTACAAAAGGAGATCGTGTTTGGTTTAAAAGATCATTTAGTGGAAATGGTTTTGCCGAAACAGAAGCCTTTCAAGATGATAATCCAGAAACAGAAAATTGGTTGGTGACTCCAGCTATAAATACATCAGAAACATCCAATTTAAGTTTTGAATCAGCAGTGGCCTTTTATCAACATGATGGATTGAAAGTTATGGTGTCTTCAGATTTTACAGGAGATGTCAGTGCGGCAAGTTGGACAGATTTGGAACCAACTTTAGCGGGTGCCAATGAGGAAAATTACGATTGGGTACCTTCAGGCGATATTGATTTAAGTGTTCACGGAGCATCTGTACATGTTGCCTTTATGTATACAGGTACAGCAGCACAGAATACAACTAAAGTCAGAATAGATAATGTTAAAGTACAATAGTCTTTTTCTTACAGTTCTTTTTACGCTTCTTAGTTTTTTAGCACAAACTCAGGAGACATTTATAAAGCAATTAGAGTTAGGCTCAAACTCAATCTCTATAACATTTGAGGCGGAATTTGAGGGTGTTGTAGAATGTTACCATAATAATCAAAGGGTTGAATCGAAGCAAATAGCTACAGCTTCAGGGGTTGGTTTTACCCAACTTGAACCAGCAACAGTTTATGATTTGGTTTTTGATTATAATGATCCAAATGGTATTCCAACAACATTTACTAAGCGCATTATTACCAAATCTTTGTCGTCAGGCGAAATAAGAATCTACTTTAATGTTGATACAGATGAGTCGTTTTCAAACGGTCCGATTGCCACAGGAGAAACGCCAGGGCGATTAGAGAAAGCTATTATTGACCTCATAGATGATGCGGAGTATACGATTGATATGTGCAGTTATAATACCAATACTCAAAGTGTGGTCAATGCATTGATTGATGCGCACAATCGAGGTGTTAGAGTTCGGTTAATTGTGGATATAGAGCAAAATAATGTAGGCCTTCAAACAGGGATTCCATTTCCAGTTTTACGAGGATCAGTTGGTCAAGGCATTATGCATAATAAGTTTATCATTGCTGATAAAGATCACGCTGATCAAGCATGGGTGCAAACGGGAAGTACTAATTATACATTCTTTCAAATGTCAGAAGATCCCAATCATATCATTATGATTCAAGATCAAGCTTTGGCTGAGGTGTATCATATTGAGTTTGAAGAGATGTGGGGAGGTGATGGTGATGACCCTGATCTTATAGCTGCTAGATTTGGTGATTCAAAGACTGACAATACACCACATGAACTGAATATAAATGGAATTGAATTTAGATCTTACTTTTCGCCTAGTGATAATGTGGCACAAGAAATTATAAAAGAGATTGATAAAGCTGAACATGAAGTTGATATAGGACTTCTGTTATTTACAAGATGGGAAATAGCAGATGCAGTCGAAGCAGCCCATAGAAGAGGCGTCAATATCAAATTAATCATAGAAGATGAAGACAGCAGCGAAAGAGTCATAGAGCAATTAGAAAGAGCAGGTATTAACTTATATCTTGATAACAGCTCTAGCTTAATTTATCATCATAAATACGCAATCATTGATGAAGGCTTCGGAGACGCTACCACAATTACAGGTTCTAAAAACTGGACATTTTCTGGAGATACGTGGAACGATGAGAATACATTAATCATTAAAGACAATGACATTGCCAATATCTTTCGCCAAGAGTTTCAAGCAAGATGGAAGGGTGTAGCTACCTCATTAAATGAGCAAGTGTTTGAAACTCCGACATTGGACTATTCCATAATGGGTAATGATATCATCATTGATAATACCCATCAAGCATATGATAAATTAATGCTATTGGATGTAACTGGAAGAATTTTGGAGGCTTCGATTTCAAACCAAGGTATAGTGACTTTTAATACACAGAATATAGGTTTGTATTTAATTGCTGCCGAAAAAAATAATCAAATCCAGATTGAAAAAGTATTTGTTGGCCAATAGTAGGTTGTGACTTCAAATTCATATTTTCATTTTAAGCATTTCAAATTAAGGAACGAACAAGCTGCGTTCAAAATTAACACAGATGGGGTTTTATTAGCCGTTTGGGCGAATATTCAAAAAGCTCAAACAATATTAGATATTGGCAGTGGGACGGGTGTAATTGGCGTGATATGTCAACATAAAAACCCAACTAGCCAAATAACATCCATTGATATAGATTTAGACTCCGTACAGGAGAGCAATTGCAATTATCAACTCAATAGTGTGAATGGTCTTTGTATTAATGTCAGCCTAGAAGACTTCAAGACTGATGTTAAGTTTGATCATATAATTTGCAATCCGCCGTATTTTGAAAATGACAGCTTGCCTTCGGATTCGAAATTAGCGATATCAAAACATGCCACTCATTTTTCACATAAGACTTTCTGGGCGGCAGTGGAAAAGCTGACAAAAGCGGATAGCTTAGTTAGTCTTGTCTTACCAATAAGCCTGGAAGAATCCTACAGAAAGCGGGCTCTTGAAAAGGGTTTTTTTCTCTCAAGAAAACTTAGTATTCACGCTCGTGTGGGACAGATTCCAAATAGGGTATTGTTGGAGTTTTCAAAGAACGAACACTTTATTTATGAAGAAGCCAGTCTGGCATTAAGGTCTGCAGCGGGTGATACATATACCCAAACGTATAAAGATTTGCTGAAGGATTATTATTTAAAATTCTAGAAAAGTAGGTATACATTTTGTGAAGCTTAATTCATCTATATTTATAAAATAAATTTATAAGATGTCTAAAGAATCACAAACAGCGTCGTTTCTCCTAAGATTTACCCAAAAAATTTTTGAAGATGAGCATGGGGAATCTAATGTTCAATGGCGGGGTAAGATCAGCCATGTCCAAGGTAATGATCAAAAGAACTTTAGTGAGTTAAAGGAGGCTATGGATTTTATTCAAAGCAAACTTTCAGAAATGACATTGGCTTCTATTTCTAATGATAAGTCAGACGAAGAAAAGGAAGGTATTCTAAATAAAAGCCTTGATATGTGGAAAAAGCTATCTTCCAATTACCCCAAATTGGTTGTGGACGCTATTAAAGATCCAAAAGGTCAAGTTACTCAATTACAAGAGCAGATCAGTTCAAAAGCAGAGCAAATAACCAATCGCCTAGATCTAGAGTCTTTAAGGCCTACCTCTAAATCAGATTTTAATTCATTATCCGAACAAATATCTGACTTGACAGCTGTCCTAAAAAAACTGCAAAAGAAAGTTGATAAAATTGATAAAAAGATAGGGAAGTCTTGATCCAATATGATGATGGTCATATTCAAGCTTTAATGGATGCGAAAGATAAAGCCGATCTTAAAGTATCTACATTAGGGCAATTCCACTTGGTATTGGATGATAATCCTGTACCAGACAACTGGGGTAGAGATAAGGCTATCCAGTTATTTCAATTTTTTCTGATCTCAAGAAATCGATTAGCATTACATAAAGAGCAAATCATAGACAGGCTGTGGGATGAATCGGGTTCCGATCAAGTGTTTAAGGTGGCTCTGCATGGTATCAATAAAACAATAGAGCCTAATAAAAAGTCAAGAGGACAAACCAGATTTATCCAACGACAAGGCGCCACTTACAAATTAGACATGTCCAAAATCTGGTTAGATAGTCAAGCTTTAGAGTCTTACATTGAAATAGGGAATCATGTAAAAGGAATGAATAATGAACTTGCCATTATTGCATTTCAACTGGCAATAAATCTATACAAAGGCCCTTTCTTGCCGAACCGCATCTATGAAGACTGGACGACGACTGAACGAGAGCGGATTCAAATATTCACACTCGGTGCCTATATCAGTTTGGCCGAATTATTACTAGAAGAACAACCCAACGAAAGTATTAGATTAACAGAAGAAGCCCTCAACATAGACCCAACCTGGGAAGAAGCTTATCGTATCCAAATGGCTGCCCATATAGCCAATGGCAATCGCCCTCAAGCTATCAGAACTTACAAACGATGTGTAGATGTCTTAGATAAGGAATTTGGGATAGCGCCATTGCCGAAAACGGTGGGCCTTTTTGAGTCTTTTATTGGTTGAATGGTAAAGTGGTAAAGTGGTAAAGTGGTGAAGTGATAAAGTGGTTGAGTAGGAGAGTAGTAAAGGGGGTAAAGTGCCACGGCCGGTATATCTCAATTAACTGTGTCTATTAGTTAAATAATAGATCTTACCATAAATAGTGACAACTACACTTGTGAGGAGGCCTTACCCGACTATTGAGGGTAGTTGGGGGCTTTCTAATTGAATTTCTTTCTGGATATTTTTTGAATCTATCTTTTGGGAATTACATCCAATCATAAGCTTTCTTTCGTTTACGATTTTTCGCTGTACATAAGTGATAAATTTAGTTATTCATCAGTACTTTTGAGAGAAACAATCTACTTTTGGTTTTATCAAATTGCGCATAATTCTGTAAAGTGCCTTAACTGGATTTGTCTGTTTTTGTAGGGTCCTTTTTGTATTCAGGGAAAGACAAAAGAAAATCCACCACTTCACCACTCACCACTTCACCAATCCTGTAACTAATCTGTAACTCCCCCCATTTATATTCGTATCATAATTCAATAAAAAACAAAGAAATCTTATAATATCATGGCAACTACAGCAAGAAAAGCAAGATTAAACAAAGGCAGAGACATGGTTATGAAATCAGTAAAATCAGTCAATGGCCGTGTTTTAGACATTGCAGAAGATCTAATAGAAGGCACTTATACAGCAGGTGCTAAATACCAAAAGATTGCTGCTGGAGCAATCAAAAAATCAGAACCAATCATCGAAAAACAAGTAGATATGGTTTTTGATACAGTTGAAATGTTTGTTGATCAAGTACAATCAAACAACAAAAGATTACAAAAGCTTTTAGGTGTTGAGAAGCAAGTTAAAAGTGCAACTAAGACTTTCAGTAAGTTCGTAAAAAGAGTATCAGATAGAGTAGAAGATGGTTTGGAAGATGCTACTGAAGTCATCAAGGCAAATGCTGCAAAAGGAAAGGCTAAAGGACAAGAAGTTGTAAAGGCAGTGAAAAAAGAAGCGACAAAAGCAGCTAAGCCAGCTAGAGCAAAAGCTAAGAAAGCAAGCAGAAAAGTTGTTTCTAAAGTAAAATCTACAGCTAAAAGCACAAGAAAAGCAGCTGCTAAGACAACGAAGAAAGCTAATACAACAGTAAAGGCAACTAGCAGAAAAGCAAATACAACTGCAAAAAGAACAGCTGCAAAAGCAAAGGCGACAGCTAAAAAAACAACTAGAAGATCATCTGCAAAGAAGTAATCTCCCAATTAGTTAAATAATAAATTATTTAGAAATGGCAACGAGAACAAAAACAAAAAGAGTGAATAAAGTTGATACTAAAAAAGCTATCGACAATCTTAAAACGACGACTAAGACAGTTAATAATTTTCTCATCGATACAACTGAAATGATTGTTGATGAGACTATAGATAGAACATCTGCTTGGCAAGACTTAGCTGATAAAGCGATCAAAGGCGGATTTAAATTAGCTGAAAAGCAAGCTGATATCACTTTCAAAGCTTTAGAAACATTGAAAAAGCAATGGGTAAGAGGTCAAAAAGAGTTCAAAGAAAGAGTGAGTAACTAATATTTAGTTTTCTAGATAAGAACAAAAGCCGAAATCTTTAGTTTAAGATTTTGGCTTTTGTTATATTAGGATAGAATTAATATTCAGGTAAATGTGGTGTTTGAAAAGATTAATTCACAATGAATCAACAAGTTATGAGTGGCGAAGTAAGTATTAAGAAACCATCATTGGCATTAGGATTAACAGAGGGAATCAGAGCTATGATGGATTTAGGTTGGTATTTTCCCTACAGATTTTTTATAAAGCATGCCGAAAAAGGCGATGGGCACCCTGTTTTAATATTACCAGGCTTTATGGCCTCTGATATGTCTACTATTCCATTGCGCTCTTTTATTCATAAACTCGGTTATAAAGTTTATGGTTGGGGAGAAGGTCGGAATTTTGCCCATACAGTTTATTTGGACTTATTGACGCAGAAATTAGAGCGTATATATGATAGGCACCGTGAACCAATCACTATAATAGGTTGGAGTTTAGGTGGTATATATGCTAGACAATTGGCGAAGCAAGATCCAAGTATCATTAGACAAATTATTGTAATGGGTTCTCCTGTAAGAGGCGTTACATTATCAAATAATGCAAGGTGGATGTATGACTTACTGAAGCGCAGCCGCATTATTACAGAAGATATAGATCAAGAACTAATAAACGATATTCCGAATGCTGCTCCTGTGCCTACTACAGCGATTTATACGAAAGAGGATGGTGTCGTACCATGGGAATTATGTCTTGAAGATGAAGATGAATGGCATCAAAATATTCAGGTCAGAGGAAGTCATTTAGGATTAGGTGTTAATCCGTTAGTGCTTCAAATAATTTATGATAGATTGTTACATGATAAGTCAGATTGGACTTATTTTGAAACACAAAACTTAGTAGAAGATCTTTTAGTCAATCCAGAACCCTTAAAAGCATAAAATTCCTTTGAGAAAAACACTTTTCGATCAGTTCGAATTATCAGGCATAGAACCCATTAGTGGTATGGATTCAACTTTCTTGTATGTTGAAACACCTACCAGTCCAATGCATATTGGATCCGTTGCGGTAATTGAAGGTTCATTAGATTTCCAATCATTTAAAAAAACAATCGCGTCAAGGATTCATCAGATTCCAAAATTGAGACAGCGATTGATGCAGGTGCCATTTAGTATCGATCATCCTTATTGGGTAGACGATCCAGAGTTTAATATTGATATGCACATCGATCATATTGCCTTGCCTAAGCCTGGTGATTGGAAAAACTTAAGGAGATTGGCTTCCAAAATATTCAGTGAGCCTTTAGATAAATCTAGACCTCTTTGGTCATTTACTTTTGTTGAAGGATTAGACAATCTATCGCAAGTAAAACCGGGATCTGTAGCTATCATTTCAAAAATCCATCATGTAGCGATAGATGGTATTGGCGGGGCAGGCATTTTGGGTATCATGTTTGACTTAGGTCCTGAGGTAAAAGAAATTCCTGAACCTAGAAAATTCACTCCAGCACCAATGCCTAATGAATTGGCTTTGATGATGAAGAGTGCTATGAGTTTTGCACAAAAGCCATTAAAGTTTCCGAATCTTCTGAGAAATACCGTCATGTCTACGGTAAAAGCAGGCTTTTTAACAAGAGCTCAGCATCTGGATTTACCTACTGCACCATTCACAGCCCCGAAAACACCTTTAAATGGGATTATCTCGGCTCAGCGGAAATGGAATACAACCATTCTGTCTTTAGAGCGTGTCAAAAAGCTCAAGACAATCATGGGCACAACGTTGAATGATGTCATTTTAACTATTTGTGCAGGTGCATTAAGGAGATATCTAGAAGAAAAAAAGAAGTTACCTAAAGCGCCTTTGGTGGCTATGGTGCCTATTTCAACTAAGAAAGACAAGTCTGTAGAAGGAGGCAACCACTTGTCCGCTATGTTGGTTCAGTTAGCTACAGATGTCGAAGACCGTATTGAGCGATTGGAAACCATTTATGATAATACGATTAAAGGAAAAACCTATCAAGGTGCAATGGGTGCTAAATCATTGTCGAATATAGCAGAAGCGGTGCCTTTCGGTATAGCCAATCAAGCGGCTCGGTTGTACAGTCGATTTAATTTGTCGAAGTTGCATAAACCTGTCTTTAATGTGGTGATAACCAATGTGCCAGGGCCGCAATTGCCTATATATCTACATGGTAATAAATTGCATTCAATAATGGGTATGGCGCCTATTATAGATGGCATGGGTTTGATTATAACAGTGTTAAGTTATAATGGGAATATTACGATCAGTCCCACTTCGGATATTAAATCAATGCCGGACTTGAATAAGTTTTCTGATTTAATTTTAGAAGAAGCCAATGCACTAGAAAAAGATATCCTAGATTTCCAGAAGAATGGCAAAAAAGCGTCTAAGAACAAAAGTAAATCTAAAAGAGTATCTAAAAAAACTACCTCAAAAGTATCCAAACCGGCAGGAGATGATTTCTTTTTATTTGTGCGTAAGCATTTAAAGGATCATCCAGGTTTTTTAAGAAAGCCGGTTGGCCAATTTCAATTTGTAGTTGAAGGAGAATCAACTTATGGATGGCAGTTAAATCTCCAGAAGAAGCCTGGTTCTGTTAGAAAAGGGATGGCTAAAAATCCTGACGTTACCATAAAGATTAAAGAGAAGCACCTGCTCAAGATAGCGGCTAAGAAATTAGATGTGGCTATGGCTTTTGTTCAAGGAAGATTGAAGATGGAAGGGGATTCTGAAATAGGGATGAAGCTGGCTTCGATTTTAAAGCAGTTGCCAGTTTACGAAGGCAAGTAATTATTTTTCTATTTGCTTCAACTCTTTAAGATAAAGATCTCTGACCTTCTTAATATTCTTGTTTAAATCTTTGAGTTTCCAATTTTTGGTAGGAATAGGTTTTAGAACAGCGACTTCTACAACACTAGGACGTATAATGTTGGATCCTCTTGGCATCGCATCATGAGCATTTTTGATGACAATAGGTACGATAGGCACCTTCGCTTGCATAGCTAAATGAAAAGCACCTTTCTTAAATTTGCCTAAAGTATAATCGTAACTACGCGTCCCTTCAGGTGCTAAGCCAATAGATGTTCCATTTTTCAAAGCCTCTACAGCCGGTTCCATAGCCTTGATGGCTTTGTCTTTGTTTGATCTATCTATGAAGATCATGCCTGCGGCCTTGAAGACTGGACCTAGAGGAGAATATTCCAATTCTTTCTTAGCAATACCAACAGCATTCTTACGCAGTAATTTTGCTAAGATCATTAGGTCAACATTACTTTGGTGATTGAAGATGAAAACTGCGGGTCTGGACTTCCACATATTTTCCTCATCCTTCACAACCAATTTAATACCTGCTAATCGTGTACCTAAATCTCCAACTACCGCCATCATTGAGTTTTTACCTTCGTTCCAATCTCTACTTAGAATACCAGAAGTGATACCAGAAATGATAGCTGGACCTACCGATGTTAATGTTAATCCAGTTCTGAAAATATTGGTGACATTAGGCCGACCATTATCATTGAATCTGTATATGTCCCAATCGTTTTCAATAGAGTAAGCGGCTAACTCTTTATCAGGATTAACAGGTCTTGGATGACCCACAATATCCATTAAAGGTAAATCCTCAAAACTATCTGTGTAGAAATAGCTTTTCTCTAAATCAATATTATGCTTTGACGCAAAGGTCGATCCAGCAATAGCTTTGCCTTCGCCCCAGCACGGTGGATCAACAACTTGACCCGTAAATTTACCATCGATGACTTCCATTTGTGTGCACATAATATGTTTGACACCTAAGTCTCTAGCCACAGGATTGACTTGATAGGGTGTTGCTGCAGATACAATAGCCACCGTATGTCCCTTAGCCATATGCGCTTCAACCAATGCTCTAGATTGTGGATAGACCAAATCTGCTAAATGTTTAAGATAGACTTCTTCGCCTAATTCAATGAGGGTGCTTTCGGTAATACCGGCAATTCCCTTAGCACTTATAGCGGCTAATCCTGCAAAGTTTTTGTTACCTACTGCATAGACCAATCCGCCACTAAATTGCATGGCGATTTCCTTCGGTGTCATTTTACCGCTGAGCAATCTTGCCTTTACAAATTGTTTAGCGGAAAAACCAGAGATAAGCGTTCTGTCCAAATCAAAAAATGCAGCAATATGCTCGCCTTCCTCACCATCAATTATTGTTTTGACAACGTCTTTAGTGTAAGAACCAGGAATAGGTTTTATAGCAGTGTCTTTCTTGCTTTTATAGATTTCATTCTCTTCTGTGAAATCATTAAGATGTTCCATCCTCAAGGTCAGATCATTAAGCTCATCAAGCCAGCCATCGATCAGTTTTTTCTTTTCATTTTTTTCTGTAGGAACTAAGTTTCTGTTTTTGGCTAGCCTTATGCCATTTTTGATAAAAGGTTTTGAGACGGATTCTATACGATGGATTTTTCCTTTCCAATGCAGTTCTTCTCCGTAAAACAGACATGTCCGCAGTAATTGCGATTCATTGTAAGTTCGGCCCGGCTCTAGACTTTTTAGTGAGTGCGCAACCACTTTATAGGCCTCTATTAATGTTTTCAACACCACTTGAGAAATAAAAATAGTTTGGTTAGCAAGTAGTGTCTTAGTATCTCTTTTTTTGCTTTTTATAATATCTCTCCATTCAGGATCAATTTGGTCTAATTGATGTTCTATCTGATCCGTAAACTCAGATTTGTTGGAATAGAAAAACTCAAACTTAAATAAGTCTCTGATATGCATTACCTCTTCCCAAAAGAGTAATTCAGGATGCACAGATTTACTATTGATCATCTTTACTAAAGCCAATTCTATGAAGGCTCTCAAATAAAGATGATGCGTAGCCATATTGGCATAATAAGTGGCCTTTAAGAAGTTTTCCGGTACAATTGAATACTTTGCAGTAACACCTTCACCAACTAACTGAATCACTTTCGCCTTAATGAGAATGTTGAGCGACCGTTGAATACATTCACCCAAGTTTTTACCCTTGTCAACTAATGCATCTGGTTTTTGACTTTCTATGATATCCATCAATTGCAAGACGATTGATTCCGTACTTCTTTTTGTCAAAGCGAATTTACTTAGGAGAGCTGTACAAATCAAACTTGCAGTAGTTACTGGAGTAATGTCATTAATAGAGTGAGCGAGTTCGAATGCAAATTTTGAGATAGAAGGTTGGTCATTATTTTCGTCATCTGGGATAATCGATTTTTCTGTGCTAGAAAACGCTACGGGATCTCCAATTCGAATAGAAATCTTACC
Organism: Saprospiraceae bacterium; assembly: GCA_020630775.1. GTDB lineage: Bacteria > Bacteroidota > Bacteroidia > Chitinophagales > Saprospiraceae > RFSX01. The sequence continues at coordinate 36,011 of JAHDIN010000007.1, read as the reverse complement.
GTGGTTTTCACCCATCTTTCGAACATAATTTATAAACCATCCTAAACTCTCTGCTGTTTTGACTTTTCCTCTGCCTTCCTTAGTCATATCTTCAACATCTGGAATCAAATCATACACGATTGAAATAGGAATGTACTTTACCTCAGAATTTGAATTTTGCTCTGCTTCTCTAATGTATTTGAGGATACCCATTTTAGGCCACACCAACTTTCCTGTTCGACTTCTTGTACCTTCAATGGCCCACATGAAATGTTCTTTCTTTTCAACCAAAGAAGAGATAAAGTGTCTTAAGGTAGCCTTATATATTTCATCATCTCTAAAAGACCTTCTTATGAAAATGGCTCCTGCACGTCTACCTAATTGACCTAATCCTGCAAAAGCCATATTGATGCCGCCAAAAATGAAAGGGATTTTAAGTCCATGCCTCGCCAAGGCAATACCCAAAACAAACATATCAATGTATGTTTTGTGTGTCATAACAAAGGCAACAGAATGCCGACGCATAAGCTTAGCTAGAGCTTTAAATTCAGAGATATTGACATCTATGGTTTTTTCATAGGCTCTACCAACGATGTATTCTGCTAGTTGTACACCAAAACTGTGAATTACAGGATGCTGGAAGGTGTATAATTCTTTGAGCGCCTCCGAAGATTGTTTCTCTACTTCTTTTTCTGTAAGCTGATGTTTAGAAGCCAATAAGGCTAATTTCTTTTGAAATTTAGAGTCGGATAGTATGGCTTCAAACTGTTCTTGCATTGCGTACAAGATAGTAAAAATGGGGATTTGTAATGATAGAGTTTAGTTCAATTATTCTTGCTATTGTCCTATTGTAATGATGGAACAAATTTGACAAAAAGTAAATTATTATTTACTTTCCGAATCAAGGAAGTCGAGAGTTAGGAAAAGGTCTTGAAATAAATTAAGGAAAGATGCTAAACTAAAATCAGGTAAATGAAATTCAAATTTATAATTGAAAGAAGCAAAACGGGATACTCTGCTTATGAAAAGACATTGCCAATTTTTACTTATGGAGATACGATTCATGAATTAAGATTAAATGCTCTTGAAGCTGTGAATTTATATGAGGAGGATTTGAGCAAAAAACTTTCTTCTATAAAACAAATTTCATTCGAGATTGACTTTAAACAGTTTTTTGAATTCTATAAAGTTATTAACTCTAAATATCTGGCTAGAAGAATAGGCATGAATGAATCATTATTATCTCAATACGTTAATGGTAAAAAGAACCCTTCAAAGAAACAAGTAGAACGTATTATAGACGGTTTACATGAAATTGGTAAGGAGTTAACCGAATTGGTCTTAATCTAGAACCTTAAATAAACCAACAAAATAATCCCAATAATCGCTGGCAAAGCTTGGATGAAAAATATCCGTTTTTCAGCAGTCAAAGCACCATAAATACCAGCTACTGCAACACAGCCTAGAAAGAAAAGTGCTACATTCTGGCGCCAAACTACATCATCAATTAATAACGACCAAATTAACCCCGCAGCAAGAAAGCCATTATAAAGTCCTTGGTTAGCGGCGAATACTTTTGTTTTAGGAAATAGATCCTTATCTATTCCTCTAAAGACTTTCGGGCCTCTTTTTTCCCAAGCAAACATTTCAAACCATAAAATATAAAGGTGTAAGAAAGCAACGAAACCAATTATTGAAATTATAAGTATATCCATGATCTGATAGGTTTGAAGATATCAAGATACGATTTTAAATTACACTTATGTCAGTATAGTATCAACCCAATATTTTCCTTAAGCACTTTACCCAAAATGTCCATGGCGTTCTTCTAGGAGGATCAATAAAGTGATTGTGGATTTTATCAAACGCATCTTCAATTAACGCGTCATGCAACCATCTAATAGCAACGAGCCATTGAATAGTGCCTATAAATGAGGTGTTAATATCTATAGTATGTTTGAGGTAGGTTTCGGAGGCATTCAACTGGTAAAAGTCAAACTGATGCACTCCATGAAACCCTCTTGGTTTTTGAAACTGAAATACAATTTTACTGTTTGGATCATGTTCTATGATTCTATAAACGATAGGCCCATGTCTACCATCATTTCCCAAAGCTAAACCATTCTTGAATTGCATAGGTGGCCAATGTTTGGTAGGCCAGGCTCGGTCGTTTTTTGTTGCGAGACTTGATAGTATTGTTTGAACATCAGATAATGGTGCGGGAATAGTTCTTTCATGGATATTCAAGACTTTCATAGTAGCATTGAGTTAAGTCTAAGATTAAGTCTAAGTCTAAGTCTAAGTCTAAGCTTAGATCAGTTCTAATTTCCAATCTCCAATTTCCAATCCTCTAACCCAAAATACAAAGAGTAAATATTAGATTTGCGATTATAATGATGCATAGGTTCGTTTTTATATTAATCTCGTTATTGTGTCTACTGATTTTGGTTCAGTGTGTACAAAAAGGCAGCACTATTAAGCTGGATCAAAGTGATACTGGTCAAATCTTACTTGTAGATGATGAACCTTTTATTATTAATGGAATGAATTGGGACTATATCCCTATTGGTAAGAATGCCGTAGATGCAAGGTTTTGGGAAATGCCAGATGCACTTATTAAGAAAGGTTTGGATCGTGAACTCAAACTTTTGCAAGATATGAGGGTTAATACCCTCAGAATTTACACAGGTATGCCGCCTAAATGGATACGTTACATCTATGAGCAGTACGGGGTCTATACCATCATTAATCACGCTTTTGGTCGCTATGGTTTAACGATAGATAATGAATGGGTTGAGCCAACGATATATTCTGATGCAAGGGTAGGGCAAATACTTTTATCTGAGATAGATTCGATAGTGAATGTGTATAAAGATACACCTGGATTACTCATGTACTTATTGGGGAATGAAAATAACTATGGTCTATTTTGGTCTGGTGCTGAAACAGAAAATATTCCTAAGGGGCCTGAATTAGATAAAGTTATAGCTGAAAGCAGGGCAAGGCCTATGTATCGCTTGATGAATAAAGCGGCACAAAATATACATGCGCTAGATCCCAATCATCCTGTTGCTATTTGTAATGGAGATCTGCTCTTTTTGGACATTATAAATGAGGAGTGCCAAGATGTTGATGTCTTCGGTACAAATGTATATAGAGGTCTATCCTTTGGTAATCTTTTTGATGAGGTAAAAAGGGTCTATGGAAAGCCCGTGCTGTTTACAGAATTTGGCGCAGATGCATATGATGCCATATTGCAGAAAGAAGACCAAGTGGCACAGGCGGAGTTTTTAAAGTCTAATTGGCAAGAAATCTACTCAAATGTAAGTGGTTTGAGAAATGCTCAGAATGTAATCGGTGGTTGTACATTTCAATTTAGTGATGGCTGGTGGAAGTATGATTTTGATAATAGAAAGCGTGCTGATGTTCAGGACAACAATGCGTCTTGGTCCAATGGCGGATATTATCATGATTATGTAGAAGGACAAAACAATATGAATGAGGAGTGGTTTGGGATTTGTATTAAAGGGCCAACTGATGCAGATGGCTTGTATAGTTTAAAGCCAAGAAAAGCCTATTTCACTTTGAAAGCCATACATGCAATTGATCCTTATTCTCCAAATATATCTATTGAAGCCTTGGGCCAAAGATTCAATGAGATTCGAATAGATAAATAAAATATTTTGTCAATAATTACGCTTCCAATAAGCTTAATTTTAAATATTTTCGTGAGTTTTCTAAGCTTCCATTAACCCGAACTATGCCTTAGAATTTCGTCATGAGATCTTAAAGCGCCATAAATCAGCGACTTAAATTCGAAAAGCATAGCACAGTTATGGTCAGAGAATTTAAGTTGGCGAAGCTTCTGATTTGCAGCAATTTAGGATCGTAATAGATTTTCTAAATCATAGTTCGGATTATTTTATAGAATCTTATGTATTAAAACTTTTAAATATTATCGAGATGACTGTCCTAGCAGCAGATAAATTAACCAATGGAATTCCGAAAGATGTTCAATTAGAGAGTGTGGATATCAATGACGAACAATTCTTTAAAATTTCGAATTGTGACCAGATGCGTCCATTCTTTATGAGTATTGTCAGTGGTGCTAACCATTGGATGTTTATTTCAAGTAATGGCGGATTATCAGCAGGAAGAAGAAATTCGGAAATAGCATTGTTTCCTTATTATACAGATGATAAAATAACGGAACTAGCAGAAATTACTGGTGCAAAAACAATTATGCATGTCAGTAATAATGGAAAGACAGTTTTATGGGAGCCATTATCCAATACACAAATGGGGGCTTTCAACATAAGCAGACACGTGTATAAAAACTGGTATGGGAATAAGGTCATCTTCGAGGAAGTAAATCATGATTTAAACCTGACGTTTAGATATCGATGGAGCTCTTCAAACAAATACGGTTTTGTGAGAACTTCTACTTTGATCAATAACAGCGCATCAAAGGTGGATATAAATATTTTAGATGGTATTCAAAATATCATCCCAGCTAAGGTAGGTGCGGCTCTACAAAATAGTTCAAGTAATCTGGTAGACGCGTACAAGAGAAATGAGTTGGTTGCAGATGTGGGTATGGGTATTTATGCATTGAGTGCTACCATAGTAGATCGAGCGGAACCAGCGGAATCACTTAAAGCCAATATAGCATGGAGCTTTGGGTTAGAAAATCCTAAGTATTTAGTCTCTTCACAACAATTAAACACTTTTAGACAAACTGCTTTGGTAAATCAAGAATCAGATGTAAAAGCAGAAAAGGGCGCTTATTTCCTGAACCATAAATTACAATTGAATGCTAATGATAGTAAGCAATGGCATTTAGTCTCTGATGTCAATAAGAATCATGCTTCAGTAATTGAGCTTATCGACTTGCTAAAGAAGGATCATGATTTGTTTACCTTGATATCAGAGGACATTGAATTGGGTACTCAAAAGTTAATCGAATTGGTTGCTGCGTCTGATGGTCTTCAGCATACAAATGATCAAAGGAGAGATGCAAGGCATTTCTCCAATACAATGTTCAATATTATGCGTGGTGGCATATTTCCACACAACTATAATATCGACTATAATGATTTTAAACTGTATTTAGAAAAGGCGAATCCTAAGGTAGCTTTAGCGCATGCGTCCGATTTACAAACGCTAGGATCATCGTTTACTCTTTCTGAATTAAAAGTACTCGTCGAAAAGAGTTCTGATCCAGATTTTATACGACTTTGCTCAGAATATATGCCGTTAACTTTCAGCCGTCGTCACGGTGATCCAAGTCGACCATGGAATAGATTTGATATCAATTGCCAAGATGAATTGGATGGTTCTATAATTTATGATTATCAAGGTAATTGGCGAGATATCTTTCAAAATTGGGAAGCATTATCATATGCCTATCCCGAGTTTGTAAATGCCATGATTCATAAGTTTTTAAACGCGACGACTTTTGAAGGCTACAATCCATACAGGGTAATGAAGGATGGCTTTGATTGGGAAGTGATTGAACATGACAATCCGTGGGCATACATTGGATATTGGGGAGATCATCAGATTATTTATCTTTTGAAGCTTTTAGAGGTGTCCAATAAATTCGATAGTCAAACATTAAAAGAATATTTCAATAAAGATATTTTCGTTTACGCGAATGTGCCTTATGTGATTAAATCTTATGATGACATTTATAAAAATTCAAAAGATACCATTGAGTTTGATTTTGACTTAGATAAAGAGATCAGAAGTCGCATGGAAACAGAAGGTGCTGATGGCGCTTTATTAAAAGATAAAGATGGCCATATGCACCGTGTTAATTTCGTGGAGAAGATATTGGCAACTCTTTTGAGTAAGTTGTCTAATCTTGTACCTGAGGCTGGTATTTGGTTAAATACACAGAGGCCAGAGTGGAATGATGCAAACAATGCGCTTGTAGGGAATGGTGTCTCGATGGTAACGGTATATTATATACGTAGATTTTTAAACTTCTTTGAAGATTTATTTAAGGATGCAAGCTCTTCTCAAGTGGCCATTTCAAAAGAATTGTATGATCTGTTTCAAAGTTTAAATAGTGCTTATCTGGATTATAGTGGATTAATTGAAGGTAATATTAGTGATGGAGATAGAAAGTCGTTTACTGATAGCGTTGGTCAAGCAGCAAGTCAGTATCGATTAAACATATATCGTCAATCATTTTCTGGTGATAAAGAATACTTAGAAATGCAAACGATCTTGAGTTTTTTAAAGCACGCTCAAGCAAGTATTGAACATACGATAAAAGCCAATAAGCGATCTGATAATCTATATCATGCATATAATTTAATCTCACCAAGTGATTCTGGAATTGCTGTACAGTATCTAGATGAGATGTTAGAAGGTCAAGTCGCGGTATTGAGTTCAGGAATGCTTTCTACCGTTGAGACCCTAGAATTGCTGGATGCTATGAAAGCAAGCGCTTTATTTAGGGATGATCAATATAGTTACATCCTTTATCCCAATAAGAACTTACCAGGCTTTTTAGAAAAAAATAATATTCCTCCGTCTGCGGTGACGTCTTCAGCGCTACTTAGTAAATTGATTGCAGAGGGCAACTTAGATATCGTAGAAAAGAATGTATCTGGAGGCTATCACTTTAATGGTGATTTTAAGAATGCCAATGATTTGGAAGCAGCACTTGAAGACTTACCATCTCAATATGCGGAACTCGTGCAAGCTGATAAGAATCAAATATTCCAAACTTTCGAAAATATGTTTGAGCATAAGAAGTTCACTGGTCGATCAGGAACATTCTTTGGCTATGAAGGTCTTGGATCAATTTATTGGCATATGGTTTCCAAATTACTTTTAGCGGTTCAAGAATGTTGTCTTAAAGCTATATCTGAAGCCGCTTCTCCAGAAAGTATTGGTCGATTATTAGAGCATTATTACGAAATCAATGCGGGGATAGGTGTGCATAAGCCACCAACCTTATATGGTGCTTTTCCAACGGATCCTTATTCTCATACACCGGGAGGCAGAGGTGCCCAACAACCAGGAATGACTGGACAAGTTAAAGAAGATGTACTGAGTAGGTTTGGCGAATTAGGACTTCAAATAAGTAATGGTGAAATTCATTTTAAACCTGACCTGCTGCGACAATCCGAGTTTTCTACCAAATCACATACAGTAAAATATTATGATGTCAAAGGTGCTTTGCAAGAATTAAAAATTAATGCAGGATCCTTGTTCTTTACTATTTGCCAAGTCCCTGTCGTGTTTGAAAAGGGGAGTACAAGATCAATTAAACTATCAAAATCTGGAGATACGCCAAAATTAATTGATGGAAACAAAATTGATAAAGCGGCAAGTCAAGAGATCTTTGCAAGGACAGGAAAGTATAATTTGATTAATGTAGTCGTTCTCGAAAAAGATCTGAAATGAAAAGTATCATCTGTTCGATAAAGATAGTTTTCAATCTCATGCTGATATGTAGTTTGCCACTTGTAAATGGATGTCAGAATAGTCCTGAAAACAAAGAGGAAAAGCCAATTCAAGCCAACTTGTCTAAATCGTCTGCAGAACTTTCTGCAAAGGATATTCTTGGCAACCCCAATTATCTAGCTATGTCATATGGTGGTTACAGGACCAACTCAAGGGATGTACAACCGACCGTAAAAGAGCTAAAAGAGGATATGTTATTACTTCATGCTATGGGCATAAGGATCATTAGAACATATCAAACCGAATTAGAACATCCTCGAAATGTTTTGAAGGCTATTCGCGAGCTTAAAAACGAAAACCCTTCTTTTGAAATGTATATGATGGTTGGCGCCTGGATCAATTGTGAAAATGCATGGACAGGAGGTCCTAATCATAATGAAGAAGATTTTTTAGCTAATTCTGGTGAGGTGGGCCGAGCTGTTGAAATGGCAAAAGCTTATCCTGATATTGTTAAGGTGATTGCAGTTGGGAATGAAGCTATGGTGCGTTGGGCGCAAAGCTATTTTGTCCAACCTAATGTGATACTAAAGTGGGTTAATGTTTTGCAAGGCTTAAAAGAGCGTGGGGACCTTCCTAAAGATTTATGGATAACGAGCTCTGATAATTTTGCATCTTGGGGTGGTGACGATGCGTCTTACCATACTGACGATCTAAAAGCACTTATTAAGGCAGTGGACTTTATATCATTGCATACATACCCTATGCATGATACACATTACAATGGCGCCTTTTGGGGAGTAAGTGAATCAGATAAGAATTTGTCTAAGGAAAAACTAATTGAAGTAGCTATGAAGCGCGCTTTAGTACATGCTCAAACGCAATATCAATCCACCAAAGATTTTGTTAGAAGTTTGGGTGTAAACGTACCGATTCATATTGGTGAGACAGGTTGGGCAAGTGCATCAAATGGCTTCTATAGTCCTGACGGCACAAAGGCCTGTGATGAATATAAAGAGGGGGTTTATTACCGCTTAATGCGTGAGTGGACCAATAAAGAAAATATTAGTTGCTTTTATTTTGAAGGCTTCGATGAAATCTGGAAAGACGCACAAAACTCTGGAGGTTCTGAAAATCACTTTGGATTATTTACAATCGATGGTCAGGCTAAGTATGCCATTTGGGATTTAGTAGACGTTGGCACCTTTAAAGGATTAAGTAGAGGTGGGCAATCCATTGTAAAAACATATAATGGAGATTATGATGCTTTGATAGAATCGACGGCTATGCCGCCGAAACTTAATAATTAGTAATGAATAATTAGTAATGAATAATTAGTAATAGACAATTAGTAATGAACAATTAATAGTGAATAATTTATTATTATATGAATAATGCTTCATGAATTAATTTCCATTTTCCATTTTCCATTTTCCATTTTCCATTTTCCATTTTTCATTTTTCATTTTTCATTCTTCATTTTTTATTTTTCATTCTTCATTACTAATGTTTTACTTAAAAAAAGAAAGAGTGACAAAATAAATCGCCACTCTAACTTATTCTCAATATTTAAAGGCTTTAAGTCAAACTTTAATCAGTTGACCTGTTTTAAGAACTTCATTTTTGTTTCTCACCTGGTACAAGTACATGCCTGATTCCAACTCAGAAATGAATATTTCGTTTTTTAAGTTATTTAGCTGATTAGTTTCTATCAGTTGGCCATTACTGTTAAACAAAATGAATTCAATTTGTTCAGAATGCACCTCCGATAAATGAATGTTTAATCTTTCTGCTACGGGATTAGGGTAGATGTTAATGTCTATTTCATGAACAGTTTCTTCATATATTTCTTCAGTACTTGTTAGCGTTTGATCGTTTGAGTTATCATTGTCTTCATCAGCGAGTACTATCCCGTTCGCCCCTTGGTATTCAAACCAACTGTTGGGACAATCTAAGAATTCGCTATTGGTAAATCCGGATTCACAGTCATTACCGTTATTTCTAGAACCGTAGGATAGTGTAAATTCAGACTCAGTTTCGAAGACTTCCCCGTTAATTTCAATCTTATCCACTAAAATGGAATGTGGCCAGCCTAATCCGCTTGCAGACTCGACTTTGATGGATTTGATAGTCACTTCATCGTATATGTATACCTTGTACTTGGTCATACATTCTTGATTGTTAGAGATATTCTTATAAGTCTTTATGACTTCGTCATTGACGATAAGACGCATAGATTCTTCTCCAGTGTTTCCACGGGCATGAATCATAATAAAGTCATTTTCTTGGGCTATCGCTGCAGATGGGGGGCATATAAATGCTATGCACAATAGGATGGAATATAACGATAGGATAAGGGTATTCCTATTCATATTAAAAGGGTGTTAGATTGTTTTCTAAAAGGCTTTTCTAAAGTGTTGCTACATAGGTAATAAGCTTAATTCAGCATTCCAAATTGGATCGCTTACTTTTGTCAAAGGGCTTGCAAAATATGCTCATTGATAGAGTTATTTGTCCATTACTTTACGCTTATTAAAGGGAGTGGTCCAGATTTCTTCATTTTGAATGGGCTAGTTAACGTTGACAGATTTTACTATATTACAATCTGCAAGCTATAACAATGGCTTAATATTTAACTTATGAGTACTCCTTCAAAATCAGTTCCTTTTGGTCAGAAAGTGGCCTTCGGTATAGGCATGTTGGCCAATCAAATGTTCCCAGCTATTTTAGGCATCTTCATGGTGGTATTAGTTCAAGACCTAGGATTTCCAGGTTGGATGTGGGGATTAATCTTTTTTGTTCCTAGAGTATTTGATGCCTTGACAGATCCTATTATGGGTTTCATTTCTGATAATACTAAATCTAAATGGGGAAGGAGAAGGCAGTATGTCTTTGTAGGTGCCATTATCATGGGTATTTCCTATGTAATGATGTGGCAATTGTATAAAGACAATACAGTAAATTATAATTTCACCTATTTCATGGCTTGGTCTTTTGTCTTTTACTTCGGCTTGACCATATTCAGTGTGCCGTACGTAGCTATGGGTTATGAGATGAGTGACGACTTCCATGAAAGGACCAATATTATGGCAGTAGCTCAGTGGATAGGACAATGGGCATGGGTGATTGCTCCTTGGTTCTGGGTAATAATCTATGATCCAGAATGGTTTGCTTCTCCGGAAGCGGCGACCAGGGAATTGGCTATTTGGGTAGGCGTGATTTGCGCTATTCTAGCTATGGTGCCTGCTATATTTATTAAAAGTGAATCTACTGTAGATAGAGATTACGAATCCTTATCCTTATCAAACTCAATGAGTAGTTTGGTAAAAATTGCAAAATCATTTGTTGAGGCTTTTAAAATTAAAGCATTTAGACAATTGTGCATAGCTACTTTCTTTATATTTAATGCATTCAATACTGTTGCCGCTTTTTCATTTTTTATTATTGTCTATTATCTGTTTAATGGAGATGCTGGTGCTGCTGGGATTTGGCCGACCTTATTTGGTTGCGTTGGTGCCTTAGCTACAACGTTTATAGTAATACCTATCATTACCAGACTTTCTAAAGTTTGGGGTAAGAAAAAGACATTCTTGATTTCTCAGGGTGTATCGATAATCGGTTACTTAATGTTTTTGGTGCTTTTTGTGCCCGGCAAGCCTTATCTCTTTTTAATAGCACTACCATTCTTTTCATTTGGAATCGGTGGTTTATTCACATTAATGATGTCCATGACCGCCGATGTTATTGACCTTGATGAATTAAATACAGGTAAAAGAAGAGAAGGCATATTCGGCGCCATTTATTGGTGGATGGTCAAATTTGGCTTTGCCATAGCTGGAGGACTAAGTGGCATCATTCTATCGGTTGTCGGGTTTGATGCTGCCAATGCCGCAGCAGATCAAGTTGATGCCATCACTGGTTTAAGATATGTCTTTACAGGATTGCCAATATTCGGTACACTGATCGCCATTTTCGTGATGCGTGACTATGAGATTTCAGAGGAAAGAGCGAATGAAGTTCGAGTGGCGTTGGATGCGAGGAAGGGGTAGGAGGCTTTGGTCTCGGGGTCTCGGTTTCTGGGGTTCTCGGTATCTCGGTGCTTTTTTTGTCTGGATCGATAATAAGGTTTAAAGATCTAAAAGAATATGGGTGTATAGGTGACTCTGTTTTTTGAAGATTTACCTTTTTTTAATTGAAAAGTATATCTACATAATGACTTATAATTTTTATGCAGGTTATAATGACAAAAAGCAGATACTTGAATTTATTTTCAATAAAACAGAATTAAGACTTTTTGATAGAGGATCCTCTTATGGTGAAAGGATTTGTGAATATAAATCAGTTCAAGAGATTGTTAATAAGTTCGACCTTGTAAATGGGCATAAATTTGCTGTCACCTTTCAAATGTGGTGTCCTAAACATGAAGGCGAACCATTGTTTAGGCGCATTGATCTTGACCCTTCTAAATGTAAAGGACATACATTCAGATATTCTACTGATGGATGGGGAATGATTCAACTCTATTTCGGTGGAATTAAAAAGAACCAATTGTACCAATCAGGTATCAGTCACTTTAATGAAAAAGGCGCGATAAGAAATGAAAGTATTGACCATTTTAATGGAAGTGTCAACCAGTGGAGTTGGAGAGAGATTAATAAAACTTCAAGACAATTAAAGTATCAAATTCATGATAAAATGGCTGTTGATAAAATAGGCAGTATCGGCGTATTAGAAGAAGCGAACAAAATGAGAAGCCACATTAAATTGATTTAACCCAAGTAAATATTGGCCCGAGCCCGCCGAGCCCGCCGAGCCCCCCGAGCCCCCCGAGCCCGCCGAGACCCCGAGACTGCCGAGTCACCCATCTTCTCGGTTCCTCACAAAAACTTACCATACATCAACTTTTCCCAAACGAACGCCACTTTACTTTGTCATGTAACCGGTTGACAACGATGTTAACCGATATTTTATAACATGTAAAAATTTAAATCATGACTAAGAAAACATCTTCAGCGTTTGTTGCGGCATCATGGTTGGCAACATTAACAGGTATCATTGGTTATTTGATAGGCTTATGGAGAGCCGAAATGATGCTTAACGAAAAGGGGTACTATTTTACCTTACTTATGTTTGGATTATTTGGTGTCGTTTCACTGCAAAAGAGTGTACGTGACAAAATGGAAGGTATCCCCGTCACTGATATATATTATAATATTTGCTGGTTTGGTACAGCATTATCCATTGTTCTTTTGATCATTGGACTTTGGAATGCGGACTTATTACCTAGCGAAAAAGGATTCTATGCCTTTGCATTTTTGCTGTCTATGTTTGGCGCTATCGCCGTACAAAAGAATACAAGAGATGATATGATAAATGGCACGAATGAAGAACGCTGGAAGGTGTGATTTTGGGAGGAGTGATGGTTTAAAGGTTTCGAGGTTTCAAGGCGGAATTGGTTTAGAGGTCTAAAGGATCAGAGGCTTAATAGGGCTTTTGTCTTAGTTTTTTCTGGTCAAAAATTGAACAGCATTCAACGAGATCAATTTCGTTAGAAACCGCGAAACCGCGAAACCGCGAAACCGCGACTAGCCTATTTCCAATTCATAAACATGAGCTTCTTCGCGCTCTTATCATTTTCGTTGCTGATTTCTACCCAATAAAGACCTTCCGCTAATTCTTGAAAGCCCCTTGGAAGCCTAATCTGCTTTAAAGAGAAAATCGAAGGTGTGAAGCTCTCAGTATAAACTCTTTGCCCAACGACATTAAAAATGTTAAGCGTATGTAGATTGGAGTTGTCAGTGGTATATTCAATAATAAGATCTTCGCTATTACGAATAGGATTGGGGTACATATTGTCAAGGGAAAGTGCGCCTTGTTCGACTTGTCCGCAAACATCAGCTAATTCTAAAAGTGCATTGTACGCATTGATACGCCCTTTTGAAACTGTCGGTTCGTAACTGCTATTTTTATCTACACTTTTCATAATCGCATCTTTGACTCTTAAGGCAAAATTTTCTGGATCATTTTGGCTTAGATCAACAATGTCTTCACAATCAAGTGTGTACAATAGGGCGGCAACCGCTGCAACTTGAGGTGTAGAAGCGCTTGTGCCTGTAATACTTTTATAGGTATTATTGATGTCAGTTGAAATGATGTTTTCTCCTGGTGCAGATATGTCTACATGCTCAGCATTAAAAGCTGCATCGGCAACCAATTGATCATTTTGATTATTGTTAGTTACGGTGATCAAATGTGGACTAGTGCAAAGGGTAGGTAGGTCGCCTACAATTGAGGCATCAAAACCTTCATTCGCGACAGCGCCTACGCTAAGAATGCCAACAGAGCCCATTAAGTCATACATGCTACACCATGCAGGAAAGTCCTCAGGGAAAAATCTTGATAGACCTCCGGAAAAATTAGAGACAACAATATTGGCTCCTCTTTGTCCATTACTATCAATGTACAGCTTCTTTAAATTGTAAGTGTAGTCAAATCCAGAAATGATTTCCGCTATATTGGTAACACCACTAATCAATAGCATTTTAGTATTCCAACTCACGCCAGCAATACCAATGGTATTGTTTCCTCTCGCTGACATGATGCCAGCAACTTGAGTTCCGTGCGTGTCCAGAATATGTTCGTCATTTTTTAATTGAACATTAATGCCTCTATAGTCATCTATAAATGTATTGTTATCATTATCTATGCCGTCATTTGGGATCTCCGCCTCATTCAACCATATGTTACTTTCGAAATCCTCATGTCTAGAATCGAAGCCTTCATCCAATAAGGCTATAACTGGTTCAAATCCGGGCTCAGGACTAATGCCTGTGGTTTCTTGCCAAACCCTCTCCATTTCAATCATACGCAAATGATACTGATCTGTATAAAGTGCATCATTTGGAATCATTCTTTTTTCTAAAGTCAGATTTGGCGAAATATGTTGGAGTTTTCTTTCTATTTGGAGAAGTTGAAGCGCTTCCTCTTGTGTGATGCTTTCGTTGTGTTGTAGTCGGTAAATGTTTAGTGTTTCACAAAGTGTCTCAAGCGTGATGCCTTGATGCGCATTCTTGTAGTCATTTAGAACTAATGGCGTATTTGTTTGTATAATCCAATCGTTATTTTGTGCAGTAAGTGGAAAACAAAACAAAGTTGAAAGAATAATAATAAATAAGGCTTTCATAAAAATGATTGTTGCTTAAAAATACCACAAATAGGGAGAATGCAAGCGCATCCCTCAAGACATTTTGAGCAATGTCAAATTACTCTGTATCGACAATAACTAATCTGTTTTTCCGAGCAGCCATTCTGGTTATATTTTTAATACCATAACCCGATAAATCTGAAATCAATTGCCATTCTTTTGAAGCAGATTTAGGATCATATCTGTATAATTTACTGCCTTTCCCCATTAAAATAGATCCATCGTTTAACAATTCAAAGTCTTCTACACCTTGCAAGCTTTTAGTGATGATCCTGCTCTTGTTTGTTAGCAAATTGTACGATTTAATGATCCAATCACTTTCTGTTTCTTTATGGAGGAAGTACAATTCGCCGTTCAACGATTTATGAAGACTGCGACCAATTTTATCTAATATTATTTTCCTTCTTTCCGATTTCGAATTGGCAATGGCGAGATTGTGATCTGGAGCCTCTACTAAAAACAAGGCCACTTCATTGTTGTCCATCCATTCGTAATAGCCAATGTTGTTTGTATTGTGTAAAACGCGTTTGGCATAACCAATTCCGTCGCCTGGATAAATACTTAAAGTTTGCGTCTTACCATCCATTTCAACTCTTACGCAGCTTATAGCGCCGTCCTTGCCTGACTTTTGAGGCGAATACTCGCTCTCGTCAGTATAGGTTAAACGTGTCAATGTTTCTTCGTATAGATCGAACTTTGAAATTTCTGTTTGATCCGCGGAGTAATAATTTGTTGTGAATACGATTTCATCATCACTGATAAAACTCGGTTGATTGTTGTATCCAGTCTTATTAAATACAGTCATAAAGACTGGCGCCTTGATATTGTATTTGCCGCCACCTTTAGTCAGTGTCAACATATAGATATTGGTGTTCGGCAGTTGAGCAGACAACATCGTGCTGCTTAGCAATAACAGTATTATGGTTCTAGTCAACATCTGCGGATTTAAACATTCTATTGAATCTAATTCCATCTCTCCAATTGGCATTCTTGGTAGAGAACCAAATGAATAATGGTTTACCAACTATATGATCATGCGGTACATAACCCCAAGCTCGAGAATCTTCACTATTGTCTCTGTTGTCTCCCATAGCCCAATAATAATCCTGCTTGAATGTATACGTATTGGCTTCTGCACCATTTATGAAAATCTTGTTATTCTTTATTTCAAAATCATTGTTTTCATATACATCTATGATACGACGATATAAAGAAATATTATCCATCGAAATATCTACGGTTGCGCCTTGTTGAGGTATCCAAATTGGTCCATAGTTGTTTATGCTTTGATTTGGATAGAGTTTAGAATCAAATGGGAATAGGGTGCTCGGAGAAGCTTCATGCTCGTAATTGGTTAAGGTAAACTTGTCTTTGTACGCCTGCAGTTTTTCAAATTGATCATCTGTTAAATAGAGGTAGGATGGATTACTCATGTTGCCCAAGACACTGGCCTTGGTTTGGGCAATATTCCAATCCTTCAATTTCTTCTTACTTATCGCTCTAAAGTCTCCATTGACTTTGTAAAGGAATTGCATTTTTTCAGGATTCTTTCCTTTCTCTCCATTGATATAGATCTGACCATCTTTAATCTCTAGCGAATCTCCTGGCATGGCTACACACCTTTTTATATAGTGGTCTTTTTTATCAATAGGCCTGACAACAAAGTTCTTTTTTCTTACTTTCTTACTTAACTCTGGATCTCTATTCATCATGCTCGGATCACGCCGAACTTGACCTATAGCGTAAGGTCTGGCACTTGTAACATATACTGTATCTCCAACAGGCCAGTTAAAGACAATAGGTTTGTTTCTTTCAATACTTTCTAAACCTGGAAGCCTGTGGTAGTCTAAGCTTGGTTTTTTAAGATATGATTCGGAGTCTGAAAATGGTATTCTGTTATGTAATAAAGGAAGCATCGCTACCGTCATCGGTGTCCTTATGCCATAACTTGGTTTTGATACAAAAAGGAAATCTCCTACCATCAAAGAACCTTCCATAGATGGTGTGGGTATGACGAATGCTTCTATAAAAAACATACGTATAAAAGCTGCAGCGAAAACTGCGAAGAAAATGGATTCTGTCCATTCTCTAAAGAAAGATTTTTTATAAGGATTGTTTTTATCTAGTCTTTCAATTTTTCTTTTATCACCTTTCTTTCTCGCCTCATGCATTTCCTTGTTGTAGTTCTTCAAGAACTCTTTTTCTTTGATATAGTTAGGGCCATCATATGCTACATCTTTCTTTTTTGATAATTGATAGAAAGCCAATGGGGCAGCTAAGACAGCACCTGCTGTATGTTTGAATTTATATTTTTTGAATGACCTTACGAGATCTACAGCCATTCCACAAAAAATAAAAATATTTAGGATAGGTACGAGCAAGAGCAAAGGATACCATTTAGGTCTTCCAATTAATTTACTCCACTCTATAAAGTTGACTCCCGGTATCAAACCTTTGACACCATCAACGCCAGCTTTGGGGAATAAAAAGTATAAGCTGATGCTCAATAGAATATAAAATACAATTAAAAATACTACTAGGAACACGTTATCTATGTTTTGCACAAAGATAACAAAGCCTTGGTGTTATGAACTTCTTAAATAGGATAAGTTCGCTGATATAGCAGACCAAAACTTGATTTTTAGTCACGAATACCATTTGATCACTAGAACGCCACATAAATTTGTTGCTATTTCCCTACTTCTATGTCAGAAAACATCTCTATAGCTTGAGGTATATCATGTAACTAAAATGATATAAACCGACCAAATAGGGCATTTGGATTGCAAGTTTTTAAAGGTATGGTGAGTGTGGCATGAGGTAAGGCAATGAAGGGATGAGATTTGGCCTTGCGCATTTTAGGCTTAACGAATGTAAATTCCGTTAAAAACAATGGCATGTTTGAGCCGAAGGCGAGTTTGTGCTTGTTTAGGAATTTACATTCTTTATGCCGTTGAAAAATGCGTGAAGCCTTGATTTTTGTTTGCCTTTGTATCACAGACAAAGGCAAGAAAAGAAAAATTATATGTTGAATTGCAAGTATTTTTGGGAAACATAAATAAAGGGATTCTAATGATTCCTAGATCTTAGAATGCAACTTAAATGCATTGTTCATTATATTAATATTTCCTTAGTTTGCCTCGAAATTATAGCTCATGTAAAATTCAAAACCTGGTCCTGCATTGAAGCTTTGTCCCATATTAATGCCTGCAATAGCGCCTATTTTAACGAAAGAAGATCTGCGGCCTACATCATTTAAAATAACCCCTCCATTGATCGAGATGTCATTAACTGAAGAGTAACTTAAGCCAGCCCAGAATGTTTCTTCTAATTCATATTTAAAGCCTAGATTGACATAGTTGATATCTGTATCTATATAGTTAACTTGAACGATAGGCTCAATAGCATAATCAAGACCATAAAACTTATATCCTGCATTCAAAAAGTAATGTTGCTGTCTGGGTGCAATGACATCTTGGTCAAAGATAGATTCTCTCTCCAGAAGTTGAAGCATGGATACACCAAAGTAGAATATGTTCTCTCCGGCAAATTCTTCTACGTAGGATTTATAAGCCAGCCCTACACCGAATGAAGGTGTAAACGCCGTCTGACTCATCATTTGTATTGATGGATCAGGGACCAAGATTACCTCATCTGTAGGGTCTAATTTAAACTGATGGAAGAAGCCTTGTATGCCGACAGACAAAAAATCATCCTCCTTAAAAAATTGCCTCAATTTGTAATTATAACTGAGATGGATGCCTTGTTGAGTCAATGATCCAGCATTATCAGCTAAAATACCAATACTGGCACTCATATTGAGATCCGTAAATGGATATTGTAGTCCAACAAAAGCGGTATTAGGTGCATTTTCGAAACCCACCCATTGTTTTTTATAAAAGGCGCCTACATCTGCACGTTCATTAAATGCAACAAATCCAGGATTCCAAACATATTGTAGATCCTGAAAGAATGTGGCGACGGGAAGTTGCTGAGCTCTTAATGAAAAGACCCCTGCTAACGCAATGATTATGATGCTAAGTCTTTTCATTTTAATTTCTTATGACTGTTAAACTCTTCTTGACAATAATGTCATTATATTCCAAAATGTAATAGTATACATCACCTGGTAGTTCTTCGCCGTTGACTGTTCCATCCCATAGCACACCATCAGCTTGATATCCTATTTTTTCATAAATGACATTTCCCCATCGGGTCATGATCGTGAGTTTGTTGTCAGGAAAGGCTTCTAAGCCTCTGAATGATAGTTGATCATTATTGCCATCTCCATTTGGTGTAATGGCAGTGACAGCCAATATTTGACCTGGGTCATCGACACAAATAGTTACCATATCTGTCGCACTACATCCATTTTCATCCGTGACAGTAACGGTAAATGTAGTCTCTTCCACAATCATTATTGTTGGATTAGAAATACTTGTAGAAGAGGTTATAAATAAGTCATTATCCCATTGATAGTCAATGCCTCCACTAGCCATCAATTCGAACGGCATGCCTAGAAAGGCACAGGTATCTACTCCAGCATCTACTATAGGATTACTATTTACATTAATATCTACTATGAGTATTTCCAAGTTGTTTGGACAAT
Source organism: Saprospiraceae bacterium (assembly GCA_020630775.1). GTDB lineage: Bacteria > Bacteroidota > Bacteroidia > Chitinophagales > Saprospiraceae > RFSX01. The sequence goes on along the minus strand of JAHDIN010000007.1, from coordinate 16,800 downwards.
CATCTGTTACTTCAACTGTGTAGCTTGTTGATTGAATTGGGCTAGCTATCGGATCAGCAATATCTAACGCAGATAGGGTAGCGTCAGGATTCCAATTATAATAAAGGCCACCTTCAGCAGATAATTGTACTGATTCGCCTTCGCAAATATCAATTTCAGCATCAAGTAATTGCGCCTCAATAATTGGGAAGTAGGTGATGTTAAAATTAGCTTCTCCTTGGCATCCATTATTGTCTGTTACTAAAAGACTACCACTTTCCGTTGTTGGACTGGTCACTTCTTGATAATCGATAGTGGCTATAGCACCATTCCCATTAACGTTTGTCCAACTATAATCTACAAAAATGTCATCCACGGAAATATCCATACTTTCTCCAGGACAAAGCTCAAGATCTGAAATATTAATCTGTGGATTACTGACTTGATTTACTTCAAACGAGGCTTCACTTTTACAACCTGCTGCTGAAAAGACTTCTACTCTGTATGGCCCAGCTGTTGTTAGGTTTAATTCAAGCTCACCACTTTGTATTAAAGTATTTCCTTGGTACCATTCGATAGTAGCAGCATTAGTACTGATGTCAATGGATGTGCTTGTCCCTTCACAAAGAATTACTTGCTCTGTGTCTAGCTCCAGCAATGGCGGCGGATCAATATTTACTATAACTTCTCTTTCCGCAGCACAGTTGGCATCGTTGGTTGCGATAACTTTATATAGCCCGCCTTCGGTGACTTCTATGGTTGAAGAAGATGCACTTATTGGATTATTATCTAAAAACCATTGATAAGTATAATTGCCATCTGAAGTAAGATTAACGTTTACTGCTTCTCCTAGGCATGCGTTGTATTCACTTTGGTCAAAAGACACTTGAGGGATGCTTTCAAAATTGATAGCCACCTCTGCCTCATCTATACAACCTGGTTCATTAGTCGCTCGCAAAGTATATGTGCCACTATCCGTAATATCAATTTCTAAATCATTTTCTCCGGTTATAATTACGCCATCTTTCAACCATTCAAATTGCTGACCATCAGAATCTCCGATTAATGCAAATGTTTGTCCTTCACATAAGGAAGGTATGGCTGGTAATTGCACATTCGGGAAAGGAATAAATCTTGTCTCAAAAGTTTCTGTTTTAGAACATCCGGCATTATTGGTAACAACGGCGGTATAGGTGCCAGAAGTATTGACTTCTACTATGTTTTCATTAGTCGCACTAACAATACCAGGCCCGCTCCATGCAATCGACTCAGTTGATAATAAATCAACTGATAAGTCAACATTGTCTCCTTCGCAAGCAATTGTTTGTCCTTCGATGATGAAGTCAGGCAATTGACTTGGGCTGATGTCTATGGTGTCACTAGACATGCAAGCAGCTCCTTGACCTACTATGGCAATATATTGACCTGAAGAAGTTATTGTGATGTTATCATCATTAACGCCATTAATAAGATTGCCATCTAAATACCAATTTATTACTGCATTGGTTTCTGCTTGAATTTCTAAAGAAGTACCCTCGCATAGTGACTGGTCTGCCGGTAACTCTACAAAAGGTGTTTCGATAAACGCTACATTGATGACATCTTGAGATTCACATCCTGCAGCATTTGTAGCAATAACTGTATAATCGCCATCTTGAGATATCTCCAAAGATGATTGGTTGTTATTGATTGGTGTATTGTCTCTAAGCCATCTGTAACTGTAATTGCCTCCTGGATTGGCATCTAATATCACTTCAGTTCCTGTACATGGTGATAGGTCGTTGCCTAAATCTATAACAGGTGCTGATTCAAATACTACGTCAACTTCTGTCTCTATAAAACAATCTGGAGTCGCACTAACTCGAACAGTATACGTGCCACTATTGCTAATGGTTAAGCTATTGTCTGTTTCATTTTGAATGACTTGATTGTTTCTGGACCACTGAATATCAAAGCTTGATGGTGCAATGGATAGGGTCGTCATATCACCTTCGCAATTTTGCAGAGAACCATCTATGCTCAATTCAGGTAAATCAATGAAGTCAATGCGAATGGTATCAGAACCAACACAATTACTATCATTAAAAAGTCTAAGAATATATTCTCCACCTGCACTTACTTCGAGATTAGCATCACTAGAAATAATGCCTTCACCAATTCTTTCCCATTCGATTCTTTCATTATTGGCATTTGAAATTAATTGAAGGGTATTGCCTTCGCATAGAGTTTGATCATCACCTAATTGGGGATCTGGTAAATCTACATAAGTGATAACTATGGTGTCTGATATACTGCAATTCTCGTCACCTATAACTCGAATAACATATTCTCCAGAATTTTCCGCGATGAGTTCTGATGTACTAGCATTAGGAATAAGGGTGCCATTGAAATACCATTCGACTCTGAACCCATTAACTTCTTGTCTTAGAGTTTGAATGTCATCAGCACAGGTGACTAAGTTGTCCCCTAAATCTAATTCAGGTAGTTCATTGACAGTGACGATAATATTGTCACTCGCATTACAACCTTCAATAGTAGTCGTTCTAGCAAGGTATTCTCCAGCTTCACTTACGTTCAATATATTGGATGTTTCAGAAATAAGCGAGCCATTAAATGTCCATTCATAAACCAAATTAGGATCTCCGGCGTCAAGGTTGATTGAGCTTCCAGAGCAAATGCTAATGTCGTCGCCTAAATCGATAATAGGGGTTGAAAAATAGGTTGCATTAAAGCTTGTCGATGTTTTACATCCAGCAAGATTTACTGCTTCAACTGTGTATAGTCCTGCTTGCGAAACAAGGCGTTCTTCTTCGTTGACCGCAATAATGTTATTGTTCAATATCCAGTAAATTGAATCTGCATCTGTATCTAAAACGACTGTTTGCAAATCATCATCACATGCAGATATATCATCGATGTTTTCAATTTCTGGGAGGGCCTCAAATTCTACTTCAATGGTTTTTCTTACGCTGCAAAAGCCATTGTTAATTGTCAATGTAATGGTTGCGTTATCACTTATCGTAATTGATTGTTCGTTAGAAATAATGCCATTTTGATTCGACCACTCATAGTTTAAACCAGGTGTTTCAGCGTCTAATACAAGATCATCACCTTCGCAAGCTAAAATTTTATCTTCTAGTTCTATTTGAATAGGACAGCATGATTCTGGGGCATTAAATGCATCTCTAACTTGTTGGTTGCATTCTGGATTTTCTGTAAAATCAAAAATTAGATTTACCGGTTCTCCATCTGCGGGTAGTCCTTCTAGGCGTGCTTCGATGGTATTGCCATCCACTTCAAAGGACTGGCCATTTATAAATACTTGACCGCTTGAGGGACCCATATCTACATCGAAAGAAATTAATTGTGAATAGGTGTTGGATCCTGGGTCACATGGCGATTGATCTAGTACCTGAAGATTTATAACCGCGCATGTAGAATTAACTTCTAATTCAATTTGATTTGTACTCAGCGAAGCACAATCACCGCCTGTTTGGATATCGTAAATTGATTCTCCAATCCAAGTTTGTGGATCAATAATAGGTGGTGGTGTAGGACCGCCTGACTTATAAGTCACTGCGAAAACTAAATAGCTGCCAGCTGCTAAATCTCGAAAATCAGAATCTTCACTAACTGCTTTAATAATCAAATCGTCAGTGCCCACAGCAACAAATATTTCTGAATAATCTGGATTGTCTTCAACCAAATAAATGTTTCCTGTACCAGAAATATCTGAGACATTAATGTTGACTCTTTCAGTTCGCGTTTGGTGGGCGACAAGGAAGTATTCTTTACATGGATCTAATTCCACTTGAAATCTAGTGAAATAGCTTAGGCCTCCGTTGAATATGCCATTTGAGCCAATAAAACTCGTGCAGGCTTGAGATTCAGAAAAATTATCAACTTCATACACTGAGTACAAAATGACATCTGTAGCTTCATTCTCAATTGTAAATCTGTATATGCCAGTAGCATCTACTTTGAGTTTAAATGCTTTATAAGGATTAACAGGAAATACATTGTCGATACATAGAAAAGCATCTGTGAAAGTTGCTGGTGACATAGCTAAAGCATCAGACATATCAGATGCCAATGCATTCAATTGAGATCCATTAGTCGTCTGTAAATTTAAATTGAGTTCTTCGTCAAAGGTATTCAACTCCAATTTTGATTCATTACATAAAATGATGGCAGGTGCTTCACAAAATGATTCTACTGTAAAAAAGTCTTCAGATACATTGAAGAATCCAAAGCATTCACTGTCTGCGCATACAACCATGGCTTTCACACGATCTGAGTTAGGGAATCCGTCAGGTATCTTTACCATGGTCCGTCCATCTCTATAAGGGATACCTTCTTTTAATGTATATGAATAGGAAAAGCCACCATCAGCAGAAAATCTTACATCGACTTCATCGCATAAATTTTCACTACCATTGGGATTCCAACTCACAAGGATTGAATCTCCTGCAGTAAACATTTCTCCTGCAACTGGTTCTAGAATTTCAAGTGGGCCATTATTGTCTACAGAAACAACAACATCTTCCCAATTCACACCGCCACCGTTCGGGTTGTTGTCCCTGACAGTCATTCTAAAATTCATTTCTCTAGGGACAAGTGGTAAGACTTCAAAGTCGTTTTCATTACTGCCAATATTCTCTAACCTTGGGAAATATCTTCTTGGTGATTTTGAGGGAGGATAACTTCTAAAAAGAGGGGCATTCCCATTATAAGTGGCGGCATCATTGCCGATATTACCTTGTGCATTGGTGCCATCTTCATCATATTGCTCCCAACAATAGGTGAGACTATCTTGATCAGCATCACTGGCAAAGCCTTCTAGCCAAAAGGGCGTTCCGATCGGCACTGTATGTAATTGAATACAAGGATTAGCAGCTAAAACGGGTGGGGTATTTACATTACTGACCCAAGCGGTTTCGTTACAGGTTTCATTCTCGATATAGTCTATCATTCTTTCTAGACTATTGGCATGAAAATAATTGTCATCTGCGTCTCCCCATGGTATATTTTGACCCGGTCCACAAATACCATTATAACTCATAATAGTAGTACCAGATCCTATTTCATAAGCTGTACCGTTTCTGATATTATTTGTACAGGATTCACCTGAACCATTGAAAGTATGCGTTGCATTAAATTGGTGCGCTATTTCGTGAGCAAATAAGGCAATAAATTCATTTGTTATATTCTCAAAAGAACCCGACCATGCAAAAGCCTTGCTAGGTGGATTGTTTTGTCCGCCGGTAAAGTCATTACATACAACTCCTATTCTAGCTTGACCTCCCGCTTGCCATCCATCTCCTTGCTGGTGGTTGTGTAGAACATGACCTAAATCATACTCTGATGCGTTATAATGAATAGCTACTGCATTTGCCGCTTGGTTAGGTAAGGCCGCTCCATTCGGATTAAAAACATCAGTTGCAGGATTGGTATAAGTGGTAATAGGCGAGTTCTCTGCAAAAACTAATTGAATAGCGAGTTCATTTTCATAGATGGCAGAAACAGACATTAAATTGAAAATAGCAACTGTTTCGGCAGTTTGAACACCTCCATTAGCTGTAATATATTCGCCTGTAAGTACGACTGCGGTACGATAGACTCTTCTTGTAGAGCCGTTATTTTTTCTCTCGATTTTAGAATGATTGTTTGTTTTAGGCGCTTCATATGGTTCTTTAGACAAGTCATGCGTACAAGCAATCATGGAAGCATTAGCCTTGTTCAAACCTACTTCCATGGTATAAGCCTTTTGATTGGAACCTGAAGAAGGGTAGTAGCTTATAAATTGACCGTTGTTGATATAGAAAATGAAGATATCTTCTTCAGTAGATAGTAGTCTACCTGTGATATTGGGGTGTACTTTTGAGAGGAGTTTGTATGATTTTACGCCTTTAGGCGCATGATCAGGGTTTTGCCACAAGGAAAATTCCTCTAATTCAAAATTGATCGCTTGCCCTTTAAAGGGCAATTTTATCTGATTCTGTTTTTGAAAGAGAGATTGTTGTATAGCATCTGTGTCCAGGGAGATGGAGAGACTATAATTATCACTTTCAAAAGCCGATTCTTTGACATCTTGTGCTAGACAAATATGTACAGAAAAGACTGTTATAAGACTGATTAATAGAGCGTATCGTAGATTCATTAGGCTATTTACGTGCTTAATTGTAATAGGATTTCAGCAATCGGTTTTGGAATATGTTGTAAATCAGTAGATTAGATATTAAAAGTAACCATAAATTGATTTATCTAAATCGACTGTAAAGAAAACGATTTATATATATGAAATGTAGATGTGTGAGGTCTATTTTGAGACAAAATATGCTAAAGAAAGGCCAGGGGTGACACCTAACAAATTATCATAAGAAGCAGCAAAGTCTAATTGAAATTTATTTTGTAGGCAGTATCCAAAACCAAAACTCATTCTCCCGGGACCTGTTTCATAGCCTAAATAGAGATTTAAGGGCGTCAAAGGGTTGTATTTAGTGCCAGCTCGAATGTTAAGAATCTCATCTATGTGCTTGTCGAACTCAACAAGTAATTCTGTTTTTTTAGAGACTTGATGTGCTAAACCTACTTGTATATATTGACTTGGAGGGCTGAATTCATTAATGTCAGCATTTTCAAAATTGAAGAGCTTGACGCCATATCGAAGGTTTTTATTGATAAATCCTGTCATTTGAAGTCCGAAACTTGGAAAGTTTTTAGATCCATTCTCCTTTATTCTAATGGTATTTAAATCAAACACTGCAGCGATCGCAAATTTATCTGACAATTTTCGTGTGTAACCTAGGCTGATTTTTTGTTCTCTCCATTCTTCAAAACCATAATCTGAAATTAACAAACCCACCGCATTTTTATCATCTATAGTTTTAAATGCGGATATCATGGATGCGGTTAATTCACTCAAATTAAATCTGCGCTCACTATTGATGTTTATCCCAAATGATTGAGTATTAAACAGGGTTGCTGAGAAATTATTAGCCATCGTATTATGACCATGATGAACAGAAGATATATGACCTAAAGCTAGGCTCTCTGCACCTTGGGTAGCAATATCAGAACGTTGACCTATAGCAAATTGACAAGTCAGTAGAAAAGCTAAAAATGATATTATTTTATGTTTATGAAGCAATTATGTATAGATAGAATTTATATTATGTACAAAATGAGCTTTTGCTGAATAATCGTCTAATTTCATCAAAAAGGGATTAAAAACGGAGTATTTGCTTCTTAATTCCAATAATTTTTAATTGAGTAGCTCAAATTATGTGTTATAGTAATTACAATTTTATATAATTCGTTAAATAACGATTTTCTTTACAGTTCAAATTGAGTGCACACTTATGGCAAAGTTCAGATCGAATCACAGTCGAAGTAATCGCAAAGATAATTTTATGATGCGGGCAGTTGTCGTCACTATATTGTTGGTGGGTGCATTGGTGTTTGTTTTTCTTAAAGGATTTAATTCGAGTGCTTCTGACACGTATGCTGAATCAAGTAAGCGAGATAATGGTTTTCGAGAGGTTCAATATGAGTCTGATTATCATGCCTCACATAGTGATTTTCAAGAACCTATTGCTGAAAGGAATTATTTGCCAAAGGATGATGCTGAGGTTATTTATCACAACTATTACACGCTCGGATATAACGAACCTTATGAGCAAGCATCTTGGGTAGCCTATAAATTGACGAAGGCTTCATTGCTTGAGCCTAATGTTAAGCGCGCTAAAAACTTTAGATACGATAAGTCTATTAAAAGCTATTCTGCTGTTCATAAAGATTATTCCCACTCTGGCTATACACGAGGTCATTTAGCCCCAGCTGGAGACATGGCATTTAATACAACAGCCATGAATGAAAGTTTTTTAATGAGTAACATGTCCCCTCAAATCAGACCTTTTAACAACGGTGTTTGGAAGGAATTGGAAGAGAATGTACGTGATTGGGCTTTTTCGAATCAAGAGCTTTATGTTGTTTCAGGTCCTGTTTTTTATGATGATAATCCAGAGTTTATTGGTCAAAGAAATAAGATTGCTGTGCCCGATGCTTTCTATAAAATCCTCATAGATAATTATGGTGCAGATAAAAAAGCAGTGGCTTTTTTAATTCCTCATGAAAAAACAGATACCCATTTAAGGGATTTTGCCGTCTCAATAGATGAAGTAGAGCGTGTAACTGGTATTGATTTCTTTTCTACCTTCTTTGAAAGTGATCAAGATGAAGAGAAAATGGAGTCAACATTCAATGTCAAACGCTGGAAAATCAGTGAAAAACGATATAAGCAAAGAGTTAATAATTGGAATAAAGAATAAATTTTAGATATGTCAAATAAAGATGCTTTTATAGATTCGATCACTCAAGGGTATACATTCGAAGGACCTTCAATTGACCTGGGAGGAGCCATGTTGGAAGGAGAATGCCAAGCCAATACCATGGTAAGGATTCCATTAAAAACAATGAATCGACATGGTTTGATTGCAGGCGCAACAGGAACAGGAAAAACCAAAACGTTACAAGTATTAGCAGAGCAATTATCTAATAATGGTGTGCCTTCCTTATTAATGGATATCAAAGGCGATTTAAGTGGCATTGCAACTATGGGTGTCGAAAATGATCACATTAAAGAACGACATGCCAAGATTGGTATTCCTTTCGAAGCTGATGGTTCTCCAGTAGAGTTTTTGACATTAACAGAAACGGGAAAGGGATCTAGACTAAGAGCCACAGTGACAGAATTTGGTCCTGTTTTGTTTTCAAAGATGTTAGAATTAAATGATACGCAGTCGGGCATTGTGGCCTTGATGTTTAAGTATTGCGATGATAAGGAATTGCCATTGATTGATTTGAAAGATGTCAGAAAGGTGTTGAATTACATGAGCAATGAAGGAAAGGACGAGGTGCAATCAGAATATGGTGCCGTAAGTTCTGCTTCTGTAGGGACAATCAATAGAAAAATTATAGAGTTAGAACAACAAGGCGCTGAAGCTTTTTTTGGTGAAAGATCTTTCGATCCTCAAGATCTTTTGAATAATGTAGATGGGAAAGGTCAAGTGAGTATTTTAAGAGTGACTGATATGCAAGATAAGCCGAAGTTGTTTTCTACTTTTACACTGCAAATGTTAGCTGAGATTTATGCAACATTCCCAGAGCAAGGCGACGCCGATAAACCTAAGTTGGTACTTTTTATAGATGAAGCGCATTTGGTTTTTGAAGAAGCTTCTAAAGCTTTGCTGAATCAAATTGAACAAATATGTAAGCTTATAAGATCTAAAGGTGTAGGTATCTTTTTTATAACTCAAAACCCTGCAGATATTCCTGATGCTGTGTTGGGGCAGCTAGGATTAAAAGTGCAACATGCTTTACGTGCTTTCACTGCAAAAGATAGAAAAGCGATAAAATTAGCTGCTCAAAATTATCCACCAACAGATTATTACAACACAGAGGAATTAATTACAGGCATGGGTATCGGTGAGGCATTGATTACTGGACTCAGTGAAAAAGGTATTCCAACCCCTTTAGTTCATTGTTACTTAAGAGCGCCTCAATCTAGGATGGGCGTACTTACCGATGGTGAATTAAATGAATTGATTTCAAGATCACAAATTGCTTCAAAGTACAATGAAGTCATAGATAGAGAAAGCGCCTACGAAATGCTTTCCGCAAAACTTGAAGATGCCGCTCAAGAAGAAGTCCAGGCTGCCCATAAAGCTTCGCAACAAGAATTGCCACCGCCAGAAAATGATGAACCAAGTATGTTAGAGAAGTTGTCTAAGAATACTGCCGTCAGACAAGTAGGCAGAACAGCAGCAAGAGAATTAACGAGAGGGCTATTAGGTGTGCTCGGTGTTAAGACAACTACGCGAAGAAGGAGTAGGAGAAAGACTGGATGGTTTTGAGGAGGGTTTAGTTATTGGAGATTGGAGATTAGTTTTGGTTGATTTTTAAACTAATTTCAGGTTTCAAAATTCAAGTTTAAAAAGTACTGTTTGTCGAGGTTTGTAACCTCGATGCATTATGCTAAGGATGAGTCCTCAGGGAATATGGCAGGTTGACTATGCCTAAATAACGTTGACCGTTTCTTTTGATCTGTTTATAATATTTAAGTACAATTTAAAATACTGATCGTCGAGGTTTGTAACCTCGATGCATTATGCTTAGGATGAGTCCTCAGGGAATACGGCAGGCCCTATGCCTTAAACCCTATTCCCTAGACCTCCCCAGACCCATCCCGGCCTTCCCTTACAAGGGAAGGGGTTAGTTTTTAGAGATTTGAAATTGGAAGGTAGTCTTAGTTGATGTCAAACCAATTTCTAATTTCTAATTTCAAGTTTCTAATTTCAAGTTTCTAATTTCAAGTTTCTAATTTCAAGTTTAAAAATTACTGTTCGTCGAGGTTTGTAACCTCGATGCATTACGCTTAGGATGAGTCTTCAGGGAAAATGGCAGGTTGATTATTGATGATGCCTGAATACAGTTGTTTTAAGAACGTGGTTATATACTGCATCGAGGTTACAAACCTCGACGATCGGGTTATTGCCTATGCCTGAATAACGTTGTTTAAAAATGTAGTTATTTAAATTGCATCGAGGTTGCAAACCTCGACGAACGGAATTTATTTTGTTCATGACTTGTGGCTTTAGGAATAAGCTATTTGCTTGAAGAAACCGTCCGAAGTCTAAGTCGGAACCTGCGACTTTACGTCGCGGAGAAACCCTCCTAATTCCTAGCCGTCTGTACCTTAGGTTGGATATCTTTTGGTCTGATGGTTTGACTGTATTTGCTTCTAAAGTCTGCAACGTATTTTTTCCATCTGATGTCTTGATAATGATTGTCTCCAAAGTAGATCATAATCATTTCAAAGGTTTGGGTATCTATGAAACCTTGAATAGGTTGGAGAACATCTAAGTCTTCATCGATAAAGGCTACAGTAGGATAACCAATATCACCATTCATAATTTCGATAGCTAATTCGTGAGTGGCTTTCCGGCCGAAACTTTTGATACGTTTATAGATTTTGTTGTCGAAGATGATATCTTCTTTGGTTTCTGCATTGAACTTTACAGCGTAGTAATTGGCGTTAATGTAATCTACAATCTTTTGGTTGGAAAGTGTGGATTTTTCCATTTTCTTGCACCAAGTGCACCAATCAGTATAAATGTCCACAAAGATCTTTCGTTCTTCTTCTTTATGTTTTTCAAGAGCTTCCTCCCATGACATCCATTGAATGGTTTTCTGGCTATTTAAGCCAATTGAGAGACCTAGAAAAAGTGTTAAGAAATTTATTAATCTGAACATTACCCCTGTGTAAGATTATTTACATTCAAAAAGACAATAATGTAACCAATAATCCAAATCGAAAGTGGCCATTAAACTATTAATTAAAACAACATTAACACTTACTCCATGATTTTAGGAAAATCCTTTATTTATTTGGAATGACGACATCAATTCTATCGTTTTTAAGCCAAAATTGATCTACTAATTGACCAGTCAAGAATGGCGCTCTTATACCACCATTTATGGGTTGATTAGATGTGATTATTCTAGCCTCATCCCATAGGTTTTCATTAATTATACCTTTGAGCGTCTTGGATCCACCTTCTATCATGAGCCGATAAATACCTACCTCAAAGAGTGACTCTAAAATGAATCTCCAATTCCATTGAGAGGCTTTTATGCTAAGGAGTTTAGTATGCTTCATCTCCTCAAGGTGTGTCTTCTGAGTGATGAAGATCGTTCCTTGTTTATCATCCCAAAGATGTAATCCTCTATCTGTTTCTAATTCAGGGTCTATAACTAATCTTACAGGATCAGGTCCCTCAGCCAATCGTACATTGAGCTGGGGATTATCAATTTGTGCAGTATTGAAACCAACTAACAGACCATCAATCTCAGTGCGCCATTGATGTACCAATTGCTTTGATAAGTCATTGCTGATCCATACTTGTTGCCCTTTCTTACCTATGTAGGCATCTGAAGATTGTGCCCACTTAAGTATTACGTAGGGCATTTGGCTCAATTGCTTAGTAAAAGGAGCAATTAGCTGTTTGCATTCCTTTTCTAAGATACCTAAAGTAACATCTACACCCGATTGCTTTAAAGCACTTATTGAACGTCCTGCAATGGATGGGTTGGGATCGGTGCAGCCTATAACTACATGAGGTATTTTTTCTTCTAATACGCGATCCAAACAAGGAGGTGTTTTTGAATGAATACAGCATGGCTCTAGTGAAACATAAAGTGTTGATGATTGTATATGTTCTTTATCATCAAGTCTGACACTATTTATAGCATTAATCTCTGCATGTGGACCCCCAAAGGATGTATATCTACCTTCACCAATTACTCTTCCATCGTAAACCAATACCGCGCCTACATTAGGATTTGTTTTGACCGCTTGCTTTGACCTTTTTGCTAGGTCAATACAACGCTTCATGAATTTTGTATGCGTGTCGTTGTTATGCAATGGATTTAGCGGGTGTGATCTTTTTAAGGCTTTCTATTGTTTGCTCTATTTCTTCAAGTGTATTAAACTTAGAAAATGAAAATCTTACGGCCTTTCTTTCAGGATCATGTCCAATGGCCTCTAAAACATGAGATGCATTTTCTACACCTGAAGAACAAGCACTGCCGGCAGATGCACATATGCCTGCTATATCTAGATTCATCATCAATAGATCGGATTTTTCGGTTTTAGGAAAAGAAAGGCTAATGATGTTGTAAGCACCGTGAGTATCGGAACCGTTGATTTTGATGTCTTCTAATTCTGACTGTACTAATTGCAAAAATTTGTCCTTAAGTCCTTTTATATGTTGACGATTTTCTTCTTGATCTCTTACGCTTATTTGCAAAGCTTCAGCCATTCCTGCAATACCATATATATTTTCTGTACCAGATCTCAAACCTCTTTCTTGATCGCCACCATGCATTAAAGTTTGAATCATATTTTCATTCTTTATGTAAATGAATCCTACACCTTTGGGACCATGGAATTTATGTGCTGAGCCACATAAGAATGAGATATTTGTATCATTAACATCTATAGGGTACTTGCCCATAGACTGCGAACTGTCTAAATTAAAAAGTGCTTGATTTTCTTGTGCTATTTCAGCAATTCTATTGACGTCATGCATCGTGCCTATCTCATTGTTGACGTGCATAAGCGAGATTAAACACTTTTCTCTAGACTGCTCTAAGATGGCACTTAGTTGATTATAATCTATATGTCCAGAAGTGTCTACTGGTAGCAATGTAACTTTGGCGAGGCTATTGCTTTTTATGTAATCTAAAGTATGTGTAATGCAATGATGTTCTGTCGTTGCGGAGATGACATGTTTCACACCTAAGTCTCTGATTGAACATAATAGAGCCATATTGTTGGCTTCTGTGGCACCAGAAGTAAAGAAGATTTCTCCGGTAGACGCCCCAATGCATTCAGCAACAATCTTTCTGGCGTTTTCGACTATAATTTTAGCTTGTCTTCCTTGGCGATGTATAGATGAAGGGTTGCCGTACACCTCGTCAATCACCGATTTCATTTTTTCCTTTACCTCATCTAATAATGGTGTTGTTGAGGCATTGTCGAAATAAATGTTCATCTATTTCAATTCAGCATTAAACCAAGAGTCAACAAGATCATGCTCCATAATGCCTTTTTCTTTATGAACAAACTCATTGATCTTGGAATCGTAAGTATAATCACTGGCCCATAGAATATGATTTTCAGCAAGTGCTTGTATCGAGTCGGCTATGAATTTTACTTCTTTATCAGACATAATAGGGTGTAGTGATAACCTTACCCATCCAGGTTTCGTCGTTAAATCTCCACAGTTGATTTTATCTGTAATGGATCTTGAATGAGGTTTTGAAACGTGTAATAGGTAATGACCGTAGGTGCCAGCACAAGAGCAACCACCTCTTACTTGAATTCCGAAACGATCATTAAGTATTTTAACTGCGAGATTATAGTGCAAATTCTCTATGTAGAATGAGATGGCGCCAACACGTTCCTTTACATTGTCTGCTAATACGTGAAGATTAGGAATGGCATTTAATTGGTCCCAAACAATATCGATTAATTCAGCTTCTCTTTTTTGCATTTTGGTGACATCCATTTGGTCTTTTAACTTCATGGATAAACTCACTTTTATCGTCTGTAAGAATGCGGGTGTTCCGCCATCTTCTCTAGCTTCTATTTCATCATGATACTTATGTTCGCCCCATGGATTCGTCCAATCTACCGTTCCGCCACCAGGATTATCAGGAATTTTATTGTTATACAATTCCTTTTTAAAAATCAGAATACCTGTGGCACCTGGCCCTCCTAAAAATTTATGAGGTGAAAAATAGATAGCATCAAGATATGCTTCTGGATCGTTACTTGGGTGCATGTCAATATCAATATAAGGAGCGGAGCACGCGAAATCTACAAAGCACAAGCCACCATATTGGTGCATCAGTTTAGCGACCTCATGATACGGTGTAAATATCCCAGTTACATTGGAGCATGAAGTAATGGCTGCAATTTTCGTTTTGCGATTTTTATGTTCTTCAAGAATGCCTTTAATCGTGTCCATGCAAATCAAGCCTTGTGGACATGGATCTGCGACCACGACATCAGAAATTGTCTCTAACCAGGATGTTTGATTAGAATGGTGTTCCATATGCGAAACGATTACTAGAGGTCTGTCTTCAATACTTAATTGAGATTTATAACTTTCATGGACTCTTAGTCCAAGTATTCTTTGAAATTTGTTTACTACACCCGTCATTCCAGAATTAGAAGAGATAAGTACATCTTCTGGCTTTGCGTTAACATGATCTTTGATGATATCACGAGCTTTCTTGTAAGCCAGTGTCATCGCACATCCTGTGGTTGTTGTATTGGTGTGTGTATTGCCTACGTAAGGCGCAATCTTTTCTTGTATAAAATCTTCAATGGGCTGATACAGTCTGCCACTTGCAATCCAATCTGCATATATCAATGGCTTCTTGCCATATGGCGTATCTATTTGAAGATCATGCCCAATTACTTTTTCCCTAAATGATTGAAAATGTGTTTCTAAATCACTGGTTTTATTGGGCTTTAGTTTTTCAAGAAAAGTTTTCATCAATTTGCTTTAGTATTGGTTTGATTAAGTGTTCAGCTTCTTCAGAAGTCTTTGCTTCCGCTATAATTCTGATGATTGGTTCTGTATTCGATTCTCTTAAATGTACCCAGCCATTCTCAAAATCAATTTTAAGACCATCTGTTTCGTCTAAACGCTCTGAAAGGTATTGATTTTTAACTTGATTTAATATGTCAGATACCTTTATTTCTTTGCCTATTTCTAGTTTTTGTTTTATGATAACATATTCAGGATAACTAGCCTTTAATTGACTCAGAGTTAAATTTTTATCGGCGAGGTGGTTTAGAATCATAGCTATGCCAACCAGTGCATCTCTTCCATAATGTAAATCTGGCAGTATAACGCCACCATTACCTTCGCCACCAATCACAGCATTCACTGCTTTCATCTTCTCGACTACATTTACTTCACCAACAGCTGCCGCATAATAAGGTTGATTATGCATCTTTGAAATATCTGATAAAGCTCTCGAAGAAGAAAGATTGGATACGGTAGGTCCCTTTTTATGAGATAATAAAAAGTCGCTAGCGGCGACTATGGTATATTCTTCACTAAACATACTGCCATCTTCACAGACAAGTACCAAGCGATCAACATCAGGGTCAACGGCAATCCCAACGTCAGCACCAACATCTTTAATTTTTTGACTCAAGTCGGTTAAGTGAGCTGGAACTGGCTCAGGATTATGTGCAAATTCTCCAGTCACTTCTGCATTAAGCAATGTATACGAACAAGCTAGTTTTTCAAACAGTGGTGGTAGTGCTAAAGCGCCTGTTGAATTGATACAATCCACAACAACCTTAAATCCTTTTGATCGTATCTTTTCAAGATTAATATAAGGTAGATCGATAATGGCTTGTATATGTTCGTCAAATCCTTTGTCAGATTGTTCTAATGATCCTACATTATCGATTGTAGCAAAATTGAAATCCCTTTTTGAGGCTTTGTCAAGTATCCAATCACCATCTTTTTGTGAAAGAAATTCTCCCTTTTCATTGAGTAATTTCAAGGCATTCCATTCTCTCGGATTATGGCTGGCTGTAAATATGATGCCTCCTCCTGCATTTTCGAATTTAACGGCCATTTCGATAGTTGGTGTCGTAGATAAACCGTAATCAATGACATCAAGTCCCATACTGATTAGCGTTTGCGACGCCAAGTTTGATACCATAGCGCCCGATATTCTACCATCTCTTCCTACAACTACTTTTTTAGGTACATTTTGATTCAAAATCCATGCAGCATAAGCAGCTGTCATTTCTACAATATCTATTGGTGTTAAATTCTCTCCAACAGCGCCACCAATAGTGCCTCTCATACCTGAAATTGATTTCTTTATCGCCACAGTTTATTTTTCGTCAAAGCTAGTAAATTCTTTAATTCGAGGTGTCGAGGTTTCAAGGTTTCAGGGCGTCGAGGTTTCAAGGCGTCGAGGTTTCAAAGGTCAAAGGCTTAGAGGTGTAAAGGTCTAAAGGTTCCAAGGTGTCGAGGTTTATTGGATTATAGGTTTTAACGGGATATAGGTCTATTTTGAATTGGACAAGATATTTAAACTTGATATTGCTGATTTATTAGCTTTACATTAAACTTAGCCTTCAACTTCAGCTTCAACTTATAGATGGTTTCCTTTAGTATTGTAATAGAATCAAAATTAAGATATTACAATAATCATCAT
>JAHDIN010000083.1 GCA_020630775.1 Saprospiraceae bacterium | reverse complement strand
TGACGAACAAATTCCACCTGATAACTTTTACAGAATACTAAAAGAAAATCTTGATTTAAAATTTGTTTATAAAGAAACTGAAGAAGTTTATTCTCACACGGGTAGACCTGGTATTGATCCAGTTGTATTTTTCTAATTGTTATTGGTTGGTTATCTAAAGAATATTTCAAACGATCGCGCCTTAGAACGCCTTTTCCAGATGAGCTTGGATCTACTTTATTTTATTGATCACGACTTGGGAGACAGGGTTCCAGACCACTCAACCATTTGTAAGACCAGAAAAGGTATTCCTCGAGAAGTATTCGAAAGGGTTTTTAATCATATCCTTAAGTTATGTATCCATGCTGGACTGGTTGAAGGACATACTCAATCAATTGACTCCGCTTATATAAATGCTAATGCTTCCATAGATAGAATGGAAGAATCAAAGCTGATTGATCGTGATCCAGATGAATTTATTATAGAGGTCTTTAGGCAAGATTTACCTGATGTTTTTAATGTTGAAGACAAGATTGCAAGGATTGAAAAAACGCAAAAAGATTTAATAACACTGGCGGAGAAAAGAAAATTGAAGTTTGATCAATTATATGGAACAAAGCATAAAACCAAACGAAGAACATTTAGTAATGCAACACATTTAAGTACTACTGTTCCAGATGCAAGAATTGCAAAAAAATCAGGAATACCAAGAATGCTTTGCTATACATGTACAATGAGTGTTGATACCAAAACAAATGTCATTCCAAATATAGCAGAATAACATGCATCGAATAATGCTGCATATAATCTTAAAAATTGGGTGAAAAAGTTAATAGAGGATGGTAATTATTTATTAAAACAAACAATTCAGCGGCTGAAAAGTAGAAATACTCTTCAGGGGGCAAGAAAATTATAACAATAGGGCTCAGGTTTTTGATTATGAAGGAACACATCTTTTGACATTCGACAAAGAAGAAAAAATGAATGACTACAGGCATCTATGTTTCATTGGATCAGATATTTATTACTGATTTTGAACATAATAGGGTTTTGATTTTTGATTTAAATGGTAAGTTTGAACAAGTGATCTCTGAAGAATTAGCTAAGCCAACCGATATTTTAATAAAAGAAGATTTCTTATACATTGCCAACTATAAAGAAAAGAATCTTATAACTTACAAAAGGACATAGAAAATGAAACAAATACTAATTTTCCTACTTGTTTTACCCTTTCTATATCTATCCTGTGGGAACAATAACCCAACATTGGAATTTACGGTAAAAGAAATATCCGTAAATTCTACCAATGGGGGTGAACCTAATTTAAGTGTAACTTCGGATGGCCAAGTTTTATTAAGCTGGATTGAATACAAAAATGATACTACCGATGTATTGCAATTTTCAAAACTGGAAAATAATAAGTGGTCCGACCCTTCTAAAATAGCAGAAGGGAGTAACTGGTTTGTCAATTGGGCAGACTTTCCCTCACTTAGGGCTTATCAAGATTCAACTAAGTACCTAGCAGCTCATTGGCTTCAAAAAAGCGATGTAGGTACATACGATTATGATGTCAGAATTTCACAATCGAAGGATGATGGCAAAACCTGGAGTCCACCTTTTATCATCCACAATGATGGCATTGCAGCCGAACATGGTTTTGTAAGCTTGATGCCTATTTCCTCGGATAGAATGTTAGCAACTTGGTTAGATGGCCGCAATACCAAGGGACATTCTCATGTGTCTAATCATAGCCATGACGGTGGAGCGATGACATTAAGAACTGCTGAGTTTGATATTAATGGTAATATATTCAATGAGGCAGAACTTGATGAAAAAGTATGCGATTGCTGCCAAACTGATATGGCGATGAGCGATGATGGACCTATTGTTGTTTATCGAGATCGGTCAGATACAGAAATAAGAGATATTTCCTTTGTAAGAAAAGTAAATCATACTTGGTCAAAACCTCAAATTATTGCTAAGGATAATTGGAATATCGCTGGTTGTCCAGTAAACGGACCTGCTATAGATGCAAAAGGTAAAGTGATAGCAGTAGCATGGTATACCATGAATGAGGATACGACAAAAGTCAAAGCCTGTTTTTCATTTAATAGCGGAGCAAGTTTTGAAAAACCTATAGAAATTAGCAGAAATAATACGCTTGGTAGAATAGACATTCGTTTGCTTGATGATAATAGCTCAGCAGGGGTAAGTTGGATTGATGAAGAAGATGATCAAGCACTTATAAAGTTTAGAATAGTAAACTCTTTTGGAGTCTCAAGCAACGATTATATCATAGCACGAACTTCATCTAGTAGGAGTAGTGGGTTTCCTAAAATGGTTAAGGTTAATAATCAAGTAGTATTCGCTTGGACTCAATCATCAAATGAAAGGAATTTTGTTAAAACAGCAATAGTTAACTTGTAATATTAAAAGTTAAATGAACAGATGAAACATTGTATTAAATTTTATGCAAGCTTTTTATTAATTATTACTTCATGTGGGCAAGATGTAGGCACAAGTGAAGATTTCATTTGTGATCAATCAGTTAGTTTTTCAGAAGACATTGTGCCTATTATGGATACCTATTGTGCTTATTCAGGCTGTCACTTTGGACAGTTTGCTTGGGGAAATTTCAAAAGGTATGAAGAGATTAAATCAAGAACTCAATTTATTATAACTGAAGTATTTGATTTCAAAACAATGCCTCCACAAAATGCTTCAGGACCTACCGAATTATCCGCTATAGCATTAGAAAAACTAGAGTGCTGGATACAAAATGGTGCTCCAAACAATTAGATTTAAATGATTCGTCATTCACCATTCAAAAATTTGAGTATTTGCTTGGTTACTTAGGTTATGTCTTGAAGAAAGCAATCTTAACTGCTCCATGTTTTATTGCCACGAAATTTGAAGCATTCAATGATAGAGGAACTGACTATAAAACAAGTCATGATTTTGAAGATATAATATACGTGATTGATAATCGCACTACTATTGTTGAAGAAAATGCAAGTGATGAAGACGAAATAAAAGAATTTATTCAAAATGAGTAAATAAAGATATTAGACCAATCTAATACCTATGAAATATTATCATGTCACATCCATCCACTAGTACTTGAAGAACAAT
>JAHDIN010000082.1 GCA_020630775.1 Saprospiraceae bacterium | reverse complement strand
CGTAGGAAAGAGGCATTGAATTGAGGAAATTGATTTCACATTTGAATTTATAGTATCACCTCTATTTTTGTTCGATCGATATCCATTTTAAAACCTCTTATTTTTTTATTTTTTTGATGAATGTTTATAGAATTAATCTGATGTTCAAATAGCTCTAAAAACCAAATTGTTTCAATTTTTACAGATTCCAAATCATACATTTCACAATCAATGGTTCCGTTGATAATTGAGTGTCCATTTTTTAACTTTTCAAAATTTGTTATTCGTAAAGAACAGACTTCATCATCTGCGCTTAATATCATATTTTTAAGTAAATAGTTATTTAAGTCCTTAATGACTAATTTTTCATCTGTGTTTTCAGAGATTCGATTTAAACTATGAGATTCTATCTCAATACTAAACTTGCTTTCTTCCAAATAAAAATCGAAAAAGCTTACAGGAATATCATGCAAGAAATAAAAGCAAGTAATAGATAAAATATATTTGAGGTAAAACATAATGCATTAATTAAATGAAGGATCTGGAGTACCAGAAAAGCACCTCGGAATTTGCGGAAAATCATCAGTTATTACATAAAAATAATCGAAAGATTCTTCTCCTTGCGTTGTAGTAACTGTAATATTCCTTTGTACTCCATTACATTCGTCCAAATCTCCAGAACATTCATAATATTTATAATCATTGGTATATTTCCCATTGTAAGATCCACAAGGTGCTGTTATTCCATTTCCAGGACGGTTTCCATATTTTAGTTGATAACTTGATTTTAATAATTTTATAATTCCGTTTTCATCAGGACCAAACCTATAAACTATAGGAAATCCATCTGCTGCCCAACCAATCAATATTGGTTCACTTGGGGCAACTGTTGTGGTACTTATTCCTGGTTCTATAACTTCCTCAACAAATTGAAACATATTGCCATGATAATGATATCCTTGCGGACCAGTATGCGCTGACGAACAATCTAACTTTACAAATCCTTGTGCACTGCCTTGCATATTTGTTGGTTCAAATACCCATTCCCAATTATATTCGCCTGTATTGGTATCTGTAAAGATAAATGGTGTCGCTGGTGCTGGAGCTATTAAAACACCATTAACGGCCACGCCAAAAAAGTAGTTAGGCCTATAGTCTTCAGACAAAATAGAAGTTTTATTTAAATCTAAAATTGGAGAGGCATCCATAGAAAATGTACGATTAACTGGCATTGGTACATTATTGTTATAGCAATAATCATGATTTGGGAAATTATTACTTACGATAGTTCTAACTTCTGCACTTACCGTTTCAGAATATTCACTCATAATAGTAGGCGTTGCACAACAACCAATATTAGTTTGACTAATGGTATTGTCATTTGGACAATTTAAATCATCAATTCCTGAATCTTGGCAATCATTTATTTTGATTTCGAGTTCATTGCCAGAAAACTCAAAACCATCGACTAGTTCTATACATTCCGAAGCCCAAAGTCTAGCATTGTCTCCACTAAGTTCATGATTACTTTCAATGTAGTTTTTAGCTACAATACTAGAATCAAGAAAGATATCTTGACAAGTAAATACGCTATCCTCATTACAATAAATGTCTTCATTTTCAATACAGTTAAAACAGTAGCTTCCACCACAATCGATTGAAATTTCTTGACCATTTTTTATACCATCCAAACAAGACCATCCATTTCTAACTTGATATCCAAAATTTTCTAATTTTTGTTTTATCGCTTCCTGAGTTGTATTCAAACTAGATACAATGTTTAAAGTTTCTAACGGATCATTTAGTAAGTCATAAAATTCTTGCACTCCGTTGGAATATTCTATCAATTTGTATTCATCATTTCTAACTGCAAATTCTGAAAAGAATATATCTCCAATTTCTGCGTAATTATATTCACGCATACTTGATAGAGAACTAAATGAATCATAAAAACTCGAACTATTATAAATTCCTCCTTCCAACTCAGCTCCAACCAAATCTAAAATAGTGGCATAAATGTCAACGACGTGCACCAATCCGTCTTCTTCTGCATTAGTCCTAGTCACTCCCTTTCCTGAAACTATAAATGGCACATGTATTCCTCCTTGATAAACTGTTCCTTTATATTGACCAGCAGGATAGTTTTGACCAACACCTTGAGGACTACCGTTATCACCGATAAAAATTATTACCGTATTTTCTAATACATTTTGTGGGATGTTATTAAGCAATCGATCGATTTCAAAATCTAAATTTTCGATCATCGCCATGAATTTTTGTCTATTGGTATTTGTTGGAGCTTGGGTATAAGTTCCAGCAGGAGGAATATGGAATGGAGAGTGTGGCGTAGAATGCGCCAACCACAAAAACCAGGGTTGATTTTGATTATTTATCCAATTAATAGAAGCATCAGTTAAGTGACTGGTGATGTATTCTGTTACATTTTCCTCGACTCCATTAATAACTTTAGTCCAATTATTATAATCAGGTATGCTACTGCTAAAAAATCCTTCATAATGATCTAATCCTAACTGACTTGGATGGTTATAATCAACTGGGTCAGCTGATATATGCCACTTCCCGATTACTGCATCTGCGTATGTATTATTGGTTAAGTCTTCAATAGCTTTGAACAATGAAATGTTTGCAGTATCCAAATTTCCTGGCGCATTTAAAACTTTGTTTTTGATTCCATACTTTCCACTCATGATATTAGCTCTTGTAGGCGTGCAAGTTGGTGAAGACCAAGCATTATTATATTTAATCCCCGCTGTACGCAAACTATCGATAGTCGGTGTTTCTGGTAGGACTTGACTATTTTGATAACCATTTAATGCATCAGTACCTATGTCATCAGCTATGATCAATAATATGTTGGGGAATTCAGGATCTGTTTGGGAATTCACCTTTAATACCTGCATCAAAATTAGTAATACATAAATCGAATTCTTCATAATTAAAAGACAATGAACTTTTAAGTTTCTAGAAATTATTTTCAATATTTCTGACCAAATGGAAGATGTTTGCTAATAATTATTGGTATTAATATCTTTAGCTGAGCTTTTTAACTAATGATTTGCAGTATCAAATTACTTAATTTTTTATCAATAACCTTACCAGTACTAATTAATTCCTTTAAGAACAACACCCTTCTTCTTCAACAATCGCAAAATACCTTTCTCACCACACAGATGTCCAG
>JAHDIN010000050.1 GCA_020630775.1 Saprospiraceae bacterium | reverse complement strand
TCATATATCAAATTAACTTTTTTTTTTAATCTGACACACTTTTTATAATATCCTCTGAGACCCTTGAACCCTTGGACCCTTGAACCCTTGAAATCTCTACTTTCACAACCCATTAACATCTAAAAAAGACTATGTTTGAGCTTTGGATACATCTGGTTGCGTTTAAAAGGCATCTATTTATTTACAAAAACAGAATTATCATGAAGAACATTTTTTACTTCGCACTTTTATCTTTAGGCCTTTTTCTATTTACACCCAGCTTTGCACAGAATGAGAATTCCAAAATGCCAATTACCTCTTTGGAGTTTAGTACAGACCTTTTCCATTTTGGGGAAGTTGAAGAGGGAGAAATCATTCAGAATATTTTTGTGGTAACAAATACTGGAGACGAACCACTTGTTATCATCAATGCAAAAGGATCTTGTGGATGTACAGTTCCAGAGTGGCCTCGAGAGCCAATTTTGCCGGGAGAATCAGCTAACTTTCTAGTCAAATTTGATTCTAAGAAAAAGGGTAAAGAGGGTGGTGCATTGCATTCTAAGCGCGTGACAATAACAGCTAATACAGATCCAGGAAATACTTATTTAACAATAAGAGGAAAAGTTTTCAAAAGGGGTCGTGTTGTACAAGAAGTCAAGAAAGAGTCCAATGATTTTCTTACTACGTTAAATAATTTCACAGGAGATAAGCAATCGAAAAATGTAGACCCCGATCAGTTTACTATCTTTCCTAATCCAGCTTCTGAACTAACAAACGTCACAATATCTGGGCATAATGGAAAGAGAGGCATCTTAGAAATATTCAATGCTAAAGGCAAAAAAGTTATAACAAAAGAAGTAGACAGCTTTAATGATGCACCGTTTAAGATTGACCTATCAAATTTGGATGTAGGTACTTTTACGGCTTCATTAAAAATTGAAGGCCTTAATCGAATTGCGAAGCAATTCGTCGTCATACAATAAGTTTTCTGGTTAGTGGCGGCCTTGAGTCGTCACTTTTTTTAGTTTCCATTTGTCAATTACTTGTCAAAATGAATGACAATTAGTATATCTGAAAAAAATGGTCCTTATCTTGCAGTGTTTGTAGTCACATACCTTTCCCCTTTCTTTTTTCAAATAAATCTGGAATTAAAATGCGAGTTACCTCAAAAAACGGGGTCAAAAAGTCTGTGGGCCAAGAACAAGGTATTGGTGCTGTCAGAGATTTGATCTTTGGAGAACAAATGAAAGAGTATGAAGTTCGATTCTCTAATCTTGAAATGAAGCTTTCGAATAAAATGCAAAAGCTAAATAAGAAGATAGAGCAGTTGGATAAGACGCTTAAAATGGTTGATGATATCAACACGAAAATCCTTAAGAATAAGATTGATAAACAAGACCTATCAGAGATGTTTAAAAAGATGTCTGATAAGTTATCTAGCATCTAATAGATTTCTTCAGATGTCTCAAGTTGAAGCTATACAAGAACTTCGAAATCTGTTATTGTCAGATGATAGAGTGCGCATTGAATCTCAATTCGACGGCTACAAATCTGAATTGTTATCTGCAATTCAAAAGGTAGAATCTGAGATTTCTGATCCAGAAAAATTTTCAGTGCATCTGTCAAAAAACAAAACAACGATGATTGATATTCTTGGTCCAATGATGGGCCAAATGATTAAAAAATACGTTGAAGCAGAGATTGAGAAAATCAATGAAAAAATTAGTAATAGTCGAAACTGGTTTAAAAATAAATTAACCAATTTATTTGTCCCGAAATCAAAGAGAACCAGAGATAGCCTATCAAAAATAGGTACCCCAGAAATTAAGCAAGTCCTTCTAATAGAAAGAGATTCTGGACTCCTATTAGGTAAATATTCTGATGATAGGGATGTGGATACCGATATCATCGCAGGTATGTTTACGGCAATTAAATCTTTTGCTGATACTGCCTTTTCATCAGAAGAAAATGAATTAGAATTCATTCATTATAAGGATCATAAAATAAGATTATTTCCCTACGGCACACTTTACTTTGCCATTGTATTTACTGGAAGAGATACAGTTGTGCTCAATGAAATTTTGACAGCAGGGATTTCTGATTTTATGGATAGGTATTATGAGAGATACTTGGCAACACAACATAGAGCTAGTCTATACGATGATATAAGTGGTTTAATAGAAAAAGAATTTAAAGAAATATGCAAGACTTTAGAGCAAAAATCATATTAGTAGGTCCTGTCGGTGTAGGGAAATCGTCCTTAATAAGGCGGTTTGTTTTTCAGATGTTTAGTGATCTCTATCTAAGCACTATAGGTGTTAGGGTAGATAAGAAAACTATAGAAGTAGAAGGAAAGCAAGTCCACCTGTTGATTTGGGATTTAGCGGGTGAAATCGTGAATGACAAAGCCTATTCCAACTATCTAAAGGGAACAGATGGAATCATAGGTGTTTTCGACTTGAATAGACCACAGAGTTATATTGATTTACAGAATATCCTAATCGCGATTCAAAAAGAGTTTCCGGGTTTAAAAAGCTTGGTTGTTGGCAATAAGAAGGATCTTATTGATGAGTCGACAGATTTAAGAGATTTGTACGATTATGATTATTTGTCTAGCGCCAAGTCTGGTGAGAATGTAGAATTGATTTTTGAAAAATTAGCAGAAAAAGTAATTACAAGCCATGAGACAGTCTGAAAAATATAGAATTGTATTTGATGAAAATGGTAAGGTTTATTTTTCAGATGCGCCATTTTTGAAATTGAATAACGAGTCATTTATTGGTGATTATTTGCCAATGTTTATGGATAAGGATATATATTCAAACATAGCATCACAGCCTTTACATCCTTATGAGTTTTCAGTCAATAAAGAAAGATACCTTGTTGATTTTGAATTAGATAAATTATACAAGAATGACGAGTTGTTTTATGACCTATCTATAACCAATAGAACAGGTGTTTACGAAAATCTCCAAAAGGAAAGAACAGCTAAGAATACTTACAGAATTGAAGGAGAAGAATTGCGTCAAATCAATAGAAGATTAAAGGTCAGAATATATGAGCTAGAAGATATGATGAAGTACGTCCTTGGTGAGGAATTAAAAACTCCAGTAGGGAACATAAAGAATAGTCTTGAACACATTCAAACCTCTGAAATAGAAGAAGATCGAAAACAAAAGTTATTAAATCTTGCGTATCAAGAATTGAGTCATATCGAATCCATGATTGAGGCTTTCTCGGAAGTAAATGAGATTTCCGATTCAAGTACTTTTGAAGAGTCTTACTACTGCAGCGTTTCTGAAATTTTAGAATGTATAAAGAATAAATTACAAACTTTAAATATTCCAAAATTTAGTGCTGATTTCTCTGACGAGAATTTGTTTTATGTAAATAAATTTCATTTTGCGAATATCATTATCAGCCTTATTGATAATCTCATATATAGCTCAACTAAAGCCATAGATGAATTACAATTGAGTTCGACATTAGAATGTAAAGACAACTCGCGTTTAGGCTTTTCAGTTATATTGAAATTTCAAGATGATGAACGTGAGGCATATAGTCCAAGAGGAACGGAATTAAAAAGATCTGTTATGTCTAAACTAAAGGCAACCAAATTAGCAGAGTTGTATAATGGTGAAATTACTATTTCAAATCCTTCGGAAAGTGTATCTAGGGCGGAATTGAGCTTTGCGAACTTGTTATTTAGAAAAAAGAAATAAGCACATGGTCTAGATATGATCGTTTATAATATTTTCTAATAATTCCTGTTTTCCGCTTTGAGGTGATGGTTCGCCATTCTTAATTGCAATTTTGGCTAGCTGTTTCAAATCAAGTTTATTGTTTTCGAATTTATGTCCGTTTCCTTTATCAAAAGATCGATATCTATTTTTGCGAATCTTTTTATAGTCTGAATTTTTCAAAATTGATTCTGCAGTTATTAGTGCACGTGCGAATGCATCCATGCCGCCTATGTGAGCCAAAAATAAATCTTCAAGGTCAGTTGAATTTCTTCTGGTTTTAGCATCAAAGTTAATTCCACCGCCTTGTAGTCCTCCTGATTGCAAGAAAACTAACATGGCTTGTGTCAGCTCAAATAAGTCCATTGGAAATTGATCGGTATCCCAACCATTTTGATAATCTCCTCGGTTGGCATCCATAGAGCCGAGCGCATTGGCATCGGCTGCGATTTGTAATTCATGTTCAAAAGTATGCGCCGCTAGGGTAGCATGGTTGACCTCTATATTTAATTTAAAGTCATCCATTAAATTGTATTGCCTTAAAAAACCAAGTACCGTCGCAGCATCAAAATCATACTGATGTTTTGAAGGTTCCATGGGTTTGGGTTCAATAAAGAAGCAACCTTTAAAGCCTTGCTTTCGTGCATAATCTTTGGCCATATGAAGAAATTGAGCCAAGTGCTCCTGTTCTCTTTTCATGTCAGTATTCAATAAAGACATGTAGCCTTCTCGGCCACCCCAAAAAACATAATTTTCTCCTTTAAGGGCTATAGTTGTATCTAAAGCATTTTTCACCTGAGCGCCAGCATAAGCGACAACATTAAAATCTGGATTTGTAGCCGCACCATTCATGTATCGAGGATGTGAAAATAGATTCGCAGTTCCCCATAAAACTTTGATTCCAGTCCCTTTTAAATGGCGCTTTAAATAGTTTGTTATAAACTCAAGTCGTTTTTGAGAATCTTTCAATGTGTCGGCTTCTTCAATAAGATCAAAATCGTGAAAACAGAAATAATTAATCCCAATTTTCTGCAGAAACTCTATGGCTGCATCCGCTTTAGCTTTAGCTCTGTCATGAGGAGTTTTAAAGTTATTCCAAGGAAATATTTTTGTTCCTGCACCAAAAGGATCTCCTCCAGTATTTGTAAATGAGTGCCAATAAGC
Organism: Saprospiraceae bacterium; assembly: GCA_020630775.1. Classification (GTDB taxonomy): domain Bacteria; phylum Bacteroidota; class Bacteroidia; order Chitinophagales; family Saprospiraceae; genus RFSX01. The sequence goes on along the minus strand of JAHDIN010000050.1, from coordinate 14,891 downwards.
AGCGGCGAACTTGAAGTGCTTAGACATTTTTTTACCCATGACTTTTTTGTCAGGATTATAATATTTAAATGCTAAGGGATTTTTCGAAGAAGGTCCTTCGAATTTTATTTTCTTAATGCCTTTGAAATAATTATTCTGCACGTGAATTCTAATTTTAAGTATGAATTATTTTTTTTAAATCGTCAGCCCATAGATCATATGCTTTCTGATGTTCTGAGGTTGAATTCTGAGGTTGGATTGTTTTTAATTTATCATTGTGTTTGAATGCCTCTTCAATTGATGAATAGATGCCAGGACTTATGCCACTTGCTTTAGCGGCACCAATAGCGCCTGTTGTTTTAATAATGTCAATGGTTGTTTCAGTAAGATTACTTATCGTTTGACTAAAAATATCCGAAAGGAATAAATTGTCACTGCCAACTTTAAGTTGGGAGATTTGAAGCCCTAAGTCCTTTAAAATGCTTAACCCATAAACAAATGAAAAGGCTATACCCTCTAAGCCTGCTCTCAGTAAGTAATCGTCATTATGAACGTTAAATTGAAGATTGTTTATTTGAGCGCCTGTGTTTTTGTTATTCAACATTCTTTCTGAACCATTTCCAAATGGAATAATTCTTAATCCTTTAGATCCTATAGGTAGAGTAGCAATTTTAGACTCCAATTCAGAATATGATAAATTGTTTTTCTTCAATAATTCTCTTAACCAAGCATATTGAATGCCTGCACCGTTAATACATAATAAAGTGCCGATTTTAGGACTTAGATTGTTGTGATTAACGTGCGCAAAACTATTAACACGACTTTTCTTATCAGAAGGCAATTGATCTGATAAAGAATACACAACTCCAGAAGTTCCTCCTGTAGCAGCAACTTGTCCATTTTTATAGACGCCTAAAGAAAGGGCATTGTTAGGTTGGTCGCCTGCTCTGTAAGTAACTGGTGTGCCTTTTTGTAAACCTAAAGATTTAGCGGCTTCAGCGGATACTTCTCCGGGTGTTTCTAAACTATTATAAATTTCAGGTATTATGCTTTCGTCAAACGCATAATGCTCCATAATCTTTTTAGCAATTTGATTGGATCTAAAATTCCATAAAATGCCTTCTGATAAACCTGAAACAGTTGTGCTGCATTGTCCGGTTATCTTCATAGCTATGAAATCGCCAGGCAATAGTATTTTATGAATTTTATTGAAGTTTTCAACTTCGTTTTCTTGAACCCATTTTAATTTTGATGCAGTGAAATTGCCAGGAGAATTCAAATAGTTTTGAAAACAATAATCTGCTCCTATGTCCTGAAGTGCTTTATTCCCAATGCCAACGGCTCTGCTGTCACACCAAATAATAGAAGGTCTGATTACTTCTAAATATTTATCAACCATGACAAGGCCGTGCATTTGATAAGCTATTCCTATGCTTTTAATTTCTTTGGTGTCAATTTTGTGATTTTGGATTAATCTATTTGTGGCTAGACAAACATGTGACCACCATTCATTAGGATCTTGTTCTGCCCATCCCGTTTGAGGCGAGATTATCTTCATTTCAGTCTCAGGCGATTTCTCGAGTGCAATAAGTTTATGTGAAGCGGCATCAATTAATGCGACCTTTATCGAGGAACTTCCTATGTCGTAACCTAATAAATACATCGAATTTATTAAGAGGGCTTTAATTTTTGTTTAACTCAATTTCTTCTTCATTATTATAGATAGGTAATTCATAAATACCTTCCAGCCACTTAAATTAGGTTGAGGCTTTTTGTTTTCTCCAATTAATTTAATTTGCGCTTCATACCAAAAAATACTTAGACCAGCATCAATGGCCTTTACGCCAGTTTTATTGACTTTGGTAGGAAAGTAATCAGAGGTATTATTGAACATGTCGTTAACCATGTTTGGAAAAATACAATATGGTCTGGCTACGCCTATTAGGTCAACATCCCCAGATTCGATAGCTCTTTCCATGTTTTCCTTATGTCTGAATCCTCCAGTAAGCATTAACGGTGTAGAAGTGATCTTTCTAGCCTTTTGAATGTAATCCAAGAAATAGGCTTCACGTTCTCTGGTAGATTTTTTCTTGTAACCCATCATAGCAGGTGCTTCATAAGTGCCTCCAGAGATTTCAATTAAATCCATGCCTTCAGCTGATAAGATTTTAACCACTTCCATGGATTCTTCTTCAGTAAATCCGCCTTTCTGAAAATCTGTCGAATTTAGTTTTATACCTATTGGAAAATCTGCGCCTACTTTTTTACGGATATTTCTATAAACTTCAACAACAAATTTAGAGCGTTGGTGTATGTCGCCGCCCCAATCATCCTCTCTGATATTTGTATTGGGAGATAAAAACTGACTCACTAAGTAGCCATGTGCTCCATGAATCTGAACGCCTGTAAAACCATTGTTTTTTAGAATCAATGCCGCGTTGCCATACGCATCAATAATCTTTAAGATTTCATCGTTTTTCAAAGCGCGTGGAATTTTTTTAGAAGCACTTTTGCGTCCAGGGTAAATCAAGGGTACAGCAGATGGAGCCAATAATTCTTTATTGATTTGCTCCATAGCCTGTCTTCCAGGGTGATTTAATTGAGGCCAAATATGTACATCATGTGCTTGGCATAATTGTCCCCATTCTTTTAGTCCTTTTTCCGAGAATCCATTTTCAACTACCACGTTTCTTGGTTCACCTAGTGCTGTCTTATCAATCATGATATTACCAGTAAAAAGTAATCCTGAACCTCCTTGGGCCCATTTTTTATATGCATTGATAAGTGTCGGAGTGGTTTGGTGTTTTGAGTCCGATAAGTTTTCACTCATGGCTGATTTTGCCATTCTGTTTTTTAATACGGTCCCATTAGGTAGGGTTAGGGGAGTTTTTAATATACTCATACTCGAATATAAGATTCATCTGCTTTGTTTGGGGGTATCAGAGCGGTTAAAACTCGAGATCAGAGCTATAAATTGAATTGTCCACTAGAAGTTATGCAGTAAAAGGGCAAATGGTTGGATGAACAATAAACTTTTTTTTGGGTTAGGTCCTCATATAGACGTTTACTAGCTTAAACTCAATGAAATCAGGAATTCCAGACTTATTTAATATTACTTTGTAGTATGCAAGAGGATCGATTTAACAATGAAACCGTTTCTTCTTCGCAACTTCATAATGATATCGACTTGATAGAGGCTTGTAAAAGGGGTTGTTCTAAATCTCAGAAGTCCCTTTATATGAAGTTCAAAAGAAAATGGTATACTATCTGCTTACGATACATGAGTAGCAGTGATGATGCCATGGATGCACTTCAAAATGCCCTCATAAAGGTTTTTTCAAAACTTGATGCTTACGACAATGACTTAGGGACTTTTTCAGCTTGGTCCAATCGAATTGTAATTAATGAATGTTTGATGTTACAACGAAAGAACATGAAGCATCCTCAAATTTATGATTTGAATGCCGCTGGAATTATGCCAACAACTTCTAAGGCTATAGCTAATTTGAGCCTTGAAGAAATAAACAAAGTCATTCAAGAATTACCGACTAAGGCAAGGTTGGTATTCAATTTGTTTGAAATAGAAGGGTATGGACATGAGGAGATTGCTGAGATGTTGAATATTTCCACTGGAACTTCAAAATCGCAGCTATGGAATGCCAAAAGAATTTTAAAACGTAAATTAACAGCCAGCAAGGAATTTGCAAAAATGATCTCGTGACTGATGAGTAAAGACCTATTTGAACATATAAGAAATTCTTATAAAAATCCTGATGCAGAAGGGGCTTGGAATGATCCTCCTGACTTCATCTTTGATGAAGCGATTAAAGTGGTTCAAGAGAAGCAAATAAAGGATGATAATAAAGAAAGAAGAATACTGCCTTTATGGCTAATATTAGTTGGATTGATAAGTACATCATTCTTAGCCTATAATTTTATAAACAAAATTAATGGTGCGACTAAAGATTCTCTCGAATCAAATAGCAACACAATAGTCGTTTCAGAGCTACAACAAAATACTTATACCAATAGCAACAATACGCAAACAGAAAATAGTCTATCCAATAGATTAGATAACATAAGACAACCTAATAGTACCATTGATAAAGGTGGTATCGATGCATTAAAGTCAAATACTACATTCTACTCGAGTGGATCAAGAAACACATCATCTGCAAATAATGAAATTGTAAAGAACTCAGCCTTTTCAATAATCCCAAGAGTAGAAAATGAGCTGACTATAAGCAATGCTTCTTCAATTTCTCCAATCTATAATAATTTAGAGTTAGCCCCATTAAGTCATCTGGAAGGTCTGCTCAAAAGAGTCGAAACTTCTGAAAAGCAATTCATTTTAGATTTAGCACCAACTGTTTCTTTGGATGAAGCCAAAAGGCATAAAAATAGGGGACACCATTTATTCTTAGGCGTCGGTCAGGGCTTGGCATTTATAGATATGCAAGCGTCTATTCCAGCTGGTATATCACTTACTGAATATGAAAAATTGTATAAGAGTAGCAGTTATGAAATTGGTTTAATTTCAGATCTTTCTCAAAACCTATTCTCTCAAGTAAATATAGGCTACAAGAGAATTTTTAATTCAAGTTTATATCAAGATCAAGGTCAATTGACTGCAGAAAATATCCAAATGGATGGCATGGGTAATGCTTCTTATCAAGTGGATCCGATGATGACACCTTTAGGGACAATTGCTTCAGCGGGTATGGTTGATTTAAGATCGACGGATATTGATCCCGCTAAAACTGAACAGATAGCAACATTTGATCAGCAATTAAGAATCTTCAATATTAGTGCAGGATTGGGTTATCGTATTTTAGATCAAGAAAAGTTCGGTATTGATTTAATAGGAGCAGTTAACTTCAATCGCGTTACTAAAATAGTCACTGAATCTACTTACAAATTAATGGATATGAGAACCAATGAGATTGTAGGGGAAACGCAGTTTTCTGACTTGAAATTATCTGGGTACAACAAATCTTATGTTGGATATAATTTAGGTTCTAGATTTAACTGGAACTTTGACAATAACGCCGCTGTGTCACTTGGTGTATATTATGATTCAAGTTTTGGGAATCTTCTTAGTCCAGACTTAACAGCAACAAGTAAATTTGTCAATTTTAATTTTCAAATGGGATTGACTAGAAGGTTTTAGATCCGAGCAAAACTTAAATCATAATTAAATCTTACGTCCAGTTAATTCCCTTTTTTTATAATTTAGGATAGTTTACTGATTGTCTTTAGTTTAATTCAAATTCAGCGTTTTAGATATTTTCAAGAGCGCAATTGAATTGAATTTAATTTAAATAAGGCTTATATTTAAACAAACAATCATTAAATGAACTGGATTTTTAGTACAGTTAAAACTGTCTTAGTTTTTGCTATTCCAATAATTATGCTTCCTGTTTCCTTGGACTGTCAAAGATTTATAAAAGGCTATCCTAGCCCTATAAATGAGTCAAGGATGGACTTCTTTCTCACGTTTTGGAACCAAGATGGTACCCCACGTAACTTAAATTCTAGATTAGATTCAATACGGGAATTTAATGCAGATGGTACAGCTCTGCTAAGTAGGTCAAGCGATTACTTTTATGATGAAGCATGCAAAGTCGATTCAGCAAGTGTATTTCCTTCAGGGGAGTCGGAAACTTTTAATAGATATTATTACAATAATGATGGGCAGGTTAGTAAAATCAGCAATTTTTCATTAAGTGATAATTATGGTGACAAGGAATCATGGTATAGTTATGAATATAAGAATAATGATTTAATCGAAGAACGATCAGGATTTTGGAGCTCTGAGTATACTTTTGGAGGATCTTCTGTTAAGTATGTTAATCATTTAGATTCGTTAGGACGTTTAGTTCTACGCGACAGAGAGGCTAGTGCTTTTGGGTCGACATGGACAAGTCAAAATAATTTTCAACTGTTATTTAATTATGACAGCCTGAATAGAGTTTCTGAATATACTGAGATAAGCAGATCGTGGGGTAGTGGAAGTGGACCTTGTGCGGACAGTGGTCTTAGAATCGATACATGTTGGGTATATAATACTTACGATTTAAATGGCCTACTCATTCAAGTAGATATTGTGCAAGGTGACGTATTCCAAGGACCACAAGAATACCCTTGTGATAGCAATGTGATATCATCAAGAAATAATTTAAGGAAATTATATACTTACGATGGACAACAAAGGTTAGTAGAAGAATTATTGTCTGAGAATATTTCCGATTCTCTTTGGGTAAACGTATCTCTAAAAGAATATAGATATGACCTCAATGAAGAACAAGAACTGAATTTTGAATTCAAAGATAATGTTTGGGATACTACCCGTTATTTATTACGATTATATAATGATGACGGATTTCCTGTTCAAATTCGTAACCTGCTAAACCAAAGAGAAAAATCATATTATTATTCTTCACACGATAATATCCTTGAATGTGAGAGTAAAATTTTATCCGATTTTGAATTATATAATGATTTTAAAATTTACCCTAATCCTGCTACTGATTTATTAATAATTGATAACTCAAGAGGATTGTCTTATGATTTCGATATAATTGATCAACTAGGGCAAGTGGTTATTTCTGGCAACAATCAAAGTTCCATTCAGCTAAGCGGCATACCTGAGGGGCTTTATTATCTAAGGCTCCGTGACGATTTAACCAAAGGATTAATTATCAAGAAATTTGTAAAATCATAGGACACTTTGAAGCCAGTTATTTTTAGATGTCTTTATAAAGACACTTTAAATAATTGGTCATTTTCAAATCCAACCCTTCATCATATACATACATAATTAGGTTATTGAATTTAATAATCTAAGTATAAATATGAACAAGGTCATTTACTCTAAATTATCATTTCTCATCCTCGTCCTCATGTCGATTAACTTATGGGCGGATGGATCTCAAAATGCCAGTTTGGTATTTAATCTCGATGAGTGTACGTCTTATGCTCAAAGTCAAACAAACACTGACTTCTCAGAATTTACGGCAAATATTTCAAATTCGCCAGATGTAACATTAAGGGTGGTAGGAGACCATCTTTATAGATTAAGACCAGAAATTAATGGACATTCATGTACGCCAGGTGCCAATGGTACTGAAGCTATGTGTGTTTCCTATGATCAAGGATGTAATTACACGCCAAATAGTGAGCGTGCCGTCCGTTTTGACATTGAAGTTATTGCAACTGGTAACCAACCGGTACAATTACAAAGATTAAGCTTCTTAGAGTTGGCACCTGAAATGTTTGATTGGATTGATGGCCCTTCAGGCTTGAATAATTATCCAACGCAATATGGTGTAAGAGTGGTTAGAGACGGCGTAGAAATATTTCGTCAAAGCGATTTGCCAACTTCAACTGAATGGTCTCTTGAAGATTTTAGCTTTTTCAATAATGATGATTTTTTAGTTGATGACCAAGCTGTTTTTAGTTTCGAATTGGTGGCTTACTGTCCTGTAGGTTCGTTTGCCATGCAGCAAGTATGGGATTTAGAAAATATTTCAATCGAAGCAGGTTGCGTTCAAGATTGCCCTTCACTAGTTGATGGTGGTTTAGTGAGCCTTGCCAATGGCGCTACTTCAATCAATGCGTGTGTTGGAGATATCGTTTTGGATGTAACCAATACTTCATTAAGTGATGCGACGGATTACTATTATGTGATTACTGAGCAATCTGATAACATTCTTGCATATGTTAACGCTGCTACAACAAGCACTTTGGATTTAAGTGGAGCGCCTCCAGGGGTATGTCATATTTGGGGATTCAGCACAGCTTTTGATACGGATCCTCAGCCAGGCCAACCAATCTCTTCATTAGTCACGCAAGACTGTGAAGCTTTATCTTCAAACTTCATAACTGTCAATAGAGTTCAACCTATTGGTGGAACTTTAACAGGAGGTCCATTCGAATTTTGTGTAGGAGATGGTGTTGCTGATAATTTAGTAGCAGGGTCAATTTCGCTTAGTGGAAATACGGGTTCGAATTCTCAGTGGGTAGTCACTGATGATCAAGGAAATATTTTAGGATTACCACCAATGCCAAGTGTTGTAGACTTTGATGGTGCTGGTCCAGGCACATGTTTGATTTGGCATTTGTCTTTTGAAGATGGACTACAGGGAGCAGCAGTTGGAAACAACGCTTCAGATTTAGTAGGTTGCTACAGTTTATCCAACCCAATTGAAGTGATCCGTAACCAACCTGAAGGTGGTACTTTAGCAGGAGGACCTTTTGAATTTTGCGTTGGCGATGGTGATGCTGATAACTTAGCAGCAGGGTCTATTACTTTAAGTGGAAATTCAGGTCCAAATTCGCAATGGGTAGTCACTGACGATCAAGGAAATATATTAGGTTTACCACCAATGCCAAGCGCTGTAGATTTTGATGGAGCAGGACCTGGTACGTGTTTAATTTGGCACTTGTCTTTTGCTGATGGTCTACAAGGAGCAGCAGTTGGAAACAACGCTTCAGATTTAGTAGGTTGCTACAGTTTATCCAACCCAATAACAGTAAACAGAATCCAGCCAGAAGGCGGAACCTTAACAGGTGGTCCATTTGAGTTTTGCGTAGGTGATGGCGAAGCAGATAATTTAGCGGCAGGTTCAATTACATTAAGTGGTAATAGTGGTACGAACTCACAATGGGTCGTAACCGATGATCAAGGAAATATATTAGGATTACCACCAATGCCAAGTGTTGTAGATTTTGACGGAGCAGGTCCTGGTACATGTTTAATCTGGCACTTGTCTTTTGAAGATGGCTTACAGGGAGCAGCAGTTGGAAACAACGCCTCAGATTTAGTAGGTTGCTACAGTTTATCTAACCCAATTACAGTAAACAGAATCCAGCCAGAAGGCGGAACCTTAACAGGTGGTCCATTTGAGTTTTGCGTAGGTGATGGCGAAGCAGATAATTTAGCGGCAGGTTCAATTACATTAAGTGGTAATAGTGGTACGAACTCACAATGGGTCGTAACCGATGATCAAGGAAATATATTAGGATTACCACCAATGCCAAGTGTTGTAGATTTTGACGGAGCAGGTCCTGGTACATGTTTAATCTGGCACTTGTCTTTTGAAGATGGCTTACAGGGAGCAGCAGTTGGAAACAACGCCTCAGATTTAGTAGGTTGCTACAGTTTATCTAACCCAATTACAGTAAACAGAATCCAGCCAGAAGGCGGAACCTTAACAGGTGGTCCATTTGAGTTTTGCGTAGGTGATGGCGAAGCAGATAATTTAGCGGCAGGTTCAATTACATTAAGTGGTAATAGTGGTACGAACTCACAATGGGTCGTAACCGATGATCAAGGAAATATATTAGGATTACCACCAATGCCAAGTGTTGTAGATTTTGACGGAGCAGGTCCTGGTACATGTTTAATCTGGCACTTGTCTTTTGAAGATGGCTTACAGGGAGCAGCAGTTGGAAACAACGCCTCAGATTTAGTAGGTTGCTACAGTTTATCTAACCCAATTACAGTAAACAGAATCCAGCCAGAAGGCGGAACCTTAACAGGTGGTCCATTTGAGTTTTGCGTAGGTGATGGCGAAGCAGATAATTTAGCGGCAGGTTCAATTACATTAAGTGGTAATAGTGGTACGAACTCACAATGGGTCGTAACCGATGATCAAGGAAATATATTAGGATTACCACCAATGCCAAGTGTTGTAGATTTTGACGGAGCAGGTCCTGGTACATGTTTAATCTGGCACTTGTCTTTTGAAGATGGCTTACAAGGAGCAGCAGTTGGAAACAATGCTTCTGAATTAGAAGGTTGCTTTAGTTTATCCAATCCAATAACAGTAAACAGAATCCAACCAGAAGGTGGCACCTTAACAGGTGGGCCCTTTACATTCTCTGTTGGAGATGGGGTTTCAGACAACATCCCACAAGGTGGAATTACTTTAAGTGGCAATAGTGGTACGAACTCACAATGGGTCGTCACCGATGATCAAGGAAATATTTTAGGCTTACCACCAATGCCTAGTGCTGTAGATTTCGAAGGTGCAGGCGTTGGTGTTTGTTTGGTTTGGCATTTATCTTTTGAAGATGGTTTGCAAGGGGCGGCAGTAGGTAATAATGCATCAGACTTAGTTGGTTGTTATGATTTATCTAACCCAATAGAGGTTAATCGAGAAGCTGCTACTGGTTGCTTTGCTGATGGTGGAACAATTACTGGCGGGCCCTTCTCATTCACAGTAGGCGATGGACAAGCAGATATGATACCAGCAGGTTCAATCACATTAGCCAATGCAAATGGTGCGAACTCACAATGGGTTGTAACCGATAGCCAAGGTATCATCTTAGGCTTACCACCAATGCCAAGTGTTGTAGATTTTGATGGTGCAGGAGCAGGTAATTGTCTAGTATGGCACTTAAGCTATGAGGGTACAATTACAGGATTAGAAGTAGGTCAAAGTGCAAGTAATCTAACAGGTTGCTTCAGCTTATCTAACTCAATAACAGTAGAAAGAATCAACGCCAATGGTTGTCAAGCTAATGGTGGTGAATTATTTGGAGGCCCGTTCTCATTCACAGTAGGCGATGGACAAGCAGATATGATACCAGCAGGTTCAATCACATTAGCCAATGCAAATGGTGCGAACTCACAATGGGTTGTAACCGATAGCCAAGGTATCATCTTAGGCTTACCACCAATGCCAAGTGTTGTAGATTTTGATGGTGCAGGAGCAGGTAATTGTCTAGTATGGCACTTAAGCTATGAGGGTACAATTACAGGATTAGAAGTAGGTCAAAGTGCAAGTAATCTAACAGGTTGCTTCAGCTTATCTAACTCAATAACAGTAGAAAGAATCAACGCCAATGGTTGTCAAGCTAATGGTGGTGAATTATTTGGAGGCCCGTTCTCATTCACAGTAGGCGATGGACAAGCAGATATGATACCAGCAGGTTCAATCACATTAGCCAATGCAAATGGTGCGAACTCACAATGGGTTGTAACCGATAGCCAAGGTATCATCTTAGGCTTACCACCAATGCCAAGTGTTGTAGATTTTGATGGTGCAGGAGCAGGTAATTGTCTAGTATGGCACTTAAGCTATGAGGGTACAATTACAGGATTAGAAGTAGGTCAAAGTGCAAGTAATCTAACAGGTTGCTTCAGCTTATCTAACTCAATAACAGTAGAAAGAATCAACGCCAATGGTTGTCAAGCTAATGGTGGTGAATTATTTGGAGGCCCGTTCTCATTCACAGTAGGCGATGGACAACCAGATATGATACCAGCGGGTTCAATTACCTTAGCTAATGCAAATGGTGCGAACTCACAATGGGTTGTAACGGATAGTCAAGGTATTATTTTAGGTTTACCGCCAATGCCAAGCGTTGTAGATTTTGATGGTGCAGGAGCAGGTAATTGTCTAGTATGGCACTTAAGCTATGAGGGTACAATTACAGGATTAGAAGTAGGTCAAAGTGCAAGTAATCTAACAGGTTGCTTCAGCTTATCTAACTCAATAACAGTAGAAAGAATCAACGCCAATGGTTGTCAAGCTAATGGTGGTGAATTATTTGGAGGCCCGTTCTCATTCACAGTAGGAGATGGTACGCCAGATATGATTCCTGCTGGTTTAATTACATTGGCCAATGCTAATGGCATGAATTCACAATGGGTAGTAACGGATGATCAGGGCATCATTCTAGGCTTACCACCAATGCCAAGTGTTGTAGATTTTGATGGCGCTGGATCAGGCAATTGTTTGGTATGGCACTTAAGTTACGAGGGTACAATTACAGGATTGGAAGTAGGTCAAAGTGCGAGTAATTTAATGGGTTGTTTTAGTTTGTCTAATTCTATAACAGTTGAAAGAATTGATGCAAGTGGATGCCAAGCCAACGGTGGTGAAATCATAGGAGGCCCATTCTCATTTACAGTAGGAGACGGTCAAGCAGATATGATACCAGCGGGTTCAATTACCTTAGCCAATGCAAATGGTGCGAACTCACAATGGGTTGTTACAGATAGTCAAGGCATTATTTTAGGCTTACCGCCAATGCCAAGCGTCGTAGATTTTGATGGTGCAGGTCCAGGTACATGTTTGATCTGGCACTTAAGTTATGATGGAACAATCACTGGGCTCGAAGTAGGTCAGAGCGCAAATAATTTAACAGGATGTTGGAGTCTATCTAATTCAATAGAGGTGGTGAGAACTGCTTCTAACGGTTGTCAAGCCAATGGTGGCGAATTATTTGGTGGCCCGTTCTCATTCACAGTAGGAGATGGACAAGCAGATATGATACCTGCGGGTTCAATTACCTTAGCTAATGCAAATGGTGCTAATTCACAATGGATTGTTACAGATAGTCAAGGCATTATCTTAGGCTTACCGCCAATGCCAAGTGTTGTAGATTTTGATGGCGCAGGCGCTGGTAACTGTCTAGTATGGCACTTAAGCTATGAGGGTACGATTACAGGATTAGAAGTAGGTCAAAGTGCAAGTAACTTGACGGGATGCTTCAGTTTATCCAATTCAATAACAGTAGAAAGAATCAATGCTAGTGGATGTCAAGCCAATGGTGGAGAATTATTTGGAGGTCCATTCTCATTCACAGTAGGAGATGGTACGCCAGATATGATACCTGCGGGTTCAATTACATTAGCTAATGCTAATGGTATGAATTCACAATGGGTTGTAACGGATAGTCAAGGTATTATTTTAGGTTTACCGCCAATGCCAAGTGTTGTTGATTTTGATGGTGCTGGTGCTGGTAACTGTCTAGTATGGCACTTAAGCTATGAGGGTACGATTACAGGATTAGAAGTAGGTCAAAGTGCAAGTAACTTGACGGGATGCTTCAGTTTATCCAATTCAATAACAGTAGAAAGAATCAATGCTAGTGGATGTCAAGCCAATGGTGGAGAATTATTTGGAGGTCCATTCTCATTCACAGTAGGAGATGGTACGCCAGATATGATACCTGCGGGTTCAATTACATTAGCTAATGCTAATGGTATGAATTCACAATGGGTTGTAACGGATAGTCAAGGTATTATTTTAGGTTTACCGCCAATGCCAAGTGTAGTAGATTTTGATGGTGCAGGACCAGGGACATGTTTAATATGGCACTTGAGTTATGAAGGTACAATTACTGGATTGGCAGTCGGAGAAAGTGCAAGTAATTTAGCTGGATGCTTTAGCTTATCAAATTCAATTGATGTAATTAGAACAGCATCAAATGGTTGCCCTGCGAATGGTGGCGAATTATTTGGAGGACCATTTGAATTTACAGTTGGAGATGGTACGCCAGATATGATTCCTGCAGGTTCTATCACTTTAGCGAATACTAACGGTACAAATTCACAATGGGTAGTAACTGATGATCAAGGCAATATTTTAGGATTACCTCCAATGCCAAGTGCTGTTGATTTTGATGGTGCTGGTGTAGGTACTTGTTTGATTTGGCATTTGAGTTATGAGGATCCTATCACAGGATTAGCTGTTGGAGAAAATGCTTCAAACTTGATGGGTTGTTTTGATTTAAGTAACTCTATAGAGGTTGTAAGAATTGATGGTGGTACAACTGCTGCTGCTCAAGTTGTAATTAATGAGATAAACGGTGACGATAGAGTTGAGTTGAAGAATATTGGAGGCACGAGTATAGATATTTCAAATTACTGGTTGTGTGATTTTCCAGCATATGGACAGTTGCAAAACTTAACTATTGATTGTGGTGGTGATTTGATTCTTGATCCAGGAGAGATAGTGACTGTTGTAGTTAATTTTGATATAGATCCAGCAGATGGTGAAATGGGCTTGTATCTCAATAATAATTTTGCTCAAAGCGCATCAATAATTGATTATGTTGAATGGGGTTCAACTGGACATAATAGAGCTTCAGTAGCAGTGAGTGCAGGTATTTGGACTGCAGGTGATTTCGTCTCAGCATTTACAGCTAATACAGTTATTGAATACGATGGAAGTGGTGATGCTTCAACTGATTGGTCTGAAGATATGGCTACACCATGTCAAGAAAACTTGGTGCCACCTTCACCAGAAGAGGCACAAAGTCTGCGAGTAAAAATATTCCCTAATCCAGCAACAGATTTTATAAGAATTACTTCGGATCAGTTGCAAGTAATGGAGAGCGAATATGAGGTTATGATTTTCGATGCTTTCGGAAGATTAGTCCATACTCAAAAAGAAGACGAATTAACCGTTAAAAACATTCAAATCGATATCTCAAATTTAAATAGTGGCCAGTACTACATAAAAGTATCTGGAAGGCGGGCTGCTATTGTCAAACAATTTAATGTCATGTAAGTATTAGATATCATTAAAGAGGTCAGGCCAAAAGTGGTGCTGGCCTTTTTTTATGGCTTATGGTTTATGGAATAGGGTTTAAGGGTTGACTATGCCTAAATAACGTTGACTGAATTTTCAAATCTACCCAACTTTCGGCTTTAAGATTTGTAATACCGAATTTTTATATGAAGATGTTTGTCATATCTCATCAAGATTGAGTACATGAAAGATCGGAGATAAAACGGACTATTTCAATCTAGTGATCGTGATTTTGGCTTTTTCTTCATAAGATATTTTTTAATTGTCATTTTCGACAATGCGGGGCGAAATATTTTCGTCAGCGACTTGGTAAGCGAAGCTTACCTTAAGCAGAAAATATGTAGCTGAAGCTTCGAGACAAGCAAAAGCATCTTAGAAAAGACTAGCGCTTTTGGATACTTTTGCCGCAATGGGAAAAGTATCAATTAAGGTAAATAATAGAATATTCATTATGAGTACGGAAACTGTGTGAAAATAATCGAAAAATTCTGTAAAATTTCGATTTTAGAAATGACTATAAAATTGAGCCTAGAAACCTAGAATTTCTACGTTAAACCAAATAAATATGAGGATATTTTATTA
>JAHDIN010000049.1 GCA_020630775.1 Saprospiraceae bacterium | reverse complement strand
TGATGATTATTGTAATATCTTAATTTTGATTCTATTACAATACTAAAGGAAACCTCGTTAAAAGTGAACCCAAACAATAACATACCCCAGTGGCTCAAAAACACAGAGCAAAATAGTTGGCAAATAGAGTTGCTGATTAGTGGGGGTATGATATTCACACTATTGAAGATTCCTGAGTACTTTATCAATAAAATTCAAGGGACTTTTATTACTGTTGAATTTACGACATCACATGCGGTTGTATTTTTTGGAGGTATCACATTGAGCCGAGCCTTATTGATTGGCTTTTCGGTTAACTTACTACTTAGAGCTTTATGGTTGGCTTTTTTAGGAATCCATTTTGCGTATCCGAATGGCGTAGATTATGAGCGATTAGGGTATTCTAAATACTTCGAAAAGAAATTTAGACCAAAGTATAATTTGGTTGACAGGATACTCAGTATTGAAAAATATTGTAGTCTGGCCTTTTCGATTTCGATTATCATGACCTTAGGAACGATAGGGGGATTATTAAACGTGTTTTTATTGTACTACTTTATTTTCGAACCGTTCTTTCCGGGGGATTGGATTGATAATCCTGAAGTAGGATATGCCATTGGGTTTTTATTGATTTTTATTTCTGCAGGTTTATTAGATAGAATATTTTTTAAATGGTTAAAGCGATTTGAAACAATTCAAAGGATTTATTATCCCATCAGTAGGTTATTGGCGTTTCTGAATTTTACATGGATATCTAAATATGAGTGGAAAACATTAATCAGTAATAGTAAAAGATGGAAGGTTCACTCGGTATTTTTTTTATACTTCTTCTTAGCATTTTTGATTTCAGTTAAGGATTATGGCATGGAGTCCTTCTTTTCGATTCCAATCAAAACACATTTTTTTGATGAACGAGAGTTTACCAATCCTACTACTTTATTGCAAATGCAAAATGACGAGTACGATGAATATTTGAGTGAAGACGATTTGCTTGATGCAGCAAGTATTCCTACAGAAATAGTTAAAGGTTCTTACTTACCATTTTTCATTGTTTACAACGATATTTTTGATAGTACATTTATAAAATTTGCTAAAAGAGATAGTGTCAAATTATTGTGGAATGAACTTCAACGGAATACTGAAAGAGATAGCAATTCAGTTAAGTTTAATAAAATTTTATCCGACTGTTTTTATGTCGAACTTAATAAGCAAAAGATTGAAGACTTGCGCTGGTATTACCGTGAACATCCGGTGACCAATCAATTAGGTTATCATACTAAAATTGATATTGATACACTTCCTCGTGGCGAACATGAATTACTAGCCAAGTTTATTTATCTCAACAACAAAATGGAATTAGATACCGGTCACCTAAGAAAAATCCCTTTTTGGAAAGAGTAATGATTTGATACAGTTAGTTCGACGTTTGTTCGCTCGCCTGCACCAATTGCATTAAGATTTGAGACATTGTTGCTTGATGCTCTTTCAAGGCTGTCAATTCATCATTAAAATCTTTCTCTTGTTGAGTTATTTCAACTTTCAATTCCTTAATGGCTTCTATAAGCACTGGCGTCAAACGTGCATAATCTACTGATTTATACCCAAGGCTATCAGTCAATACCATCTCAGGAAATAAAACTTCAACTTCCTGAGCAATAACACCAATTTGCCTTTTGTTCGAAAAATCATTTTCTGGAAACGCTTCTGTATTCCAATTATAGAAATACCCATTCAATGCACAAATATGAGATAGGGCACTGTCGATTTTTTGAAAATCCTTTTTATACCGGATGTCAGAGCAAGTACCAATATTTCCTGTCGCGCATATATTACCCACTACGTGAAGTTTTTGTGATGGGACCGTGGTACCTATACCAACATCGCCTTTATAATCAATAGTCATTCTATTAGCAGCATGAGTTCTAAATCTCAAGTCATGCTTGCTCTGGGTACCAATGATACCTTGATTAGATGGATTGAATCCCAAAAGTATATGCCCAGAATTAGTCTGCATACGTATTACAGCATCTCCATCATTATCATTGTCTATTATTGATAATTCATCAGAAGGGGCTTGTGTGCCAATTCCTAGATCACCATTAATGCCAACTCTATTAGTTAAGAAGTTTCCATAAATTAATGGACTAGAGGTACTCGAATTGTCTATATATAATTGATTACTTCCTGTAGCATTAAAACCAGCCATGTAGCCTAGGTATACATTCCGACTACCCGTATTATTATAACCAGCTCTTGACCCAATAAAGGTATTATCTGATCCTGATACATTGTTATGACCTGTTTGGTATCCCATGTAAATATTCTGATTGCCGCTAGTATTAAACATTCCAGATCGATATCCTAAAAAGATGTTTCTAAACCCTGAAGTGTTACTAAAACCACTTGATCGACCGACAAAAGCATTGGTGTGACCAGTCGTATTTTGAAAGCCTGATTGATACCCAAGAAAAGTATTGCCATTATTGCTCAAGTCATCATTTTGACCAGCTCCGAATCCTATAAAAACTGAATTGCCATTATTCAATGGTTCGATACGATGTCCTCTTATGTGCAGCCGTTTTATGCCACTTAGGTAAAAATCCATGGTGTTCAATGGCACAGCGTTGGCGATCTGAATTTTTGTATCTCCATCCATATCCTGAATGCGATCTTGATAACTATTTGATTTATGAGATATACCATTGTGGATGTTAATCCATGTTTTTCCATCAAAGTAATTAATGGTTTGTGTAGAGCGATTGAAGATCGTATGGCCTGCTTCAACTTTTAAATTGTCTCGTTCTTCTATAGTTATGGATGGGAAAATAATACCAGCTTGATTAAAGGCTAAGGAAAAAACAAAAGAAGAAAGAATAATAGTAAGTATAAGTTGTTGTGTTTTCATTGTAAGGCGTTATTACTTACAAATTTGACAACAAGCTTGAATAGAAACATCCCCTGTATAAGGGATATCTGTTTGATAAGAATAGCCGTCTTAAATTATCGAGTTTAAATGACTAGACTTAATCCGTTATTTTGTATTTATTTAGAGCTTCAAAAATTGGCATTAGTCTTTTAAAATCTAAAAGCTAAACCTCCCCAAAACTGTCTTCCATAGTTCTGTACATTTTGGTAAACTTCTATGTCTTGATTTATAAGATTGGTGCCTTCTGCAAAAACACTCCAACTTGAATTTACCTTATAATCTAATCTTAAGGCTACATCCCAATATGGATTAATGATATTCACTAATCCTCGTTCGTTTAGAGCATTTTGTGAGCCATTATAAATGATCATTTGTTTTAAAGAGAGTTTATTGTCAATTAATTCCTGTGTAGCATTCAAATAAATGGAAACTTCTGGTCGATAAAAGGGGACAACTTCACTTGTATTGAAAAATCGTCTGTAAACCAATCCTGTTTCAAATCCTAAATTATTACGATTGATATTTATTGATGGATTGATTTCAAGTTCAGTACGATCATAAGCAGCTAGCTCAAATCGTGCGTAGATATTTTCAACAGCTTCATTCTGAATATAGTGAACATCATTTTCATAATCATTTACAGCAATAGATAGATTTGGAGTAAACCAACCAAAATCCCTGCTTAGGGATAATTTATAAGATCTTGTATATCCGGCTAAGCTATCATTTAAAATAGGAGCCTGTAAAAATGGATTGTTCTCACTGATCCAATGCATGTTATATCTATTAAACGCTCCTTCAGTTTCTAAAGTGACATTGATGTCTTTAAATACAGATGGCACATGAATACTTACAATTGGAAACAAAATATTGACATCTGTACCTTGAATAAAGTCAATACCTCCATTGACTTGGATATTGTCATCATTAACCTGTATACGAGGGTAGAAAGACCAATCAGTTATTTTGTTTTGATCTGTATTTATTCCAAATTGATTCAATTGTATATCTACTTCAAAGTTGACTTTTGGTGCAATAGCTTTGAGTACATTTGTTGACCAATCTAACATAGTTTCATGATGCTGATCTATTTTTCTATTGCTTTCTAATCGTTCTAATTTGTCATAAGTAAGCCTTGTCCTGAATGCAATACCCGTTTTTTCAAAATTGATATGCGAAGCATTCACGCTACCACCTAATTTTCTAAATGGTAAGCTAAAGTTGTCCAATTCTGTTTGTAAAGTCTCATCCAAAGATCTTTTTTGATAAGATCCAAAAGCTTGTATGCCAACTTTAGTTTTAGGATTCAAAAAGTAATTGATATAGTAATCTCCTTGAAGATTTCTCACGTTAAGTGCATTCTCACTAGCCCCATTAGCAGAGAAATGATGTAAATTCACTCCAGTCTCAAACCAATCTTCTATGTAGTATTTGTAGCCTAGACCTGCCTTTATAGTAGATAGGTTACCGTAACTACCATAAACTTGACCATCCTTCGTGTCATTGATTACTTCTTGATCGCCTTTATGTTTTAAAGGATTAATAACCACTTTAGCTTCCTCAAAATCTATTTCTTTAGGATTGTTTAGTTGGTAGCTATAATTAAGATCCCTTTTAGAAGATGTACTTATTTCAAAATCAACATCCTTTTGTTGAGCTTGAGCGATGACTGCTTCATAAGACTTGTAAACACTTACGTTTTCAGTAGAAAGCGACGTTGTATCTACCTGTGCTTGAAGTGAAGTGCAAAAAATAAGAAGGCCGAAAATATATAAATTAACTTGTCTCATTATCGTTGTGTTTCTGTTGGAATAAAATTGATAGCATCTAATTCATTATTGTCAATGATTCTGCTGTTGTCTTCAATCTTCTGTTTCAGTATTTTTAATTTTTCTTGAGCTTTTGTGACCAGCAAGGGATTTTCTTTAAAGTTCTCAATTACTGATTCATAAGCTGCAGTAGCGTTGATGTGGTCGTTTTTAGTATCAAATATATCTCCTAATAAGATTAAGCTTTTTGCTACGAAAACAGGGTAGTGTGCGGCTACTTGTGTTGTCTCAAATGCTTTTTTCTCTGCCTCCTCTAAATCTCCAGCTTCGAACATAATCTTGGCAATCGAGTAGCTTGATTCTGCAGCATGATTATTTGTCGATAATTTGACGACTTCACTGAATGCTGTAATAGCTAAATCTTTTTGTTGACTGTTGTTGTATAGTTTGCCTAAATAATAATAAGCCGCACTCTTTGACTCATTAGAAATCTTTGGTTCATTGACAGCAATATTGCCATACTTTTCTATACCTTCTTGATGATTGTATTTGAATGCACTGTATAATGCCGCTTCGATAACTTCAAGGTTGTGTATATTATGTTCGGCATATAAAGCATCATAATATTGAAAAGATTTTTTGAAATCTTGCTCGTGGTTATATGCAATCAAGGCTGCTTTTTTAAGTGCAGTTAAGGCATATTTATTAGTGCCATCTTGTATAAGCTTTTCATAGAATGGTAAAGCTTGTCCGTATGCTTTTTGTAGCGTGTATGATTCGCCTATATGATATAGGGCATCTTGATGGTAAATACCTTCAGGATATCTGGCAGTATACTTGTTGAATAATTCAATAGCTTTAGTGTACTCATTGTCTTTGTACGCATCTAATGCAATGATGTAGGTAATCGAGTCTTTCGATATGTTGCTGATTTTGATTCCCCCTTCATTTTCTGTGAATGCAAAGAACGCTTCTGGTTCATTGAGATCCTTTACATATATTTCCTCTATAGCTATTAAAGCCTGTCTCCTTTCTTCTTTATTTTTACTAGTCTTATAACCTTGTTTATAGAAGTTTAAAGCAGCATAGTTGTCTCCAGAGTTATAGCTTAATAATCCCTGACGCATATGAGAAGTAGCCGTATATTCAGAACGATCTCCATAAGTAAGAATGAGCTCATTGTAAATCTGATGAGCTTCATTGTGCTTCTTTAAGGCGATTAGCGATTCTCCTATTTCGAATAAAGCATCGTCTCCATAAGCGGATTCAGGATATTTACGCAGCAATTCTTCTAGGTGTGTAATCTTATCAATGTGTTGATTATTTACACCTTCAATCATGGACTTTTGATATAAAATATAATCAGCTTCGCCAACATCATTTTTGATAGCCATGTCATAATAGGCAATAGCACTGTTATAGTCATTATTTAAAAGTTCTAGATCTGCCAATCTGATAAGGACATCATTCAATAGTGCTTTGTCATCAGTCGCAGGATTGAAATCACTGACTGCTTTTTCTAAATGTTTCAATGATGTTTTGTAGTCTTTACTATCTATGTTTTGATAAGCTAGGATATAACGACTTTCAAACGCATTTTCTCTGTGACCTGATTGTAGGTAGTCGATAAGATGCTTTTCAGATGTCTCAGAATCGCCAATTTCATGATGCGCTAAGCCTAAGTAAAATTGTGTTTGGTGGCTTGTACGCACATTGCCTTTAGTATTCAAGCTTTTTTCTAGATTTTGAATGGCCATTCTATATTCACCTTCTTTAACTTGTCTTTGTCCTTTTTGGAAAGTGAGGTCTTTGTAAGTATCGTTTAGTTTTTCATTTTTAGTAGGAATGTTTTCTAAAGTCTGAATCGCCATCTCGTGATCTGAAGAATTGGCTAGGACGTCAGATAAGATGTTTTGACTTTCTCTATAGTACGAGCTGCTTGAACTTAAGCTGTTTAATCCATTTATGGCTACACGTTCTTGTCCTAAGTCAGCAGCTAGTTTTAAATAATTGAATTGACTTTCTTGTTGAACATTTGGAAAGTGTTGTGTTTTTGAAGCTTGTTTAAATGCCGCTTGTGCATCATTTTTTTGTCCTTTATCTAAAAAGATAGATGCTAATAAGTAATTGGACATTTGACCAATCGGCGTATCTCTTGGACTCAATTCTGCAAGATATTCTTGTGATTTATCAAGCTGACCTAATTTATAATTAAGGATAGCAAATTGATATAATTCATTCTCACTTAATCGAGGGGTATGGCTAGCATAAGCATTAAGGTGTTTCAGTGCATTGGTGTAATCTTCTTTAGCTAAGTAGGAGAGACCTAAGATTCGGTCAATTTGATCTTTGTTATCTATAGATCCATTATTCAATTTCGAAGAGGCATATTCAATAACGCGATCATAATCCCCGTCCTTAAAATAAATTTGTGCTAAATAAAATGGAACAACATTTTTATAGTTAGCATGATTATCAACCAGTCTGAAAGATGCAATAGCTTCTTCTTTCATGCCCAGATAATACTGGCATATACCTGAGTAATAAATTGATGAAGACTTATAAAGTCCTTTATATTGCTCTGACTCTTCAAAATAAGTCAAGGCATCCTCAAATTGTTTTTCTGTCAAAGACGCATAGCCAATTTTGAAAGCACGTTCATCCAATTGCGGTCCTTCGAGATAATCTGCATCTAATTTCCTGAAGTAAGCAGTCGCATTTTCATAATCTCCTCTTGAGAAATAGATGTTTGCCACTTTGAATAGAGCTGCTGTTTGTTCAGTTGGTGAACTATTATTCCTTCGTGTGGCCTCGATCAATAGGTCAATAGCTCTCCTTTCTTGAAGGATATGTACATTTTTAGCTTCATTATGTACCTGAATGTCTTCAAAAGGCAACATTTCGAGCTCATGAATAGCCAAAGCGGACAGCTCATTCTTTTGATAGTCCCAAGCATCTGGATGGAAAAAATTATGTGATTTTAGATGTGCACTTTCTTGTGATAGCGCTTGATTAGGTAAAATCAAGAGGCCTACCACCCAAAAGCAAAGTACAGAATACCAATTACTATACATACTTAACTAATTGAAAAACAGTGTAATAAATACTAAAAGCTAATCTTTAGGTTTAAGAACGCTTCTCAGGTCGGTTAAGTACTAACTGTAAATATAATTATAACGTATTAGATATTGATATTATGTATAAGGAATTGATAGATAAATTGTTAGATGGGAATTTCAAGGTTTCAAGGTTTCAAGGTTTCAAGGTTTCAAGGTATCAAGATTTCAAGGTTTCACGGTATATCGGTTTAAAGGCTTAATGGTTAGATATTGAGCTAATATTAACGAGAGAAGAGAAATTGAACCTTTGAGCCTCTAGTCCCTTAAACCTCTAATACTGTTATTCTTTAGCAGACAAAAACCGAAATAAGGCATAATGATCAATAAATGCTGATTAAACAGATCCATCAACCACATGCCTTATTCCATCTTTCAGATTTAGTTCTTATACTTCCCCCCAATCGTTAATCCCAAATGGATCCCTAAATAATTAGAGCTCCCTTCACTGGTAAGTAAATTATATTCTCCTGTAATTCTTAGTAAACCTAGTTCATAACCAGCTCTAGCTATAAATCCGATTGACGAACCACCTTCAACAGTTGAGCTAGATCTGCCAGAAGTGACTGTGACATCACCTGCTGAAAACGAGCCTAAACCTACACCTGCAAACGGACGGCTAGAAGATTCTGTATTGAAATAGTAGTCCCCAATCAATGCAAAAGATCCAGAAGCACCGACATCCACAGATTCGTCTTCTGCATCTGATCCAAAGAGAGCAATTTCAGCTCTAAGACCAAGAGATAAATTATCTTTTAGATTGTATCGCGGTTCAGTGCTTAAGGCAATTCCTCCAGTCGCTCCTTCGCCGCCAGGTATCACGTAACCTAACCTGAAGATATCCCATTCAAAGGGCTTATAATTCTGAGCGAAGTTGTCAGATAAGCTAACAACAGTGATAAATAAAGTACATAGTGTCAATTTTAAAGTATTCATTGTAATTGTTTAGTAGTTATAGAATAGTTGTTGTATTGATTAATGAGGGAAGTGGGGAGAGGTAAACAGTTTTTTTTGGGAACTAGAAACTGGAGATTGGAAATTAGAGATTTGAAATTGGTGTTATTTCTTGATTTGAATTGAAAGTACTTAGTGCAATTACTGATTATTGGTCAATGTGCTTAACTTGCTTTGTTCTATACATAGGTTATCTCAAAGTACTGCGTTAAAGTCGATCAAGAAAAAGGAATTGAGCACACATCAGTTATGAGATAATGATGAATTTGTGCACAATTTTATACTTCGACCTTGTGGAGAAGTCTTTTAAATAAGTATGCAGTGTTTTAAATAAAAACAAAGTAGGTAAAAGACACTCCAAAAGTTAAAAAGCTTGATCAACTAGTATTTACTATGATTACAGAGACTACTGCTTGGAACTTGCTGGTCTATTTTGAAAAGCGAGCAATCTTGCTCTTATAGATTCGGACACAAAGCTATTTAATGAAATGTTCATTTCCATAGCTTTAATGGCAGCGTCTCGATGCAAGTCAGAAGGAATACGAACATTAAAGCTGCCTTTAAATGGCTTTTCTGGATTTACACCAGTTTCTTCGCAATCCTGTAGATATGCGTCTATGACACTTTTGAAATTGGTTTCAAGCTCTTGACCAGTTAAGCCTTCATAGGATAGTAGACTTCTTAATCCGACTACTTTTCCAAAAAGTAATCCATCGTCTTTGCTATATTCAATCGAACCTGTATAGCCTTTATATTTTAGGTGTCTCATAAGCCTAATGTTTCTTTAATCTGTCTGAGTTGATATTTTTTCATAATGCCAGTCGCGTGCGGTTTGTGCATGTAAATCGAAATATTTTCATCATTTCTAAATTTAACTCTCGATCCAGATGTCTTCCCTTTCTTTATTTCTTCGAAACCAAAGTATCTCAATAATGTGACCATATTCCTTGTAATGAAAGTCAGATGGCATGCTCAAGAATCTGCCTAATAATTTATCCTTCTTAGTCATAACAAATGTAACTATATTTAGTTGCAATTAGCAATCGTTCCATAATCGTTTATTTGAAATGCCATGGATGGTAAACTGGATTAAAAGGTGATTGGAATGAAAGGAAGGTTGTTGATATAGATTCGAGTTCGGAGACGCTTGAAAAGCGGGATCTTATATGATTTTGTTTTATTTATATAGATTCGAGGTCAGAGACCTCGAAGAGCGGAGCGTTCAGGATTGATGTTTTAAATTGTCGACTATGGACAGCGGGAGAAGTCTTTTAATTAATTACAAGAAGTTTTCAATGAGAGCTAAGTTGTTTATATAGATTCGAGGCCGGAGACACTCGAGAAGCAGAAGCCTGTAATTATTACTAACTGAAGCGCTGGAAGCGCTCTCGCTTAATATTTTAAATTATAGATTCTGGACACCAGGTTACACAGGCGTTACTAATAGTGATATCTACAAGCAACTATCAATAACTCTTCTTCTGTATAACTGTAAACAAATCTATGTTCTTTGTCAATACGTCTTGACCAAAAGCCTTGTAGCTCATGTTTTAATGGTTCTGGATTTCCGATTCCTTCAAGCGCATCTCGAAGGGTTGCTTTAATGAGCGTATTAATTCTTTTTAGCTTTTTCTTATCTGTTTTCTGCCAATACAAATAATCATTCCATGCTCTACTTGACCAAGCTAATTTCATTCTTCAATTAATTCCTCATTCTTCTTATTGCCCTTTTTCACTTCTTTAATTGACTCTAGTAACACATCTCGATTTTTTCCAGATAATAAGTAGTTTGTCTCAACTAATGAGTTGTATTCCTCTAATGAAATAAGTACCAGATCTTTTTGATCTTTTCGCTTTATAATTACTTCTTCTACATCGTCAATGACAGAATTTAACCAGTATTTAAGGTTTAACCTTAGCTCTGTATAGTTTATTACTTTCATAATTTAAAGTTACTAATTACGTACGTAAAAAACAACGTTTTACTTGACATTTTGTTCTTGCTGTCTGATTGTTTCATTGTTGCTTAGCCATATATTTTCGATTGCTTATCAATGGATTTTAGTTTCGTAAACTTATCAGATCGAGTTTGGATACTTGGCCATTGGATTTGAATTGAATCTTATATGATTTTGTTTTATTAATATAGATTCGAGGTCAGAGACCTCGAAGAGCGGAGCGTACAGGATTGATGTTTTAAATTGTCGACTTTGGACAGCGGGAGACCTCGAAGGGCGGATCGTTCAGAGCTGATGATTTAAATTGTGGACTCTTGACAGCGGGGCAGCGTAGGTTTGTTTCTACCGTAAAATGTTTGAAATTTTACCGTGTATTTGGAACTAATACACACTTTTTTCGATTCCAAGATTTAAAAGGACTTATCATAACCCAAATAGCAAATGCTGGATAATGAAAAAAGAATTAGAGCTGTCTTTGATGAAGAAACGATAACTGTTTACCAAGCCTATAGAAAAAAGATTGCCTTACCTGCACTAGAACATCAAAAATTTGTTCCTCCATTCAAAATGGATAGAATGACTTGGATTAAACCGTCATTTCTTTGGATGATGTATCGATGCGGTTGGGCTCAAAAAGAAAGACAAGAATTCGTACTTTCCATCAAGATAAAAAGAGAAGGATTTCAATGGGCTTTAAATAATTCTTGTCTCTCTCATTTTGATGCTGAGATTCATAATTCAAGAGAAGATTGGAAGGAAAAATTACAGAACTCTCCTGTTCGGATTCAATGGGATCCTGAACGTGATATTCATTTAGAAAAATTAGACTACAGGTGTATTCAAATTGGCCTCTCTGGTGAAGCTGTACCTAAATATGTAAACGAGTGGATTGTTTCAATCGAAGATATTACTCCGAGATGCAAACAAATTCATTCACTTGTTCCTGAAAATATTCAAAAGGCTATTGAACTACTCCCTAAAGAAAAACTTTTCTCTTCAAGCTGATTTTTTATCTTTAACGCTCCAATATTTATAATCGGATGGAATTGACTCAAGTACTTCTCCAAAACTTCCTGTCCATCCGCTCGGCATTCGATTCTCTAAAGACTGATCATAAAAATTTGACTTAAATTGGCGTGTATCAAAATCTATAAATAACGCTGGCTTATTACCATCAAGCTTAAATTGATCGCCTAATTCACAAAGCTGATAATAAGATTTCTTCAACTCTAAATATTCCAATTTAAAACGATCCAAAAATTCGAAGTACAAATCTTCTAATTTGCCTTTGCTTAAATCAACATATCCGTCCCACCATTCAGCTATCCAATATTCAACTTCTGCAAGACAGTAGAATTTGTATTGACCTTTCTTTACAAAAGCAATTAGATTTTCTGAGGTGTTGTTGTGTATCAAATTGACTGACATTAATTTATAATTTTACCTGATCCTTTAATATAGTTCTGTTCAATTAACTGATGCCAATGAGAAGGAAGTTCAAAAGGATTACCTGGCTGAAGCGGATCTACAATTTTCGGAGAGGAACCATTCTGGTTAAGTAGATTTTGCTTTGCTTTGTATTGAGGAATAGCCGCCTCTTTCATTTGAACATCAAGTGACTTCGGAACTTCAAATTCTATAATTTTACCGCCTGGTCTACAACATTTAATGAAATAATCAGCATGCTCTCTTGTTGTTGTACTTAGGTTCAAATTATTAGATGTACTATTAAATTTTAAATTACCACTTGATTGAACTGTTAATAGTTCCTGGCTTGTCCCTGTGCCTTGCCCTCCTTGTACTCGATAGTACTTCACATTCCCTGATGTGCCACCTAAAACTTCATTTTGATATTTAGTAACTTTCTCGAGGGTTGGTATATACTCTGATCTATTAATAAAATCATCAATGCCACCTTTTCTTACTTTCTCCCAAGCCCCAACCAAATCCTTCCTCCAAATTTGCATTAAAATTTTGGGATCTTTATCAATAAAGTCTTTTTTTAATAGCTGTACTGTTTCATCTGGATACTTTTTAGCCATTTGGGACAAAATCCATTCATTTGAAAAGCGTTTTGCGGCGTTTAATTTTGTAGAGAAACTGCCAAGTACGTTTGTTGTGTACTCTGCGAATTTTTTTATGCCTGCCCCTGCATAAAATTCAGCTATACCTTTCATTACATAATAGGATTGCCAATACGCATGCTCTGCTGTAAAACCTGATACGTTTTCCCATATGTTACCTATGAAAGTTGATACCTTGCTCCATAGGTTTAAGTAGGTTTCTTTTTCTGCAATTAACTTTAGGAATTCTTCGGTCGATGTTCGAATTTCATCATAGGTTTTGCAACCTACGCTTGTGGTATTCAATACAAAACTATCTTTGAATTCTTGAAATCTTTCTTGATGAGTAGATCCATTGAAGAAACTAGAAATACTATATGCGTCAAAAAAGGCTTTCTTGATTTCTAAAATTGTTACATCCTTGCCTTCTGCAGTTTCTAAGCATCCTATATAACCAATTGTATATGCTTCAAGAATGTCTTGTAATGAGTTATAAATACCAGGAACAATCTTTACTGTATTTACAAAATCAAAAAAGAATGAATAAATACCATCTATACTACCTGCAAATTTGGCCCATTCAATATCAGCAATTAGAAATGAAGGTTGTAAACAATCTGGCATGATGCCTTTATCATGCTTTGGTGCCCAATTACTATTCTGACAATTTTGGTAGGTTTCAACTAGTGCATGAGCGGTATTTACAAATTCTTCATTAGTTATTTTTTCAATAATCCAGAGAACATTTTCGTAATCTAAACAAGTGCTACTCTTTTCATTTTGAGGATGATCATCTTTAAGATTGAAGTAAGATGAACAGCAGAACCCTTCGAAAAATATCTCGGTTAATTCGAGGATCATTTGTCTTACGTGTAGAAGAGCTTCATTTAATGTTTGAGGCTTATTAATAAGGCTAAATTGATCAAGCCAATTTTGGATTGTCTGAGATCTAATGCAAGAATAATTTGAGTCATTAAACGAAATAGAACTTCTAATTTCTAATGCTCCTTTATCGTCAATTAAAAAAATAAAGGTTAGGTTATTGGAGGATATACTATTTGCTTCATTGTAAATTTGTTGTATTGCTGCTGTTGTGCCTTGGGAATATTTTGATACAGAATACAGAGACGATGTGAATATTTCAAACTGTACAGATTCTAATTGAAAAACATCTTTTAGGTCGCAAGAAACTTCTTCAATTGTTCCAGTTATTTCATCTTTTCTTAGTCCTAAAAGATCTATTTCAGAATCAGAGCCAATAAAATAATTACAGTTTTGGCTATATCCAGTTAAACCAAATATTAAACAAACAATACTTAATAGATATGTTTTTAACTTCTTCATTTCCCTAAATTTTATTGACCAATTTTTGAACTAACCCCTTGACTTCTATAAGACACAGACCCATCTGTGTGAACAGCTTTGATCTCATAGACATAGCGGCGGTTTTTAATTAATTGATTATCGACATAATTGAACTCATAGATGCCTTGGTCAGCCGTGATGGTAACGTTAGCATCGGGGAGGCCCATGGCGACGTTGAGTGGGACGGTTCGGTATTCTTTCATGGGGGCACCTGTTAGGGCACGGTAGATTTTGAATTCTTTGAGTTCGGGCGTTAAAGGGTACTTCCAACTGATGCTTAGGTCTGTGTTGCTGGCGTTGTTTTTTTGATCCCAATCACCAAAAGCTTTAGGTCCAAGATTGGCGAGTTGCTTTTCTATGATAGGGTCAGTGAAATTAGCTGTTGATTCTTGGTCGATATCGACATGGCTCACTTGGCCTTTGATCAACTGTTTCATTGGTGTGGTTTGAATCTTTAGGGAACTGCCGACATTGTTGTCTTGATCTTCGACGATGAATCGGTATTCATATTCTGTGACGTCGCTGTATGTGCTGTCTATATAGCTGACATTATCTGGGCCAGGTGGATAATCCGCTTCTTGGGCTGTATTTATCTTTACAACATCAACCCAATTTGGAGAATGCATGGCCCTTCTTTGAAGCGTATGCTTGCTTACATCATCAGAAGAGCTGTATTCCCAACTGATCTCAATACCTTGTGCACTCGGGAAAACCTTCACTAAAGAGGGTGGTGAAGGGGGATATATATCTGGACGGCTGATACCGACAGCTGCAGAAAGATCAGAACCATTATCACGTCTGTCTTGAGCATTCATTTTAATGTATAAACTATCTCGTTCCAGAGTAGTATCAACATAAAATTCATAAGTAGTGCCTTCGATAGGTTGTTCTGTTACTTGCGTATAATTCCCGTTTTTGCCATTAGCGGCAAAAATTCTATAGCCAAATAAGTCCTCATCAGTGACAGGATGCCAAGTGACTTGTACTAAATTGTTGTCAGTAAAACGGACATCTGTAATTATTGGAATTGCTGGTGGGGTATCGTCTTTTTTAAGATATAGATCGACGATGCTTTCGTAATCATAGTAAGTGCCATTAGCTATCAATTTATAATATCCAGACGACAAAGGATGGACGTCCGTATATAAGGTCGTGCTCTTGCTTAATGGAGCGTTGTTTAACTTTTGATACGGGCCAGTGATATTGTCTGCACGATATATATCAAAGTTTTTAAGTCTAGACAATATTATGGACTCCGGTTGTAACCATTTTAGAATAACATTATCATTTGATTCCGTATAGTAAATGGTATCAAAAGATGGTGTAAAATCCAATGGTGATGGTTTGCCTGTCACATGAATCGTGTCCGATGGGGGACTGGTGTATCCATAACTTGATTTTCCACATACTCTATAAATGTAGGTGATGCCGTTTTGAGGTAGTTCATCTACGTAAGCAGCACGGCTATCCTCGTTTAATTCTGTAGCACCATAGATGTAGGGTAGGTCATTTACTTTTGTAAAGTTGACTCCATTGGTTGATCGTTCGATATCGAAAGAACTGTATGCTGCATTTTCGTCATTGATATCCCATTCTATGGTAGCGGCTTTGTCAGCGCCATATGCAGCAATGATTGTAGGCGGTTTTAGGGTAGAATTCTGGTTTGTTTCAATAACGGTATAGTCTTTTAAGACTTCTTTTAAGCCGTAGAATTTGATGTCGTCAATGAAGAACTGATCATTATAATCGTTGCTGAAACTTTGAAATCTAAGTTTAGTATTTTCGGTAAGGTCTAGTCCATAGAAACTCAACTTTTGGTCAAAGCGCTTTCTTCTTTGAATATCTTCAGGACAAGACCAATATTTTAAAGTATCAAAGTTGCTCCCGCCATCTGTTGATATCATTAGACCAAATGCGTCACCGCTTTCAACATAGTTGACATAAGTGTTAAATGAACAATGTAATGAGGTAACATCTTTAAGATTAATCGAATTGGATGTAATTTGGGCAGAGCTTCCACCATGCCTAATCAAGGCTGTATGTCTTCCTGAAGTTGTGTAAGGAATCACCGATCTATAGCAATGTGCTCCTCCATCGTTCCAAATACCGAAGCCTTCTTCGAAATCATTGAAATCGATTGTTGACCAGTTATTTCCAGAATTAGGTTTTGCCTGTAATTGAATATCATCAAAAAACCATGCATCATTGCTTTGGTTACCTGCCGCTCTTAAGCGAAGTACGACTTGATTGTTTAATGCTACGGAATTAATTGTAAGTGTGTCAAAGTATCTTTTTAGGGATTGTACATTTTGCCCAGTTGTATATGTTTTTATCAATTCATAGCTGGTGCCTCCATTGTTTGATATTTCCAGATGACAAGCATCTCCAGCTTCTAAATGATAGGTATAAAATGTATAGGCAATTTTTAATTGATCGTATTGAGATACTTGAAGTGGATTAGTATAAGTATTTGAAGAGCTATGGCCATACCTGAGAGCTAATGACGCTTTTTCACTGTATGGGAACCTAGAAAAGTATTTTATACTATGCAGCCCCCCATCATTCCAATTGCCCCAACCACTTTCAAAATCATCAGAGATATAAATCTCCTGATTGCTCTCTGGGTCTTGACTGAAGTCAATCGAGTAAACATATTCTCTATTGGCTTCAGCACTGGTGTCAGTATAAGCCAATCCTAAAGCTAATGCTGCATCATAATCTAACTCAGAAGTGATTAATGAGAATACATGCTGTGTGTTTTTTTTATCATCCACTTCCATAGCTTTTGCTAATGAGAAATCATCTTCAGCAACAGTTTGGTTATTGATGTTGGCATCATAGAGTAAATTTTTGGCGGCCTGCACATTGTCATTGTTAGGATAATTGCTATTGATGTATTGTTCTGTGAATGGCTTTAAGTTACTTGCTAAAACTACTCTTGAATCGTTGCGGTCATCATATGTCAGTGGAACACCATTGATAGCATTAGTTGTACGAGTAATGGTATAACCAACCTCTTTGCCCCAATCAAAGAGCTCTGCATCATCAATCATCCATTTTAATCTAACTTCTCCATTTTGATAAAAACTGTTTAATTGTACCGGATTGTTGTCCGTGCTTTGGTTGTATAGATTTGGATTGATCGTCAACATGAGCAATACAATCCCAAGCCAATCAATTGATTGGTAAAATTTCTTATGACTTTTCATGGTCTAAGTTATTTAGTGAATATTAGATATGTCTCTGAGGTTTTTGTGCCGTCAGGTAAATAATAGTTTAGAAATACTTTATAATCCCCGTCGAGTAGTTCGAAGTATTCAAGATCTAACAGATCTAAAACTTCACTACCTAATTCTGTTTCAATACATTCTTCAAGTGTTTGATCTCCTTGATTATTTGGTCCACTGAACTGTGGTCTATTTTCATCGACACATACTTCGAACTCTAAATAATTAAGACATTCTCTTAGTAGTTGACTTGTATTTTTATAATCTCGTTTGATCAAAGAGGCATATTGGAAATTGAATACATTTCTATTCTGATATGTATTACCAGACTCTGAATCAAAGTGTGATTTATCGATCACTTCTCTAGTAAATCCAGAGGCTGCTACTACATCATCTCTTAAATGTTTGGTGTCCACGAATGGATATAGTGGCTCTTGACATCTTGCTCTTTGACTAGGTAATTTCTCATACATCTCCTTATGCAAGTTGTAGTAAGCATTGTTTTCAGACGAAGCATATGAAAAACCTAATCTCTCTCGTGCATCAAAAGGTTCTACATCACCTGGATCAATAACAATCTGGTCACCTAATACAGGATCTGCAATATGTTGTGAGCTAACATTTTGTAAGTCTTCAATTTTATCTAAGAAGGATTCATATTCTGATACTCTAAAAAATATTTCGAATAACGTTCTTTGTTCCATACCATCGGATACTTCTTTGGACTGTCTGACCATAGCAATTCTGTAGACACTGCCCATTTCTAAATTGTCAGGATCTAGAGGGTAGGATACTTTGTTGTTTAATGGATCATAGGTGTACTCAACATTGTAACTTTGGCCATTATTATTTTCAATAAGCATTACCTGCTCTAGATTGTCTGGTATATCATAAAATAATTCTGGCTGACCAAAATCTAGATCTATAAAACCCATGGCTCGATTGTATTCGCTTCTGTAGAAATTGTTCATGCCATTTTCTGGATAAGAAGCAACGACATTCGAAGTTGGAATATAATCATAACCTGCTCCAGTATAGAAGGTAAGAGAATCACTTTGACTTCCTACGAACTCTTCTCTATAACCTTCAATTCTATAGACATCAAGTGTGAGTTTTACTTTGACAGTATCGTTTTGTGGGAACATCCACAATGGATCGATCATAATTTCTGTGTCACTTTCTCCTTGTATAGCTGTACTTGGAATGGTATCGGTGCCAACTGAAACAATACTCGCATTTTCAGGAATTCTCACTTCATAATACACGCGCTGACCCGATAACCCTGTTAAACCAATTTTCTTATTTACTGGTGCATTTAAATGTGCCACTGGTTTTGTGTCTGGTGTCACTTCTAGAGATTCTTCAAATGGAATAAAATGACTGATGACATTCATACCTATAGCATCAATAGGGTTTTCTGCTACTAATTCGCAGTCATTCCCAATGGACAGGTGTATAGACTTTTTAACTTTTACAAAAGCTAATTGAAATTCAATGCCAACATCTCCAGATATGAGTGTAGGGTTAGGTAGACGTGCTTGCAATACTGCTGCCATACCAGCTTTAAAAACATCCTTTCCAAAGAATTTCAATGCACCTTCTACATGTGCCCATAATTGTCCTGCCGCATACCAACCATTAAGCCCAATGATATCGCTATCGCAAGTAACATTATTAAATTTTCTAAGCATCAAATCAAAACCAACACTTGCCGATAACTCACCTTCAATAGCACCACCAATCCCAGCTGAAGCTTCAGCGTCAAATGATGCGCCTAAGATCAGTCCGTTTCCTGGTTTCAATCCCTTTAATCCATTATTATATGTATAAGCTATATCTTGAACCTTTTTCGGAACATCAGGAATTGTAGGGACGCTTGATCCCGCCATGAAATAGCTTTTAGTATTGACTTCTGCGAAGCCGATATCTAGCATCGCTCCAGATGGTTTGCTTGGGGTTCCAAATTCAATGCCCCAATTGTTAGGGGAGAAGTGCACGTGCCCATCAACAAACTTCCTATTAGCGCCACTGCCATATAATAGAGGAGTGTCTAGATAAACACCTAATTCACCTACCATACTTGGTGCATCAAAGTCGTAATCAAAATATAAGTATGCTGAAAGCGGTGAACTTACATTTGGACGACTATTAAGACCATTTGATTTTTCAGGAAGATCTTCTAAATCAGTTGTAGAAGTAGGCGCTGTTAAAAATTTACCCACACCCTTCATGGTTATATTATCTATGCCATTGCCATCATTGAAACTCATTCCAAACTCTAGTGAACCATTCATGATTTCCTGTTTGCCCGCTAGAGTAAATAGCATAGCTGCTTTCAGGCCTAACCCTTTGGTTATATTAGGCGTATATGTTGTCCCTGAGAATGATTCACCAAAATTGCCTTGTGGTGCATAAGGGTTATCAAAATTGATCGCATTTGAGTCGAAGCTACTTGTCATGCGGTGTGATAATCCACCACCGAATCCATTGAGTGTAAATGGACCTATCGCTACACCCAAATTGGCATTGACCATAGCATCAACAAAGAAGTATTTAAAGCCTTGTGGTGCTTT